>NZ_CAMTIA010000011.1 GCF_947072475.1 uncultured Deefgea sp.
CAGACTCCCCATACCAGAAAGCCCGATTCGAAAGAGTCGGGCTTTTTGCTGTCCGGCGTTTGTGCGTGTGAAAGTCAATGCAGATACTTATATACTGTATTTGATAGCAGCCTTTGCCAGATAAAGCTCAGCTTGATATACCCGCTAGTGCTGGAATTTGTTTATTGTCTTGTATGGTTTGTGCGACAATTCAGGCATTCTTTTTGTATTTGGTTGATTCATGACGAGCGCAAGCGTTGCACGAGGGCGGTTTATTTCGGTAGAGGGCATTGATGGTGCCGGCAAAAGCACGCATTTAGCGTGGCTTGCTGCTTGGTTGCATCAGAAAGGCATCGTATTACAGCAATCAAGAGAGCCCGGCGGGACGAGTTTAGGTGAAAAACTAAGGTCGCTGTTACTCAATGAGTCGATGTCTTTAGAAACCGAAGCTTTGTTGATGTTTGCCTCGCGAGCACAGCATTTGGCTGAGGTGATTGAGCCGGCATTAGCGCGCGGTGAATGGGTGTTATGCGATCGTTTTTCGGATGCGACATTTGCCTATCAATGTGGTGGCCGTGGCCTTGATCAGACCAAATTTGCCCAGCTTGAAGCGTGGGTGCAAGGGCGTGAAGCAGGCTTGATCGAACCTGATTTGACATTGATTTTTGATGTGCCACTTGAAGTGAGTCAAGCGCGTATGGCCAATGGCCGAGTGTTAGATCGATTTGAGCGTGAGCAACACGATTTTCATGCGCGTGTTCGTACCGCCTATCTTGAACGTGCCCAGCAAAATCCGCAACGGATTCGAGTCATTGATGCCAATCGGCCGTTAGATGTGATTCAGGCCGAATTGGCGGAAATTTTTGCTGATTATGAATAAAACACCGACTTTATACCCGTGGCTACAGACGGCATGGCAAGAATTGCTGCGCGAGCGTGATCGCTGGCCACATGCTTTATTGCTGACTGGCGAGCCCGGTATTGGTAAGCGTGCTTTTGCAGTTTATCTCGCGCAATTTCTTCTTTGCGAAGACACAGAAAAATCAACGCAACCTTGCGGTGTTTGCGATGGCTGTCGTTGGTTTTTGGCTGGCAATCATCCGGACTATCGCGTGTTGCAGCCGGAGGACGCAGAAGAAGAGCGCCCTGACGAGACCGAGAGTAAAAAGGCCAAGAAAAAATCAGAAGTGATTCGGGTTGAAGATGTACGTGCTTTGGCTGACTTTGTGAATCTCTCGGCGCATCGACGTAGTGTGCGGGTGACTTTAGTGATGCCTGCCGACACCATGAATGTGGCGGCAGCCAATGCATTTTTAAAAACGTTGGAAGAGCCACCCGCTGGAGCGGTGTTTATTTTGGTGGCCGATCACTGGCGACGGTTATTGCCAACGATACGCAGTCGTTGCCGTGTTTTTCCTTTGTCGCTACCTGATTCAACGGTGGCGATGCAATGGCTCAATGCACAGGGCGTCGTTAATCCGGCGCTGCACTTGGCGCATACTGGCGGTGCGCCATTAGCGGCAATGGAGGATGCAGCAGCAGAATGGCTCGCTGTGCGGCAGAACTTTCTGACGCAGATTGCAGAACCCGCGACTTTAGATGTATTAAAACTCTGTACTGAATTAGATAAAGCCAAATTAGATACCGATTTAGTGCTTACATGGCTACAGAAGTGGATTTACGATCTGATTAGTTTGGGCTTGGCAGGGAAAATTCGTTATTATCCTGATTGGCAAGATGCATTAACGCGGCTTGCCCCACGAGCACCACAGTTGATGCAATACGTGAATCAACTCACTGATGCGCAAAAATTATCTCGTCATCCACTGAATCAGCGACTGGTGTTTGAAAATCTGCTGTTTGCCTATGTGGATGCCTTACGTGGGCCGTCTCGCCAAGGAAAAATATGAGCGAAGATCCAGTACGCGCAGCCGCCTCTCGTCCTGGTGTGCTGTCGCTAAATATTAAAGAAAAAGCCGCTTTATATGCGTCCTACATGCCGTTTATTAAAGGCGGTGGGATTTTTATCCCCACCAATAAGCTCTACAACTTAGGCGATGAAGTCTTTATGTTGTTGGCGCTATTGGATGATCCGGCGCGGATTGCCGTTTCAGGCAATGTGGTTTGGCTTACACCGCCTGGCGCGCATAATAATCATCAGCAAGGCATTGGTGTGCAATTTTCTAGCAACGAAGCCGGTAATTTAGCACGGGTGAAAATTGAAAATTTACTCGGCGGTTATCTGCAATCAGGGCGGACAACGCACACGATGTAACTGTTTCAGTTATGATTCAAGCCGTGCCTTCAGGTACGGCTTTTTTATTGAATGAAGAAAAATGATGAAGTTTGTTGATTCGCACTGCCATATTAATTTTGCTGATCTTGCGGCCAATATGCCGCAATTATTAGCCAATATGCGAGATTACGATGTGAGCCATGCGCTCTGTGTCGCAGTCAATTTACCTGAGTTGCCATCGGTACTGGCACTGGCGCAGCAGCATGACAATATCTTTGCCTCGGTGGGCGTACACCCTGATTACGAAGACACGCCCGAGCCGACGGTCGCGCAATTGGTTGAGTTGGCGCAATCGCCCAAAGTGGTCGCCATTGGCGAAACAGGCTTGGATTATTTCCGGCTAACCGGTGATTTAGAGTGGCAGCGTGAGCGGTTTCGCACGCATATTCGCGCGGCGCGTGAAACGGGCTTACCGCTGATTATTCATACTCGTGCCTCATCTGAGGACACTATTCGGATTTTGCGTGAAGAAAACGCCCAAGACGTTGGCGGTGTCATGCACTGCTTTACCGAAAGCTGGGAAGTGGCGCAACAAGCGATGGATTTAGGTTTTTATATTTCACTCTCAGGCATTGTGACGTTTAAAAAAGCCGAAGATTTAAAACAACTGGCACGGCTAATGCCGCTTGATCGCCTGCTGATCGAAACCGATTCGCCTTACCTTGCGCCAATGCCGCATCGCGGCAAACAAAATCAACCGGCTTGGGTGCGCCATGTTGCTGAGCATATTGCTGAATTAAAAGGCATTCCACTGAGCGACGTGGCCGAGGCGACCACGCAAAATTTCTTTAAACTATTTGCTCGTGCGCGCCATCCACAATGACCAGCCTTGCCGTAGAAACCATTTTATTGGGCGTAGGCTCCAGTGGTGGCTCACCCGCCTTGGGGTGCAGCTGCCCAACGTGTAGCTCAAGCGATCCAAAAAACACCCGCAGCCGCGCTTCGGCGGTGATTCGTGCGGGTGGACAAACTTTTTTGATCGACACTGGGCCAGACCTGCGCAGCCAAGCATTGCGCGAACAGATCTTGCACGTTGATGCGGTGCTGTATACCCATCCGCACGCTGATCACCTGAATGGTATCGACGATTTACGCGCGTTTTGCTGGTTACAAAAAGCGGCTTTGCCGGTGTATGGCAATCGTTTAATGCTCGGCCATATCCGAGAGCGCTTTCCGTATACGCTGTTTAAACCCAATGAATTTTGGGATAAACCGGTGCTCACCATTCACGAAGTCGATGCTGAGCCGTTTCAAGTCGGCGCGGTGACTATCCAGCCAATACCGCTGATTCACGGCAAATGGCCGATTCTGGGCTGGCGAATTGGCAATGTTGCCTACCTCACCGATGTGTCGGAAATCCCGCCTGAGAGTGAAGCCTTGCTGCAGAATTTAGATTTATTGTTTTTGGATTGTTTGCGCCACAAAGCGCATCCAACGCATTTATCGGTAGAACAAGCACTGCAAGTCGCCGCTAAAATTGCCGCTAAACGCACGGTGTTCATTCATATGACGCATGAATTGGAATATCACGCTTTAACTGCGACGTTACCTGCTGGTATTGAAGTAGGGTATGACGGTCAACGCATTACCATTTAAACCTTAGCGAGCAATACCCATGGATATCAATGTATTAGGTCAAGCACTCAAACCTTGTAGTTTTGTGCCTTTAACTGGATTTTTCCGTGATGGTTGTTGCCGAACTCATGAAACCGATATCGGCGAGCATATTGTTTGCGTGGTGCTCAGTAGCCCATTTTTAAGGTTTTCTCAACAGCGTGGCAATGATTTATCCACGCCACGGCCAGAATACGGCTTTGCTGGGCTTAAACCTGGTGATCAATGGTGTCTTTGCGCGACGCGCTGGCTCGAAGCGCTCAAAGCCGGCGCTGCCCCGCAAATTGTCCTCGCCGCCACGCATGAAAACATTCTGGATTTAATCTCGCTGGAAACGCTGGTGGAATATGGGATTGATCGGCCGGTGTTTAAATAATGACGGTATCTACGCTATCTTGCCCATTTTGCAAAATTGCGGCTGACTTGGCGGATGCGAACGTTATCTATCAAAATACAGAGTTTTTTTGCATTTCGCCATTGCAGCAAGAAGTCATTGGACACACTTTGATTGTGAGCCGTCAGCATTACACTAGTTTGCTTGATGCTCCTCCAGAGATTGGCGTTGCGCTGATTGAGGCATGCCAATCATTGGCGAAGCAATTTAATGAGGCTCTGGAAGCTACAGGTTTTAATATTTTGAATGCTAATGAAGTTGCTGCTCAGCAATCGGTAGCTCATTTGCACTTACATTTTTTGCCACGCCGGTTTAATGACGACATCAATGCTTGGCCTGATTTTAACTATTCTGCAGATGAGTCGGCTAAATACCATACAGATGCTACTGCCAATTAAGTTGGATTAAAGATTTACCGGAGCCTCACCGATGACGCACCCAACGCGCAGTTGGCACCCAAAAAAGCTGCTAAATACCAAATGGACCGCCGTTGTGCCGCAGCAACGCGAGAAGCACTTTCTCGTCGTCAAAGTCGACATAGATCCGCTAGACGCACAAAAGGTTGAGCAGGTCACGTTAGAAGCGGTACTGAGTAAACGGCATTTCACTTTGCATTGGAGTGAGCTAGAAAATCAAACGCAATGGCGAGCCGGTTGGTTGTAACCCAGTCAATTTCGTTGGAGTTTTCATTCCTTAAATAGCGCTGATTGGCACCCTACATGGTTAATTGCTTAATTTCGTCCCTACTCAATTCCCGCCATTCGCCCTTCGCTAATTCCCCTAATTCCAAGCTACCAATTGCGACGCGTATCAATCGCAGCGTATTGATTTGATTGGCTTCAAGCAGGCGGCGGATGTGGCGGTTTTTGCCTTCGTCGAGCACGACTTCCAGCCATGCATTTTTTTCGCCGCTGCGTAACAAGGTCACGCGCTTGGCTTTGAGTGGCGTGCCGTCATCCATCAGCACGCCCGCTTGCATCGCGGCGATCAGCTCTGGTGTGGCAAGGCGATCGATTTGCACGTGATAGATTTTGTCCAAATGGCTGGCCGGATCAGTAAGGCGCGCCGCCCATTGGGTGTCGTTGGTGAATAGCAACAAGCCTTCGCTGGCTTTATCCAGTCGCCCAACCGGGCCGATGTGTGGCAGCGTAGCACCCTGACTGTTGTTGAAGCAACTAAACACCGTGTCGCGGTTTTTCTCGTCTTGCGCGCTGGTAATTAAGCCGCGTGGCTTATTGAGCATCAAATAGACTTTCTTTTCAGCGGCAACACTTTGGCCGTTGACGCGTAGTTGATCGCGCGCTAAATCGACGCGGCGATTGATCTCCACACACACCTTGCCATTCACACTCACCGCGCCTTGTAATACCAAGGCTTCGGCTTCGCTGCGCGAACAGAACCCGAGCTTGGACAAAGCTCTCGCTAGACTGGCTACTTGGGTATTGCCTTGCGGCGCTTTATTTTTCGAGCCTGCAGATAAATACGTCTTAGCTTTGGGTTTTGGTTTGGCGAGAGTCATGGCGTGGGCTTATAAGGCAATCGACTATTTTAGCTCGACTCTGCTTTGAGAGGGGGTTTGTATGGCCGAAGGTGAGACTCGGATTTTAGGGTTATGGCAATACCAAGCCCGTGTTTGTAGTTGGTTTTGAGTTTGACGACTTAAAACCAGCGCGGATGCGCTCTTTTTGTCCTATTCGTGGTCTTTTTGGGGCTTTGCTGAATATTTGTCCCAGCAATGGGAAGGTAGCGCTTAAAATAAACAGCTGATCGTTCTGGACGGGCTTAGCCCGCATTATGGAAAATTTCTTTTTAAGCCTCATCGCTTTGGCGTTGGTGCTGCTCAATGGTTTTTTTGTCGCCGCCGAATTTGGCTTGGTTAAATTACGAGCAACTCGCGCTAAGGGTTTAGCCAAAATCTATGGCTGGCGCGGGCGAATTCTTGGCAAAGTACATAGTCAGCTGGACGCGTATTTATCGGCTTGCCAGCTTGGCATCACCTTGGCATCGCTCGGTTTGGGCTGGATTGGTGAACCGGCATTCTCTCGCTTACTTGAGCCGGTCTTTATGCTGTTGGGCGTTGAATCGGCGGCTTTGATTCATAGCGTCTCCTTCTTTTTTGCTTTCACCTTAATTTCATTTTTGCATATCGTCGTTGGCGAATTAGCGCCCAAATCATTGGCCATCCGCCGTCCTGAAGTCGTTGCGCTATGGACTTCGGTGCCTTTGTATTTCTTTTATTGGTTAATGTATCCGGCGATTTGGCTACTCAATCACAGCGCCAATGGCTTGTTACGCCGACTGGGTTTGGACGGGCATTCCGGTCATGAAAGTCATTATTCTGCCGATGAGTTGAAAATGATTTTGCGCGGCAATGGCGATGCCAATCGCCGCGAAGAATGGAATGTCGTTGAGCAGTCTTTGGATTTTGGTCGACTGAAAGTCGCCGATTTGATGCGGCCTTTTCATGAAGCCGCGGTGCTGCATAGCGATGTGTCGCTCGCAGAAAATTTACAAGTCATCGCAACACAACGCTTTAGCCGCTATCCGTTTGTGAATGAAGACGGCGAAGTGTTGGGGATTATTCATTTAAAAAATCTATTTTTGGCCGAATTACGCCACGCCGACGTGTCCGATTTAAGCGATTACGTGCGTCCGGTTGAACAAGTCACGCCAGAAACGCCGGTGCTAGAGCTGTTTCGCCGCTTTCGTGAAGGCGCGCCGCATTTTGCCATCGTCACCTACGCCGACGAAGCGCAACCAATGGGCTTTGTCACGCTGGATAATTTAATGGCCGCTCTGGTCGGCGAAATCCGTGATGAATTTCGGCAGTCGCGCAATGATTGGTTAGAGCAAGACGACGGCGCGCTCTTGGGCAAAGGCAGTTTATCGCTGTATTCATTGGGTCGAATGCTGGGCAAAGACATCGATCACCCCGAAGCCGAAACCGTCGGCGGCTTGATTCAATGGAAACTCGGTAATCTACCGGTCGAAGGCGAGCGCATCGAGTTCGATGGTTTTAGCGTCGTCGTCAAAAAAATGAACGGCCCACGGATTGTGTTGGTGAAAGTGATGCCCGCAGCAAAAGAAGAGGGAAGTGCTGGCGATCATTGATGGGTATTGCCATGTAGCCTTTGTTAATCAATGGCTGTAGCTTAATACATCACACTAGCGGGTTAGCCGAAGGCGTAACCCGCCAATATCGTGGCACATCAAAATTTCATCTTAGCGTGGATCTCTACCGGTCTTGTAGAGCGAGTAGGGCGCACTCAAAGCGCAGCGTAGTGCGCCGTATTATGGATATAAAACCGCTCGGCTGTTCATCCGGCGGTGTTGTTTTTAATGGCGGCTGCGCTGAGGTTTTGAGGGACGTTTTACATGCGGACAGGCAGTGACTTTTGGATTGACGCGGCAGCGGCTCAATCGCGAGCATACTCCGCCATTCCCCATTCCCCATTCCCCACTCCCGGTTTACTTCGCGTGTTCCACCACGACGCACTGATATACCCCGCCAAAAATCGTCCGTTTTTTCCATGTGTACTGGTCGGCATGACTGGCGTAGTGCTGAATTTCGTTGTCCCATAAGGCATTGGCAAAGGGTTCGAGCAGGTGGTTGACGAGTTTGAGGATGTAGCGAATCGGTTGCCATTTTTTGGGATTGTGATAATCGACAAAAATGGCTTTGCCGCCAACCGGCAATTTCGCCAGCATATGATTGACGATTTCGTATTTTTTTTCGTCGGGCACTTCGTGCAATAAGAAAAAACTGCAAATTAATTGATAGTCGCCACCGATGCCAGCAAAACCCGCCGCGTCGCTGCGAATGACTTTGGCCCAATCCATGCCTTTTAATTTTTTGCTGCCGTGTTCAATTTGGATGGGGGTGACATCGGTTAAATGAAAGGCGCCTGCGGGGCCGACGCGTTGCGCGGCGCGGCGGACTAAATCGCCATAAACATGGGCCAATTGCCAAACGCGCATGCCCGGTTGGATTTCGTCCAGATAGCATTTCATCAGTCGTTGATCGTTTAAAAACAACAAAATGCGCACCACGATGTTGCGATCAAGGACTTTCACCCATTTGGGGTCAACATAGGCCCAGTCATACACTTCGGTCATGTATTCGGGCACGCCGTCGTAATAGGGATCAGTGGTCAGTTTGGGATGATTTTGGGTCATGGCGGCAATTCCTTAGGCGACGGATCTTCTGGATCAACGCTATCTAGACTAAGACAAAAGGGGTAGATGGAATTTGCTTTAAACCAAATTCATTATGAATAAGCGATAAGAATAATTGGTTTTGCTGTTGGTAATACTGGCGTTTTGTTTTTATTTGTTCAGGACTTATTTTTATTGATTTATAGGGTATCTCAATCTAGATCTTGAATTTGTTGGTCTTTATTCAAATACATCGGTATAAAATTTTGATATGTCGCGATGTTTTGGTTTGTGCGGGTTGCTGCGCGGTGTGAAAAATACCGATTACGCTAAAATGCTGCAGCTGAGATTGGCGAATTCCCGTAGATTGTCGCCCTAGTTGAATGTTGTTTGAGGCTTTGCATGATTTGTAAAAACGTTGAACCGAGCTTGTTGTGGCAGCACTTTGCCGTGTTGTGTGCTTATCCGCGACCATCGCATCATGAGGCGGCGTTGCGAGCGCAGATTCAAGCTTGGGCCAGTCAATTGGGCTTAAGTCATGAGCTCGATGCCGTTGGTAATTTACTGATTCGCAAGCCGGCTACGCCGGGGATGGAAAATCGTCTGGGCGTGGTGTTGCAAGGCCATTTGGATATGGTGGCGTTAAAAAACGAAGCCGTAGTGCATGATTTTTTGCGTGACCCGATTAAAACCTATATTGCCGATGGCTGGATGCATGCCGAGGGGACGACACTCGGGGCTGACAACGGGATTGGGGTGGCGGCGGCGTTAGCGGTGTTGGAAAGCCAAGATCTGGTCCATGGCCCGCTTGAGGTGTTGCTGACCATCGACGAAGAGTCGGGCATGAGCGGCGCGAAGGGCTTGCAGCCCAATTGCTTGCAAGGGCAGTTGCTGTTTAATTTAGATACTGAAGACTGGGGCGAGTTGTACGTTGGCTGTGCCGGTGGCATTGATGTCAGTGTGGGGCAAACTTTGCATCCCGAGCCGATGCCTGCGGGCTGGGTGGTGCGTGATCTGGCGTTAACCGGTCTGAAGGGCGGGCATTCTGGAGTTGATATTCATCTTGAGCGGGGTAATGCCATCAAGCTCATGTCTCGTCTGCTGTTCCAAGCAATACCCCTATTTGATTTACGCTTAGTGAGTTTGCGTGGTGGTTCATTACGCAATGCTTTACCGCGTGAAGCGTTTGCGCGGATTGCGATTCCGGCGTGTGATGCGGCGAATTTTGCGGCGTTTACTGCGCAATGCTTGGCCGAATGGCAGCAAGAGTTGCAAGCCGTTGAAAGCGATATTGCACTGCAGGTGGTCGATGGACAGGCCGAGCAGGTGCTTAGTCATGCAGATAGTGCCAAGGTGGTAAATTTATTGATGGGCTTGCCGCATGGCATTCGTCGCTGGAGTAACGAGGTGGCGGGCGTGGTGGAAAGCTCGAATAATTTGGGGGTGGTGCAGTTTGATGGTCGACGTTTTGATGCGGTGTTAATGGTGCGCTCTTTAACCGAAACCGGCGTGACTGAATTGGTTCAAACCATTCGGGCGATTGCGCGCTTAGGTGGATTTGCGGTGGAAAGTAGCGGCGCTTACCCAGGCTGGGCGCCCAATCTGCAATCGCGGGCTTTAACGGTGCTGCAACAGACCTATCAAGCGTTGTATGGCTCAGCGCCCAAAGTGAAGGTGATTCATGCTGGTTTGGAATGCGGTTTGATTGGTAAAACGTATCCAGCAATAGATATGGTGTCATTTGGGCCGACGATACGCGGCGCGCATTCTCCGGATGAGCGCGTTGAGATGGCCTCGGTGACGCAATTTTGGGCTTTACTGACGGCCAGTTTGGCGGCGGTGCCAGTCAAAAACTAAGCGAATGTGGTGATTGAGACGCAAAACCCTGCAAATGAAGCAGGGTTTTTGTTTTTCTGCGGCATGGGTATTACTGTATGGGGAATCGAACCCGGTTCATCGTATCCTCTCCCCTATGAAAAAATGGCCTAATTTAAGCAGTTGGCAACGTAATTGGCCGTGGGCCTTGGCATATTTGGCGATTGCATCGCTGCTGACCGCCGTCTTGGCTTACGCTTGGCAAGATTATCGTCAAGAATTATTTGTGCGTGAAGCGACGATGGCGCAAGACATGCTGTGGCAAGAGCAAGAAATCCGCGGCCGCTTGCAAAGCAATCAAAATGTTTTAGAAAATCTGGCGTATGGCTTGGCATCGGACAGTATGCAGCAGCTGGATTTTCAACGCCGCGCCGAAGCGCTGATGAAGTCCAATCCAGAAATCGTCAATATCGAGTGGGTGAATGCCAAAGGCCAACGGGGGGATGGCTTTCCCAATTTTGAACGTCGACCTGATAGCTTAGTTTCACTCAGTGATTCATTACTCACCGAGGTGATTGATGGTGCCGCGACCTTGGGTTATCCGATGGTGAGTAATGTGATTTGGCGTAATTCACCGCAAATGGTGCATGTGGTGCCGTTTTTTCATCAAACTGAATATCAAGGTGCGGTACTGGCGGTTTATGATTTGTCGATTTTATTATTGCAGCGTGTGCCGTGGTGGATGGTGCAGCGCTATCAATTGCAATTAGTCGATAGTAATAATCAAGTGATTGCGCCCAATCGCTATCATTCGCGTTTAACAGGCAAGGATATTCGTGAAGTGCCATTTGGCGGGGCGAGCCAGCAAAACTTACGTTTATTGGCTAGGTCTGTTGATCCGGTGGCGAAGCAGTCTAATTTTTGGTTGATTGGCTTAATTACAGCGCTGTTATTATTACTGCTATGGTCGCTGAAAATGCTGCGTTTACGGATGCGTGAAAGGCAATATGCCGAGTATGCGCTGCGTGATGAGATCTTATTTCGCTCGGCGATGGAAACCTCGCTAGTCACTGGCTTACGTGCGATGGATACAGAGGGCAAGCTGAGCTATGTGAATCGGGCGTTTGCCAATATGGTGGGTTGGTCTGAGGCGGAGTTAATTGGCGCTAAGCCGCCGATGGTGTTTTGGCCACCGGAATGTTTGGACGCATGTGCTAATGCCTATCAGGCGATTTTGCGGGGTGAATGTCCGGCCAATGGTTTTGAATTGCGCTTTATGCGTAATGATGGCGAGCGCTTTGATGTGCGCTTGTATTCGTCCAAATTAGTCGATAGTCACGGGGTTCATCGTGGCTGGATGGCGTCCATGTATGACGTGACTGAGCTCAAGCAAGAGCGTGAAGCGCTGGCGAGCTCGCGTCAGCAATTGCGAACGGTGTTGGCGGGGTTAGAGGTGGCCGTGTCGGTGACCGATATTGAGACCGGGGTATTGCTGTATCGCAATCGTTTGCATAGCAAGACTTTTGCAATTCCAAAAGACGCCGAAGCGTATTGTTTAACGCGCTGGTTGACTGATTCAGCAAACCACGATGGGGTCTTTGAAAGCGTTGATATGCACACTGGGCGGACTTATCAAATTGAGCAGCGTAAAGTCGACTGGGTGAATAATCGCAGCGCCATTTTGGAAATCTGTACCGATATTACGGCAAGGCAACAAGCACAAGAGGCGGCCCGCACGCGCAACGATCAATTGCAACACACGGCCCGGCTAGTCAATATGGGCGAATTGGCGTCGAGTTTGGCGCATGAACTCAATCAGCCATTGGCAGCGATCGCCAGCTATAGCGCGGCCTGTGAGACCATGTTGTATAAAACCGATCCCCCATTGGCTAAAGTGCAAGAAACCTTGGTCAAAATGACGGCACAAGCGCGTAGAGCTGGGCAGATTATTCGGGGCATTCGGCAGTTTGTCGTCAAACGTGCACCAACCCGAGAGTTGTGCATTTTGAATGATTTGGTCAGCGTGCCAGTGCAATTATTGGGCCCCATGGTGCAAAAAATGAAGGCCAGAATTGTGCTCGATATTCCGAGTGACTTACCCAGTTTTCAGGGCGACCCGGTGATGCTGGAGCAAGTGCTGCTTAATTTGATTAAAAATGGGATCGAGTCAATGAGCGAAACGCCGATTGGCGAGCGACAAATTATCGTCAGTGCGAGCTTTAGCGCCGATACCTTAAAGGTTACCGTCGCCGATCAAGGCAGCGGCTTGGCCGATCCGGCCCAATTATTTCAACCGTTTTATAGTACCAAGTCCGAAGGCATGGGCATGGGCTTGAATATTTGCCGCTCAGTGATTGAGCAACATCGCGGCCATTTGTGGGCCGAACCTAATCCCGGTGGCGGAACTCGAATGCGGTTTCGCCTACCTTTTAATGTGAGTGAGGAAATATCATGAAGCCTGTTTTGACGAGCAAAGCGGCCATTCGAACCGTGGCGGTGATTGATGATGATGAAGCGGTACGCGATTCATTGGCTTTATTACTAGAAACGCACGATTGCCCGGTGGTGACGTATGCGTCGGCCGAAGCTTTTTTGGATGAGGGCGATGCGAGTCGTTTTGCTTGCTTGATTGTCGATGTGCGTATGGACGGAATGAGTGGGCTAGAGCTGTTTGCCGAGCTGCGCGAAGGCAGTTATTTGCCGCCGGTTATTTTTTTAACCGGGCATGGTGATGTGCCGATGGCGGTGAATGCACTCAAAGATGGTGCCAGTGATTTTATGGAAAAACCCTGTGATCAAGACTTGTTGTTGACGCGGGTACAAGCGTGTTTGAGTGAAGATCAGCAGCGCCGTGGTAATGCACAGCACCAACAAAAAGTAGTGGAATTGCTGGCCGATTTAACGCCACGCGAGCGCGAAGTGCTGCAAGAAATCTTATTGGGCAAGCTCAATAAACAGATCGCTGATCGATTAGATATCAGTACTAAAACGGTTGAAGTACATCGGGCGCGAATTTTCACCAAAATGCATGTGCATTCGGCGATGGAGTTGGCCGCCATGCTCAAAGAAGTGCCTGCTAGTGATTGGTTTGCTAAGCTGTAAAAGCTTTTTGTCAGCAAACAATGCCGTTCATGTATTTAGTGGACGGCATTTTTTACGTCTGAATGTAAGGTATTCACCCTAGGTTGAATACCTGTCCGGTGATTACCTGATTTTTATCAGTATGTAGTTACTATATTCTGACTACAACCGAAGGCAGGACTGCACTCGGCAAAATTAAAATCATCTGGAGATTACGATAATGCGTCTTACCAAGTTGGGTTTGCTGGTTGCAGGAATGGGCATTGCGTTCGCAGCACAGGCTGCTGAAGTCGAGGTCTTGCATTATTGGACTTCAGGCGGTGAAGCCAAGTCAGTGGCTGAATTAAAAAAAATGATGGAAGCCAAAGGTTACACCTGGAAAGATTTTGCCGTGGCCGGTGGCGGTGGTGAAAACGCCATGACGGCGCTCAAAACGCGCGTGGTTTCTGGTAACCCACCAGCGGCAGCACAAATTAAAGGGCCTTCGATTCAAGAGTGGGGCGCTGAAGGGGTGCTGGCTTCAATTGATGACGTGGCGAAAAAAGGTGGCTGGGATAAATTATTGCCACCGGTGGTCTCCAGCGTCGTGAAATACAAAGGTCAATACGTTGCCGCGCCAGTGAATGTGCATCGGGTGAATTGGCTGTGGGTGAATCCAGAATTATTGAAAAAAGCCAATGCCAAAGTGCCAACAACTTGGGATGAGTTTTTTGTAACCGCTGCGGCATTACAAAAAATTGGCGTTCAGCCAGTGGCGTATGGTGGCCAACCTTGGCAAGACAGCACTGTATTTGAAACCGTTGCTTTAGGTGTGGGTGGTGCTGATTTTTATAAAAAAGCCTTTGTACAACTTGATCAAGGTACTTTAAGCGGCCCAACGATGATTAAGGCCTTGGAAACGTATAAAAAAATCAAACCTTTTACCGACAAAAATAGCT
This sequence comes from uncultured Deefgea sp., assembly GCF_947072475.1. Lineage (GTDB taxonomy): Bacteria > Pseudomonadota > Gammaproteobacteria > Burkholderiales > Chitinibacteraceae > Deefgea. The sequence continues at coordinate 14,273 of NZ_CAMTIA010000011.1, forward strand.
CAGGCCGTGAATGGAATTTAGCCACCAGCATGGTGATTAATGGCAAAGCCGGTATGCAGTTTATGGGCGACTGGGCCAAGGGCGAGTTTATGGCGGCAGGTAAAGTACCGGGCAAAGACTTCCTGTGCGTAGCCGCACCGGGTACTGCCAATGCGTACACCTTTAATATTGATAGTTTTGCGATGTTTAAATTGAAAAACAAAGAGGCTGAAAAAGGGCAGCAAGCATTAGCCGCAACGTTGATGAGCCCAGAGTTTCAAGAGCTATTTAACTTAAACAAAGGCTCAATTCCTGCTCGTTTGGGCGTGAATATGAGCAAGTTTGATCTGTGTGGTCAAAAGTCAGCTGAAGACTTCAAGATGGCATCGACTAAAGGCACTTTGATTCCATCGTGGGCACATGGCATGGCGATGAAGTCAGCAACGCAAGGCGCCATGTTTGATGTGGTAACGCAGTTCTGGAATGACGACAAAATGAGCGCGAAAGACGCGGCAGTCAAAATCGCTAAAGCAGCGAAAACCATGTAATTTCCTCTAGGGTATATGGATGAGGACATTTAAATAAAATAGCTCCATTCATATACCCATCTATTTATCTTTGCTTTTGCGGAGAATCCAATATGACGATGCCTGTCCGTACGGCCCAATATGGGTTTGCGGAGCGCTGGCTGCCGCGCCTCGTTTTAGCCCCGTCGTTTGTTCTGACCCTAGTTTTTTTATATGGCTTTATTGTCTGGAATGGCTATTTGTCATTCACCACCTCGCGCATGCTGCCCAATTATGAATGGGCCGGTTTAGCGCAATACATCACCTTATTTGACAATGAGCGCTGGTGGGTTGCAGTGCGTAATTTAGTGATTTTTGCGGTGCTATTTATTGGCGGTGCAATGGGCATCGGGGTTGTATTGGCCATTTTATTGGATCAAAAAATCCGTTTTGAAGGTGCCATTCGCACGATTTATCTTTACCCCATGGCCTTGTCTTTCATTGTGACCGGCACGGCGTGGAAATGGATTTTGAATCCCGGCTTAGGGATAGAAAAATTAATGCATGACTGGGGCTTTACCCAGTTCACGTTTGATTGGTTAGTTAATTCCGAAATGTCGATTTATACCGTGGTGCTGGCCGGATTATGGCAATCATCGGGGTTTGTGATGGCGCTGTTTTTAGCCGGTTTGCGTGGGGTGGATGATTCGATTATTAAAGCCGCGCAAATTGATGGCGCGAGCTTGCCACGAATTTATTGGAAAATCGTGTTACCGGCATTGCGCCCGGTGGTGTTTTCCACCTTGATGGTGCTCTCACACATTGCGATTAAAAGCTTTGATTTGATTATGGCGTTAACCGGCGGCGGCCCAGGCTATTCATCGGATTTGCCGGCAACCTTTATGTATTCAATGGCCTTTACACGCGGACAAATGGGGGTGGGTGCGGCCAGCGCGATGATGATGCTGATGGCGGTAGCAGCGATTGTGGTGCCGTATTTGTATTCAGAGCTGAGGAAAGACGGTAATGGTTAATGTCCTATCACAAGATATAAAAACAACGGCGAACGCAGAGACGCAGAGACGCAGAGGAACGACTTTGAGTATGAACTTAGCTCAAATCTGTACGATGCCATCTGATGTTTTTCTCCGCGTCTCTGCGCCTCTGCGTCGGGTTTGCGTATCAGGGAGAATGGTATGAACCAAGAACGTTTTTGGCGGGGTTTGGTGTATGCCGCGCTGGTGTTTGCCGCGCTGTATTACTTGATTCCGCTGTATGTGATGCTGACAACGTCGGTGAAAGACATGGAAGAAATTCGCACAGGCAACTTATTGTCCTTCCCGCAAAACATTGGCTTTGCCGCATGGGGCAAGGCGTGGAGTTCGGCGTGTACTGGGGTTTCTTGTGATGGTCTATCAGGCTATTTTTTGAACTCAGTCAAAATGGTGATTCCTGCGGTGTTGATTTCAACGACGTTGGGCGCGATTAACGGCTATGTGTTGTCGAAATGGCGTTTTCCGGGCTCCAATATTGTGTTTGCGATGATTTTATTTGGGGTGTTTATGCCATTTCAGGTCTTGCTGCTACCGATGGCGCAAACCTTAGGTTGGCTAGGCATTGCCAGCACCACCACCGGCTTGGTCTTTGTGCATGTGGTGTGTGGTTTAGCCTCAACCACGCTGTTTTTCCGCAATTACTATGTGGGCATTCCCGATGAGCTGATTAAAGCGGCGCGGCTCGATGGCGCTGGGTTTTGGCGGATTTTTTGGCGAATTATTATCCCTATGTCGACGCCGATTATTATGGTGACGTTGATCTGGCAATTTACCAATATTTGGAATGATTTCTTATTTGGTGTGGTTTTCTCCGCCGGAGATAGTCAGCCGATTACCGTGGGTTTGAATAATATGGCCAATACCTCGACCAATGTGAAGGAATACAACGTCGATATGGCTGCAGCACTGATTGCGGCGCTACCAACGATTGCGGTGTATGTGTTTTGCGGCAAGTATTTTGTGAAAGGTTTGTCGGCAGGTGCGGTCAAAGGTTAAGTCAAGTGATGACTTGGCTTACTCAATCAATTTGGAGAATGCAATGGGTGCTTTAGCCATTAAAAATGTCACCAAGACATTTGGTGATACGCAAATTTTAAAAGGCATCAATATTGATATTGAGTCCGGTGAGTTTTTGATTTTGGTTGGCCCATCCGGTTGTGGTAAATCGACCTTGATGAATATTATTGCGGGACTAGAAAGCCCAACGACGGGTGAGGTTTGTATTGCGGATCGTGCCGTCACCAATGTAGCGCCAAAAGATCGCGACATCGCGATGGTGTTTCAAAGTTATGCCTTATATCCAACCATGACGGTTCGACAAAATATTGCTTTTGGCTTAGAAACGCGCGGCATTGCGAAGGCGGAGCAAAATGAAATCATTGCTCGCGTTGCCAAAATGCTGCAAATGGATCATTTGCTTGAGCGCAAACCGGCGGCTTTGTCGGGTGGACAACGGCAACGTGTGGCGATGGGCCGCGCATTAGCCCGTAATCCCAAGCTATTTTTATTTGATGAGCCGCTATCGAATTTGGATGCCAAATTGCGCGTTGAAATGCGCGTTGAAATCAAGCAATTGCACCAGCGCCTGAAAACGACGATTGTGTATGTGACGCACGATCAGATTGAAGCGATGACTTTGGGCGACAAAATCGCCGTCATGAAAGACGGTGTGATTCAACAATTTGGCCGCCCACAAGATATTTATGAGAACCCAGCGAATCTTTTTGTGGCGAGTTTTATTGGTTCACCCTCAATGAATTTTATTCCCTGCCATTTAATTGAGCATGACGGCGAGTTGGGAGTTTCTTTGCAAGGGATGGCGAGCCCATATTTTATTAGCTTGGCGGGACGGCCTAATTTGCGTGCGCGTTTGGGTGAAAAAATCACCCTAGGGATCCGGCCAGAACAACTGGATGTGGCTGAGGCGCAATCGAGTGCGCTGGAGTGCAAGGTGAAAATCACCGAGCCGACGGGGCCTGATACGATGGTGTATACCGAAGTCAATGGCGTTGAAGTGATTGCTCGCGTGCATCCACGACTAGTGCCCCCTACAGGGCAGAGTATTAAGCTGGTGCTGGATATGAAAAAAGTGGTGTTATTCGATCCGGTGACGGAGAGTAGAATTTAAACGCAGCACGGCCAATAAAAAAGCGCAGATTAAAAACTGCGCTTTTTTATTGGTTATTGGTTTAGATTCTGTTAACGCGGGTCTGGCAGATCATACCTAGGCGAGCGTAAACCAACGTCAACAGCGCTTAGATTTAAGCGAGAGAAGTCATCGCTACTGGCCGAGTTTCAACCATGGCCGCGCGCTCGCCAACCCGCAGGTGATATTGTTGTAAGGCGGGGTAGTGAGTGGCCCATTGCAGTTGGGGTAGGCGTAAATCCAAGTATTCAAGCATACAAATCACCGCGATATCCGCAATGCTATATGCATCGCCAGAAAACCAGCGCTTTTCTTCCAGTTGGCTTGCTAGTGCGCTGAGGCCTCGTTTGATTTTGTCTTGCTGGCGGTTGATTGCATCGTGGCTTTGCAAGGCGCTAGGACGGCGCTGCTCCAGCACGATGGCAACGGCGGCATCACAAATCCCATCGGCTAAAGCCGCAGTGCGTTTGGCGCTAATCATCGGACGTTGATCGCTTGGAAATAACTTACATACTGGCGATAAGTAGTCTAAATGCTCGGCGATAACGCTTGAATCATAAATAACCCGACCATCATCGAGCGCCAAAACCGGCACTTTACCCAGTGGGTTATAGCTTTGAATCAGGGCGTCGTCTTCGCCGGGCTTGGCGATGATCAGCTCAAAATCGATCTTTTTTTCCGCCAAGACAATGCGAATTTTCCGACCAAAAGGGCTATGTAGTGCGGTAATCAGCTTCATTTTATTGGCTTCTCTTGAGACCGAAGTAAGATTCTAGGAGGCATTGGTAAGATAGGCCAGTGAATCCACACCGATACAACAAAAATGCCTCGGTTTCCCGAGGCAGATTAATGACTACATCGAGTCCGGTTAAGCAATTCTGGCGTAGCCCGGCAAAGTCAGAAACTCAATAAACTCATCGGCAGTGGTGATTTGGTCAAAGAGCTTGGCCGCCTCAGTCAAGGTGGCGCTAAAACGGCCTTGCGCTTGGATTTTAGCCACTTCTTCAGGCAACCATTGATGAAACATCGCCACGGTGACTTTGCGGCCATCATCGAGTACGCCCTTGTCTGAGCGTAGCCATTGCCAAATTTGCGAGCGACTAATTTCAGCCGTGGCGGCGTCTTCCATCAAGTTATGAATCGGTACGCAACCCATACCGGCTAACCACGATGCCAAATACTGCACACCGACCGAGATATTGCCGCGTAAACCGGCCTCAGTAATTGGGCTTTCGGGTTGGAAGTTGAGTAAATCTGCTGCCGAGCAGGCAATATCAGCACGCTGTTTGCTAATTTGATTGGGCTGATCGCCCAAGATCACATCCCAAGCGGCCATCGCGACAGGAACTAAGCCCGGATGCGCCACCCAGCCACCATCGTAGCCATCACCGGCATCGCGCTCTTTATCGGCACGCACTTGGCTCATGGCTTTTTCGTTGGCCACTGGATCGGATTTAACCGGAATATACGCCGACATGCCGCCCATTGCTGGTGCGCCACGCTGATGACAGGTTTTGAGTAGTAATAAGGAGTACGCGCGCATAAACGGCACGGTCATGGTGATTTGGCTGCGATCGGCTAGGCAAAAGTCGCGATCCATGCGGAATTTTTTGATGCAGCTAAAAATATAATCCCAACGCCCGGCATTTAGACCTGATGAATGCTCACGCAATTCATATAAAATTTCATCCATTTCAAAAGCGGCCAAAATCGTTTCGATCAGAACCGTGCCCTTAATACAGCCATGGGGCGCCTCAAGCTGACGTTCGGCCCAAGTAAACACGTCATTCCATAAGCGTGCTTCAAGATGGGATTCCATTTTGGGCAAGTAGAAATAACAAGAGCTGCCTTGGCTGAGGCGATATTGCAGATTGTGAAACACCACTAAACCGAAATCAAATAGCGAACCGGACATGATTTCGCCATCGACTTCGAAATGTTTTTCCATTAAATGCCAGCCACGTGGCCGAATGACGAGGGTGGCAATTTCAGCGTTGAGCGCGTAAACCTTGCCTTCTGGGCTAGTAAAGTGGATTGTGCGGCGATAAGCATCACGCACATTGATTTGGCCTTCGATTTGGTTATTCCAAGTGGGGGTATTGGAATCTTCGAAATCGGCCATAAATGATTTTGCCCCAGAATTAAGGGCATTGATCATCATTTTTCTTTCGACTGGACCGGTAATTTCGACGCGTCGATCTAATAAATCAGCCGGTAATGGGCTGATTTGCCAGTCGCTGGCGCGAATGTTTGCCGTTTCGGCAAGAAAATCAGGTTTGATGCCCGCATCCAATTGCGCTTGGCGAGTTTGGCGAGCGGTCATTAATTCACGGCGGCGGGGTTCAAATTGACGGTGTAGTTGCGCCAAAAAATCAAGTGCCGCTGGCGTTAGGATGCTGCTGACTTCTGGACTCGTTTGACCTTTAATTCGCATATTCATTGTGATGCTCCCTTGCAAGAGACTGTGACGACACAAGGTGCCGTCACAGGGTATTTGTCGCTACACCTTATTTAGCATGCTCTATATGCTAATACCCGATTAATGAAATTGTTCTTCTTCGGTAGAACCTTGCAAGGCGGTGGTGGATGATTTGCCTTGTTGAATCACTTGAGTCACTTGATCGAAGTAACCGGTGCCAACTTCCCGCTGGTGTTTTACTGCGGTAAAGCCGCGTGATGCAGCAGCAAATTCAGCTTCTTGCAATTCAACAAAAGCGCTCATGCCTTCGCGTGCATAGCCATGCGCCAAATTAAACATGCCGTAGTTCAAGGCATGGAAGCCTGCCAAGGTGATAAATTGGAATTTATACCCCATGGCACCGAGTTCTTTTTGGAACTTGGCAATCGTGGCGTCATCAAGGTTTTTCTTCCAGTTAAACGATGGCGAGCAGTTATAAGCTAGCAATTTACCAGGGAATTTGGCATGGATAGCATCGGCAAATTTGCGCGCATATTCCAAATCAGGCTTGCCGGTTTCACACCAAACCAGATCCGCATAAGGGGCATACGCTAGACCGCGAGAGATGGCTTGGTCTAGACCTGGATACGTCTTGTAAAAGCCTTCCATCGTGCGCTCGCCAGTGCAGAATGGTTTATCGTTGTCATCTACATCGCTGGTGAGCAAATCAGCCGCTTCAGCGTCAGTGCGTGCCACGATAATGGTCGGTACGCCCATCACGTCGGCAGCTAAACGCGCGGCAACCAGTTTTTCGATGGCTTCACGCGTTGGCACCAAGACTTTGCCGCCCATATGACCGCATTTTTTAACTGAGGCCAGTTGGTCTTCAAAGTGAACCCCAGCAGCACCGGCTTCAATCATCGCTTTCATCAACTCGAACGCATTCAGTACGCCACCAAAACCCGCTTCGGCATCAGCAACAATCGGTGCGTAAAAATCAATACTGTCATCACCTTCTGAGTGATTGATTTGGTCGGCACGCGCTAAAGTATTATTAATACGGCGAACAACTTGCGGTACTGAATTGGCTGGATACAGTGATTGATCTGGGTACATTTCACCGGCTTGATTAGCATCCGCCGCCACTTGCCAGCCAGAAAGATAAATGGCTTTAAGACCGGCTTTGACTTGTTGCATCGCTTGATTACCGGTCAATGCGCCCAAGGCGTGAACGTAAGGCGTCTCATGCATGAGTTGCCATAGTTTTTTTGCGCCATGACTTGCAAGGGTATATTCCTGCAATAAAGTACCTCGCAAACGATCTACATCCGCTGCGGTATAAGGGCGTGTTATGCCCGTCCAACGCGGGTTGGTCTGCCAGTCATTTTCGATTGCTGCGATGCGTTTTGCTTGCGTGCTCATACTGATCTCCGTGTTGGTTAGGGCAATTTTGAGTGTACTTATTTTGAACACCTTTTAAGTGGTCACTTTGGCAGCAATCTAAAATCATTGGGTATATACAATACTCAGGGTGGTTTTAAATCCTTGGCCTCAGTGATCAAGCGCGGTATTTCAATTGTCTATCGTGTGCACTCGCTATTGCTTTCATTGAAGCAGGGTTTTTATTCAGTGCAATGTTTTTATTGCGCTGCACCATAGTGTAGTCGAATTATTCTTACTACATATTGGGGCTTGCCTGTAGAGGGTTTCTATTTTGTCGGTGACCCCGCTCTTGAAAAGCAAGTGCCTACCCCCATTTCATATCGGAACGTAACAAATTTGGAGTGCAGCAATGAGTCAAGACAATATTCAAGACGTAAATAAAGACGCAATTGAACAAGAGCCCGTCGTGGCCCCTGCGGTAGAAACCGTGGCTGATGAAGTTGATAGTGGCATTGAGGCGCAATTGAGCGCCGCTTTGGCTGATCTAGATAAAGCACGCCAAGATATTTTGTATATTCGCGCTGAAGCGGAAAATGCCCGTCGCCGTGCATTAGAAGAAAATGAACGCACCCGCAAATTTGCTTTAGAAAAATTTGCGCGTGAAGTCATTGCCGTCAAAGACGCGATTGATATGGCTTTGCTGGATGAATCGGGCAATTTTGAAGGGCTGAAAACGGGCGTTGATTTAACCGCGAAAAGTCTTAGCAATGTGTTTGAAAAGTTTGATCTACTGGAAATTAACCCGATCGGTGAAAAATTAGATCCAAACAAGCATCAAGCAATTTCAATGGCACCCAGTGATGAAGAAGCCAATACGGTGATTCAAGTGATGCAAAAAGGCTATGAATTATCTGGCCGCGTAATCCGCCCAGCCATGGTTGTGGTTGCGGCAGCAAAATAATTTATTAGCATAAATGAAGTCGGTGGGCTTGAAATGCAAATACCAATCCCCACTTGATTATTAAGGTTAATTGAACAAGGTGCTCCGCTTAGCGTGAGCCGCAATTAGAAAGAAGGAAAATACGACATGGCTAAAATTATTGGTATCGATTTAGGTACAACCAACTCTTGTGTGGCTGTTTTAGAAAACGGTCAACCTAAAGTGATCGAAAATGCTGAAGGTGCGCGCACGACACCTTCGATTATTGCTTATCAAGAAGACGGCGAAATTTTGGTTGGCGCGCCAGCTAAACGCCAAGCGGTAACAAACCCAAAAAATACTTTGTACGCAGTGAAGCGTTTGATCGGCCGCAAGTTCGTCGATAAAGAAGTAAAAAAAGACATCGATTCAATGCCATTCTCGATCGTGGCTGCGGACAACGGCGATGCTTGGGTTTCGGTTCGCGACAAAAAAATGGCACCACCGCAAATTTCGGCTGAAATCTTGCGCAAAATGAAAAAAACTGCCGAAGACTACCTCGGTGAAGAAGTCACTGAAGCCGTTATTACGGTTCCGGCTTACTTTAACGATAGCCAACGTCAAGCGACTAAAGACGCCGGCCGTATCGCTGGTTTGGACGTAAAACGCATTATCAATGAGCCAACTGCTGCGGCAATGGCGTTTGGTATGGATAAAGTGGGCCAAGGCGATCGCAAAGTTGCGGTGTATGACTTGGGTGGTGGTACGTTTGATATTTCGATCATCGACATCGCTGATGTGGATGGCTCGACGGCATTTGAAGTATTGGCTACCAACGGCGATACCTTCTTGGGCGGTGAAGATTTTGACCAACGTTTGATGGATTACATCATTGCTGAGTTCAAGAAAGAACAAGGCATTGACCTGAAAAACGACGTAATGGCATTGCAACGCTTAAAAGAAGCGGCAGAAAAAGCCAAAATCGAATTGTCGAGTGCAGCACAAACTGAAATCAACTTGCCATACGTAACAATGGACGCAACGGGTCCTAAGCATTTGGTATTGAAAATCACTCGCGCTAAATTTGAATCTTTGGTTGAAGACTTAATTACCCGCTCAATCGAGCCATGCAAGATTGCGCTGAAAGATTCCGGTCTAAAAGCGTCAGACATCGATGATGTGATCTTGGTTGGCGGTCAAACGCGTATGCCGATGGTGCTGGAAAAAGTAAAAGAATTCTTCGGTAAAGAGCCACGTCGTGACGTGAATCCAGACGAAGCGGTTGCAGTTGGTGCGGCATTGCAAGGCGCGGTATTGGGTGGCGATCGTAAAGACATCTTGCTCTTGGACGTTACGCCATTGTCACTCGGTATCGAAACTTTGGGCGGCGTGTTGACTAAGCTGATCAAAAAGAACACCACGATTCCAACTAAGGCATCACAAACGTTCTCTACCGCTGAAGACAACCAAAACGCAGTAACGATTCACGTGTTGCAAGGTGAGCGTGAAAAAGCGTCGGCGAATAAATCGTTGGGTCAATTCAACTTGGGCGATATTCCAGCGGCAGCGCGCGGTGTACCACAAATTGAAGTGACTTTTGATATCGATGCTAATGGTATCTTGCACGTTGGTGCGAAAGACAAAGCATCAGGTAAAGAAGCTAAAATCACGATTCAAGCGTCATCGGGTTTGTCAGAAGCCGAAATCGAAGCGATGGTAAAAGACGCTGAGTTGAATGCGGAAGAAGACAAAAAATTAGTCGAATTAGTGCAAGCGCGCAATGCGGGCGAAGGCATGATTCATCAAGTGACTAAAATGTTGGCGGATGCTGGCGATAAAGTGACTGCTGACGAAAAAACCGTGATTGAAGCCGCAGTGAAAGAGCTTGAAGAAGTAGTTAAAGGCGACGACAAAGAAGTGATCGAAGCTAAGACTGAAGCATTGATGCAAGCGAGCCACAAAGTTGCTGAGAAAATGTACGCTGAGCAAGCCGCACCAGAAGCTGGTGCAGCACCGGCTGGTGATGCAAAAGACGATGGCAACGTGGTTGATGCTGAATTTACCGAAGTAAAAGACAAGTAATTTGGCATAAGCAGATAGGCACAGCGCTTGCAATGCAGGCGGCTGTGCTTTTTTGTCTCAGGGATAAGCATCATGGCAAAAAAAGATTTTTATGACATTTTGGGCGTTAATCGCGACGCTTCAGACGAAGAAATTAAAAAAGCGTATCGCAAACTGGCGATGAAATACCATCCGGACCGTAACCCGGACAGCAAAGAAGCTGAAGACAAATTTAAAGAAGGTAAAGAAGCCTACGAAATTTTATCGGACGATCAAAAACGCGCAGCCTACGATCAATACGGGCATGCCGGTGTTGACCAGCAAGCCGGTATGGGTGGCGGCGGTGGCGGCGGTTTTGGTGATTTTGCTGATATTTTTGGTGATATTTTTGGCGGTGGCGGCGGTAGTAGCCGTGGCGGACGGAGTAATGTTTATCGCGGTGCTGATTTACGCTACAACATGGAAATCACGCTGGAAGACGCGGCACGTGGCGTAGAAAAGCAGATTAAAATTCCATCGCATGATGAATGTGACGTTTGCCATGGTTCTGGTGCTAAGCCCGGTACCGAAGCAACAACCTGCCATACCTGTGGCGGTCATGGTCAAGTTCGTGTGTCGCAAGGTTTCTTTAGCGTTCAGCAGACCTGCCCGACATGTCATGGTTCGGGGAAATACATTCCTGACCCATGTCGTAATTGTAAAGGCACTGGTCGCGTGCAAACGCACAAAACATTGGCGGTAAAAATTCCTGCTGGTGTGGATGAAGGTGATCGTATTCGCTTGAGTGGAGAGGGCGAAGCCGGTGTGAATGGTGGGCCTCCAGGTGATTTATACGTTGTGATTCATGTTAAAGAGCACGCCGTATTTAATCGCGAAGGCAATGATTTGCATTGTGAGATGCCAATTAGTTTTAGCTGTGCGGCATTGGGCGGTGAAATCGAAATTCCTACTTTATCGGGTAAGGCGCGAATTACGATTCCAGCAGAAACGCAAACCGGACAGGTATTTCGTTTACGTAGCAAGGGGATTAAGGGCGTGCGTAGCGCAATGACTGGCGATTTAATGTGCCATGTTGTGGTGGAAACGCCAGTGAAGCTCACTGCGCGTCAAAAAGAATTGCTAAAAGAGTTCGAAGAAATCAGCCAAGGTGATTCAGATAAGCACAATCCGCGTGCTAAATCATTTATGGATAAAGTGAAAGATTTTTTCGCAACTTAATGCGTTTGAATTGGTGTTAACAATAAAAAAGAGCCGATTCGGCTCTTTTTTATTGAATAGCGCAACTATCGGGATAACGCCCCTGTTGGTGACATCATAGTGATTTCGCCAAAGTTGGAACCATTGCGATTTTTGTCACTGTAATCAATGGTAAATCCGCCTAAATCATATTTTTTCATTGTGGTTAAGGCGTTGTAAATACTTGAACGAGTCGGGGTTTTTCCTGCTCTTTTAATGGCCTCAACAATGAGCCGAGCAGAAATATAACCTTCGAGCATGGCATAACTTGGGTAATTGGCAATGGCTGACAAAGATTCTTCTTTGCCTGAACCCGTTCCCATTTCATTAAAAACGGCAGCTTGAAATTCTTGAATCAACTTGCTGCGGCTATTATATGGATAAGGATAGGCTTGGCTAATTCCTAAACCATGCGCCCCTTTCTTACCAATTGTTTTGGCGACCTCTTCAAACTGGACTGGCGAAAGAGAGTAAAGCTGTGATGTACCGCCTTTCTCTTTATATTGCTGCACAAATGAAGCGGCGGGTTTAGAGAGCGCAACGACAATAATGGCTTCTGGATTTATTTTAGCGAGCTCTTGTGCGGCTTTATTGGTGTCGCCGGATTTGTTGTCATACCAAGCTTCACCGACTAATTTAAGCTGATGTTTGGCCAACGAAGCTTTTAATGCTGCCACGCCAGCCTCGCCTAATTCGCCTTTTTCGGCAACGACCGCAACTTTAGTAACCCCTAAATTACCGACGAGTAATTTGATTATGCGATCAGTTTCTTGATTGTAACTACTGCGGGTATTAAAAATAAATAAATTACCGGCATTGCGAATGGATTCGGCACCACTATGAACACCAACTAAAGGAATGCCTGAATGATCTAATGTTTTGGTTTTGATGAGCTCAGAAATACCTGAGGTGCCAAAATAAGAAATTAATGCCACTGCATTTTCTTTTTCAATAAAGTCTTGGGTGTTTTTTAGTGTTTTTTGTGCGTCGTAAGCATCATCACGCACAATGTGATTGATTAATTCGCCGTTGATACCGCCTCGGCCATTAATACTATTAAAATAGAGCGAAGCGCCAAGCGCAATCGCTTTGCCGGTTTCGGCGGCAATACCCGTGGTGGGTACGGATTGCCCAATGACAATTTCTGCATTTGCAAAAGTCGCGATGGATAAACTGGCGCTAATAATGAGTTTTTTTAACACGTCCTATTCCCCTCCAAGTGTCATTCTTTATCGAGCATCTTAAATTATTGTTTGCTGATGGTATAGTATTCAGCGAATACGGCGTTGTAATGCGACGAAGTACCGTCAATTTGAGCATTTTAGGGACGGTGACTGAGTTAGAATAACGTTAATGGTGCAGTGCACCGTGCGCAGATAGTTTGAATCTTTTATTTCTTTGGGGTTGCGCCATTCCTTAAGCGTCCCGTTGTTTTGGAGTGTTGTCATGCGGCGTGCCGTTTACGCAGGTAGTTTTGACCCTGTAACAAAGGGGCATTTATGGATGATCGAGCATGGCGTTAAATTATTTGACGAAATGATTGTCGCCATTGGTGAAAATCCCGATAAACGTTACACGTTTAGCGTTGAAGATCGTGTGGCGATGCTGCGCGAAACCACCAATCAATGGCCTAATTTACGCGTTGAAACCTTTGAAAATCGTTTCTTAGTGGATTATGCGCGTGAGCAAGGTGCGCAATTTATTTTGCGGGGGATTCGTGAAGCAGCGGATTATGAATTTGAACGCAAAATGCGCTATGTGAATGCTGATCTAGCGCCACACATTGATACGGTCTTTTTAATGCCGCCGCGCGAGATCGCCGAAATCAGCTCGACGATGGTGAAGGGCTTAGTTGGCCCCACCGGTTGGGAAAATGTCGTGAAGCAATATGTGCCTGATCCGGTCTTTTTGCGTTTGCTGGCCGGCCGTTAAACCTTGATTTTGTGGAAATAAATACCACTAAGCTCATCGAAATCGGTCTGAGCTGTTAAACTACGCTTTTGCTTTTCAGTTGCTGCCATGTCTGATCTCTCCAGTTATAAAAATCGTCTCACTAAAAATATGCGCCATTGGGGTAAATGGGCGCGCCGTCAGGGGCTGACTTGCTATCGCATTTATGACCGTGACGTGCCTGAATTTCCAATGATTGTTGATGTGTATGGCGACCGTGTTCATTTACAAGAATACGATACCGGCTGGATGGAAACGGACGAGGCGTATTCAGCCTGGGTGGATGAAGTCCATGCGGCAACGGCCGAGGTGTTTGGCATTCCGCTTGAGCAAGTGGCGCTCAAAATTCGCAAGCGGATGAAAGGGCTGACTCAATACGAGAAAGCCGAAGGCGCGGGCGAATTTTTTGTGGTGCAAGAAAATGGCCTCAATTTTGAAGTCAATCTGGAAGCTTACCTTGATACTGGTTTGTTTTTAGACCATCGCAATACGCGTAAGCGGGTGATGATGGAAGCGAAGGGCAAACGATTCCTTAATTTATTTAGCTATACCGGCGCGTTTAGTGTGTACGCCGCTGCAGGTGGCGCGGCGTCGACCTTAACGGTGGATTTGTCCAATACCTATCTGGATTGGGCGGGGCGCAATTTTGCACTGAACGGCATGAATGAAATCAATCATCAGCGAGTGCGTGCTGATGTGTTTGAGTTCTTGCGTGAAGCGACGTGTAGCCCACAAAAATATGATTTGATCGTGATGGATCCACCGAGTTTCTCGAATTCAAAAAAAATGCTCGGTGTGCTTGATGTGCAACGTGACCATGCTTATTTAATTGAATCTTGCATGGCCATGCTGGCACCGGGCGGCGTATTGTATTTTTCGAACAATTTACGCAGTTTTGAATTAGACCCGATGTTTGTTGATCGTAGCGAAAACCTAACGGCAGAATCGATCCCTGAAGATTTTCGCAATAAGCGCATTCATCAGTGCTTCCGACTGGTAAAGAAATAGTCGCAAACGCGTCTAAAATTGCCCCGAGCTTGGATTGACTTTGGCCTATTGGGCTAAGGCACTCCAAGCTTTTTGGTTTTATGGCTCGCGCAATGTATTGCTGCGGGCATTGATTGATATTTAATTTATTTATTGAGCTGACGTATGACGCATCCGTTTTATCCCGCGCCGCTGGTGTTGCTTGATTTGGAAACAACGGGTGCTAACCCTTCGAGTGATCGAATTACTGAAATCGGTTTAATTCAAGTGGATTCATCAGGTATAAGCTCCTGGTCCTCGTTGGTTAATCCTTGCCAAGCAATACCCCCATTTATTCAGAATTTAACGGGCATTGATGACGCGATGGTTGCCGATGCGCCGGTATTTGCAGACTTAGCCGATGAGGTGCTCGATAAGCTGCATCATCGAATTTTTGTCGCGCACAATGCCCGGTTTGATTACACCTTTTTGCGCAATGAATTTAAGCGTTTAGGGCGGGTATTTCGTGGCAAAGTGCTATGTACCGTGCAGCTCTCTCGTAAACTGTATCCCGAAGAATTCAAGCACAGCTTGGACGCTTTAATTGCCCGCCATGATTTGCAATATAGCGGCGAGCGGCATCGTGCTTTGACCGATGCGCAATTGATTTATCAATTTCTTCAAGCCGCGATCAATGATTTAGGTCGTGAGCGTGTCAGTGCTGCGATTGATGAGCTGATACGTCCGCCGGCATTGCCGAGCCAAATCTCAGACAGCGTGATTGATGATTTACCCGATACGGCAGGCGTCTATGTATTTTATGGTGAGCAGGGCGAAGCCTTGTGGGTGGGGAGCAGTCTGAATATTCGCCGTCGGGTCTTGCAGCATTTTGGTAAAAAAGCCAATGAAGGCCCTGCGGCGTATCTGGCGCGTGATCTGCGTCGAATTACTTGGGTCGAAACCGCTGGTGAGCTCGGTAATACCTTGCTTGAGCGGCAACTGATTCAAACTTTTCGGCCAAGAATGAATTCATCAATACGGCACAAAGTAGATCAAACTCAGTCGCTATGGCAGATCGAATTACCTAAAGTAGTGCGTGGTGCAGCGATATTGCCGCTGCAACCGCAATTGATCGCTTTGACGGCATTAAGCCAAGCTAGCGGAGAATTGTTCGGCCCATTTCGGGGCGCACGCGAAGCACAAAATCTGATGAATCGAATCATTAAATCCCAAGGCTTATGCCGACAAGCTTTAGGATTGGAAGCCGCTAAAAAAGACGGTTCACCCTGTCAGGCGCATTTGCAAGGCGATTGTCGCGGTGCTTGTATTGGCCACGAGCCCATGGGCTTACACAATGGCCGCCTACTGGCCGCACTCGCCAAGCATCAATTAGCGCCGTGGCCTTATGCTGGCGCAGTCGCCATCAGCGAAGGGCCAGAGTGGTCGCCAGTTTGGCATGTATTGGATCATTGGTGCTATCTCGGGACCATTGGCCATCTTGATCAATTGCCGGCATTGTTGGCGGCAGAACGTCCTGCATTTGATGTCGATATGGCTAAATTGATTCGGACTGAGCTTAAAAAAACCAAAACCGATGTCCTTGATTGCGCTGCTCTGGCGGCTTGATCGGCTAATAGCTGCGATATTCTAAATGCTGCCAGCAGCATTTGGCCGAATCGCCCGCTTGGCATAAAGCCTGCGAAGCACTGGGTTTGCTCGCTAGGGTACGCGGCGTTAATAGCGTCGCACTGCCGATGGTGGCAGCCAAGCAAAGGATCAAAACCAGTACTGATTTCATGTTAATTCCTGTTTAAAACACTTTTTAATCTTTCTTTTATAGAAAGAAACGTCGGTATGAGCAATGACTATCAATCGCTCAAGTGACTTAGTTAACAGGCGTAACTGGGCAATGATTGAATCCACGTCGATGAAATCGTCATGAACTAGGGGCTGGAGAGCTTTGATTTAGCCGCTGCGATTGGCAATGGGCGGCGTATGGGAGCAAACGACGTTTAATTCTTTTTTTGCCACGGCCAGCGGCCGGTGAGTTCAAGCTCCATGGTAAAGCTCAAAAAGGTGCGGATGATCACCACCAAGCCTAGCTTGAGTAGGTTATCTACCGTGAGCTCAATGGCGATGGTGTAAATAATGTCGCTGATAATCAAAAACTCAAGGCTTAATAAAATCCCCCTCCCGAGTTGTTCTCGCAGGGCATTGTAAGCTGCATCAATGGTCTGACTACGGTAAACATCACGCACAAAAAGACATAAACCCAGCAAGGTGGAGAGTATTAAAATCGCGATGCCCAAGTATTCAACGCCAGTGGCGAGCGTGTGTAAAGTCAGTGTCATGACTATCCCTTTTGCCATATTGAGTGCGTAAAAAAACCGCAGTTTTGAACTGCGGTTTTTTTAGAGCATTAAGCGAAAATCGCTTGGATCTCATCGCTTTCACTCAGGGTGAATTTTTTGTCGGTTGCCAGCAATTGCTGCCCATCAAAACGGCTAATGTGATAAATCGTTCCAAATGAGAACGTCGGTGCTGCAGCACCTTGACCACCGCACACCTCCGCACCACGGCGAACGTTATCGGCCATCCAGCCAGTCAAACGTAAATGATACGGATTACGACGTACTTCTTCCACGTGGCAAGCGAGCGCGGCGATCAGATCGGCGGTGTCTTGTTGGCTGGTCGCGATGAGTGCATTTGGCGCTTCCATCTGACGCCAAAACTCACTTTGCACCACGGTGCAAGCGTGCTGAGCGGCTTTAAGTGCATCCATCAGCAAGTAATGCGTACCAATGTGCGCTGAGTGGTAGTCATTATTGTGCGGGAACACCACCACCTGTGGCTGGTATTGCTCGATCAATTGGCGAATGACGGCGACTTTTTCTGCCCAAGCACTTGGGTTGTTGTCGCGGGTTTTGCAGTTCACATCCATCAAACCACCAGGAATGGTCTCAAGCAAGTCCCAACCAAGGTAATCACAGGCATTTTTAACTTCAACCCAGCGCTCTGGTTGACGTTTTAGACTTGAGCCTTGCGAAACAGCTACGTTCATTACGCGAAAGCCCGCTTCGCGACCAAGGCGGAGCGGCAGCGCGCCGATAATGCATTCGTCGTCAGGGTGCGGCGCAAAAATCATCACCACCGGAGCATCGGCAGCCAATACCGGTTTTGGGCTATGTCCCAAGGTATCTAAATTGGCGAATAAGGGGGCATCTGTTTTTTGTAATAAAGCATTGTGCGCTTCAACCAGCGCGAGGTAAGGATTGCTCATTAAGAAACTCCGGGGCAGTGAGCCAAAGACAAAATCAATAGGTAAGAGTATAGGCTTTCACACTCTTGAGACCAAGAGTCAGTCGCCATCTAGTGGCCGCTGAATTGATAATTCACAGTTTTTTCGTGGAAAATAAGCAGAAATTTTATGGCCGTAGCCGCAATTTTATTGCGCGGGCTAAAGTGCGGCATAATAAGACACATCTAATCGAGGCATTTTATGATTCGCTATTTCCACAGTTCATTGGTCGTGACCCTGATTGGCTTAATTGGCGCATGGTTCATCGCGGGCTGGGGGGGCTTGTGGATTGCTTTTAATTTGGCCCTATTAGAAACCAGCTTAAGTTTTGATAATGCGGTGGTGAATGCCTCGGTACTCAAGCATTGGGACGAAAAGTGGCGAAAACGCTTTTTGCTGTGGGGTATGCTCATCGCGGTGTTTGGGATGAGGGTGCTGTTTCCCTTGCTGATTGTGGCGGTGATTGCCCAAATGCCACCATTACCGGGGCCAATGGCGCTGTGGCATTATCTGAGCTCGGGGCTGTGGCCGGCCAATGATGTGTTGTCGATGGCCATTGCGGCACCGCATCGCTACGCCGAAATTTTAACTTCAGCGCATATTGAGGTCTCAGCTTTTGGCGGGACTTTTTTACTACTGGTATTTTTGAATTTTTTTATTGATGCAGAAAAAGACATTCATTGGTTACGCCCTGTTGAGCGCCTGCTCGCCAAATTGGGCAAATTAGATTTGGCCGCATTGTTGTTGTGCTTGTTATTACTGATTGTATTGGCTGGATCCTTGCCCGTGGCAGAAGCCTATCGGTTTTTAGTCGCCGGTATTTGGGGCATGATTGTTTTTATGCTGGTCGATGGTTTGGGAGCGCTGATCGGTGATGAGGGCGCGGCAGCAAAAACCGGGCTAGCCGGATTTATTTATCTGGAAGTGCTCGACGCTTCTTTCTCATTTGATGGCGTTTTAGGTGCATTTGCATTAACCAGCAATATCTTTTTGATTGCGATCGGGCTGGGCATTGGTGCCATGTTTGTGCGCAGTTTTACTTTGCTATTGGTGGAGAAGGGCACGCTCAATGCGTTTAAATATCTGGAGCATGGCGCATTTTGGGCCATTGGTGCTTTGGCTGCGGTCATGCTCTTGGCGGCTCGGTTTCATATTCCAGAGGTTGTGACGGGCGGCGTGGCGGCGTGTTTGATTGTATTGGCGGCGATTCACTCTTGGTTGATTCGCCCGGCCTTGCAAACCGCAGCGAAACCAGATTAAACCGTGGCGGTTTTCATGACTTTAGCCATTAAACGGTAGGTTGCCGACCATGCTTCACGCGTTTCATCATTAAAACCATCGCCCAAACCAATCTTGAGCGTTCTTAACAAGGCATTGCCAACCAAGGTGTAATGCGCATCTTTCACGCCATAGTCAAGATGGCGTACAGCCAGTTTTTCTAATACCGGCACCAGCTTAGGTAAATCATTCAGGCTGCCCACCGCCAGCTTGAGTGTGCTCATGAGCATTTTTCCTTGTGCTTTCATGTCGTGTTTAAACATGTTTTGCAAAGTAGGATCAATGGCAAACAACTGCTGATAGAAAATCACCGCCGCTTGATCGGCGATCGGCT
The DNA here is from genome assembly GCF_947072475.1 of uncultured Deefgea sp. Taxonomy (GTDB): domain Bacteria; phylum Pseudomonadota; class Gammaproteobacteria; order Burkholderiales; family Chitinibacteraceae; genus Deefgea. The sequence goes on from NZ_CAMTIA010000011.1 coordinate 33,782, forward strand.
CAACTTTGGCAAAGCTGTCTTGTACCAAATGAATCTGCTTAGGGGTCAATGACATGGCGTACTCCGGTTGGATTATTTACTTTAGCCGCTTGATGCTTGTATTGATTAGAAAGCTGATCGATGGTTTTTGTCAGGGTAATAAAAAACCCCGCATCAGCGGGGTTGAATACAAAGTGCTGCGTTAATTATTTCTGTGGATCATTCGGCTCGTCGCGAGTTTTCCACAACGAGTACAAGACCCCAGAGAGCAATAAGCCAAAAGTAACCACCAAAGACACCAAGGTTGGAATCTTAAACGCCACCAATTGGATGTCGTTCAGATACACCAAACCGACCTTGATCCCGATAAACACCAAAACCACGGCCAAGGCATATTTTAGATAATGGAAGCGATGCACCATTGCGGCCAAAGCAAAATACAAAGCACGCAAACCTAAAATAGCAAAGATGTTCGAGGTATACACAATAAACGGATCTTGTGTGATGGCGAAAATCGCTGGGATACTATCGACAGCAAACACCAAATCAGCGGTTTCTACCAAGATCAAACACAAGAATAACGGCGTTGCCCACCAACCTTTGGCCAAACCATGCTGCTCGCCACGCACCCAAAACAGGTTGCCATGAATCGCTGTCGTAAAGCGCATGTGCTTACGTAGCCATTTATAAAAACCATTGTCTTCTAATTTGCCGTGTTCATCATCGGCCAGCAGCATTTTAATCCCGGTCACAATCAAGAATGCCCCAAAGATCATTAAGATCCATTGGTATTCAGACACCAAGACCGCGCCGACGCTAATCATAATCCCGCGCATCACGATGGCGCCCAGAATCCCCCAGAACAACACGCGATGTTGGTAAATTCGTGGCACGCCCAGACTAGTAAAAATCAAAGCAATGACAAAGACATTGTCCATTGACAGTGATTTTTCAATCAAATAGCCGGTAATGTATTCCATGCCAGATGTTGCGCCGCGATACCACCATAACCAAGCGCCAAACAATAAACCCATGGCAATATACATTGCTGAAAGTTTTAAACTTTCTTTAACGCTAATTTCGTGGTCGTCTTTTTGCAATACGCCTAAGTCAAATGCTAATAAAGACAGCACCACTACAAAAAACATCAGCCAAACCCACACCGGGTAGCCGACCCAAAGACTCATCAAAATATCCATCACTGCACCTGTCGTTATTTAATCGGTGAATTCTAATGGGTATTGGATTAAAGCTCCCAAAATAAGTTGCATCATTTGCATAGATCGCAAAAATAAATCTAAATGGGGAACAAACAGCATTGCGCGACCCAAATGCAGCCAATAGCGGCATTTTAAAATGAATGGATTACTTTCTGTCATTCGGCAAAAGGCTGCTCGCCTCGCCGTGCTCGATGTGCTCGATGTGCTCGCCGAGCTGTCTGCGGCTTGAGCGCATTTTTGTGCGATTGCGTAGCAATCAACAATCGCCAAAATAGAATGTGAAAACGGCTGAGTCTGCCAATGCAAACTCAGCCGTTTTAAGCGATTGCTAGTGCTGATTACACTTTATAGCGTGCAATCGCCTCATCGAGCTCGTTACCTAGCTGTTTTAAACGACCACCTTCAGAAGCCGTCTGCTCGGCAACGCTACTACTTTCCTCACTCATTTGTGCGACCCGCTCAACTTGCTGCGCCATCATGGCGCTAGCGGTGCTTTGCTCGCGCATCGAACTCGAGATTTCACTCACTTGTGCGACAACATCATCTGCGCTTTTGCGAATATTACTAATCGCCGTGCTAGCCTCGTGCGCCATGCTGACGCCATTATCGACTTGGCGTACGGTTTGCTGCATGGTTTGCACCGTGTGATTGGCCTCGTTTTGAATCTCGGCCACCATGCTGGTGATTTCTTGCGTTGAGCTGGAAGTGCGTTCAGCCAGCTTACGCACTTCATCGGCCACCACCGCAAAACCACGCCCCAGTTCGCCAGCACGTGCCGCTTCAATCGCGGCGTTGAGTGCCAATAAATTGGTTTGATCGGCAATGTCTTTGATGACATTCACCACCGAGGTAATGCTGTTGGTACGATCTTTTAGGTTTTCAATTTGCCCAGCCGATTGGCGCACTTGATCGGCGATTTGGTTGATGCTGTTGATGGTATTGTCGATCACTTCGCCGCCCGTTCCGGCTAAACGACCCGCTTCGCGTGCGGTCGTATCGCATTGCTGCGCCCGGTCGGCCACATGCGTCACACTCACCGTCACTTGCTCAACACCAGCGGCCATGCTCGATGCTGATTCACTCACGCCGCGTGAGGCACTGGAAAGCTCAGAGCTGGAATTAGATAGTCCATTCACGCAAACACCGACTTGGCTACCAACGTGAGCCAGCTTTTGTAAACTCGCTTGTAAAGTGTCGAGCAGACCATTGAGTGCAACGGCTGATACGCCGATTTCATCTTGGTTTTTGATTGGCATACGTTGGGTAAAGTCAAAACGCGTACCTAAATCGACGATAAATTGGCGCATTTCATTCAGTGGCAGGGTAATGCTGCGTGAAATATATAAGCCAAGCATAACAAATACAATCAACGACACTATGGCGATAATGATGCTTTGCGACATCGAGTTTGCAATCGTGTCGTTAACGGTTTTTTTCAGCTGATCGGTCAGTTCTTCATTATATTTTTCGGTTTTATTAAAAGCTTCGTTGAGTTGATTGCCGATGGGCAGCACTGTTTCTTCGTAATTCTGCAGCGCTTCAGCTGATTTGTCGGCATACGATAGCGCCATGGTTTCTTTGCTCGCGGCGAGATAGCTTGGCAACAGATCGCGGATGGCCGCCAGATTGGCTTTGTCGGTATCGTCGTACAGCATGCCCGCGTATTTTTTCAGATTGTCATCTAATTCGGTATGCAATTTATTGTACTTTTCTTCGGTAGCGCGCATTTTAGCTTGATCGGTGTGCGCCACATGCACCACCAGATAGCGGCGCATGTCGCCAAAATCAGTACGCGCACTGCCTAAAACCACAATCGACGGAATGATATTATCGGTTACGTCATAACTGGCGGTTTTGATTTCACTAAAATGTTTATAGCTAAGGCCAGAAATCACTAGCAAACCTAGTGAGGCAACTAAGATCAATATGATTAGTTTGTGTACGATTTTCATGGTGGTTCATCCCAATTAGCAAACACGATTCTGTTACGATAGTTGTTTGTTTTGTAAGGGCAAGGCGTTTTTGTCTTTCGTTTGTGTTTTGCTATAATTCCACTGCATGAAAGGTTTTGTGTGTGGGGGGGGCATTTTGACCGATGTCATGAATTTTTGATGAATATCGGTGTTTTTTATAATGAATGAAAAAATGATGTTTTTTTGACCGCCATTGTCATCTTGATATAGCTGAATTTGACGCAGATCGAGCAGGCATCGTCAGTGCAGATATTTTGATTCGGGACAATGAAAAAGCCGCTAGTCGCGGCTTTTCGTGAGTCAGACGATGGGGCTGAGTCGGCTAGTGCAAACTCGGCCCATATGACTTACTGTACTTTATAGCGTGCAATCGCCTCATCCAGCTCGTTGCCAAGGCTTTTCAAACGGCCACCTTCTGACGCCGTTTGTTCGGCCACACTGCTACTTTCTTCACTCATTTGTGCCACGCGCTCAACTTGCTGCGCCATCATCGCGCTGGCGGTGCTTTGCTCACGCATCGAGCTAGAGATTTCACTCACTTGTGCGACAACGTCATCGGCGCTTTTGCGAATATTACTAATCGCCGTACTAGCCTCATGCGCCATGCTGACGCCATTATCCACTTGGCGTACGGTTTGCTGCATGGTTTGCACGGTGTGATTGGCCTCGTTTTGAATCTCGCTCACCATGCTGGTGATTTCTTGCGTTGAACTTGAGGTGCGTTCGGCCAGTTTACGCACTTCATCGGCCACCACCGCAAAACCACGCCCCAGTTCGCCAGCACGCGCCGCTTCGATTGCGGCATTGAGCGCCAGCAAATTAGTTTGATCGGCAATGTCTTTGATGACATTCACTACCGAGGTAATGCTGTTGGTACGGTCTTTCAGATTCTCGACTTGTCCTGCCGATTGGCGCACTTGATCGGCGATTTGATTAATGCTGTTGATGGTATTGTCAATGACTTCGCCGCCCGTTCCGGCTAAACGACCGGCTTCACGGGCGGTCATATCGCATTGCTGCGCCCGATCGGCCACATGCGTCACACTCACCGTGACTTGCTCAACGCCAGCGGCCATGCTTGACGCCGACTCACTCACCCCGCGTGAGGCACTCGATAGCTCGGCGCTTGAATTAGATAAGCCATTCACACAGACCCCGACTTGACTGCCAACGTGAGCCAGCTTTTTTAAACTCGCTTGCAAGGTATCAAGTAAGCTATTGAGCGCTACTAAAGACACCCCAATCTCATCCTTGTTATGCACATCAATCCGTTTGGTAAAATCAAAGTGGGTACCAAGGTCAACCATAAAATTTTGCATTTTATTTAAAGGCCCAGTAATGCTGCGAGCAATAATCAAACTCACCACGCAAAGTAAAGCAATCGCCAGTAGACCTAAAGTCACGCCCATACTGACAGAGCTACTAATGGCATTGTTAACGTCGGCGCGCATTTTTTGCGTCAGCTCAGCATTGTAATCTTCGGCTTTTTGCAATGCGGCAACGACCTTTTTGGCTTGCGGCGCTGCGGTTTGAGTAATCAGTTGCATCGCTTCGCTGGTGTTATTTTCATGAGAGAGTTTAAAAACTTGCCCAGTAATGGGTAGCCAAGCATTGAGCTCGCTTTTGATACTCGCCAAGTTTGCCCGATCGGTGTCGTCGTAAAGCATCGCTTCATACTTTTGTAGGGCATCTTGAATTTCGCTCGCTTGTGCTTTGAAATCCCGCTCTATTTCATTTTTCTTTTCGCTATCTGCTTCCAGAATATGCAATAAGAAAGCACGACGTAAGTTAGAGTATTGGTCCGTGACATGGGCCAATAGCGTGATCGACGGTACGATGTTATCGGTCACTTCATGGCTGGCGGTATTGATTTTATTGAGCTGCTGATAATTTATCCCAGTGATCAGTAGCAGCGCCACGACTGGAATGAGGGTCAGTAGGATCAATTTATGGATGATTTTCATTATTAAGCCTCACAAAGAGAAATTTCTGCTTATAAGATAGTCATTAGTCAAGTTGTAGCAAGTTATTTGCATTGTTAAAATAGATGAAACCATTTTTTTGTTGACGCTTTGTTTTCAATTGCCTAGGTGGCTGTTGTCAATGACATTCTGCTGAGGAGCGCCGCCAGCGCAATCACGGCTTGTAGCGGTGCGCAGGGGGAGTTGACTTTGGGTAAAATGCGACAAGTCAGTGCTGTCCGATCTCTTGCTGCAATCCATTATTTTTCGAGAAGCGCGCACAATGAAATTCATTGATAGCCATTGCCATTTAGACGCCATTGAGTTTGATCTTGATCGAGACGCGGTGCTGGCGCGATCACTCGCCGCTGGCGTTACCGCTTGGCTTGTGCCGGGGATTACTGCGGCGACGATGGCAAAAACCCGCGCAATGGATCAGCAATATGGCGCGCATATTGCCTTGGGTTTACATCCCATTTATGAGGCAGAGCATCGTGAGGACCACTTGCCGCTGCTACGGTCTGAGCTTGATCAAGGCAGGGTGATTGCCGTAGGGGAAATTGGCTTAGATTTTTATTTGCCCGATCTCAATCGTGAACGGCAAATTTATTTTTTTGAGGCGCAACTCAAAATTGCCCGAGATTATGATTTGCCGGTGATTGTGCATATTCGCCGTAGCCAAGATCAGGTGCTCAAATACTTACGCAAATGGCGAGTCAAAGGCGGGATTGCGCACGCGTTTAATGGCAGCGAGCAGCAAGCCGCTGAATTTATCAAGCTGGGGTTTTGTTTGGGCTTTGGCGGCGCACTCACTTACAGTGGCTCGCAACGGATTCGGCGTTTGGCAGCTCAATTACCGCTGGAGTCGCTGGTGCTGGAAACCGATGCCCCCGACATGCCGCCCAGCTGGTTAGCTGGCCATCCACCACAGCGCAACGAGCCAGCGCAGTTGCCGCAAATCGCCAATGAACTCGCCGCACTGCGCGGGATGGACGTCGCCGATTTGGCGGTGGCCTGTACCCAAAATATCGAGAGGGTATTGCTGCTTGGGGTTTGATGGGTGTGCTCTGTACTAATATACCTATTGAATTAAATGTTGATATTTACGTTGATGCTGTGCCTTGCTGATTGAGCTGGGGCTTAAGCCCCCCGTTAAAGCGAAGGCCGAGCGAGGAGCGAGACCCTAGGCTCGCGACGAGAGAGGCGACGCCAAAGCTTAGCGGCTTTGCCGCTTAGCGACGCGGGGTGCAAGGCTGAACGGCGGAGCCGACTTCGCCTCGGGTCGCCTTCTTTTGCTTACTTTTCTTGGCGAAGCAAGAAAACGAAGTTTCTGCGCAGCTAAAAGTGAGTCCCCGTCGCGGACTGCGACTGTAAAACAAAGTGCCGCAGGCACATAAAAATTCATTCCCAAATCTGCTGATGCCCCGCGCTGGCGAGGTGTTTGCTGAGTACTTGGCTAGGGTTGTAGCCAAAATGTTGGCGAAAACGCCGAGAAAAACTAGCGATTTCTTGATAGCCCGTAATACGTGCCACCTCACCGACGCTGATGCCATGCATCAGCAGTTCTTTGGCCTGATTCATTTTCATTCGAAAAACAATTTTATTCGGTGTTTCGCCCAAATGCTGTGTGCACAAGCGGTGTAAATGCGTGATGGTGATGTGCAGTTGCTTGGCGAGCGCTGCGTTATCCCAAACTTGGTCGAGGTTTTTTTGTACGTGCGTGAACATTTGCTGCAATTGCTCCAGCCAGCCCAGCGTGCTGCGTAGCGGCAGCAGCGCGCGATCGAGCGCCAAGCATAAAAAATCCAGTGATTGCACCGCCAAATTACCCGGTTCGCCCGCGTTAAAACGCTGCGTTTCACGGTGAAATTGTCGCATCGCATCAAATAGCGCTTCGCCCTCTGCGCTGGCCAAAATCGCCGGCTGTTTGCCGTTGAGATCATCCCAACGCGAGTGGCGATACAGCAAAAACCACACGTGCAGCATCTGCGCTTCACCGATGCGCCGATAGCCGCTGTGCACGCCTTGCGGCATCAGCGCCAATTGTCCAGCGCCAAAACCACGCGTAACACCGTCGGGCGTAAATACTTCACCGCGGCCGGTGAGACAAAAAGCCAGCACATGCCATGGCGTATCCACGCGCTCGACTTCAAAAAAATCACGTCCTTCGCTAATGCCGCAAATCAAAATGCCTCGGTCGCGTAGCGGTGGATACGGCTCTTTGTGAAACACGTGTGTGCCGACCATGATCTGCGGCGATTCAGGGCCGATGTCGAGTCGTTCGCGGTAAATGAGCGCCATAAGTTGCGATGTGAGTTTTTGACAAATCAAATGTCATATTGCAACATTTTCACCAAACAAACAAGCCCGTAATCTATGTGAAAACTTTTGGCAGGTCATGGCTGAAGTCTTGCAATCTCAATACCGAATAAATCGACCTTGCCACGCTAGTGTTGGCGTTAGCTACTTTGCTGACGGGCGATGGCCGCGATGGTTGCAATGGTGAGCAGGCTTAATCCCCAGTTGGGTTATTTGGCGCATTCACAGTTTGTCTGAAACTCACCTGTTATTCATTGCGCAACGAGGCTTGGTCTTGGGTTTTGGATTGAGCGCGAACTTTGGCGGCGGGTGAAGTCCTCATCGCAGGCCTAGTACGAACATGTTGGGTAACGCTGCGTTAACCCGACTTACAGGAGCAATACATGCTGATTCAAGTTGAAAACCTAAGCCGCGTGTATCGCACGCCGATTGCACCCAAAAATTGGGGCGAGCGTTTAAAGCATCTGCTGCGTGCCAACTATGAGGACAAACTCTCGGTGAGCGCGGTGAATTTTAATATCGCCGCTGGCGAGTGCGTGGGTTTGGTTGGCCCCAATGGGGCGGGAAAATCCACGACGATTAAAATGTTAACCGGGATTTTAGAACCCAGCTCAGGAAGGGTATTGGTCGCAGGCTACCATCCACAAAGGGATAGGGTGAAATACGTCAAGAAAATTGGCGTGGTGTTTGGTCAGCGCAGCCAATTGTGGTGGGATTTGCCGGTGAAAGATTCATTTGAAATTTTGCAGGCTTTGTTCGACGTGCCGCAGGCGGCGTTTAAGGCCCGGCTAGATTTATTTCGCCGTGAAGCCAATCTGGATGAATTTTATCAGCGCCCGGTACGTACTTTGTCACTCGGGCAGCGGATGTTATGCGAAATCGCCGCCGCTTTTTTACACAGCCCCGACGTGGTGTTTTTGGATGAGCCAACCATTGGGCTTGATCTGGACATGAAAGCCAGAATGCGCGGTTTGATTCGTAAACTGAATCAAGAATCGGGCACTACGGTGCTGATTACTTCGCACGATGTGGGCGATATTGAGCGGCTGACGCAGCGATTGTTATTGATCGACAAAGGCACACTCCGCTTTGACGGCAGCTTGGCGGATTTTCGTTCGCACGCGGGTGATGGCCGCTGGTGGGCGGCGCGTTTGCAGCCTGATTTGGTCGCCGCTGCTGAAATACAACTGCGCGCGCATCATTCGGCTTTGCCAGTACGCCAGCGCGGTGAATGGCTAGAAATCGCCCGCCACGATACCTTGCCCTTTGCCGAGTTGATGCAATTACTCGCGCCGTATTCAGTGAGCGAGCTTAAACCGGTGGAGCAAGAGTTTGAAGAATTGCTGCATGGTTTTTATTTGGCCAATCAAGCGGAGGCGGTATGTTAGGCATTCCATTTAAAGGCTGTGCCGCGCTGGCATGGGGCAGTGCGCGCCTGGTTGCGACTGATCGCAAAGGGCGCTGGTTGGTGACCATTGGTTATTTGATTGCGATGTGGTTGCTGTATTACCTATGGGCAGCGCTGTATGCCGATACGCCAACGCGGGCGGGGATGACTTTTAATAGCGCGGTGCTGCATGTGTTGGTGGCGCAAACGCTATTGGCTTTTTTGCCCGTTGGTACCGATTGGCGGCTGGCGCGTGAAATTCGCTCGGGCGAAATCGCCACGCAATTGATTTTGCCGATGTCATTACCGCTGAGGCAGTTTGCTATTTCCTTGGGGCGCGCTCTGGCCAAAGCGACGTATATCTTGCCGGCGTTTGCGCTGTTTTTATGGTATTTCGATTTAAGCCTGACGCCGAAGACGATTCCTTTGGCGTTAGCCTCGATTGCTTTATCGTTTGTATTGCTGTTTTGCATTGATTTTGTCGTTGCTTTGGCGGGATTTATTGCCACCGATTTATGGGGCATCACCGCCAGTAAAGACGCTTTGGTGATGTTTTTGGGCGGGGCATTGATTCCGATGGCGTTTTTCCCCGCTGGCATGCGTGAAGTTTTGGCCTACCTGCCTTTTGGGCACTTTTTTAATACGCCTGTCGGCTACATCAATGGCGAGATCGTGAGCGTGCAACCGCTATTGATCCAAGCGGCTTGGGCGCTGGGTTTTGTTTTGGCTGCAGCGTGGGCGGGGCGGGTGGTGCTGCGCAAATTGATTGTGTTTGGCGCTTAATTGGTATGAGGAAGTCGTAGGTCGGATGAGCGTAGCGTTATCCGACACCTGCTTAGGATATGGCTCGAAATAACTTCCCGATTTGAAATCAGTCGGCTGAAGCCGACCCTACGTAGGGTCGACTTTAGTCGACCTGCACAGGTAAAAATAAGGAAGTTAATACGAACCAGATCCTTAGTCGGATAACGCCTTCGGCTCATCCGACCTACTTTGATTAAAGGAAATAAAATGCAACTGAGTCCATTTTGGCGTGCCTATCGGCGCATGGTTGGTTCTGAGGCGCGGGCGCGGTTAGAACATCGGGCCGATTTTGCGCTGATGATCTTGGGGGTGGCGGCGACGTCTTTATCAACGGCAGCAACGCTGTATTTTATGCTTGGCGCGACGGGCACGATTGCCGGTTGGCATCGCGGTGAATTGATCTTTATGCAGGGGTTTATGTTCTGCATTTTTGCGCCGCAAAGTGCGTGTTACAACGGCATGTTTTGGTTGGAGCATTGGCTTAAAACGGGGGCGTTTCTGCGTTTTTATACTCGTCCTGCCAATCCACTCTTGCTGCTGGCGCTCGAACGTTTTCATCCGCAAGGCTTTGTGGTGCTGGCGATTGGTTTGGCGTATTGCCTATTTGGTCTGTGGGGTAGTCCTTTATTGTCTGAGCCGCTGTTTTACCTTGGATTTGTGTTGCTATTGCCGCTATCGGCGTTGGTGCTGTGGGTGATTAATTTGGCGGCAATTTCAACTTGTTTTTGGATTGGAGAGTCTGATCCGGTGTTTTCAATGTCGGGCAAACTTACCGATATGTCGCGCTATCCGCTGGATTTATTTCCTAAATTAGCAACGATGATTTTTATGGCCTTGCCGCTGGCCGGTACGGTGTGGTGGCCGTGCCAAGCTTTACTACGCGGCGCGAGTTTGCCACTCACCGTGCTGGGCATGGCTGCTTTAGCGGTGATATGTGTCGGCTTATTAAATGGCATGTGGCAACGGGGAATGCGTCGTTATGCCGGTGCGGGTGGCTAATTGCTTGAACTACAGAGGAATATAGTAAGAAGTGTGTGGTTTCTACGCCGTGTTTTGTATTCGGATTGACGCTAACTACATGACTCTGGCCTAATTGCCGCCGTCAGTTTCATGTACCCGTAATTCGTAAGGATTCTATATGGCTTCAGTCTTAATCCGTTCTACTGCCTTGGCTATTTTGATGGGCTTATCGCTTTCTGTGGCTGCTTTTGATGCCAGTTCCAATCGCCCTGTGAATTTGAATGACAAAGGCTTGGTCTTAGATGGCTACGATCCGGTGTCTTATTTTAGCGGCCGGCCGATGCTGGGTAATAAAGACTATAGCGTGAGCTATGAAGGTGGCACTTATTACTTTGCTAGCAAAGAAAATATGGCCAAATTCAAAGCCAATGCCAGCCAATTTGCGCCTAAATTTGGCGGATTTTGCGCGATGGGCGTGGCAAAAAGTAAAAAGCTCGATAGCGATCCAATGGCATGGCGGATTGTTGATGGCTATTTATTTGTACTGCAAACGAAAGAAGTACAAAAAAGCTGGCTAGTGGATGTGTCATCCAATTTAAAAGTTGCCACCGGAGAATGGGCGACGATTAAGAATATTGCCCCTAAAGGCTTATAAATAGGCTGCAAAAAACCAAACGTTACCGCGCCAAAGCGGGGCTCCTTGTCTGGTATGCTCCAGTGATGGGTTAGTGTCAATGTTTGGTTTTGTCGGGCGGTTTGCAGCGCACGGCAGCGTTTTTATAGGAGCATTATTTTGATTTGGGATTATCGCTTAGCGGTGGCGGATGATTTGGCGCAGATTGTCGCCATCTATAATTCCACCATTGCCTCGCGGCAAGTGACTGCCGATACCGAGCCGGTCACAGTGGCGAGTCGACAAGCATGGTTTGCGGCACATCAGCAAGCCGATCGTCCGCTATGGGTGGTCGAGCAAGCAGGGCAGATTATTGCGTGGCTGTCGTTCTCTAGCTTTTATGGGCGACCCGCTTACCACGGTACGGCTGAGGTGAGTATTTATTTAGCCGAGTCGGCCCGTGGGCAAGGCTTGGGGCGATTTTTATTGCAGGCCGCAATTGAATATTCAGCAGGTATTGGTCTACATACCCTGCTTGGATTTATCTTTGGGCACAATACCCCGAGTATTCGCCTATTTGAAACTCAGGGTTTTATACTGTGGGGGCATTTGCCGGGCGTGGCCGAGCTGGATGGTATCGCGCGTGATTTGCTGATTATGGGTTTAAAAATCAAATCTTAGTGGCTTGCTCTTGTGCGGCTTGTTCGGTGCGAAGACGTAATTCAATCAGCGTGTGGATTGAGTGTGCGTCTGGCTCGATTTCCAATTGCGCCCAATATTGCCCGAGTAAATTGGCACCAATTTGCTGGGCAATGCCCTTGGCGCTGTGGGCGTGGCGTATTGCATCGTGTTTGGCGTGTTGCTCGATCGCCGTTTGGTATTCGGTTTCAAGTGCTTTGAGTCGCAGTAGACCTTTGTGACACAGGCTCCAAAATCGTTGCGCAGAAAAACCAAGCCGCAGCATCGCAGTGGGCGCATCAAGTAGGCATAAGTCGCTGGCTTTGGCTTGATCGTCAATAAAATGGCCATTGAGTAAGCCAATGATGTCGTCGATTTTGAATGGTTTTCTGAGATGGCCACTAAAAGCGGCAAAGTCTGGCGATTGTTGCAGCTCACTTAATGGACTGGCAGACACCAGATAAATCGGCTTGAGCCAACCCTGTTCGCGTAAAAGGCGGGCGGCGGTCATGCCATTCATTTCTGGCATTTGGTAGTCCATGATGATGTCGTCAATGTCAGGGTGCAGCGCGACCTGCTGTAATCCGGCTTTGCCGTTGGCCGCTTCCACTGTACGAGCACCAAAGTCATGCAAGATTTCACAGATCATTTCACGATTAACCGCTTGGTCTTCAACGACTAAGATCAGTCGATTGGCCAGTGAGCGCCCATCTAGCCTGATTTTGCTGGGGACTGGCTCGGGGGTCGGCGCTAAAAGTGCGGCAATCATTTGCGCTTTCACGCTAACAATAAACTCACTACCTTGGCCAATTCGGCTGGTAAAGCGAATATTGCCTTGCATCAAACTGGCAAAATCATGGCTAAGTGCCAGACCGAGGCCTGTTCCGCCCGCCAGCTGCCCAGATTCACTTTGCTCAAAGGGTAAGAAAATCCGCGTTTGATCGGCGGTTTTAATGCCACAGCCGGTGTCTTTGACTGCGGCACTCAGTTGATAGCCTTGCGGCAATTGTTGCCCATAAAAATGAACTGTAATTGATCCTGAGTCGGTAAATTTAAGTGAGTTACCAATTAAATTAATTAAAATTTGCCGAAATTTACCCGCATCTAGACTGAGGTTATTGGCTAAATCATCGGCCAAGGTGATGCTAAATTGAATTGATTTGGCATTCGCCATCATTTCAAACATCGTTTCTAGCTCTTGTTTGAGCTGCTTTAAGTTGAGCGCTTCATTGAGCAGACAGAGTTTATTTTGTTCTGATTTAGAAAAATCCAGCACATTATTTAATAGGCTTAATAAATGCGCGCCACTATTGGCGATATAGCCGATTTCTTTTAGATCCTCTGCGGCAATATTTTTTTTGCGTGAGAGGCGGTCGGTATAGCCAAGAATCGAAGTGAGTGGGGTGCGAATTTCATGGCTAATGTGTGCTAAGAATTGGCTTTTAGCGGCATTGGCCACATCGGCTTGTTGCCGCGCCTCTTGTAAAGAGTGCGCTGTTTCGGCTAGTTGTTTACGGCTTTGCTCAGAGCGCCATAGCGCATAAACGCCCAGTGAAGCGCTAATAATCAGCAATAACACTTGAATCGCCGCCAAAATAATGCGCAATTCGCTCCAGTGCGCAATATTTTGCTGATATTTCGCCATGGCCCGCGTATCTTGCGTGCGCGCTTCTTGAATCAAATCGTTCACGGCAGTATGTTGGGCCAAGGTTTGCGCTTGAAATGCTTTCCATGCGCTCGGACTGATGGTGTCTTGCTCGAGTAGTTTCGCGCCGTTATCAATATAGGTTTTTAGCGGGTTGATATAGCGATGCTGTAAAGGGGCGTTGCTAAAAAAAGCGGAGTTTTCAACTTCATTTTTGTCGATGCTATCAATTCGGCTGTAGTAAATATCAAAACGTAGCCGAATATCATCTAATTGCGCTTTGTTGCCATGCTCTACGGCTTCGCGTAAACGTTGGTATTCATTATTGAGTTGAAAAAACTGCCTAAGCTGATTGTCTAAACCCAATTGATTGGTACGACTCAGTTCTTGCTTTTGTTTTAATTCAAAGTGCACCATCAAGCTAAAATTAGCCAGTAAGACGAGACAAATTAAACTTAAGATAATGCGAAATCGGGTCATTGATTACTCTGCAACAATGCTGCGTAATTGCCAGCTACAGCGTCGATAATATTCAGTTCGGCGCAGATTTTCATGTTGATGAAATGGATAAATAATAAACAGTGGACCTTTATCTCGAATCGACATTTTTTGTCCATTGCGCTTTCTGGCGATAATCACATCATATTGCAGTGCATCGCTCACGGGGATCGAAATGGTGTAATCATTGAGTGATCTGAGTTTGATATTGCCAGATTGGATGCCGGCGAGTTTTAAAACGTCTCTGAGTAAAGGACCTTCAAAAGTTTGCTCTGTGGGATACCATGCTGTTGGCATAGTGAAGATTTGTTGCGTCATCGCCGCCAGCATCGCTTCAGTGAGCTGCACCTCGGATTGTGTGGATTTTCCGGTGATGGTCAGAATGATATTCGCATTGATTGTTTGGGCAAAGGCTAAAGTACTGCTCAGAAATAAGCCAAAAAACAGTGTCCATCGCATTGGGCATCTCGTTGATTTGATTTGCGCGAATTGTAACGTGAATACGTTGCGGATGTCGTTTTTTGCCGTCGTGGCCATTGGGCTTTATGATGATCGGTATCGATTCCTCGCCCAATAGCATCATGCCCAACCCCGCATTAGCGCTGGGTTGGGCATGAATGCGCGATGTGAGTCGCTGGCTTACATCATTGAGAACGCAATCATACCGACAACGGCACCGGTGGTCCCCAAGATGGTTTCCATCACAGACCAAGTTTTCAGTGTTTGCATTTCATTGGCGCCAGTAAACTTACCATAGAGCCAAAAGCCTGAATCGTTCACATGGCTCAAGACAATTGAACCACCTGCAATACAGATCGACAAGGCGGCCAATTGAGCGCCTGAATAAGCCAATTGCGACGCTTCAATCACTGGTAACACCAAACCAACCGTGGTTAAACACGCCACAGTGGCCGAGCCTTGAATTACACGTACCGCTGCAGAGAGCACAAAGCAAGCAATCGCAATCGGCAAACCCGCGCCAATTAAGGCGTCGCCCAAAGCTGGGCCCACACCCGAATCAACCAAGACTTGTTTAAACACACCGCCGGCGCCAGTCACCAGCAAAATGATACCGGCTGGTTGCAAGGCGGCACTGCACACTTCCATGACTTTTTCTTTGCTCATGCCTCGACGTAATGCCAAGCCGTAGATCGCCAGTAAACAAGCCAATAAAATGGCAGTGAATGGGTGACCAATTAATTGCAGCCATTGATGCAAAGTGCCGCTGGTATCAATAAAGCGCGCAACGATGGTTTTTAGACCCACCAACAATAGCGGGAATAAAATCAGCGCCAAGCTAAAGCCAAATGAGGGCATTTGGTTTTTGCCCAAGGTTGGCTCACTGACGTCATCGGGCAATGGCAAATGCACGTGCTTGCTAATAAAGTTACCAAATAGGGGACCGGCGAGCAGCATGCCAGGAATGGCGGCAGCTAAACCGAGCAAAATCATCCAGCCAAAATCAGCTTTCATTTGCGATGCTAAAAGCATTGCCGTTGGGCCTGGCAATAAGAAGGCTGCAGAACCGGCAACCCCAGCAAACAGTGGAATCGCCAAACGAACCACATTGCCGCCAGTACGGCGCGCCACAGCAAACACCACGCCAATCAATAACACAATCGCTACGTCAAAAAACAGCGGCAAAGTACAAATCAAACCGGCAATACCCAGGGCATAGTTGGCACGGCTATGGCCAAACTTGTCGAGTAATTTAACCGCGATTTGGTCCAAAGCACCGGTTTCATGCAAGATCTTGCCGAACATCGCGCCCAAGGCGACCACAATCGCTAAGAACCCGAGCGTTCCGCCCATCCCTTTTTGCATGGTATCGGCGATTTGATCGACCGGCATGCCAGAGAAAATACCGGCACCGATGGAAACAATCATCAAGGCAACAAAGGCGTGCATCCGGGCTTTCATCACTAAGAACAGCAAAAGTAGCACTGAGCCCAGCGAGGTAAATATGAGTGTAAACGTATCCATGATTACTCCTGTGCCACGATGGCTTGATGAGCCGCAGCAATTACGGCTTCGAGTGGCGGTGTGATATCAATCACGATGACATCGCTTTCGTCGGCGCTGGGTACTTCTAGCGTGGCAAATTGCGAGGCTAACATGCCGCTCTTTTGGAAGTGACCTTGACGCGCAATCAAACGTTGTTCGATCAATTCGTAATCACCTTTTAAAAAGATGAAAGAGAGATTGGGATTACCTTGGCGCAAACGATCACGGTAAGACTTTTTGAGTGCCGAGCAAACAATCAACGACACTGGATTGGTGCGTTGCATGGCAAAAGCGGCATCATTGACAGCACCCAACCAAGGTGCACGATCGTCGTCATTGAGCGGCTGGCCAGAAGCCATTTTTTCGATATTGGCGCGTGGGTGCAAAAAATCACCGTCTAAAAATGCGGCGTTAAGATCTTTTGCGAGTTGATTGGCGACCGCCGTTTTACCACAGCCTGAAACACCCATCAAAACGTAAACTTTTGTACTTGTCATTTTTCGACTCCAATCGAAATATTTGAAGATGTTACTGGTAACATGTTTTCGGTAACATCTTGCCTTTATTTTTATCTTCGCTCAAGTGTTGACGGGGCTTTAAGGGCTGTTTTGACCTAGGGATTACACTTACGTAGTCGAGTGAATATTTACTACGCAATGTATGTGCATCGGCGCTAGTAAGCTAAAGGCTTACAAGTCAATACGTTAGGTGGGTATCTGAGCTATACGTTTGATTTGGCGTGTTTTAAAATACTGGCACCCAGAAAAAGATCAAAACCAAGATCCAGAGTACGTTCAGGATAATGCTGACCGTTGATGCGGCCAATGAGGCGCTCGGCGGCATGTCGACCAATGGCTTCGCGTGGGGTCACGATGCTGGCCAGCTGGGGTTTGAGTGCCAAGCCAATATCCAGCTGGTTTACACCAGCAATGCCAATCTCTTCTGGAATACGCCGGCCCATGCTTTGCAATTCCAGTAGTGCACCGGCGGCAATGTCATCATTGGTACAAAAAACGCCATCCAGATCAGGCACTTCGAGTAAGGCTTGGCGAATTAAGCGGGCGCCTAAAGTAAAGCTTGATGATTCGCTGGTTTGGATGGTGTGTGGCTGTAATTGCTGCGCGGTCATGGCTTGGCCATAACCGGCATTACGCTGCTGAGTGCGGGTATCCATACGTGCAGCTAAATACACGATACGCCGGTAACCGTGCGCCAGCATTGCCTCGGTCATGGCTTTGGCGGCCACCGCGTGATCTAGGCCAACGGCTAAATCAATGGGCTGAGCGGGTAAATCCATGATTTCCACCACTGGAATCGCAGCCACTTCCAGCATTTTGCGGGTTCGCGCCGTGTGATTGGATTCCGATAAAATTAAGCCATCAATATGAAACGACAGTAATTGCTCGATTTGTTGTTCTTCACGCTCGGGCTCGTAACCATAATGGCCGTATAAAGTGTGATAGCCCGCCGGTGTGCTGACTTGTTCAATGCCATGGGCAACGGCAGAAAACACCTGATTGGACATCGAAGGCAATAGCACGCCAATCGCTCGGCTGCGCGAGTTCGACAGCATCGCCGGAACGCGACTCGGAATATAGCCTAACGTTTGCATGGCTTGCGCGATTCGTGCAGCCGTGAGTGGGGCGACTTGCTCAGGAGAGCGCAAGTAGCGGCTAATGGTCATTTTGGAGGTGTTGACTAAATCGGCAACGTCTTGCAGTGAAGGGCGGCGTGGCTTGTCGTTCATGCTTGAGTACCGCACACTGGGCAGAGCGGATCTTGTTTGTATTTCATTTCGCGCCAGCGAGCGGTGCGGGCATCATACAGTTGCAAACGGCCAATCAAGGTTTCACCTAGCCCCATTAAGACTTTAAGCGTTTCGGCGGCTTGTGCGGCACCGATAATCCCCACCAGCGGGGCAAAGACGCCAAAGGTGGCGCAAGGGCCATCATTGGCTTCGCCTTCTTCACCAAACAAACAGTGATAACACGGCGCGCCATCGATTCGCGCATCAAATACCGTGAGTTGCCCATCAAAACGCACCGCCGCACCCGACACCAAGGGCGTTTTGCTGGCGACACAGGCGCGATTAATCGCGTGGCGGGTGGCAAAATTATCGCAGCAATCCACGACAATATCTGCGGCAGAGACTAATTCAAGTAAGCGCTGGCTACTGGCGCGCTCGTTGAGCGCAATAATGCGAATTTGGCTATTGAGGGCTTCGAGGGTTTGCTTGGCCGAGAGGGCTTTATTTTGGCCAACACGATCTTCGCTATGGACGATTTGCCGTTGCAAATTGCTCAAATCGATGTGATCGTCGTCGACAATGGTGAGTGTGCCTATGCCGGCGCTGGCCAAATACAGTGTCACTGGCGAGCCTAAGCCGCCAGCGCCAATCACTAAGACATGCGCTTGGCTGAGCGCGGTTTGTCCTTCAATGCCGATCTCATCGAGCAAAATATGGCGGCTATAGCGCAGTAGGGCGTTGTCGTCGAGATCGATTTGGGCGCTACGAGTCGGGCAAAAAGTCATGGCAGCAGCGGATAGAGGAGTAAGCGCCGATTATAGCGCGTCACGTTCTATTCGGGATTATTGCGGTAATAGTTTGTGTAACGTAGTTTCAGCTGGCTGTCAGCGCGGAGATATCTTTAAAGGTAACGCCGTAGCTCTTCGGGTGTATCGTCATGATCGCCATGTGGGTGTTTTTCCCAAACATGGATATAAATTTGTGGCGATTTTAAATTGTGCTCTGGCATGGCCAGATTATCGCGTTGAACGGTTTCGCTGTAATGCACCAATTCGCGTTTAATTTTTTGCCAAAAGTGCGTGTCTAGCTCAAATCCGGCATTTTGCAGTTGTTGCTCAATATCCAGCAGGGCATAGTCGCGCAGCGAGTAGCGAATGGTGATTTTGTGTTCTGCCGGGAACGCTTGCGCTTGAATGCCATTGAGTTGCGCCAAAAAGCGCGCTGCAGCGCTGGCTTGCTCGATTGCGCTGGGATTAAAAACAATATCGTGTTGAATGCAATCTTCGAGTAGCTTGGGCATGATCTAGCCTCTTAATAAGAGATATCACCCAAATAGATTAAGCTTTTCTTGGCGCGATTGCACTGATTTATGTGCAAAAAAAAACACCTTCTGGATCCATCGCAGAAGGTGTTTTGCGTTTCTTTGGGGTTTAGCGGCTGGCTTGCGATAGCACGACTTTCATGCCGGGGACTAAATTTTGCCGATTCCATTTTTTGAGATCCGCTAGCTCAACGTCAAATTTACGCGCAATCGAGCTATAGGTATCACCGCGCTGAGCGACGTATTTGCTCGGTGATTTGGCCGCCAGCGTAGTTTGCTGGCGTTGCACCAGCAAGGCATCGCCGATGGCAATATGGTTGGTTTTTTGTCCATTGAGCGATTTTAATTGCGCCAAACTTAAGCCATAGCGGTTGGCGATATTAAATAAAGTATCGCCTTTGGCGACTTTATGTTCGGTGGTTTTACTGTTTTTGGCTAACACCGGTTGCGCTTTGGGCTGGTCATTGGCGCCGGTATCAATCGCGTCGGATTCGCGATTTTTATGTAGCGCCGCCAAGGTTTGTCGCTCGGAAATATCCAGCCCTGCAAGACGTGGCACTAAAATCGTTTGACCCCGCGCCATGTTTTCTTTGCTGGCAATGTCATTCATATCGCGTAATTCGGCGGCGGCAATGCCAAAGGTGGTGGCCAAATCTTCAAAGCGTTCACCGGTTTTGGTGACGTAAGGCTGCCAATTGAGCAGTGGCTCGGTGTATTGCGCTAAGTTGCGCTCAAAGATGGCTTTATTGGCAATCGGTAAAACTAATTGTCGGTCGTCTTTGTGGGCAATCACTGGGCGGATAAACCCAGGATTGAGGCGCAGCAATTCATCCACGCTAATTTCGGCCAATTGCGCAGCAATGGACACATCCATGTGCTTGCCCGGTTGCAAAGTGGTGAAATAGGCTTGATTGGCCATCGGCTTGAGTTCAACGCCATAAGCGGCTGGGTCGGCAATAATATTGCGGATGGCGAGTAATTTGGGCACGTAGTTACGGGTTTCGTCGGGCATTCTTAAATCGCTATAGCCCGCGCTCAGGCCCGCAGCTTGATTGCGATCGACTGCGCGGCGAACGGCATTTTCACCCCAGTTATACGATGCCAGTGCCAGTTGCCAATCATCAAATAGGCCGTGAATTTCTTGTAAATAAGAAAGTGCCGCGCCAGTTGCCGCTACCACGTCACGACGGCCGTCATACCACCAAGTGCGCTCAAGACCATAACGCTTACCCGTGGCAGGAATAAATTGCCACATGCCAGCCGCTTGCGCCGAAGACAGCGCTTTAGGGTTGTAGGCCGATTCGATCATGGGTAAGAGCGCCATTTCCATCGGCATGCCGCGCTTTTCGACTTCTTCGACCACAAAGTGTAAATACGGGGTACTGCGGCTAATAATGCGATTGAGGTAGTCAGGTCGGCTGGCGTAGTAGTTTTCCCACTTTGTGACTAAGGGGCTGTCAATATCGGGGATGGCAAAACCTTTACGAACGCGGACCCAAATATCGGTTTCAGCTGGAATGACCTGATTATTAAATAAAGCCTGCATCACGCGTTGTGTATCGGCGCTGATCGGTGCTGTTGGCTGGTTGAGCGTGTAATCAAAGCGAGTATTGGGATCGGCTGCAAGCAGCGGCGTGGCTAAAAAAGCGCTCAGGATGAGCGCAGGTAGTCGCAGCAGCATAAGCTGAGCCCCAAAGTAAATGAATGAGCCGATACTAATGTCGGCTTTCCTGCTGTGTCAACGAGTTAACGGCTTAAATTGGATTAACGGAAAGAATCTTTCCAGCGGCGCAGTGCGGTAAAGCAATCTAATGGTGTGGTGATCTCTGGCTGATGGGCTTTAACTTGCGCAAATAAATCAGCATCTGCGCAGCGTAGATAAGGATTGGTCGCCAATTCAAGCGCAATCGTGCTGGGTAACGTGGCTTGTTGCTGGGAACGTTTTTCGCTTTCTATGGCCTGACGCTGTATCAAGGCGCTGTTATGCGCTTGCACATGCAGTGCAAAGCGTAGATTGCTGAGCGTGTACTCGTGGGTACAGCAAACCTGCGTTTGCAAAGGGAGCTGGGCTAGTCGTTGTAGACTATTAAATAATTGCGCCGGTTGGCCTTCAAACAGTCGGCCACAGCCAGCGGCAAACAAAGTATCGCCACAAAACAAGAGGCCAGCGCCAAAGTAAGCTAAGTGATCTAAGGTGTGGCCGGGCGTAGCGATCACTTGAAACGGCTCGCCTAGTAAAGTGAGGGTGTCGCCATCGTGGCAAGGATGATTCACCCCAGTGATGCCTACTGGGCCGTAAATGGGCAGCTCGCTGCCCGCGAATGCGCTCAACCCTCCGGTATGATCATGATGGTGGTGCGTCACCAGTATGCCGGCTAATTGCGCTTGATGGGCGGCCAGCCATGCTTGCAAGGGGGCGGCAAGACCTGGATCAACGGCAATGACTTGGTGTTGATGCTCGATCAGCCAGATATAGTTGTCATCCAGAATCGGTAGGCAGTGTAGTTTGAGCATTTTATTTATTTAAATCCTGTGGGCATCAAAAAATGAATGCTGAGTTTGATCATTTTGCTACTTGGCTCGCCACTCCGCTAGGGCGTTATGTCGCCATGAGCGAGCTGGCTTGGTTTGAACGCGCGGTGGTGGATATTTTTGGCTACAAAGCGGTGCAGCTTGAATTGCCACAAATTGATTGTTTACGCAGTAATCGCATGCCTTGGCGTTTGCAAGCCGGTGAAGCGGCTGGCACGCAGTTAAAATGCTCGGTTCAAGCCTTGCCATTTGATGAGCAAAGCTTGGATTTGATTGCTTTACCGCATGTGCTGGATTTTTGTCAGGATCCGCATGCCGTGCTGCGCGAATGTCAGCGTGCCTTGCGCCCCGAGGGGCGTTTATTGATTACCGGGTTTAATCCATGGAGTTTGTGGGGTTTACGTCGCTTAAAACCTAATTCAGAAATCCCGTGGAAAGGCAATTTTGTGGCGCTACCCAAATTAAAAGATTGGTTAAGCGTGCTGGATTTTCAAACGCTGCAAGACGAGCATTTATGCTATCGGCCACCGGTGCAACGTGCTGGTTGGTTAGAAAAAAGCCGTTTTCTCGACCAAGCGGGTGATCGACTATGGCCAGCTGGCGGTGGCGTGTATTGTGTTGCTGCAGTCAAGCGGATTCGCGGCATGCATTTGATTGAACCACAATGGCGGACTGCCACCGCCACCGCGAACTCAGCAATGGCCATCGAAAAACTCCGCCAGCAAGCCCGCAAAGATCGTTGTAAGTAGAGAAAATCCAACGCTTATTAAAGGTATATGCTGGTAGGCTTTTAATTTAATGGTCTACAAGTGTATACCTGCTTAATTCTGATTGGCGGGTTTATTTGTCACACTGTTTTGCCGCATTTTGCATCGATTTAATCAATTGATTGCCATCATCACGATTTTTAGTCGCTAAACGAATATCATGGCCGCTGCCGAGGTTGCCGCCGCCAAAAGCGATTTTGACTTCTTCATCATTCACATCAATAAATTGCACCACGGTGAGATTGATTAAGCGCTCGGTTTTGCTGTCGCTGGGAATTTTCCACGGACAAAAAGTCGCGGCATACAGCGGAACAGCGGTTAAACTGAGCGGCAATATCCAACTTAAAACCAGTGCAGATACACGCATTGCGTCACCTCAAAAGTGAAGAACATCATGGTAGAAATTTATACCGACGGCGCTTGTAAAGGCAATCCCGGTCCTGGCGGCTGGGGGGCTTTTTTGCGCTTTGGCGAGCATGAAAAAGAATTATTCGGTGGTGAAGCGCATACCACCAATAACCGCATGGAGTTACTGGCGGTGATTAGCGCTTTAGCGGCGTTAACCCGCACCTGTGAAGTCACCATCCATACCGACTCACAATACGTTAAAAATGGCATTGAAACGTGGATTCATGGCTGGAAAAAAAACGGCTGGAAAACCGCCGCCAAACAAGCTGTTAAAAATGAAGACTTGTGGCAGCAGCTCGACGCGCAAGTGGCGCGGCATACTGTGGCGTGGCGTTGGGTGAAAGGCCATGCCGGTAATCCGGGCAATGAGCGCGCCGATCAATTGGCCAATCGCGGCGTTGAGTCGCTAGCTGAATAACTCGCACTGGTGTAAAGCCCCTCCCTCAGTACCTCAAGTGATACTTTGATACAGCGCCAGCCCGTCGGCTTGACGCCCGCGCTGCTGGCGCTTTTTTTCTATCTGACGAGTTGGCCGCAGGCGCTGCGGCGAAATGATTTGAACGAATTGGTGAGAAAAAGCGAAGCCAAGTATATGTGGTTAACTTGGGCATTCAATATCGAAAGTCCAACGCATCGGCGCAGCGCAAAATATCAGCCAATCGCAGTATTAATCAGCGTGTTGGTGATGGTTTTAGTTCCGAATGGGTGTTCTCTGCGCCTCTGTGTCTCTGCGTTGTGAGGTTTTGATGTTGTCGACATAAAAGCAGAACGCGTGGTTTTTCACGCGGTGGACGGTTTTTTGCCGGTGATCAACATCAGTTACAATAGCGCCATTGTTTTGTTGGGAATCATCATGCGTCAAATTTTCCTCGATACCGAGACGACAGGTCTGCGCGTTGAAGACGGCAACCGAATTTTGGAAATCGCTGCGGTTGAAATGATCGATCGTAAATTATCCAAAGCCGACTGCCATTTTCATCGCTACATCAATCCGGGCCGCGACTCTGAAGAGGGCGCTTTGAATGTCCATGGTTTAACCACACAATTTTTGTCGGATAAAGCCAAGTTCGGGCAAATCGTCGATGATTTTCTGGAATTTGTAAAAGACGCCGAAATCATCATCCATAACGCGCCGTTTGACGTTGGCTATCTGAATATGGAGCTGGGCAAGTTAGGCCGTGGCAAGTTAGGTGATTACGTCGCTAGCGTGACCGACACCTTGAAAATGGCCAAAGATCTGTGGCCGGGTAAACGCAATAGCCTAGATGCGTTGTGTGATCGCTATGACGTCGATCGCTCTGGCCGAACATTACACGGCGCGCTGATTGACTGCGAATTGCTGGCCGAAGTGTATATGGCGATGACGCGCGGCCAAGATAGTCTGTTGATCGACTACGCGCCAACTGCAGAAGAAAACGCCAGTAATTTAGCCCGCCGCAGCAATAGCTTGCCGCTGATCGTGACGCAGGCCAGTAGCGAAGAACTGGCATTACATCAAAAGTATCTCGATGCGCTGGATAAAGCCGTGAAGGGCAGTTGCGTGTGGCGTCAAATTGAGCCGCTCGCCGCGTTACCCAATAGCGAGGACCATCCACAATGAGCGTTTGCATGAATAGCACTGAACTAAAAACCGCCGCCCACGCGGCGTGGGAAGAGCACGATGAAGCGTTGGCCGAACAGCATTTTTTGGCGGCGCTGGCGATTGACGAGCAAGACGCGGTGACGAACTACGATTTGGCGCTGCTGTATAAATATCAAAGCCGCTGGGCTCAATCGCTGCGCTACAACCGCCGCACGACTGAGCTAAACCCCGAAGACGCAGCTGCATGGTGGAATATGGGTATCGCGGCAACGGCGATTGCTGATTGGGCAACGGCGGCCAAAGCGTGGGAATTTTTTGGCATTACGCTGCCATTGGATGCGGTGGAGCATGCTACGCCCGATTTAAAATTGGGCTTGATTCCGGTACGAATTACGCAGGGCGATCAGGTTGAGGTGCTGTGGGCCAATCGCCTTGATCCGGCGCGCGCACAGATTGTCAGCGTCCCGATGCCTGATTGTGGCGTGCGTTACCAAGATATCGTACTGATTGACGGCGCACCGCGTGGCACGCGTGAACTCAATGGCAAAGATGTTCCGGTTTTTGATTGGCTAGAATTCTGGCAGCGCGCAAATTACTCGACGTATGTGATTGAAGCCACTGTACCTAGTGAGCTAGCGGCCAATACCCTTGGTCTGCTCGTTCTAGATAGCGATATGGCGCTGGAAGATTGGGCGAATCTTATGCCAATGCAGCACCCAGCGGGTGGCGAAGAAACGCAGCACGCACACGATGCGGCGAGCGAAGCTACAGTCGCTTGGCAGCCTGAACGCCAACTGGGCGTGGCGGCGCTCAATGATCAAGCCTTGGCTGACGTGCTCGATGCTTGGCAAGCCGCGCATCCAGAAGTCGAGATCACCGAAGTGTATAACGCGCTCGATGCGCAAGAAGATGACGCGGAAAAAGAAGCTATGAATGAGGCTGCGCAATGACTGCCATCGCCTTGGTTCCTGCTGCTGGGAGCGGCAGCCGGATGGCGTCAGCGACGCCGAAACAATATTTAGATTTACTTGGCCAGCCTTTGATCGCGCACACCCTGCGCGCCTTGCTCGGTGCTGCGGGCATTGCCCAAGTAGTGGTGGTGATTTCGCCAGAAGATGAATGGTGGGAAAGCTACGATTGGGGCGCATTACTGGGCGAGTCGTTGGCCCGCTTGCTGGTGCTGCGCGTGGGGGGCGTTAGCCGCGCTGAATCGGTGATGAATGGTTTGACGGCACTTGCCGCTGCTCCCGTTGACCATCCTCAAGCGGGTCAACCAGCGCAGGGTTTTGCGACGTCTGACGATATGTGGGTGCTGGTGCATGACGCCGCCCGTCCTTGTATCACCAGCCAACAAGTGGATGCCATGATTGTTCAGTTGGAGTATGACGCTGTAGGCGGCATTTTAGCTGTTCCAGTGGCCGATACCCTTAAAGTATCCCTTGGTCATCAAGAAGAACCGCGTATCGCCCGCACCACGCCGCGTGCGGGACTTTGGCAAGCACAAACGCCGCAAATGTTCCGCCGTGGCCCATTGCTCGCCGCACTCCAAGACGCGCTACCCGAACACGTTGCTGAGATCACCGACGAAGCCAGCGCGCTCGAACGCCTCGGCCATTCACCCAAACTCATCATGGGCAGCCCATGGAATCTGAAAGTGACATATCCGCAGGATTTGCAGCTGGCGGGGTTGTTGCTACAGGTCAGCCGTTGATCTTGCCGCTGTAATGTAAATTTTATTGTATGGCGCTTGTTGGCAAGCGTTTCGCTGGAGAATTCAAAATGACTTTACCTTTTCGCATCGGCCAAGGCTGGGATGTTCATCGTATGGTGGCCGATCGTCCTTTAATTTTGGGCGGCGTACATATCCCGTATGAGAAAGGCTTGCTGGGGCATTCAGATGCCGATGCTTTGTTGCATGCGATTACCGATGCGATTCTTGGCGCGGCGGGCTTGGGCGATATTGGTCGGCATTTTCCCGATACGGCCAGCGAATTTAAAGGCGCAGATAGCCGCGTTTTATTGCGTGAAGCTGTGCGGCGAGTGGCGGAACTAGGCTGGAAAGTGGCGAATATTGATGCGTCGATCTTAATTCAGCAGCCAAAAATGGCCCCGCACATCCCCGCAATGAGAGTAAATATTGCCGAAGATTTGCAAATTGATGTGGCTTTGGTCAACGTGAAAGCCAAGACGTATGAAAAGCTCGGACCGGTGGGAGAGGGCGCAGCAGTTGAGGCTCAGGCGGTTGTCTTACTCGCGGCCAGCTAAGTTTGTGCTGGATTCTGCCGGTTTTTCAATTATATTGATTAGGCAAATTATTTATTTCTAGCCTGTCAATTTCGCGCTAGACTGGTTTTTTGCTGACACTGCTTGTTAGCCTCGATGGGTGATAATTTGCTTTTTGCTTATCGTTTGAATAAACAAATCTAGGGGTATCAATTATGCGCACTAAATTACTTGCTTCTATCTTGCTCACTGCGGGTTTAATGGCCGGAACGGCGTCGATTGCCGCAACTGGGCAAGATGAATTACTCGTGGCGACTTCTGAACGTAAGATTGATGAGGCACGGGTGGTATCTGTCGATTTGGCAACGCGCAGCGTTGTGCTCCAAATGCCAAACGGGCAAATGCTAGAGTTTACCAATATTAATCCTAAGGTCACGCGTCTGAATACCTTAAAGCCCAATGATACCGCAACGGTGACGGGGTCTGAAACGATGGCTTTTGTATTGCAAAAAGGCACCGCAGGTATTCGCAAAGTGATTGATACCAATACACAGGACTTATCTGTTGATGGCGCAGGCATGACGCTAACGCACACCGTTTACAATGATATTGTGGGGGTGAATGTGGCCGCTGGTACGATGCGCGTGAAAGATTTTGCTGGCAAAATTATTACCGTACCGGTTGCAAATAAAGAATGGCTAACACAAGCTGCAGCGGGGGATCAATTACTGGTGGTGACACGCGCCTCAATGATGGCATTTGCTAACTAAGCGGTCATTTAAAACTAGTTTGATATCGTTCTCTGCTAGCAAAATACCATCAGGGTTTAGATGCTTTACGAGCCAACGATCTCTCAATATTTAAATTCACTGCTTGCTGCTGAGCCCACCGCCATGGTGGGCTTTTTTATTGTGGCTTGTGAATCAATTACACAATGATATGATTTTTTTTCAATAGATAATCCGAATTTTAGAGTGTATTTAATGCGATTGAATTTGAGGGTAAATCGCTATTTAATTTATTGTCGTTGATTCTCTTGCCGTGCTTTGCCTGCACGAATTCGATCCCAATATTGGCTGCGAAGGGCAAAATTTTCAGAGGGTTCTAGCCATAAAATTTTATCGCTGTCTTTTAAGTTGCCGCCATTTAAAGTGTTGGATAAACCTTGTCTTTGACTTAAAGTGTGGCTGACGGTTTTTTCTAAAGTGTAGTTAATCCAATTTTCGGCGAGCTGGCGGTTTTTAGTGGTATTGCTGATTGCCCAGCAGTCTAACCATGCCAGTACGCCTTCTTGCGGAATAACGTAGCCAATATCTGCTCCCGTTTGTTGCAATAATTTAACTTGTTGCTGACCATAATTGGCATACATTAATGCGGCTTTGTTTTTAATAAAAGCTTGCGTGCCTTGTTCTGGGCTGGTGTAAAAAATGGGGTTTTGTTGACGTAATACAAGTAATTTATCGACGGTTTGTTTCATCTCATTGGCAGAGAGTTTAAATGGATTGTTGGCTTGCAATGTGAGTGCAGTTAAGCTGAAATTATGATTGCTACCATCGTAGAGAACGATTTTTCCACGGTATTGAGTTTGCCATAGATCATTCATTGATACGGGAGCCGTCTTGAATTGTTTTTTATCATAAATGAGCCCCATTTCTGAATAAGTAAATGGAATTGCATATAAATTACCATCTCTATTTAAACCTGAAATTTGCTCAGTTTTACGAAATCGAGGTAATTGATTGTTGATATTGGGAATCTGACTTTTTTTTATCGGTGCGACGAGCTTATGATCAATGTAGCGCTGTAATTCGGCGGTATTGACGGCAAAAACGTCATAATTTTTTTGTTGTTTGCGAGTGATTTTTTCCCAGAGTTCATCATCACTTGAAATATAAGTCAGCTCAACTTTGGCATGGTACTTCTGTTTAAATTCAGCAACCCAATCGGGATCGGCATAACCGTGCCAAGTCAAAATACGCAAAGTATTCTCAGCATTTGCTATTGGCGATAGCAATGATAATGACAGAAAAGCAATTTGTATTTTACATATATACTTCATTTTTATGGCGCAAGAAGTAAGTTAACGAACCCCAATAGTAGTGGGTTTTGTTGTAAAAACAAATGCTTGTCTGTGCGGCGGTGAATTGTTTTGCTTAATTAGTTAGGAGTCAGGATACATATGCAGGCTGATTTGACCATGTTGGCTTAATAAGTAGCCACCATGGCCTTTTTTCCAGTCTGGAATGACCCAGCGAACACCGTTTTGATGCTGATGTTGCGCTGGTCTATGGGTGTGTCCATGAATCAGTACCTGCGCAGGACTGCGCTGTAATTCAGCTTCAATGCTGGCCAGATTGACATCCATAATCGTGCGGTTTTTGTTTTTATTTGATTTTTGTGATTTCAAACGTAAGTTGGCAATTTGTTTATCACGGATTTTTTTCGGTAGATGCAGCCAAATCCATTGCACAATCGGGTTGTGAGTTAGCCGGCGATAGCGCTGGTAGGCGATATCATCAGTGCAGTAACGGTCGCCGTGGCCCAATAAAATCGCCTGTCCTTGTAGGTATATCAAGCTGGGGTCTGGCAACACGGTGAGTTGAGCACTGTTGGCAAATCGGCGGCCAACGAGTAAATCGCGATTACCGGCCATAAAAAAAACTTTGACGCCAGTTTGCGCAACGGCCGCGATTTCAGCGACTTGCTCAGCGTAAAAAGGCTCGTCGAGTTGATCGTCACCCAACCAGTACTCAAATAAATCCCCCAAAATATATAAATATTCGGCTTTGCTGGCGACGATTTGGCGCATAAATTGTTGATACGCTTGTACCGTTGGCGCGTCGCTAGGGGATAAATGTAGGTCAGAGATAAAGTAAGTGGCTTGAGTCATTCGATAGGCTTGGTAGTTTGATTATAAAAAAAGCGCAGACTTGCTGCGCTTAAAATTAAATCGATCGTGAGTCAAAGTAATTAGGCCAGCACTTCGGCACTCAAAATCACTACATCTGTTTTTGGCACATCTTGGTGGAAACCATTGCTGCCAGTTTTCACTTTTTCGATTTTGTCGACGATGTCTTGCCCTTCAATCACTGCGCCAAATACGGAATAGCCCCAGCCTTGTGCTGTTTTATTGCGATGATTTAAGAAATCATTGTCAGCGGCATTGATGAAAAACTGTGAAGACGCCGAATGCGGTTCTGGCGTGCGGGCCATTGCGACGGTGTAAATGTCGTTTTTTAAACCATTATCCGCTTCATTTTGAATGGTTGGATGCTTGTCTTTCTTTTCTTTCATACCGGGTTCAAAGCCACCGCCTTGCAGCATAAAGCCATCGATAACACGATGAAAAATCGTGCCGTCGTAGTGACCCGAAGTGGCGTATTGAATAAAGTTAGCCACCGTAATCGGCGCTTTTTCTTCGTTTAGTTCTAAAACAATATCGCCCATGCTGGTGGTGAGTTTTACTTTAGTCATCTCGTGTGGTCCTTGAAAAAATATAAATTATTTGCTGTTGCTACTTTTGCTAGCGCTGGTTTTTTCTGGCTTGGCGGCTAATTCTTTGGCGCTGATTAAAATGATCGGCTCGGCTGGGGTATCGCCAGGCAGTAAATTGACTTTTGCCATTTGATCTGCGACGTCCATACCACTTAATACTTTACCAAATACCGCGTAACCCCAGCCATCAAATGAAGGGTAGTTTAAAGCGTCATTGTTTTTTAGATTGATATAAAACTGGCTGGTTGCCGAATGCGGCTGACCGGTTCTGGCCATGGCGAGCATACCACGGTCATTTTTCAATCCTTTTTCAGCCGTGATTTTGGCTTCATTTTGAATCGATGCTTTAGTTGGTTTTTGTTCTTGTTTGGCATCGTAACCGCCACCTTGCACTACAAAGCCAGGCACCACGCGGTGAAAAACCGTGCCGTCATAATGTTTGCTTTTTACATATTGCAAAAAATTAGCCACCGAGATCGGCGCTTGCTCTGGGTAGAGTTCAACGATGATTTTACCTTTGCTGGTGTTGAGCTCGACTTGCGGATTGGCGGCGATGACGGTCAAGCTTGACAGTGCTAAAGCGGCAGCGATAACGAAGCGTTTCATGAAAATTCCTGCAAATTGGAGGTAAAAATACAATCTCGTAATCATAACATGTGCACAGTGTAGAATTGCCAGCTTAAGGAGAACTGATGATGCTGAAATTACCTTCTTTGGACCAATTTATTACTGAATTTGATACGGTGTTGCGTACTTTAGCCGCGCCAGCGGTGAGTGCTCGGGCTCATCCGGATGCCAAAATTGACGATGCAGCAATGAGTAGCGCAGAAAAAGCGCACGCAGCAGGATTGATGCGGGTGAATCATTGTGGCGAAGTGTGCGCGCAAGCGCTGTATCAAGGACAAGCGTTGACTGCCAGAGACCCCGCAGCACGGCAAGCATTACGCCACGCCGCCGATGAGGAGGTGGAGCATTTAGCTTGGACTCAGCGTCGTTTGGCTGAGCTCGGTAGTCATCGCAGTGTGCTTAATCCATTGTGGTATGCCGGCTCTTTGGCGATGGGCGTCGCCGCCGGGGTGATTGGTGATAAATGGAATTTGGGCTTTTTGGCCGAAACGGAGCGGCAGGTTGGCGCACATTTGCAAAGTCATCTTAATGAATTGCCCGAGGCGGATGAAAAAAGCCGAGCCATTGTGGCACAAATGTATTTGGACGAAATGAGCCATGCTGAGCTGGCCGATCAAATGGGCGCAGTCCCTTTGCCGCGACCTGTTCCACAATTAATGCAGTTAACTTCTCAAGTAATGACGCAGCTGAGTTATCGTTTTTAACCGAGTTTAAAAATTAAATAGCATATTGTGAGCATTGCGGCGGCTGACATGATCCGCTAGAACTTTGCGCCAGATCAGACTTGTCGTATTAAATACCAATGCCATGGCGATACTGCCGCTTGTTGTGGGTATGCACGTTATAAAATAGCGCCATCTAAATAATAGAAATACAGGCCTTGATATGAATGGGATGTTAGCTCCTTCTGCCATTGTTGATTATGTAGAACACAGTGCTTTAGAAAAATCAGCGTTGCCTTGTTCACGATTGGCAGTCATGGCCATTATCGGCGGGATGTTTATTTCTCTGGGGGCTTTGCTCGCGGTTTATGTGGCTGGTGGGTCGCCAGAGTTGATGCAGAGTAATCCTGGCTTAGGCAAATTATTATTTGGCGCGGTTTTTCCTTTGGGCTTTATTGCTGTGGTGTTGACTGGGGTAGACCTATTTACCAGTAATTGCGCGACACAAATGGTGCCATTGCAACGCAATTTATTGGCCAAACGAGCGGTGGCTAGGGTGTGGTGCCTCTCTTATTTGGGCAATTTTATGGGCGCATTATTTACGGCTTGGGCCTTTGCCTATATGACGGGAATTTTTAAGCCCAATGATTCTGCAACGCTCTATTTACTCTCTATTGCACATCACAAATTAGAAAATCCGTTTGTGGTCACCTTTTTTAAAGGTGTTTTGGCGAATGTTTTGGTGTGTGTGGCCGCTTGGCAAGGCTATTCAGCCAAAGATACGCTAGGGCGCATGATGGGGATTTGGTTGCCAGTCATGGCCTTTGTTGCGCTGGGCATGGAGCATAGTATTGCAAATATGTTCTTTATCCCTGCAGCAATGTTGCTCGGACTGGATGCCAGCTGGGGTGATTTCTTGCTGCATAATTTATTGCCCGCAACACTCGGTAATATTGTGGGGGGGGCTTTATTTATTGGCTTGCCGTATGCATGGATTTTTCGCCGTCAAGCAGTCGCTGCGCATTAGAAATTATTAGATTCAACAAAATAAAGGTCTCATCGGCATTAAAAAAACGGCAAGAATCGCTTTCTTGCCGTTTTTTATTGCGTTAAACCAGCGAGTTAATCGGCTTCAAGCACGCTGAAATCGTGCGTAATGGGGACGACTTGGCCAAGCATAATCGACGCAGAGCAGTATTTTTCTGCCGACAACTTAATCGCCCGTTCAACGGCTTCTGCTTTAAGTGCTTTGCCGGTCACAATGAAATGTAAATGAATCTTGGTGAAAACCTTAGGGTCGGTTGCAGCGCGCTCTGCATCGACTTCAAGCACGCAGTCTCTCACGTCAGCACGGCCTTTTTTAAGGATGTGGATGACATCATAACTAGAGCAGCCTGCCATACCCATCAGCAGCATCTCCATCGGCCGTGGTCCGAGGTTACGCCCACCGCCTTCAGGTGGGCCATCCATCAGCACCGCATGGCCAGATTCGGACTGCGCTAAAAAACTCACTTCTTCGACCCATTTAATGCGTACTTTCATAATTCACTGGTCCTTAGATTAAGGCAATACGATGGAATATCGGTCACTATTCTAACGGGGAAAGGCGGATGACGCGATGGCGCTATGGTTAAATTGATTCAGCCTATTTGGCTTGTAACCATTGGTCGCAGTGCCGACAACTTGGTTGTCTTACACCTAAATTTCTGTGATAATCGGCAATGACATTGGGCTTTGCTCGATGTCGTCTCCTCCATCCTCCATTTATTTGGTAGGATTTCGCGCAATCTAGGCATGCCTTGATTGCGTTTTTTTTGTCTCGGATTAGAATCTGTTTGCAAATGCATTTGACAGAGTGGCATTTAACCAGCTACAATCCGCGACTTTCTCAAATTCAAAAACGTGGACTAGCAGTCATGAAAACCTTTTCTGCCAAGCCGCACGAGGTGAAGCGCGAGTGGTTCGTTGTGGACGCCACAGACTTAGTGCTGGGCCGTCTCGCTGCCGAGATCGCCAAACGCCTGCGTGGCAAACATAAAGCTGAATTCACTCCGCACGTCGATACCGGCGACTACATCGTTGTGGTAAACGCAGACAAGATCCGCGTTACTGGCGATAAAGCAACTGGTAAGATTTATTACCGCCATACTGGTCACCCAGGCGGTATTTACGAGCGTACCTTCACTGAAATGCAAACGAAATTTCCTGGCCGTGCGTTGGAATTTGCTGTTAAAGGCATGTTACCAAAAGGCCCATTGGGCTACGCAATGATCAAGAAAATGAAAGTTTATGCCGGTGGCGAACATCCGCACACTGCGCAAGAACCTAAAACTCTTGCTCTCTAAGCGATCGCAAAACTTAAAGGAATTGCATCATGGTAGGTAAATACAATTATGGTACTGGCCGCCGCAAGAGCTCTGTAGCTCGTGTGTTCTTGGCAAAAGGTACTGGCCAAATTATCGTTAACGGTAAAGCATTGGACCAATACTTTGCTCGTGAAACTGGTCGTATGATCGTTCGTCAACCACTCGTGTTGACTAGCAATCTTGAAGGTTTCGATATTATGGTTAACGTCGTTGGCGGTGGTGAATCAGGCCAAGCTGGCGCGATTCGTCACGGTATCACTCGTGCCTTGATTCAGTATGATGCAGCGTTGAAGCCAACTCTGAAATCAGCTGGTCTGGTTACTCGTGACGCTCGTGAAGTTGAACGTAAGAAAGTCGGTCTACGCGGCGCACGTCGTCGTAAACAATTCTCTAAGCGTTAATTCGTTTACAGATTGTTTGGATCAAAGAGCCATCCTGCGGGGTGGCTTTTTTACGTCTGTCGACCTGGAGAGTCGTCGTCAGAGAATGGTTTTTCTTACTTATTCTTTCTTCCCTATTCCCCACTCCCTGGTATTTTGTTTTATTATCGCGGTGATAATTTGAACAGGGAAAAGAGCATGATCAAGGTTGGGATTGTTGGTGGTACTGGGTACACAGGGGTTGAATTGCTGCGTTTATTATCGCGCCATCCTGATGTCGAGCTGAAAGCGGTGACTTCGCGTAAAGAAGCCGGAATGAAAGTATCTGAAATGTTCCCTAGCCTACGCGGCCATGTTGAGATTGCTTTTTCTACGCCTGAGAATGCCAAACTCACCGAGTGCGACGTGGTTTTCTTTGCAACGCCGCACGGTGTGGCGATGGCGCAAGCGCGTGAATTACTCGATGCGGGCGTTAAAGTCATCGATTTGGCAGCCGATTTTCGACTCAAAGATCCTGCTGAATTTACGCAGTGGTATGCGATGGAACACAGCTGTACCGATTTACTCGCTGAAGCGGTGTACGGTTTGCCAGAAGTGAATCGCGCGGCCATCCAAAAAGCACGTTTGATTGGTATGGCAGGCTGCTATCCAACGTCGGTGCAACTCGGTTTATTGCCGCTGATTGAAAATGGTCTGCAATTGATCGAAACCAGTGGCATTATCGCTGATTGCAAATCGGGGGTTTCTGGTGCCGGGCGTAAGGCCGAAGTGGGTACTTTATTTGCCGAAAGTAGCGATAATTTCAAAGCCTATGCAGTAAAAGGTCATCGCCACTCGCCCGAAATCATGCAAGGACTGTCGGCAATTCATGGCGCTCCAGTTGAGTTGACCTTTGTGCCGCATCTTACGCCGATGATTCGTGGTATTCATTCGACGATTTATGCGCGCTTAACTGAGGCTGGCAAAGCGGCCGATGTGCAAA
Source organism: uncultured Deefgea sp. (assembly GCF_947072475.1). Taxonomy (GTDB): domain Bacteria; phylum Pseudomonadota; class Gammaproteobacteria; order Burkholderiales; family Chitinibacteraceae; genus Deefgea. Next base: position 68,915 of record NZ_CAMTIA010000011.1, read on the forward strand.
AATTATTCGAAGAGCGATTTGCGGCTGAGCCGTTTGTTGACGTGATGCCAGCCGGCTCTTGCCCAGAAACTCGCTCGGTACGTGGTAGTAATACGGCACGTATTGCGGTGCACCGCCCGGGTAACGGCGATTTGCTGGTGATACTGGTGGTAGAAGACAATCTGGTTAAAGGCGCTTCAGGGCAATCAGTGCAGGTGATGAACTTGATGTTTGGTCTGCCTGAACAGCATGGTCTTGATATTGTGCCGTTGTTGCCTTAAAGAATGCCGATTAAACGCCTCTATCGTTCACAAAGGGCGCGCATGACTGCGACGCCTTTGTCGCTGCGCCCTCAGCTTAGTCTCAAAGCCAAGTTTTTTCGTATTGCGCTACTCATGGGGGTATTGCTGGGTGCGCTTTATGCTGGAATGCAGCTGGGCGAATACCGCAAAGAGAAATGGGAGTCGAGCCATTTTGCTCGGCAGAAAAATCAAGTACAAAGTTTGCAGCAACAAGTTGATGCTGTGCAAAAAAGCCAAGCATTAGTCTCGCAACAGCTCACCGTTGTGGGCGCTGAGCGAGATGCGCTCAAGCGTGAGCTGACGGCTTTGCAGCAAGACTTCGCCATTACGCGAGAAACCTTATCGTTTTTTGAGTCTTTATTGCAAAGCAATGATAGAAATCGCTCGGCCAGTTTTGTGGCTTGTGAATTGCAAACCAGTAGCGTTGATCGACTGCGCTATCGTTTGTTATTAGTGCAAGGAACCGATAAAACAACCGAACTGGCTGGGCGTTTACTCGTCAGTGTGCAATATCAGCTGGGCGGTAAAAAACAGCAGTTGACGGCAAAGACTCAAGGCGCGCCGATTGCGGTGGCGCATTATCATCGTGCCGAAGGTGAATTTGAATTACCCGCAGGTGCCGCGGGCCCATTGGTAATGGAAGCTCGTTTTGTTGAGCCACAAGGCAGTAAAGTATTAGCCAGTTGCCAAAAAAAAATCTAAGGGGATAAGTGTGTTTAATAAGAAAAAAGGCAGCACCAAAATTGATAGCCTAATTGGTCAAGGTACGACGGTGACTGGGCATGTGAAGTTTGCCGGTGGCCTGCGTTTAGACGGTGCCATTATCGGAGATGTCAGCATGACCGATGAAAAAAACGGCACTTTGGTGGTGAGTGATAAGGCCAAAATTGAAGGCAAAGTAGTGTGCTCGCACTTGATTTTAAATGGCGAAATCTGCGGACCCATTGAAGTCAGTCACTATGTTGAATTGCAGAGTAAATCGCGAATTCGCGGTGATTTAGCGTATAAAACGCTAGAAATGCATCCTGGTGCGATTGTCGATGGACGCTTAATTCATGTGCACAATGGCCAGCGTGAAGAGATGGCCATTGATGATCTGCCACGTGTAGCGGACAGCAAGGTAGAGTGATTGACCTTGCTGGGCCAGACGTGGATAATATACCCTATCAATTTAGTCAACTATTATGGGCGGAGCTGTTATGACCACTGAAACCGAGATGCCACTTCCTTTTGTCTTTAGCGATAATGCGGCGAGTAAAGTCAATGAATTGATTTTGGAAGAAGGTAATCCAGATTTGAAATTGCGCGTCTTTGTGACGGGCGGTGGCTGCTCAGGCTTTCAATATGGCTTTACTTTTGACGAAATCGTCAATGAAGACGACACGCCGATTACTAAAAATGGCGTGACCTTATTGGTTGATCCAATGAGCTATCAATATTTGGTCGGCGCTGAAATTGATTACGTTGAAAGCATTGAAGGCTCGCAATTTACGATTAAAAACCCGAATGCTCAGTCTACTTGCGGCTGTGGATCGTCATTCTCGGTTTAAATATCCAAGCATGATTCAAAAAATCAAAGAGGCGTCAGCCTCTTTTTTTTCGTCGTTTTTTTTGCTGTTGATGCGCTGTTTGCTGATTTAGGCCGGTTGCATCGATCTATATGGCTTTCTGGTTATGCTGATCAGCAAAGACTTCCCGAAATGCGGCTAACGCTGAATAATGGCGCATCATGACTCGGAGTCAGTGTATGTTTGAATCGGCAGAATTAGGGCATCAATTGGATAAGCAGGCTTATCAGCAATTTGAAACTGAATTACGGCAGAGCTTGTTGTCGATTCAATACGATTTAAACCAACGCGCTGATTTTCAAGTGGTTATCTTACTGGGCGGGGTACCCACAGCAGGTAAGAGTGAGGTGGCTAATCTCTTATTAAAATGGTTAGATCCGCGCTTAATTGCCACACATGCTTTTGCCGAACCGAGTGATGAAGAGACTGCTCGCCCGCCTTTTTGGCGCTATTGGCGTATTTTGCCGCCCAAGGGCAAGATGGCCATCCTTTTTGGTGGTTGGTATAGCGGTCCGATGTGGGATCAAATGCAAGATGCGGCAGAACCGATCGCTTATGAGTATGAGTTGGCCAAAATTTTGCGGCTAGAAAAAATGCTGTCAGACGAAGGCGTATTGGTTTTGAAGTTTTGGCTACATTTGTCGAAAGATCAGCTAAAAAAACAAATCAAAAAACTTGGCGCAGATTCACGTACCGCTTGGCGAGTTGAAGAATCAGATCGGTGGTTTTTAAAAAATTATGATCAGATGATTGATCGCTATCGCGATTTATTATTGCGAACCAATTTAGCCGATGCACCGTGGCGTGTGGTTGAGAGCTCAGACAGTAATTATCGCAATATTTCAGTCGGTCGGCATATTGAAGAAGCCACTCGTCATCACATGGCACGGGCCTCCGTTCGGCAAAATCGTATTGATGCAGCGCCTTTAATGCCGTCCATTGACGGCGTTCGTCTGCTCGATACACTGCCCTTAGATTATGTTTTAAGCAAAGAAGATTACAAAATTCAGCTCGAAGAATGGCAAGGCCGACTCAATGGCCTAGTTCGGCAGCCTAAATTTAAGCAGCTTTCCGTGGTTTGTGTGTTTGAAGGCATGGACGCTGCGGGTAAGGGCGGTGCGATTCGCCGGATTACTGCGGCACTCGATGCTCGGCAATATCGCACCATACCGATTGCCGCCCCGACCGAAGAAGAACGTGCTCAGCCGTATCTATGGCGTTTTTGGCGGCATTTACCGCCGCACGGGCAACTCACGCTGTTTGATCGCTCTTGGTATGGTCGCGTCTTGGTGGAGCGCGTAGAGGGCTTTGCGAGCCATGCAGATTGGATGCGGGCTTATGGCGAAATCAATGATTTCGAAGCTCAAATTGCGGCAGCGAACGTGTTGGTGGTTAAGTTTTGGCTGGCGATTAGTAATGAAGAGCAATTAAACCGCTTTCATGAGCGCGAAGCGATTGAATATAAACGCTTCAAAATTACCGAAGAAGATTGGCGTAACCGCGAAAAATGGGATGACTACGTCACCGCCGCGAGTGATTTAATTGAGCGAACCAGTACCCCGAATTCGCCGTGGCTCAGGGTAGGGGCAAATAACAAATATTATGCACGGATTGCAGTGCTTCGCCATTTGTGCGAGCGCATTGAAGCGGCGTTAAGCCAACAAGAACAATCCGCTTGAGTCGTGCGTGTCGGATTTTGCTGCAGAGTCAGGCTTTGGATTGATGTTATGCTGCGCCCAGATCGTGCGGTGCTACGGTCGTCGTTGTGCGGTAAGGCCATAGGGGCAGGTGAGGCGCGTGAGCGCAGTGGTCAAGGTTTGAGGGAATAAAATAAATAATGGCCGATTGGAGTATTTGGCAGGCGCTCGAAGAATGGCGAAATAAGCGACATGAATTAGATCCGGTCTTTGCTCGGGCGGGGGTTGCGCCAGAGTTAGATAGTTTGGTCAATCGTATTGGCTTGGATTTACGTCGCGAGGCCCCAACTCGTCCTTTGCTGACGGGCAATAAACTGCGTGATGATGAAGAAATTGGCCGTTACCATCAGGCTTATTATCGGCATTATGATGAGCCATTAGAGAAAATTGACGGTTTGTTGCGTCGCTCATGGGTGCCTGAAGCAGGACCAATTGCCGATTTGATTCGTCAAGAAGTCGCGCGTTTGCGGATTTTGCTCAAGGAGCAGCCCGGCACGCATCCGGCGTTTGGTGATGTAGACAAATTGCTGCAGCATTATTTGCACCTAGACCATCCCGATATCATGATTAATCCCGAGGTATTGAATGAGCGCCGGCGATTATTAATGGATGTGGCTGGATACCCCTTGCAAGTGCAAAATGCACTTAAAGATCCATATAACGACAGCGTGCCACCGCTGTCGAGCAGTTCATTTCGAGATCAATTGCACGAAAAAATGGCGCAGTATTTAGCGGCCCATTGGTTGCATTCAAAAGTGATTACCCATTGGTATATTAGCTTGGCGCTGGATGGGGCTTTAGCACGCAAAAAGCGCGATGCGACGGATGACACCCGCATTGCTTCGATGATGAAGCGCCGCTGGCCGACCTTATCGGTGACGATGCCTCAATTTGAACAAGCCGATCAAATTTGGTATTTACTGATCACCTTGATTGCGATCGCAAGCTTATTTTTTGAATTATGGTGGGTGGCGGGCGGCTTAATTTTTTGGCTGTATTTATCGGTCGGCGGGCATCAGCGCGAGCGTAAAGAGATTGAAGCGCGGCGCAGTCAACTCGCCGCACGCGCAAGTAGTATGAAGGTGACGCGAGACCGCTTTGCACACAACCAAATCAGCCTCGAGCGCCTGTCGTTTCAATTGCGCCAACTGGACGAGCAGGGCGAATATTTTGATGATACGGTGTTTGCCCTGCTTGGACTGCATCAGCATGAGGCCTAGACATCGATTGATGTCACCAAACCCTATTTGGCGATGCGTTGCTGATTGCGGCTGAATTCGCCGCGAAAAGCACGTCAGTAGCGGCAGAAAACCAAACGTCAATGTGCGGTAGTATATTCCGCAAGAATATATAAAATAAATCCTCTACGAATATACCTCTGTTTTTTGTATCTCACCATCCACAAACATCAATAGCTCACCGGCCTGCATAGCCGTCCATGTTTCATTGTCGGTGAGCGGTTGCGTGGCAATGACGGCCACGCGATCATTGGGCCTGGTCTCATTGGAAAAGTCGATCGATAAATCCATGTCCGACAAATGTGCGACGCTAAATGGCGCTTGACGCACGATGTAGTGCAGCGCCGTTGAGCAATGCGCCCATAGCGTGTCGCCATTGGAGAGTAAAAAATTGCAGCAGCCATGTTGCGCTAATTGTGCCGCTATGCGGCTGAGTGCCTGATGGAGCTCGATGCGGCTTGGCATGACGCTAAATTGTTGTGCGAGCTGATCAAGTATCCAACAAAAAGCTTGTTCACTATCGGTATTGCCTACTGGCTGAAAGCGCGATGGCTCAAGCCTAGGTAGCTCGGTGAGGTTGCCATTATGGGCAAAGATCCAGTATTTACCCCACAATTCACGCTGAAAAGGGTGGGTGTTGGCAAGGTTAACCCCGCCTTGGGTGGCTTTGCGGATGTGCGAGATGACATTTTTGCTTTTGATTGGATAGCTACGCACCAAATCAGCGACCGGGCTACGGCTCGACGGTAGATAGTCCAGAAACAGCCGGCAGCCCTTCTCTTCAAAAAATGCAATGCCCCAGCCATCGGCGTGCTCGGCGGTGAGTCCGCCACGACGGCGAAATCCTTCAAAAGAAAACACAATATCGGTAGGGGTGTTGCAGTTCATTCCAAGTAATTGGCACATCGCTCAATACCTTTAAAATTGGGGACTTGCTTGTTTGCGTGGCAAGCAATAACAATAAAGCCCGCGATTGCGGGCTTTATTTTGGGCTACATCGAGGGGTAATTAACCCGCCAAAGCGCCTGCGCCGATGCTAAAGCCCACATCAACGTGCAAGATTTCACCGGTCATGCCTGAGCATAAGTCAGACAATAAGAAGGCCGTGACATTGCCCACTTCTTCTTTGGTGACATTGCGTTTGGACGGCGTAGCTTCTGCCGCGCCTTTCAATAATTTACCAAAGTCAGAAATCCCGGCCGCAGCTAAAGTTTTGATTGGCCCCGCAGAAACGCCGTTGACACGGATTTCTTTGCTGGTACCCAATGCCGCCGCCATATAGCGAACATTGGCTTCAAGGCTGGCTTTGGCCAATCCCATTACATTGTAATTTGGGATTGCACGTTCAGCGCCAAGATACGACATCGTAACCAGCGATGCTTTTTCATTGAGCATTGGACGCGCGGCTTTGGCCAGTGCGGCAAAGCTGTACGAGCTGATATCGTGAGCGATTTTAAAGTTCTCACGCGTCACGGCATCCAGATAATCGCCTTTTAAGGCATCGCGTGGCGCAAAACCAATCGAGTGTACGAGGCCATCAAACGTTGGCCAAAATTCAGCCAATGCTGGAAATAGCGCTTCGATTTGCTCATCGCTACCCACATCACAGGGCAGAACGATGGTCGAATCAAAGTCAGCGGCTAAACGAGCAACACGATTTTTTAGGTCTTCACCCACATAAGTGAAGGCCAACTCAGCACCTTCACGGCGGCAAGCTTGGGCAATGCCGTAGGCGATAGAGCGATCTGAAAGTAGACCGCAAATTAAGATTTTTTTATTAGCGAGAAACCCCATGGGGTGACATCCTTGCTTGTGCGAATTTCGCGATTATATGATGAAATTGCTGTTTTGGCTTCAGTTGAGTGCATAGGGCAGGTTTAATTGCGTCAATTGCGGACCATTGGCGTCAATTAAATGCAATCCCAGCGGCAAACTGGCAATTTGTGCAACGACTAAGACTTCTGAACCACCTTGAGGACTTGGCGCGGCCAGCATGATCTTGCCGCTGGCTTGGCCATCCGAATCCGAGCTATAAACGTCCTGTCCCGCAAGCACCTCGCGGCTATCGACATGCATGCGATAGGTGCGGCGTTTGGTTTTACCCAAATATTGCATTCTGGCGACGATTTCTTGGCCCGGGTAGCAGCCTTTTTTAAAGTTAACCCCACCAATTAATTCCATATTGGCCATTTGTGGCACAAATTCTTCTTGAGTTGGCCCAGTTACCCATGGGCTACCGGCACGAATTTCGGTGAGCTGCCAAACGCTCGTTCCCGCTGCTTGTGCGCCCTTGCTGATCAATTCAGTCCATAGCGTCGCCATCACTTCGGGTGAGGCCATAATTTGAAAGCGGTCACCCTCAAGTCCGATAATGCTGGCATTGGCGTGATGTTGTACTGTCATTGCGGCCGGAACACTGCCAAAGTACGCTTCAATTTGTGCGCTAGCTGAAGGACCCGCCACACCGATTTGGACCCAGTCGGTATTGGCATCGCTGGCTTTGGTTTTGCTGCGCATAATAAACATACTTAAGCGTTTTTGAATGCTGGCTTGTAGCTCAGCGGCAATTTGCAATACATAGTCATCTTGCTGACGCGACACTAAAAAGCTCGCGAGCATGCGACCTTTTGGCGTTGAGTAACTTGAGTATTGCACTGTATTCACGTCTAGCGCTCGAACATCACTCGAGAGTTGGCCTTGTAAAAATGCTTGACTGTCTTCGCCACTAAAGCGAATTAAACCGTATTGGCTGAGTGGGCAGATGACCCAGTTTTGTTCCAGTGCGGCCAATTCTGTGTCGGTCTGTGTAAAGTGGGTGACGAGGTGCGCTTCGAATTGGGCGCCGGCTTGCTGTAAAAATGCGTTCCAGGTCATGTGTTTTTCCTTGTTAGCGATGCGGCAGGCTTGCTGTGCCGTATCGTCCATTGATATTGAGTGATTAGTGAGTGATTAGTTTTCGGGTTTAGGCGCTTCGGTTTCGGCGCTGGGGCTTCGTTCTTCATGGTTGGGGCGTAGCGCACCACGACTGTGTAATTCAGGCGCGGCCAATTGGCCGGAAATACTGAGCTGATTATTGGCCATCATTGCGCCTGCGGCGAGTTGCGTGTTGATCGATCCGCTCATTTTTTGTTGTGAAATGCGTAAATCGCCACGAGCCTGAAATTTACCTGACTGGAGTATTAGGTTGTGTAGCATTACAGTATTGTCGTTGATGGCAATACCCCCTGATAAACTACTAAAGCTGGTTTGCCCGCCACGGCGTAATGTCGTTGGGTTTTGCGATTTAAGTGGCGTAATCAAATCAAAGTTATGCAAAGTACCATCTTGAATAAGAAAGCGGCCTTGGATTTGCGCTTGCTTAAATAATTGTTGTTCCGTCGCCCCTTGATATTTAAAGCGGGCATCGGCATTCATTCGACCGGTGCTGCGCGTGATCGGACTATATAAACGCATTAACGGCTCGACAGCGATATTCTTGGCAAAAATGTGCCCGGTGAGTTGCCAGTTCGATTGCCAGTTCAGTTGTGCTGAGCCGGTGACAAGGCCGCCATACAGATCTGCTCGAATATCTGAAATGCTCCAGCCGTCGGCGTCGGCGGTACCGATGAGTTTAAGAAATTCAAATTTAACCGGTTGACCTAAAGGCAGCTCCCAGTTTCTGGCGTTAAATTGTACTTTGAATTGCCCCGGCTCTGTGGGTTGGACTTGAATTTCTACGCGGTTTTGATCGCCACGAATAACGAGGTCTTCGATATTGCCATTGGCATTAAAGCGTAACTCTCCATCGATGGGTCCAACCGTGCGGCGATCCAGTTTGATCGAGACGTTCTCTAGCGCCAGTCGATCGATTTTAAAACCATTGTGCTGGTCCGTTTTGATTCGATTTGGCAAATCAAAAGCAAAGGAGCGGGATAAAACGGCGTTGCGAATTAGTACATTTCGCATCGACTGACCCCAATTTAAAACGTTGTAGCTCGTGACTGGAATAATAATCTCTGCAATTTTGGCGGTCTCAGGCCGCTCGATCACCACGTCGCGTAAAATAAAGACTGGCGTAGGTTGGTAACTAAATTCGATCTGCGCAATTTGCGTCTTCCCGCCATTCATTTGCGAGAGCTTTGTTTCTAAACTGTTTTTGAAGGTAGCGTAGGGCATAATCAAAGGTAGGGAAGCGGCAATGCTAAGCAAAATCGTGCTGCCGATGAGGATTTTTTTGGCGCGAGTCATCATTTTATCGATTATTTTATTAGGATGTTCTTGACTAAACAGTCGAGAGTGTCTATTATACGCCCCATACCAATTCCTCGATAGCTCAGTTGGTAGAGCAACGGACTGTTAATCCGTGTGTCCCT
>NZ_CAMTIA010000012.1 GCF_947072475.1 uncultured Deefgea sp.
AGCGCAGCATGCCAGAGTCAGTGAAGAAATTGCTGTGGTACGGCTGAGCCCTTACTATGATTCCGACGAATCTGCTCCGTGACGTGCGTATGGGGGCAGACATGGGGTATGACCGACATCGAATTAGAGATAACAGTGGTAAATGGCATAGGGTGATGCGTCCATCAGCGGAGGATTATTTCCCGACCGAACGTCAGAGCAAGTGTTACGCTTCCATTGATGAACTTGATGCGCAGCGCCTGACTTGTGTGTATGAGGGGCAGAGCAACCTCTGGTTAACGATTGAAGCTCCCGATATGAAAAACCGCGGGCTCCTCATCGAACTTGCCAAAATGGTACGCACATGGATTGGGCGAATTGGCGAGACACTGGAAATTTTTAGCGAGCAAACAACCAAAAGATCAATAAAGGTCTACCTGCATTTTGCTGGTAGCGACGACATTGAAAGATTCGAGAGTGAGGCCGTTCCTCGTGACATGAACACTTTCTGGCAACTCGAACGAATCCGTGAACAGGGGGCTCTTCGGGTAGTACTCAAGGACGGATTCCTTGCTGGATTTCGTGCGCCAGATAACCGTTCAGAGCGAGCCCTTGTGCGTGCACTCAGCACTGCGTTTGCGACTCTTCTCCGGCTTGATGCTCCGGTTGACTTGGCGATCAAAATTGAACAGATGGCGGTTCCCAATAACACAGCTCGAAGCTTCCACCTTATGCAATCGTTCGATTTCAGTGTCTTTATGCGCGATTCTTTGACCCGCAGCCTTTTGTCCGTCGAAAACGTCGAGTCAGGTGCTGTCCGAATTGAGCTCGGGTGGCGTGCGGTTGCAGCCGATGCTCCTGCATTGTACGAGGGCAAGAAAGCGGTTGGGAAGCTTCTCCACGACGTAGTTGATGTACTCCTTCAGGAGATACAGGACGAGCTTTTCCGTTTTGATCGCAAGAAGACCCTCATGCGCCTTCTTGAAAACTGTGAAAAGGCACGCAGTGACGAGAACCTCTGGCACCGTACGGCTGCAGCCATCCTCGGTCTGCATGCAGGAGAGGATGGTGTCGAAGAAACAATTTCTCACCAATTGGGACGTTATGCTGGTGCGGCAATGACCTCTCGGCTGGTCATCGAGCAGGCTCTTTGTGTATGTCCCATAGACGGAGGGATTGAGCCCTCCGATATAGCACTCGGTCGGCTCCTTGCACGCGCGTCACTTCTTTTTCGCATCGGCGGCATGTCGGATGCGGTACGCTTTGGCGCGCTGCCGGCCATTGTCAGTATCTCCTCCCTAGGAGATCTTCTCTTCCGCGACGAGCTCGGTAAAATGGTACTCGAACCCTTGTTGTCGAAGGAGACCAACGAGCGGTTCGAAGCACATGCAGCACGATTCGAGCAACACTACTCAAAAGTGGGTGAGACGGAGCCCGTGGTTGACGAGGAAGAGTATGCTGACGATGCCAAGCTCGATGACGATACCGAGACCTTCCTTGCATTATGGGAGGCGGAGATGGGATTTACTCTCGACGACGCTCTGGGCTTTGTCAATGCACTTGAGCAAATCGGCATGGCGCAAAACTCTGCTATTTTCCCGATGAAATGGAGCCAGTTGGAGGCCGCCAGCAGGTCGGCTGGGCTCGAAGACGACGTCATTGGAGCTTTTCTTGACCAGTTTGTGCTTAGAACGCGCCCGAAGTGGGATAAGGTGCCAGTCGGGTTTGACCTTTCCGACATCTACCCTTGGCGGTTTGGCCGACGCCTGTCAGTTGCAGCTCGCCCCTTGTTGCAGGTGAACGATAGTCATGACCCGTTGGTGATCGTAACGCCCGGGCTCTTGCGCACGTCGCTACGGTACATCTTCGAAGGGGCGCGCTCGGGGCGGCTCAAACGGGATTTTTTCCGTACGAAGGAGATGCGAGACGACTGGTTAGTGATGGCACGAGAAGGACACACATTCGAGAAAAACCTTGAAAGGGAACTCAGCGACGCTGGATGGACTGTTCTGCGCGGCGTTGGCTTTCCAGAAATCCTGCGACGAAACCTGCCAACAGACCCAGGCGACATCGATCTTCTCGCTTGGCGTTCAGATCGCAATCAGGTGCTCATTGTTGAATGCAAGGATCTTTCACTTGCCCGAAACTACTCGGAAGTCGCCTCTCAGCTCTCCGAATACCAAGGCGATGACATAAATGGCAAACCAGATAAACTAAAAAGGCATTTGAAGCGTGTAGCGCTAGCGCGGGAGAACATCACTGACCTGGCTCGGTTCACGTCCGTGACAGACCCTGAGCTTGTGTCTTGGCTCGTCTTCAGTGGTGCGTCCCCGGTCGCTTACGCTCAGTCGCAGATTGCTGCACTGGAAGGTACTCATGTCGGGCGACCAGACAACCTACTTGAATTTTGATAAAAGGTAACCGGCTGTAGTCGATCAATAGTGGCAGTAACCTGCAGAGTGGCAATGCTAAAAAGCAAACACGACTTACACGGAAACACGTAAATTTAGAACAACTTGAATCGGATAACGCGCTGACTGCACTTGGGTGGTGACAGCCACTTATCTACTTACTCCCTCGGTAAAAATGACTAACAAAATCGTGCTCGACTGCGAAACATTCGAAACTGCTCTCAATAGTTTGGCGAGTATCTTTCAAACCACGCCGGATATCTTACATTCCCAACTCTCTGCAGAGGAAATCGCTACATGTTTTGAAACGCATTGGCGGGAGCTGCCAGATTTCGGAGAGTATCTTTATTCGATAGTTGAAAAATACCATGGAGACCCTTTGTCACTGGATGCAGTTTGTTGGTTCCACACGACGCGCATACTTCCGGGAACGGTTTTTTCGGAGGGCATTCTCCCTCTTAACGCGGCACTACCTTTGTTAAAAGAAATGCTGATCCAAGCGATTGACGACTTAAACATCAGAGAGCAATTGCGAAGATCTCTCGAATCAGGCTGCATCGCTGATTTTCACTACTCCTATAAGACTCAAAATTCCATTCACTGGGGCCCGTATGGCATTTTGGTCAAGGAAGTTGCATTCCATTCTCAAAAACTAAGCCAGCACGATTATTTAGCAATGCCCGAGATAATCGAAGACATTTGCAATGGGTTTCAGAAGACATCAGGCATAGACCTGATGCCTGAATATAGTGCAAAACTTAAACCTGCAATCATCAAGTTCGTCCACCCAAACAACTCTGACGAATTATGCCTCGCCGCAGCCTTGTGCTATGTCTATTCCCAAATTCATTCGGGTGCGCCTTGCTCAAATTCAGTGTTTTGCTTTGATGGCGAGAACAATCCGGTTCCTCCTCAGCACATCTTGAAGATGGAAATTGTTGAGTTAGCCCATCCCTCTGCATAGTTTTTCAACGGAAAAGATAGCGAATCTGCACACGAAAAAATTCCGCTTGCGATGGTGCAGTAGTGAAGGTCTGAAATGGCCAATCTGTCGATGCTGACGGATCAAAAATGAAAGGCCGCTAACCATAAGGTTGCGGCCATTTATATATTGAGGTTAGCAAGAGTAATTTGCTAAAACTGACAATAACATCAAATTGAAGCTCGAATTTTTTTCTCGCCAGAATCCACGCTCTGATAAATCAAAGTGTTGATTGTCATCGGGCCAACGCCGCCAGGCACTGGCGTATATGCTGCGATACGATCAATTAACGGGGAAAGTTCTATGTCACCTACGCCACCCGGGTGATATCCAGCATCGACGACTACTGCGCCATCTTTAATCCATTCGGCTTTGATAAACTCAGGTTTACCTACCGCACCAACAACAATGTCGGCCTGTTTGATCAATGCAGACAAGTTCTGAGTTCGCGAGTGGCAAATGGTAACGGTGCAATCCGCATTCAGTAGCATCATCGCCATCGGTTTGCCGAGGATAGGACTACGTCCAACAACAACGGCGTGTTTGCCTGATAATGGAATGTTATAGGCCTCAAGCAAACGCATGATGCCTTTTGGCGTGGCACAGCCATAAGCCACTTCTCCCATGCTCATTCTGCCAAATCCTAAGCAGGTCACACCATCTACATCTTTCTCTGCACAAATTGCATCAAAGCAAGCACGTTCATCAATTTGTTCCGGAACTGGGTGCTGTAATAAAATGCCGTGCACGTTTGGATTGCTATTTAGTTCATGAATTTTTGCTAGCAGTTCATCAGTTGTCGTCAAAGCAGCTAGTTCAATTTTTAGCGACTCCATGCCGATACGTGAACAGGCATTACCTTTCATTTTGACGTAAGTGGCGGATGAAGGATCCCCTCCAACCAAAATCGTGGCGAGAATGGGAGTTTGACCGTTTGAAGCCAATTTCAGTGCAGTCACCCGAAGCGACAGTTCTTGTTCTGTTTTAGCGGCAAGGGTTTTGCCATCTAGGATTAATGCTGTCACTGGGTAAGTCTCCACCGATTAAAAATCAAACGTATTTTCACATAAAAATAGGCTGAAAATATAAACACTTAAAATTTGACGAAAATGCGCAAACTACATATGGGCCAAGTGGCCGCTTCGGCCGAGAAGCACTAGCCTGATCCCAGAAAACGAAAGGCCGCAACCTGATGGTTAGCGGCCTTTCGTTTTTCACGCTTCGACATCTACAAATCGGCCAAAGCGGCCAATCAAAACCTATTTATTGATGGCCAAAATCACTCAGCCACAACAACCGGTACGGTGTCCGCTTGATGGACTTGTTAGGCGTTCTTTAAGTACTCTCTCTGAACTTTGTTTGTAAGTTCAATCCTCTGTATCTCGCTCGGAGTAAATAAGAGCTGTACAAAACCCTCTTGTGCGGCATGCAAATTCCCCGTGTCTTCTATTTTACCTTCCGACTTTAGCTTACCTTCTAATTCATGGATAAGCCGAACCAACTCTTTCCCCCTAGAAGTCAAAGGCGCCATAAATGATGGCTGCATTTCGCGATCATACCAATCAATCATGCAATCCGAGAAATCAACATCGGCTATACGCTGGTACACTATGAACTTTATATAATCAAACAAGAAGTTATGTTCAGAGTCGCCTACTCCGACCCCGAATGGTGAATTTTGATTATGTAATTCAACTTCTGCCACGGTCATCGCTACATCCATGCCAAAGTATAAAGAGCGGCATATATTAGTTAGACCTGAACAGAATAGATTTAAATAAGTGACAGGGAACGATGCATTATCACTTTGTGACTTAATCAAATAATCCAAAACTTCTTCGACTGACATGAAACCCTGATCTATCACCGCAAACCCTTCAAAGAGAGTTTGAGCGCTGGTGGCTTGTAGGACATTTGACTTGGGTATGCTGATGCCCTTTGCATCTGAAGGCTTAGCAACCCTCAACGCCTGACGGGCATCTTGCCAGTAACTTAAATTAGTATCTGGGCTGTGAATAATTATAAGTACAGGCAAAGGAAATCTTTCCCAGTAAAATCGGTGTTTCTCATCTGGATGGAAAACCCAATCTCCGTTGCTCTCTTTAAAAAATGATGGGCCCGATTTTATTTGAACGGCAATCATTCTTCCTGTCGCGAATCCTTCAGGACTAACATATTCAATCTGACCATCAATACCAACATCAGCCATTGGGGTTTCACGCCAAATCTGACCAATTTTCGCCATAGCTTCAGCTACAGCATTTACTCCTAGCCTCTCTTGAGAATTGGTCTGATTGTATTTGGGAAAGCTCATTTTTTCCTTGATGGCCTAACGTTTAGGTTAAGAGGCTGCGGCATGCCGCCCCAGAGAGCGAAGCGAACGATTTGAACCGTTTGTTAGCTTTGTCACGTCAGCACCGGTAAGAGCGGCTGAATTTCATTGGGCTTTTTTAAGGTCTGCTGCTTGTAGCCGCATTAGCGGCAGGCCAAGTAATCGTGCGATGAATAGTTCGAGGCGAACCCAGCCTGAGGCTTCTGCCGCAGGCGACTCCACTAGAAGAACGGCGTGTGAAGCTAGTAGCGCCATGATTACGCGCGACTGCTCCCATCGGGAGCCCGAGTCATGCAAACAGTGTATGAACGGTGTACATACTTGTTGTAGATGCATATCCAGAGATCGAAGGGCTTCTGTGGTAACTATCCCGTCTCTGCGCGAGTAGCTGACGAAAAGCTTCATTTAATAGCTCCTCCTAAGTATAGAAGCCAGATTGATAGATTTATAACGACTAACAATATGTAGAGCCACATAGAGTGATTGAACCCTGCGGCGAAAATGCGTCTGTATGCAGGGGCTGATACTCGTGATGGTTCGATAATTTGCCCTACAGAAGGAATAATTATTTTCAGATCATTTTGCAAAGCTAAACGAGTGCGAATTGCCTGCATTGTTCCTCGAAGTTTTACCTGATAAAAGTAACCGGTCGCATCTAGAAACCAAAAACATAAAGGTATCAAAAGACCGGCAACAAATATCGAATGATCAAGTTTGTCCAGTGTGAACTTTGCCATAAGGGTTAGCACTACAAATAATGTAGTAACACAGAACTTCTTTATCTCGAAGCAAAAGCTGCTGATTTGCGCGACAGCCCCGTGCAGTTGATCGAGGAGCTTCCAGTCAAGTTCGTCTTGCAGGGTTTTTGTATAGGGTTTAGTCATTATAGCCTGCAGAGCCTAACGTTTAGGTTAAGGGGTGGCGGCACGCCGTCCCAGAGAGCGAAGCGAGCGATTTGAACCGATAGTTAGCAGCCTAGCCACGATTTGATTTCTGAAATAAATTCTTCATCGGATAAGCCTCGCTCTTTGTTGAATATGTCTTGTTTTATTCCGTTATATTTTTGACCTACTTTGTCGCCCTGCAAGTAAGTACGACAAAGCTGCTCGGTGGTAATTAATACGACGCCATTGTTGTTTGTGTGCGTTTCGCTGTATAACGCCCAGCGAAGGTTAGATTCAAGATAGGCTGGCCGCTTTGTAATAATTTCTGGCTGATAGCCGCTACCATTTTTGCCACCTATTCCAAGGCGTCCCATATTTGGTTTTAAATGCTTAACTTCAATAAAGTAGAGTCCGGTGGCTCCGTGGTTTTTGCAAATCACTATGTCTGCAATGTTCTTGTTTTCAAGCAAGACTATACCTTCTTGCATGTTACAGATTTGTTCTGTGATGAGGCTTCTAAGATGGATCTCAAGTTCTTGTTCGTTTTTGAAATGCGATGTCATATCTGGCTACTAACGTAGAGCTAACCGGCGCTGCGCGGCTTTATCGCGCAGCGTCCAGCGACCGAAGGGAGCGAGGTTGCGCGCCATGTTAGACCGCGGTAGGTACGTGGCGAACAGGCTTAGGAAGAAAAATAAACTCCCCGAACTTTTGCGAAACAACCGCAGCCATTTCGTCATGCGAGACGGTGGGTTGGTATTGTTTGAGAGCTCCAATTGCCCCTGTGCGAAGGCTGAACGGGAAAAAGCCTGCGGCAAAATCCAGTGCAACAACCGAATCGTGTTCAATTGCTATTAAGTATGCAAATTGCAAATAAAGGCCGCTTAGAGAACTGGTCTCTAGTTTGATGTTCGTAAAGTCGATTGGGCCGACAGCCAAAGAATGAACTGGGTAGCCAAGAAGAATTTGGGTTTCCATGCGTATTTCTTCTAGTAAGGTCTAACGTTCGAGCTGAGCGTCATCATCGCCTTCGCTCAGATTAAAAATACATAACGCCAGCGGCGATGATGTGCGCTCCAGCGAGGCTTTAGAATGATTAATAAAGACTTTTCCGTTGGTATCTACGCCGTTTTGCGAATTTTTATCAATTTATCCTGTAGCTTGAGTGGCTGCTCCTGGCCGACTACCGTTAGCTGACATGCAATTGTCGGCTTAGTTAGAAGCTGACGCAAAAGTAAGTTGCTTGTTGTCGTGCGAGGCGAACACTAGTGGCAGCTAAGGCCGAGAAGCTGAAGTTCAACCTTGATCCATTAGCGGCAGTTTTACTGTTGTCAGCTGCCTTTTTCCATAGTTTTAATGCTTGGTTAAAAATCCTATTCCAGGGGATGGGTTGTTTTTCGGTGGCTCGGGAGCCGGAATTGGCTTCAGAAGATATTGCTGCGTTTCAATCGCAGAAACATCAGTGACATCATTTAATCCATTCTCAATGGCGAGCACAATTTGGCGTCGTAGTTCTCTGATACTTTCACTTCGGAAGACAATCACCTGCAAATCAGCCTCACCCATCACCGACACAAAATATTGGCTAATATTTCGTTCCTTCAGCTCTCGCTGATAGAAATTTTGCGCAAATTCTCGCATTTCTTGCTTACTTGGCGAGAGAACCGAGTTCACTTCAAGCCGACTTTTCAGAGGGGCACTTAAGCAATCTGTATCGTTAGCGGTTAATATAAAACTGATGTGACTCATATTGATCGGGGTTTCAACGAAGTTATCCATAAAAGAGCGCGAATTTTCAGGTTCCAACAGCATTAAAATCGTATCACTTAAATTCCCGTGCTGACTCCCACTGGCTTTATCGACTTCATCCAGCAGAATAATTGGATTTGCAATTCCACATGTGGCGATAAACTTTGCCGGCCGACCCGCATCAGAGCCAGTCCATTGCTGTTGCGACCCCCGCAGCACCATCACATCGCCATTTCCTGCCAGCTGAAGATTTAAAAACGGTAGATTCAGTGCATTGGCAATTTTTGTGCATAGCCACGTCTTCCCATTCCCTGGTGGCCCTATCAATAATTGACTACCCAAATGAATCGGATATTTGCTTAAGCACTGCCCCACTAACCGACTCCTTAGCTTTCCCAGCAATGCGCCAAATTGAGGACATTCTGTTTTTAATACACTGATCGCATCCACATCAGCCTGAGACGCCATTCGCAATGGCTTGGGTTGTATTAATTTTTTTAGCAATTCAACTTTTTGGCTTTCATTTTTGGTGGCTGCCAACTGATTAATTTGCCTTAAGGCTGCAGTACGATCAGCAAGCAACACCGAGTTTTCCAATAAAACCAGATCCGCATGTTGGTCTTCATATGGAAGCGGAATCACCACGGTCCCCAGCTGAAACGTTAACGGAAAAGGACTCACCCAAAACCATATATTGCCTTGCCGTTGATGTGCCCAACTACTTTGCAGGTAATTTAAATCCGGATCATTCAAATAGGTTACCAAGCTTGTACTTTGTGTAACCCGCAACAAATCAAAATAGCCATCATCAGCATTGCCTTTAATTTCTGCAAAGGGTAACGCTAAATCAACACAGACTGATTTAACTAAATCAGCGATTACTGTTGTCGAATAAGTCGGCAAATGAAAGATGATCGGTTGCTGCATATTAAAATTATTTCTACGCTGAAGCTCCGCTTTGAACTTAACTGCCCACTCCGGTTGAGCAACCTCAATGTGATCATGTTCCTCGCACATTTCTGCAGCAATAAAACCCTCATCGTCAGACGCTGGACCATCGAAAAAAGCAGTGAGATCGACAAATTCATATTCTGCATAGTCAGGATGATCATTTAACACCCGCATGCCAGCAGGAAGTGGTCGCGAGCAAAATCCTGGCACAACAACCGATTTCGATGCAACACCACTGGTTACAGGTTGAGCGGCGTAGGATAAGCGATGCATGCGCGCCAAGGTTTCATAGTCTGGTAGGTGCTTCATGTGTCTTGATGATGATGCAAAATAGATTGACTTGCTCATGCAAATGCTCCTTGATATATTAACCTTCAAAAGAACCATAAAATCTTCTACAGGACAAAAAAACCTCTTAAAGACAAATATATTCTTTAATTTAACATTTGCAAGTTATTTTATATTCCAGAAGGTTTATATGATTTCAAGGAGATCATTCCTGGCTAGTCAACACATTTAGCAGAAGTCAGCTTTGTGAACTGATTCGGAGCAAATAAGCAGCCTTACTTTGCTACAAGGACTGTGAGCAACGACGAGTAAACTTGTATTTATCCTAGATAAGACCCAGCAGCACACCTTATTTAGTGATGTGTCAGATTAATTTTTTCGTACTCTGGAGTGAAATAAATTGGAGGCGAAGACAAACCCTATGAACTTTCACAAGGGCGTGCCCTACTTTGCAATTGCAACGCATGCGATTGAGCGATCACAATGAATCACAACAGCTCAGCACAACTGGTGGGAAAAACGGTGGGAAGATTTTTCTTGAATGCAAAAAAGCCCTGAATAATCAGGGCTTTAGTTTAAACCTGTGGCGGAGAGAGGGGGATTCGAACCCCCGACAGGAATTAACCTGTGGCCGCTTTCCAGGCGACTAACTTAAACCACTCATACATCTCTCCGCAAGAGAGGCCGAATCATACCGAACCCATCCCTTAATGGCAAGCGTGGCGCGGGATTAATTCAAATCCGGCGCTCGCTCAGCCTAATCACACTTCAGCGACTGGGATTTTGCCAATTTTGGCTTGCCACTCTTTTGGTGCGGTGGCATGCACTGATGTGCCATTCGAATCCACGGCGACGGTGACGGGCATATCGACGACATCAAACTCGTAAATGCCTTCCATGCCCAAATCGGCAAAACCCACTACGCGGCTGGCCTTGATCGCTTTAGAGACCAAGTATGCTGCGCCGCCAACGGCCATCAAATACACTGACTGGTGTTTTTTGATCGCATCAATCCCAGCAGGACCGCGCTCGGCTTTACCGATCATGCCCAGCAAGCCGGTTTCTGCGAGTACTTGCTCGGTAAATTTATCCATGCGTGTGGCGGTGGTTGGGCCTGCGGGTCCGATGATTTCATCGCGCACGGCATCAACTGGGCCAACGTAATAAATAAAGCGCCCAGCAAAATCAACCGGCAGTTTTTCGCCTTTATTGAGCATATCAACCATGCGCTTATGCGCTGCGTCGCGCCCAGTCAGCATTTTTCCGTTAAGTAACAGCGTTTGGCCGGGTTTCCATGTCGCAACTTCTTCGCGCGTAACCGAGTTCAAATCGACTCGGGTGGCGGCGCTAGATGGCGTCCACGTTACATCGGGCCAGTCTTCCAATTTAGGCACTTCCAATACCGCAGGGCCTGAGCCATCGAGCGTGAAATGCACATGGCGCGTTGCCGCGCAGTTCGGAATCATCGCCACCGGCAAACTAGCGGCGTGCGTTGGGTAGTCTTTGATCTTCACGTCGAGTACCGTCGCCAAACCACCTAAGCCTTGCGCGCCAATGCCTAGCGCGTTGACTTTTTCGTACAGCTCGACACGCAGTTCTTCTACGCGATTTTGCGGGCCACGGGCGATCAATTCGTGAATGTCGATTTCTTCCATCAACGCTTCTTTGGCCATCACCATGGCTTTTTCGGCTGTGCCGCCAATGCCAATCCCCAGCATGCCCGGTGGGCACCAGCCTGCGCCCATTAAGGGTACGGTTTTCAACACCCAATCGACGATCGAGTCTGAAGGATTAAGCATGACAAATTTGGTTTTGTTTTCCGAGCCGCCGCCCTTGGCGGCAATATCAATCTCCACCGTACAGCCCGGCACGATTTCATAGTGAATCACCGCTGGCGTATTGTCTTTGGTGTTTTTGCGTAAGCCTGCTGGATCCATCAAAATCGACGCGCGCAATTTATTGTCGGGATGCAAGTAAGCACGGCGTACGCCTTCGTTAATCATGTCCGTCACGCCCATCGTCGCGCCGTCCCACTGCACGTCCATACCAACGCGAACGAACACCGTCACAATGCCGGTATCTTGGCAAATGGGGCGATGCCCTTCGGCGCACATGCGGCTATTGGTCAGAATTTGCGCGATGGCATCTTTGGCAGCGGGGCTTTCTTCTAATTCATAAGCCCGACCCAAAGCTTGGATATAATCCTTAGGATGGTAGTAGCTAATGTATTGCAAGCTATCAGCAATGCTGGTGATGAGATCGTCTTGGCGAATCTTACTCATTGTATGCTCCGTAGGGTCCAGTTTTACGCCCAAATTGTAGCGTATCCTGCGGCACTACCGATCATCGGTCTGCTAGATATTTCACCTACATCGTTAAATTTAATTTTTAGAGTTCATGATGACGCCGCTCGCCCACTACCTTGCGCAACAACCGGTGTTTAGCCCTGCGGGATTGTTGCCGTTTTATTTTGGCACCAATCAGCTTGGCTGGGTTGAACCGGAATTCGCCTCGATATTATGTAGTCAGACTCAAGACTGGAAAATAAGTCAGCAAACGCTCTACCTTGACAGCCCGCAGCCAGCACAAGCCATGTACCAAGCGGCCAAAATACTGCAACAACAAGGCTTAATCCAAGGTTGGCGTAATGAACAATATGGGGTCTATGCCCCCAACTCGAATAGCGCCGCCGATTTTACTCAGCCTTTATGGGCATTAGAGCGCGCCGCCTTTCGCCGCTTTGGCCTACTCAGCCGCGCAGTGCACATCAATGGCTACTACCCCGATGGCAGCTTATGCATTGCAAGGCGCGCCAAAACCAAGAGTATTGACCCAGACAGATTAGACAACATGGCCGCTGGCGGCATACCCCTTGGCGAAGAGCCTAAAATTTGTGCGATACGTGAATTATTTGAAGAAGCGGGTTTGAATGATCAATTCAGCAATACGCTGGTGTTGCAAGAAACCATCCTGATGCAACGCAACGAAATCGATGGCACTCACCGCGAACTACTGTATTGCTTTGATTTGGCGTTGCCGGAAAATTTTACACCGCACAATCAAGACGGTGAAGTCGCTGCTTTTTATCGTATGTCGCCAAAACAAGCAATCAACGAACTGAGTCTAATGACTTGGGATGCAGGCGTGGTGACGGCTCGCTTCTTACTGCGGCAGCAATTTTAGTGCTTGTGATCGAAATAAAACCCTAGTTCAACGCTAATACCTAATTAGCGTGTCGCGTAATTGACGCAAAACTAATCTAGCCACCCATTTATTAATTAAAAAACAATAAATTAAGGCAAAATAGCTAAAAAAACTAAAAATCAGCCAATTCATTTAAAAAAAATTTTTCAAATATTATTTTTTCACCTCACGCGAAATGACATAAATAACGCTAAAAATGCAGAGCAACAGGAATACAAACTATGCCCAATTATGCCACCTATGCCAAGCTAGCTTTAGTTTCATTGATCTGGGGTGGCACCTTTGTTGCCGGTCGCTATCTATCTGCAGATGTGCCTCCATTATTATCCGCCTGCCTGCGATTTTTGTTAGCAAGCATGACATTAATCATCTTCATTAGCATCAAAAATAATTTAATTATTGAATTATCAAAATCACAAACACTTAGATTAATTACACTTGGATTCTTCGGTGTGTTTTTGTATAACGTTTTCTTTTTTTATGGTCTGCACTATACCGATGCTTCACGAGCCTCTCTGATTGTTGCGCTCAATCCGGCATTAATTGCGCTAACCGCCTTTTTTATTGAAAAAGAAAAAATATCTCGCACCAATTTAATCGGAATAATGGCCTGTGTAGTTGGCGCGATTACCGTTATTCTCAGCAAAAGCACCATTTCTCACTCAAGCAGCGAACTATGGAAAGTCGACTTACTCATTTTTGGCTGTGTAATCAGTTGGGTAATCTATACGGTATTTGCAAAAAAAATAGTTTTGGAAATTGGCCCAATTCATACCGTAACTTATTCTGTGATTGCAGGTACGAGCATGTTATTTATGGCGCTTATTTTTCAAGGCGGAGATACCATTTCAGCGCTGACCTTAATCACGCAAAAACAAATATTGAGTCTGGTCTATCTTGGCGTGATTGGATCGGCTATAGCTTATATTTTGTATTACGATGGAATACAAAGCATTGGCGCTACAAAAGCCGGCGGATTTATTGCGCTCAATCCGCTATCTGCGGTGATCCTTAGTTTTTTGATTCTGGGTGAAAACTTAAGTATTTCCATGTTGCTCGGCGGCATCATCGCCATTACGGGCATCTATTTTTGCAACAAATAGCGCATTCAATTAGCACGGGAAAAGTGATTCCTACAATCATCCCATTTCAATAAAAACCATAAATAGCGGCCAGAACATCAGACTTTACCAGGCGTTTAAAAGTTCGACATGCTCGGTGGCGTTAACTCGGCAGGCAGGTGTGGCGCTTTGGCCAGCCAGCTCACTAAAGCGGCGCTACTCATGGGTTCGGCGATCAAATAGCCTTGCACTTCGTCACAGCCCATCACGGCCAAAGCTTGCCAGATGGCGATGGTCTCCACGCCTTCGGCGACGACTTTTAGCCCCAATATATGGCCGATTTCAATCATGGAGCGAACGATAGAGACGCTTTCAAAGGTGCTATTCATCGACATCACAAACACTTGGTCGATTTTTAATTCATTCACCGGCATTTTAGCCAAATAGGCAAACGACGAATAACCAGTACCAAAATCATCAATGGATAGCCGCACGCCAAGGGAGCGTAGGCGAGCGAGATTTTGCAGCATCACGTCGGGCTTGTGCATCACACCGGTTTCAGTGATTTCAAGACAAAGATTCGCCGCGTCGCCCGCCTTATTGAGCTGCGCTTCGACAAAATCGACAAATTGCACATCTTCCACATCACTCACCCCCACATTCACTGAAATCAGCAAGCGCAGTCCGGTTTGTTGCCAGGCGATTTGCTGACGCAACACTTCGTGCAACACCCATTCAGTAATGCCGCGTAATTTTCCGGTTTTTTCAGCAAATGGAATAAACAACCCTGGAGAAATCCAACCACGACTCGGATGCTGCCACCGCACCAAAGCTTCGGCCGCATTCACCTGCCCGGTGGCCACATTAATTTTGGGCTGGTAATACACCACTAAATGATTCTCTTGCAACGCTTCGCGTAAATCACCCAACAGCGTAAATTGATCTAAACGATTGTCTTCTCGCGAAGGATCATATAAAACACTGCCTTCACGGTTTAATTTGGCAAAGAACATCGCCACTTCAGCATGACGCAACAAGCCCTCTGCCGTATTGGCATGCTGTGGAAAGATGGCGATCCCCGATCGGATCGCAATATGAATTTTTTGTTCGCCCAATAACAGCGACGCCGATAAGGATTCTTCTATTTGCCGCATTTGCAGCTGAACTTGCGATTCATTCTCTGCCGAGAGTAATAAGGAAAACACATTGCCCGACACTCGCCCCACCAACCGAACCGGATTGGCTTGCAGCAAAGAAAATCGATCCGCGATAATGCATAAGGCACGGTCACCCGCTTCAAAACCAAACGCATCATTCACATAACGAAAATCAGCCAGATCAATCATCGCCACCGCCAGCCATGGTGGATTTCTACTGAGCGCCACGGTTAAGGCTTCAGCAAACTTCACGCGATTGGGCAAGCCGGTTAATCGATCGGTAAATGCTAACTGATGCAATAAATGTTCACGCGCCGAAATCGCGTCGCCCATGGCATTAAACGCCGAAGCCAAGCTGCCCAATTCATCGTGCCGATGAATTGGCATGCGGACATCAAATTCACCCGCAGCAAAGCGGCGCACCGCCAAAGAAAACCGCCGCAATGGCGCGGTCATTTTATTCGCCAAAATAGATGCCACGCCTGCACCCATTAAAAACAACAATAAACAACACAAAGCAGCCTGAACTTTAAGCTGACTTTGCTGCGCCAATACCGATTCCATCGAGATATCAGCCGCTAAAACATAAAACCCGCCGCCCTTGCGTGGCAGCGCCATGGCGGTTGAGCGAAAAACACCATACTCATCCCTCACCTCGCCAAAATAAGTTTTACCACTGTCTAACGCGGCCTTAAATCGCAATTCTTGATCGGCATACGGTTGCAAATAATGCCCATAGCGACCCTCTTTCACCTCGTCCGGACTGGCACTGTCGGCCAGATAACGCACCTGTCCTTGTTCCATCGCCAATACATATAAATAGCGCACGCCAACTTGCTCGGCATAGCGATTTAACTGCAGCACATTGCGCTCATAATCGGCGCTGGAAATCGATTTACCGCTGAGGGTACGATCTAGATATTGCTCAGGCAACACAAAAGGAATCGCCCGCGCAGCAGTCAACAATCGACCATCCAGCTCGGCAATTAAGGCGGTATTTAAAAAAACATACAGCGCAGCAGACAAAGCCATCGAAATTAATAAGTTCAGCAGCAATAAAACCAATAAAACCTTGGTTCTTGCGCCTCTAAACTGATTGATTAACTTCGTACGAAAATCCAAAATAGCGCCTCAAACTCAAGATCCATTGATTGAGCTTAATTAATAGACTGATTTGCTGCAGCGCGCAAAGAAAGTTACGTGAAATCTAACCAATAAACCACTTTCTTCTATCTTTCAGTTTATCTTGGCTTTCTACTGGGTTTGGCTGTAAACCAATGGTATCCAAAGCCGCCCATTGGGGGCTTACTTGGCAGCTAAACAGCACATCACGGCGAAAAGCATGAACTTCAAGCGAGCGCACCGGCAAGTCAGCGCCTTGCGCGGCAGTAGCCAGCATGGCGTCAAATTGACTGGCGTTCACTCGCAAGCCATCAATCGCCACCAGCACGTCTCCTGCAGCCAAGCCCGCTTGTTCTGCGGCACCGGCCGTCATTACATTGAGCAACTTCACCCCCATGGCATCACTTGCACTCTTCACGCCCAAGCTCAACTTGGGCGCGGCCGGTTGTGCTACCCACCCACCCCGATCTTGCGCCGAATCGGCGGCCCTTTGTTGCCAGACAATATCTAAATCGGCGAGCAATGCTTGCAATGGCAGCGGCGCAGTTGAGCGTAAGCCCAGTTCAAATAAAGCTGACAAATCAACACCGGTGACTCGCTGGGCCAAAGCTTCCCACTCGGCTTCGGCAATCCCTCGGCCAGCGGTCTCGAAGTTCAGGCCATACTCTTGCCACAATGCCCGCATCACATCATCCAACGATTTTTGCTGCTGGGTGGCTTGGCGGATGGTTAAATCCAAACACAGCGCAAATAGCGCGCCTTTGGTGTAATAGCTCACCAGCGCATTAGGGCTGTTTTCATCTGGTCGATAATACTTAACCCAGGTATCAAAGCTGGCGTCTTCTAGATTCTGCACTAGACGGCCATACCCCCGCTCAACACTGGTAATGGTTTGCGACAACAAATCCAAATAGGCCTGCTCTGTAATCACCCCTGCGCGCAGCAAACATAAATCATCGTAATACGATGTAATCCCCTCAAACGCCCACAATAGTCGCGAATAATTCTCTTGGCTTAAGTCATACGGCGCGTAAGCGGCAGGTTTAATCCGCTTCACATTCCAGCTATGAAAATATTCATGGCTGCATAAGCCCAAAAACTGTCGATAGCCCGATTTAACCTCAGCCTCATGCGCACGAGGCAAGTCACTGCGATTGCAAATTAACGCCGTCGATGCGCGATGCTCTAAACCGCCGTAGCCCTCGCCCACTGCCAGAGTCAGAAATAAATAATCTTTAAATGGTGCCGGTGTGCCAAAAAATTGAATTTGATACTCGCAGATTTTTTGTAAATCTTGCGCCAAGCGCGGCAAATCGGCTTGATGTCGCCCCGCAATCACCATGCGATGCGGCACCCCTGCTGCCATAAATTCAATTTGAGAAAAATCACTCATTTCAACCGGATGATCAATGAGATCATCGTAATTTTGCGCCAGATACTGACCAAACCCAGCCGCATCCACCTGCTGCGCAGGCAGGCTGGTGGCCACTTTCCAAGTATCGTTCTGGCTCGGAACCATCGTTAAGCTGCAAACTTGATCTTCTTGCCCTGCCACCGCCAAGAAAACGCTGGTGCCATTAAAAAAGCCGCGCTCATGATCCAAATACGCACCGCGTACCGATAAATCAAAGGCATACACTTGATACGTTACCCGCAACGGCGCAGCAACCGCGGCGGCTTGCCAGCTCGACTTGTCTAATTTAGTCAGCGGCACGCGAACACCAGCCGACTCGGCTTCAATACTGACGATATGTTTGGCAAATTCACGCAGCAAATAACTACCCGGAATCCAACTTGGCAAATGCACGATCTGCCCTGCCGCATCAGGCTGCTCAATCGTCAGCTCAACCGCAAACAAATGCGCGGCGATAGAGTGGGGTGTAATTTTGTATTGAATACTCATGATCAATAGCGACCTCAAAATGGGTTTTGCGTCTTTTATTCAAGCCAGTCGTTCAATGCGGCTCATATTGACCGACCTGCCTAGCCACGACTTCTTAAAACAACAGACCTTTGCAAAAAAAAAATGATCGCCAAGTGTTACCTGGCGATCAATCACTTTAAATCAGTTTGTAGAATGGCGCGGTCATTTACCGCGCCAGCCCTAGCGAGATTACTCTCGACGCCAGCCAGTGCCTTGCGCCGTATCTTCCAGCACAATCCCAGCCGCGGCTAATTCATCCCGAATTCGATCCGATTCGGCCCAATTTTTTGCCGCCCGCGCTGCTTTGCGCGCCGCGATTGCCGCTTCGATTTGCTCAGCTTGCCAAGCACTATCGCGGCTACCCGCTTGCAAATATGCTTCTGGATCGCGCTGTAATAAACCCAACACATTGCCTAACGCTTTTAACAAACTCGCGGCAGCAATGCCTTGCTCAGTAGCGCCGTGTTTATTGGCTTGCAAGGCCAACTCAAACAACACCGCCACCGCTTCGGTGGTGGCAAAATCATCATCCATCGCCGCTTTAAAACGCGCCGCCATCGGGTGTGACCAATCAATAGAAACTGCTTGAGCAGGAATCGACTTTAGCGTGGTGTATAACCGCGTTAAGGCGTTTTTAGCATCGTCTAAATGCGCGTCGCTGTAATTGAGTGGGCTGCGATAATGCGCGCGCAAAATAAAGAAGCGTAAAACTTCAGCGTCGTATTGCGCTAAAACGTCACGAATAATGAAAAAATTACCGAGGCTTTTCGACATTTTTTCATTATCAACATTGATAAATCCATTATGCAGCCAGTAATTGACATAAGGATGGCCGTGCGCGCCTTCTGATTGCGCGATTTCATTTTCATGATGCGGAAACTGTAAATCCTCACCACCACCATGAATATCAAATTGCTCGCCCAAATGGTGGCAGCTCATTGCAGAGCATTCAATATGCCAACCGGGACGACCGCTACCCCACGGTGAAGCCCACTTCACTTCATTCGGCTCTTCAGCTTTAGCGCTTTTCCACAACACAAAATCCGCTGGATCTTGCTTATTTTCGTCAATATCAACGCGCTCACCGGCACGCTGATCATCTAAATTTTTACGCGATAATTTGCCGTAGCCTTGAAATTTACGCACCGAATAATACACATCGCCATTGGGCGCTGAATACGCCAAACCACGATCAAACAACTGGCCAATAATCGACTGCATGCCATGAATATGCTCAGTGGCACGGGGCTCATGATCAGGGCGAATAATCCCCAGCGCAGCAAAATCTTCATTCATCGCAGCAATAAAGCGCTCGGTGAGGGCATGAATCGACTCGCCATTTTCTGCGGCACGGCGAATGATTTTGTCATCAATATCGGTGATATTACGCACATAATTCACTTGGTAACCCGACTCACGAAACCACCGCGTGATGACGTCAAATACCACCACCATCCGCGCATGGCCAATATGGCAATAATCGTAAACCGTCATCCCGCAAACATACATGTTCACAATGCCGGGCGTCATCGGTTTAAATTCCTGCTTCTCGCGGGCCAAGGTATTGTACAAAGTGATCATAAAGGGCTCGTAATTGGATTTAGTCCGTCATTCTACCAAAGCTACCGAGTACGCCCAACGCTGTTTACTGAAAAATTCAAACCTTGCTTTGGCTTTCACTCGGCACCTTTAACGCCCAACTCGGTGATATACCCAACACCAGCAGATTGATTTGGCATTTTTGCGCTAATAACGAGCCTTCATTCGAGGTATTTTCGCCCACCGTAGCCCGAAACGCCGAGCAGCAGTCGAACTAGGCCGTAACAAGTCCACACCACAGCCCGACGTAAATAACTGGCTTGATGTATATGCTCGGGCAAAATAAGCAGCGCATCACGCTGCAAGCGGTATTGCAAATCAGCCCGCAGCTGCAGCGCGAAAGACGCATTCTCAACAACAAGATTCGCCTCTCGCGCCAGCAACAAACTAAATGGATCAATATTGCTTGACCCCACGGTGGCCCAGACTTGATCAATCACCGCCACTTTGGCGTGCATAAATCCGCTTTTATATTGATAAATCTCGACGCCAGCGTGCAATAAATCACGGTAATACGCCCAGCTGGCGTATTGCAGCAAGGCATGATCGCGCTCGTCTTGCAGCAAGAGCACCACCTTCACCCCCCGCTTAGCGGCGCGCATTAAAGCTTGGCGTAAACGCAGACCGGGCAAAAAATAAGCGTTGGCGATTATAATTTCAGATTGCGCCGCTTCAATCGCTTGCAAATAGGCTTTTTCAATCGCATGCCGATTGCGCGCATTATCTCGCACCACCAGGCGCGCTTTAGCGTCGCCGACTACCACCGGCAATGGCCATTGCCTGCGTGCAAAAATCGATTTTTTAAATTGCATCCAAGCGGTATACCGCCACTCACGCAGCAAGGCCTGCTCAATCTCCAGCACCACCGGCCCTTTGACGGCAACGGCATAATCGTAGCGCGGCGCCATGCCGGGGCCATCATCGTCGCTAATGATATTGATGCCGCCGATAAACGCCAGCTGGCCATCAAAACAAGATAATTTTCGATGCAAGCGCCGTAAACGTGAGCGCTTGAGCGCAAAACGGCTCACCTCGGGGCGAAAAAACAAAACTTGCACCCCTGCGCCCTGCATCTCTTGGCGCAACGTGGCCGGAAAAGCATAAGCGCCAAAGCCATCGAGCAATAAGCCGACTCGAACGCCGCGTTGGGCGGCGCGCATCAACGCGCGGGCCACCGCAAGGCCGATGTCATCGCTCGCAAAAATATACGTTTCAAGGCGAATTTCAAACTGAGCCGCGTCAATCGCCGACAGCAGCGCAGGAAAAAACGCCGCACCATCGCGCAATAAGGTCAGTTGATGCCCTTCATAACAAGGCGGCGTCATACCTGATTTAAACTACGGGATAACGTGGCCAATAAAGGCGCGTGGTCCGACAAGCTGCGCCAAGGCGCGCCGTGCAATACCTCGGCCGACTCAATACTAAAACCACGGGTATAGATACGATCTAAAGAGAAAAACGGCATTCTGGCAGGAAAACTACGCGCATGCGCCCCATGCAAAGACTGAAAAACTTCGTCCATACCCAATTCAGATTGCAACACTTGGCTAACTTCACCGCGCCAATCGTTAAAATCCCCCGCCAGCACCAGCGGCGCATCTTCAGGCACTTGCTCAGCAATGGCGCGAATCATCAGTTGCAATTGCTTACGCCGATCCGAGGCACGTAAATTCAGATGCACACAAAAAGCATGTAAAGGTTGCGCCCAACGCGGTAAATCTAACTGACAGTACAGCAAACCCCGTTGCTCAAACCGATGCAAAGTTAAATCGTGATTACTGCGATGCAAAATAGGAAACCGCGACAACAAGGCATTGCCGTGATGCCCGAGTAAATAATGGGCATTACTACCGTAAGCAGAAAACAGCGCGTCGCCAGCCAAATACTCATGCTGCGCATCCAGCGGCCAAGTATGGATTTTTTTGGCTAAATCATGGTGCAGGCCTTGTACTTCCTGCAAAAATACAATATCCGGATCGAGTGCTTTTAAAGCATGCCGCACGCCATGCAATACAAAATTCTGATTGAGCGGTGACATGCCTTTATGAATATTGTAAGAAGCAATCTTTAATATATTTTCTTTATTTTTCAACGCTCTACCCATTTTTATTTCGAGACAAGATACAAAAACCCAATCAACGAGGGTTAAAGCCAATGTTTAGCTAGCCACTTTGTTATTTGTAAACTCGAAATAAGTTCAAATGACATTACTCTGACACGCCGCCACCACAAAATAAAGCACGTCAAACCTTAACACAAACACCAACCATCGAGCCTACACCAGTCAGCACGACACCAAGCTAACGCATTACATGCCGAAATTGCTTAGTCCGACTGGATTGATTGTCTCTACCTTGCGACAAAATAGGGATCGCAATAAGATCGCGTTTTAAGAGCGACTCGGCCCAACCAATAATAAAAAACAATGCGGGCATTGGCTGCTCGCCTAAATACACCGTGCCTAAAGAAACAAAAACCATCGCGATAATCCCAGCAAACGTAAATGGTAAAGAATTTGGATTTGCGGGTTCGCGCAGGCCTTTTACCACCAATCTCACCACCATCCATGCCATTAACAACACTAAAAAAACCACTGCAATTACGCCATGCATCAAAGCAAGCAATAAATAGTAATTATCGATTGATTCCATGCCGCCCACTTTGGGCCAAGTGTTACGCCCCCAACCAATTGCCGCATGCTCTAAAGCAATTGCTTCATATTTATCCATTAACTCTTTGCGATACAGCGCTGATTCTTGTGATAGCGTCATCACTGCCCCGGGCTGAACATCAAGATAAGCATCGAGCAACACCTGCCCGACCAATCCGCCAACGACCAAAGCGCAGAGAACCCATTTAAGGCGTTTAGTGCGGTCTTGACCGCGCGATACCCACATCAAGACCCCTCCGATCGCGCCACCAATCCAAGGCCCACGCGCAATCGTCATAATGATACCAAGTAACAGCAAACCATTAACCCAATACGATTTCTTGCCTGGCAGGCGAATATGTCGCATTTGCGCTTCCCAGCACTGCCCCCATTGCAGCCAACGAGCCAGTCGCCATGCCATGGCCAGCATAATGCCTGCCAAAATCGCATGCGAATAAGGGCCAGCAATTCGAGCAACGCCATAGCGAAATGTCGTTACCCATCCCGTGCCTTGCCCAGGGAAAAATGGGCCAATCAATACACTCCACGGATTAATCCCAAAGCGAAACTGATAAATACTTACCGCAGAAACAATCGCGCAACTAATCACAAACACGCGTGCCGCAGCAATATCGTCCGCTTGCTTTTGCAAGCACCAGCGTGCGGCAAAATAAGGTGCCAATACCGAAGTGAGCATCGCGAACATGAGGTTTTGCGCTTCAGCATAACCGGCGTTGGTGTATTCAGAATATGCAACACAAAATGCAAAACCAAAGACCAAACCATCGGTGATGGATGGCCGCCAATTTTTATATTGCGAAATCATCGCTACCACAAAAATCGGCAAAATAGCGGCCTGATTAAAACTAGGGTCAGGTAAGCCTGGCGTCATCGCACGATAACAATCGGGAAGTAATAGCAAAATTGGCAAATAACCCCGAATTAATGCGTATTGAGTGCCTTGTTGCCACACCAAAATAGCGGTCATCAGTAGCGCCAGATAAACCACATATTGCATCAAGACCCCCTTGCACTGACAACCAAGAGACTTTCTGCCGGCAATTTAACGCTGGCCATCCCTTGCTGGCATACACTCTGTCCCCGTACCACATTCACTTTGGCACGGTCACCTTCGTTATCGCCAGGCTGACGACCATCGAGCAAACGCCATTTAATGGCGGCTTGACACGGGATTTGTAGCGCATGTGCTTGAGTTGACGCATTGACCATAGCCATTCTTGTTGGAGAAGCTGTCGCCGTATCTGCAAAACCCAATACCACGAGATCGCGACATGCCTCTACTGAGCCTTGACATTGATAACGCCAAGGCTTGCCACCGGATACCTCATTGAGCATCGCCAGTGCCAAACCTGTAGGGCGTAAGCGTTGCGCCGTCGTCAAATCGCGGCTAATGCCAAACAAAGCCACATCACCCAAACCGTCATGTAATTTAAAACTAAATCCAGCCAAGCTATATACCGCTTGCTCACGAATACCCAGCAATGCCGCATCAAGCAATTGCCGTGCTAATGCCACGCCAGATATCGCTGTAGTGACAATTTGATTCCGTGCTTTGGCATCAGCGCTACCCTGTGTTGAATGAAAATTAACTTCATAGATTGCCAATCTTTTCCCTGCAACTTGTGCGCGCTGTTGCTGCTTTTGCAAAACAGCTTGTTGGCTTTGCAATGCTTTGCCGCGATTGACTTGCTCAGTGTCTTGCACTTGTACATCGTAAAAGAAATAAGGTGCAACAGCGACGCGATCAGCATGAGCCGCCGCGACAATAGGCCCCGGGCTATCGGGCCATGCAAAAGGTGCATTCACCACCGTAATCAAACGTCGCCCAATACCAAAACCACGCTTAGCACTCGCAAGTGCGCGATCGGCCGCCTCGCGATGCTGATTCACATTGCTTAATCCTGCGGGGCGAAATAAGGCATTCCAATTCTCATTTCCAAATTCGAGTACCACCTCATCGAGCTGCAGTTGATCAGCGCTCTTTCGTAATAAGCGCCCAAATTCTTGCCACTCAGCAACCGACAAAGTCGGTGGACCAACCACCCACGGTGCCGCACTCACCTCGGCGCACAAAGCAAATAACTCCGGTACGCTATACGCAAAAAAACTCTCACCCTCACCCGCCCGATAGCGGATCGGCTGACGTGCCAGTTCCGATGCAAATCGGTTCGCCACACGATCACCTAGCTGCCCTTGCCAGTCACGCAAATACCCTGGTTTGAGTGCTTTTAATGTATCAACTACGGCGCGTCGAAAGCCCCCGCTTTGCGCCACAGCCTCCCCGAGATACACATCATCAAGCCAAATTTCACCATCACCTTCACTACTAAAGGACAAAGCCAGCGGGCTCGCTTTCGCCTGCGGTGTTTCAGTCCCCTGCCAAGTTAAATGAATGCTTTGCCATTCTGTCGTTGGCGTCAGTGTTTGCATAACAAAGGGAGCGGCCCCATCACGCGAAAAACGCACCTGCAGCTTGGCACCTGCACGTGGCATTTTGACGCGAAAATTAAGTTGCCACGCCCCCGTTACCGGTAATAAGCGCCCTGCGGAACCACCCAAAGTATCAAAAAAACTCGATACGCCCGCCGCTTGCGCGGCAGTGGATTGCAAACGCAAAGCATATTGCCCTCCCGAAGGAGATACCTGCGCGACTAAACTTGCACGGCCTTGTGGCCACCATTGCGGAACGCCTGTCAAACGCGCGGTTTTCTCTACACTGATTACATCGCCAGTTTGCAAAGTTTGTAAATCATGCTCAAACCAAAATAATCCAGGACCTTTGTCATTACGCCGATAGTCACGAATACGTCCTGCTTTACCCGCTAGCGCCCCAGTTAAAACCTGAAATTGCCCACCAATCCAAAAGCCATCCGGTCTTGCCACCCACGCATCACGATCCGTAATTTGTCGTCCATCAAGTCGATCGACAATCACCAAAGAGCGATCCAATAACGGCTCAAAGCCAGGGTTTCGTACAATATTGGCGCGTAATTGCTCTGCGCCCCAATAAGACGGACCGCCTAAATTTAAACCAAAACGAGGAACAACTTCACCCGGCAATGCCACCAGCGGCGTCAAACTCAAGTTTGCCGCACTCACTGAATTCACTAAATTCAAAACCAAGACAAAGCAAAATAAGTAGCGCCACATACTGACCGCCTAAGCACGGCGAAGTGGGGAAGAATACGCTGTCAGCTGAGTCTGCTCAGCCAACTCGGCATATAGCTTTTCGGCGACATCCAATTTATCTGCCCAAGTAAAACCAAGCTGATTCGACTGATGTATCCGTAATGCACCAAGACGCCCCATTTCACGCCAACGCTCGGGGGCTAAATAGCAATTAAACAATGCCGCATGCAGCTGCTCTAATAAAACGCTGGGTGAATCGGCATCAATGAGTACGCCCACTTCGGGCGTGACCAATTCAGCGGGGCCACCAAAATTAAAGGCAATCACTGGACGCGCACACGCCATCGCCTCAAGTAACACCGCACCGCCGGATTCACGGATCGATGGCAAACAAAAAACATGACACGCTTGCATCAAAGCAGGGATAGCGGCTAAATCAATATGCCCTAAAAAATGACATTCTTGCTCGATCTGTAGCGCCTGTGCTTGCGCTTTAAAATCAGCGAGTTTTCCGCCATTGCCTGCCAAGATCAACTCAACCTTAATCCCCTCTTGCTTTTTCAACTGCGCTACCGCAAGCAATAAGAACTCAACGCCTTTAACTGCCAACATTCGACCAACAAACAGTATTTTTAATGGCTTATTTGGGCTCGGTAGCGGCGGATAAGGACTGGCGACAAAGCGACGCGGATCTATCCCATTTTCAAGCAACATCCGGCTCTGTTTTTGTTGCACTGCTGGCAAAGCAAGTCGTGTCGCTTGTGTGGCCGCTAGCGTAATCCGTAAGGGACAAGACCGCTCTAACCATGCAGACCACCATTGCCCCAGGCGACGTCCATGATTGAGCCATTGTGACTCTTGCTGTAAAACACGATCAAAACCCTGCGGATTACCTAAACCACAATTGAGCGGCCCGCGCAGTAAGGGTAGCGCTAAGCGATCAAGGCATGTGCCTGCAGCCGAACTCACCGGTGTTGGCACGTGTACCGCGCCCCAATCTTGGCCTTGCCGACGTAGGCGACGCGCCAAACGTAAGGCCAAACGATCAAATAAGAAATAATCCAGAGAACTCAATAAAAAAATCGCGTGCTCGCGCCCTGGGAATAAACGACATGCGATGCGATACAAGGGCCCCGCCAACCATTCCGTATCAATAAAATGAATCGTATCGCCAAGCGCAATCCTTGCCGCTAACGCCGCACGATTGCGTTCATGCGTAATCAAAGTCACCGGACGGCGTTGCACCATGCCTTGGTACCACTCCCAGCCAATTTGTGACACCGAGCCCATATCCGGCCCACATTGATACGCCACCATCAATAAATGCTGATTCATGAATGCGCCTCCTGTATACGGTTGGATGACAATAGTTTGGCTGGCACTCCGCCAACAACCGTGCCAGCCGCAACGTTTTTGCTGACCACCGCGTTAGCCGCAATCGTGGCACCATCGCCAATAGAGACCCCAGCTAAAATCACCGCCCCACGACCAATCCATACTTCACGACCAATCTCAATGGCCGCCGCATTAAATCCAGACTCACGTATCGGCAGACCACGGACACGGCGATGATTAGCGTCTCGTACACTACAATATTCGCCCAGCATGCTGCCGGCACCAATCCGTATCGCAGAATGCGCCACAATATGCACGCCGCGTGAGATCACGACCCCATCGCCAATTTCGATTGTGGCGTCATGCTGTGTTTCTAAATACAAACCAGGATACAAAAATCCACGGTCACCGATTGCAACTCGCTGCGTGCCATGCAGTTCCACCGGTCCCAATACAATGCAACTGACCGGCAAAGGAATTCGCACCGCCAAGCACAGCCAGCACCAGCCTTGATACCCACGTTGTAAGCTTTGCAAAACCAAGGGCAACCATGCACGGCAACAGCGCAATAACAATTGCTTCATGAGGACTCCCCTTTGCGGGTTTTGCAGTCAATCGCCTTATACTCAATCAACGGCGCGGGACTTTTTTGCTGTAGATCCCGCCAGCAACGCCAAATACCCCAACTCACTGGCAATTGCTCAAACCAGCTGTGCACGCCATATAGCAATAAAGTTAAGACCTGCTCAGAACGCCAGCGTGCCCGCCATGCACTACGCAAAATCAAGCCCAATAAAATCAGTAGCGGCATACCCCACCCCTGAATCCCAACCAAAGCCAAAAGCAAGCTCGTACTCAATAACAATAAAATGATCATTGTTTGCCGGAGATTATGCCGTACTTCATCATGCCAAAAAGAGCCGCAAGACTGGCTCACCGCTAGATAGGCATACCCCGCTCGCACCGCGCGTTGCCAATATTGATCAAAATGAGTGATGGCTAAATCATGCTGCGTCATCAAATGATCGATATGCAAAATCACACCGCCTGCTTGACGTAGACGATGGCATAGCTCTGGCTCTTCTCCGGCGAGCACCGCTGAATTAAAACCCGCTACTGCCATCAATGCCGGGCGGTAAAACAAAGCATCGCCGCCGCAAAATAAAGTTTCGCCCGCTGGATAACACCAATCCAAATCCAGCACGCGAACATAAATCGATTGCCGAGGGTTTAACTCTCGACGATGCCCCCAGACACACACCACATCCTGAGATTGCATCGCGTGGTAAGCCTGCAATAAAAACTCGGCATCCAGCACAGTATCGCCATCCAAAAACATCACCCAATCAGCGTGACACGCTTGCCAACCCCGGTTTCTTGCCGCTGCAGCGCCAGGTGCCAACGACTGTAAAACATGAGCGCCGGCTGCTTTTGCCACTGCAATACTGTGGTCTGTCGAACCGGAGTCAACGTAAATCAACTCCAGCTGTGGCCAAGTCGCCGCCTTAACTGAAGCCAAACATCGCGCCAAACGCTCTCCTTCATTACGACCAATCACCACGACGCAAATCAGACTTGACGGCGTAAAAGGTCGGCGCGACATCAGATTGACTCCGATAAGTTCAATAACCGAGCATAGTCACTGATCCGAGCTTGGGCAGAAAATCGCTCAGATAATTGCTGCCGTGCCGCAGCCACGACGGCATTGAGCTTAGCCGGCGATAATTCGTTAATTCTGAGCACTTGGCGTTGTAAATCATACGGATCACTGGCACGAAAATGAAAGCCAGTCACGCCATCCTCAACCAGCGATGCCGCGCCCCCTTGATCGGGAACCAAAACCGGCAAACCAATCGCCATGGCTTCTAAAATCGCCAGCCCAAATGGCTCACACGGACAGGTATGCACATACAGATCGCACTCGGCAACGATTTCAGCCGGATACTGAACAAATCCAAACCAGCTAACACGCTCGTTTAACACACTCAAATCAATCAGTGCCTGACTCTGCCAGCCGGTTCCCATTACCAATAAGCGCGGCATACCCAAACTACCAGGCAATCGCCAAGCCGCAATCGCCACCCCGACTTCTTTAATTGGATCAATGCGACTGACCAACGCCACATGAGCAATTCCTGAGCGCTGAAAAGGTGCTCGCTGAGGCAAGTGACCAATTAAAAAATTCTCGATCACCTTCACCCCTTGCTCGGAGCAATGATGCGCCAGCAATCTTTCACGTACAAAATCAGACACGGCAACCAAGGGTAAACCCAGATGTTGCAGCCAATGCTTACGAGCATAACTGAGTCGCTCATCGGTGCCGCCATGCACAATGTGCAATTGCGGTAAGTCAATGCCGCGTAATTTACTCAACAACAAGGCCAGCAGCGATTGGGTCACGGCCGTCGTGAACAAAACATTGTCTTTTTCACTAAGATATGGCCAAAACACTCGGGCTAATGACCACTTATTATAAAAAATATGGCTTTGAATCCCCTGCCGTTTTGCTTCTTGATGCACCGGCCCTGCTGGCGCAAATAACACGGGTATACCGTGACGTGTCAATTGATTCAAAGTGGCCAAAGCCATACGCTCTGTCCCATATAATTGACCGCTATGTAAGATATAAAGAAGGTGGCGCATGATCGGGCTCCAACAAAAGGATACATACCATTATCTGCAATGCAATCGAAGCAATGATGGCCAAATTGCAAACTCAAATCACTTCAATACCCCTGCGATGGCCGCGCCAAACTCCAACGTAAGCGTGGCAACTGCGACCAATGCAAGCGGTGTGGCACCGCCGCGCCATACAAGTCGAGCAACCAGTCTTGCTCAGCCCGACTCACTTGTGGCGCAGGAAACAAAGGGGTTTGTAGATCAGATAAGCGCAGCGCCCCAAGGCGCAAACGATGCACCGCGCCTTGCCAATGGGAGTGCGCCTTTATATCAAAATCGGGCAAGCCAATCAGATGCCGGTAACCCAAACAGACTTCTTGCAAATGTTGCGTTAACACTTGCCAACGGTCAGGATCAAAATGACGGCGTTGTCGCCCTAACCACAACCATAACAGCGCGGCTTGCAAGCGTTCGACCGTATCGGGCTGCACCACCGGATTCGCTAAGCTGCTAACCAAGCAATCCCCAGCCGATAATTGCAAGTTTAGATTTGAGTCCACCCAATGAATTTGCCCATCACCTGCAATGCAGTTTTTAAGTAATAAACCTTGCGCAACATAACTATCGGGCAACAGCAGCGCGTTTTCAGCGTACACCGCTTGATCCAAGACGCAGCCACTGGCCAATACACAATTGGGTCCAAGCTCAACGCCTTTACGAATAATGCAATTGGGGCCGATTAACAACGGTCCTTGCAAAATGGCCCCGTCCTCAATCAACACATTCGGCGCCAACCAAATATCACGCCCTTCTTCAACATAACCCGGTACATAATTGGGTTCAGATTTTAAGAGCGTCGCTTGCGCGGCAAGAAATTCTGCAGGCGTTCGCAAGCGAAGCCCTTTAAAAACCAATAAATTATTCGGTAAGAGTAAGGATGCGCTGGGTGCTTGGCGTAAAGTTTCGGCGAGACACAGCGCCCAACCCGACCATGTGCCATCATCCAATAACCACTGCGCACTGATTTCCGAGGGCAATGGTTCATCGGGCAAGCAGCCTGGCGCAACCACCCACACCGAACCGGATAAAGGTAAATGACTTAAACGCTCAGACAGGTTTTTATTCGCCGCCAAAAGATGATAGTGAATCTCAATCCCCCAGCGACTACCCTGCCCAAGTAAAGCCTCAATACCCGCATGGGCTAGATCCACCATCACATGCAGTTGCTGTACGCCCTGCTCAACCATGCGGATCACCGTCCGCTCTAATAAGGTTTGCCCGACCAAAGGCAATAACAACGTCGTCATTTCTCCTTGATCAGGCCAGGCATTCATTTCCGCCAACAACACGCCATGCACCTGATGACTCGGGGTGGCCCCACTGGGCGGCGCAAAGGGCAGCGGAAGATCTCCATAAGCAAACCGACAACGCTGCCAAACAACGCGCGCAAGAAATGTAAAATTCCCGACCAAATAACGTTGCCACATCCGCCGTGGTTCTTGGATTAAACGCCAACTCCACTCCATGCCAATTTCTCGCAACCAAACTGGCGCACGTAAAATTCGTCCAGAATAAAAATCAAACAAGCCACCCACACCCATCGCTACGGGGGTTTGTAATTGCGCTAAATGTTCGGCAATCCACATATCTTGTTTGGGCACGCCCATGGCCACCAATAAAACATCAGGATGGGCATCGCGTATTTTTTGAATAATATTGGGGGTATCTTCTTCTGCGAAGTAGCCATGTTGGCTTCCAGCAATATGCAGCCCTGGGTATTCCCAAAGTAATTGTTCTGCCATTCGGCCTGCTACGCCAGGATGGGCACCTAATAAATACACCCTAGCCTTTTGCTGCTGCCAATAGCGGCACAACACCGGAAACAAATCCGTCCCATTGGTATTTTCTTTTAACGGCGTTCCCAACATCCGACTGGCTAAAAGCACACCACTGCCATCGGGTAATAACAAATCCGCGCCATTGAGCATGCCGCGATAGCGTGGGTTATTGCTGGCTAAATTGGCGCAATGCGGATTCACAAAGGCAATTCGATGCCATTGACCATCCCCTTGCCATTGCTGCAATTGCTCAACCACCTCGCTTTGGCGCAAATTGTCTAACCACAAGTTAAGTAATGGCCAACGCGCCTCACCTTGGCGTGCTGCACGACCAATCAAGAGGCTCAAACCATAGCGCACTAACAAAGCGCTATCGTAGCGCCAGCTGCGCAAAGTCGCATCGGCAGCATCACACACCAACTCTGCCCCCAAGGGCAGCGCCATTCGTTCATGCAAACGCCACGTCGAACATAAACCATGACTTTTCCCTTGTGCACTACCAATCCAGCGTATTTCTTTACGCCAAATCTGCGCCATTCGCTGCGCGCCATGCTGAAAAGCGCCAAAGAACCAACCCAAAGGGGCCAGCAACAAGTAACACACCCCCGCAATCAGGCGACTCAAGCGCGGTGCTAACCGTTGATAACTTAATTTAGAAAATGAATTCATCACACACCTCGGCTCAATAAGCACCACGGCCAAACAGCACCGCTGGAATGGTTTGTAATAAAATAACCACATCCAGCTTCAAACTACGCTGGCGGATATACGCCAAATCCATTTCTAGCTGCCCGGCAAAAGCCACCTCGGCACGGCCACTCACTTGCCAGATGCAAGTCAAACCCGGCTGAACCTCCAAACGTTGCCGAGCATACAAACCATACTGAGCGACTTCCTGTGGTAATGGCGGACGAGGCCCGACCAAGGTCATCTCACCTTTAAGCACACACCAAAGTTGTGGAAATTCATCCAGACTGAAACGGCGAATAATGCGCCCAATCCAAGTAATCCGAGGGTCACGTAGCAATTTAAAGGTGTGATTATCTTGATGCTGATTGGTCAAGGCAGCCTGCAAGGCTTCGGCATTGATCACCATGCTGCGAAACTTAGGGAAATCAAACAACTGGCCGCGATAACCGACTCGCCGCTGCCAATACAAAATAGAACCGCCATCGGTCAATTTGATGGCGCACGCTAAAAATAGCCACAAAGGCCAACCCAAAAGCAGCGCCAATATCGCCACTGACACAGCCAACGTACGGCGAAAAATACGGACCAATGACAAGTTAAAACGCAATCGAGCACGCAATAGTGTCATCCGCCAACGTTGTACATTGCGCTGGCTATAGCGTTTTTCTAACTGTTTGAGTTGAGATAATTCAATTGACGAATTCATGGTGGTCTCCAGAGGGCCCTGTGTATATGCTGATTAAAGCAAGCCCTGCTCAATCAACTGTGACCACCTTGTAAAATATGCCACTTTCTCAGCCTATTGTTTTGCACACCAATCTCTGCGTTTTGGTCGTAGATGACATTGCATTTATTCGTCAGCAAGTTTGTATGGTCGTGGAGAGTCTAGGATTTAAGACCTTGCAAGCCAGTGGTGGCGCTGAAGCTTTACGCTTATTTGCCGCCGAGCAACCCGATATTGTGTTGCTGGATTTACTCATGCCAGAAGTCGATGGTTTTACCGTTACACGAGAAATCAAAGCCAAAGGTGGGGAGCGCTGGACGCCGGTGGTGGTGGTGTCGGGTTTAGAAGGGGATGCGCATTTACTCGAAGCGCTAAAAGCACAAGCCGATGACTATCTGCATAAGCCCATCGTCCCCGCGATTTTGCAGCATAAACTCAACAATCTAGCGCAAGTGCTGAATTTACAACGCCAACATGAAGCGTTACTGACTCGCTCGAGGGCGATCACTGAAAACAGCTTTGATGCCATTTTGGTGATCAACTCGGAACAGAAAATCCAGAGTATTAATTTCCGTTGCGAGTATTTATTTCAAACCCCTCGCGAGCAACTCATCGGCAAAGGTCTGCTTGAACTACTGCCCAAACTACAATTAAATTGTGCTAAAGGTTCAAGTCAGCACAGTCAAATCTTACTCGCCAAACGCCCCGATGGCAGTAAAATCACCATTGAAGTGGGCATTACCTCGTTCGATCAAGACAATGAGCGTTTCTTATTGGCAACACTGCGTGATGTGAGTGAACGTGAGCGAGTCGATCAACTTAAACAACAATTTATCGCCACACTGAGCCATGAATTACGGACACCATTAACCTCCATCATTGGCGCACTAAAAATGCTGCAAGGCACCCAAAGCACACAATTTAATAGTTCGAGCAGCCAACTGATCGAGATGGCCGATCGCAATGCGGGGCGATTACTTAAAATGGTCAATGAATTACTCGACATCAATCGCAGCGTGTCTGGTCATTTGCAACTGAACCTACAATGGCAATCGCTCAACGATCTTCTGGCTGAAGCGCGATTGGCCCACGAAGGCTATGCCAATCGGCATCAAGTTCAATTACAACTGACTGTAGCGCCAGAACTCAGTACCGCCACAATCTTTACCGACCATTATCGATTAATGCAAATTTTGGGCAATCTGGTTTCAAATGCTTGCAAATTTTCACCGCCCGATGCCATCGTGGCAGTACGCGCCAGCACCGACGATACACAACTCATCATTGAAATCGAAGATCAAGGCAGCGGCATCCCCATCGCCTTTCAACCACGGATGTTTCAAGCTTTTAGTCAAGCCGATGCCGGCGACGCGCGGATTCGTGGCGGCAGTGGGCT
Organism: uncultured Deefgea sp.; assembly: GCF_947072475.1. Classification (GTDB taxonomy): domain Bacteria; phylum Pseudomonadota; class Gammaproteobacteria; order Burkholderiales; family Chitinibacteraceae; genus Deefgea. Next base: position 34,046 of record NZ_CAMTIA010000012.1, read on the forward strand.
CGGTTTAGCCATTACCAAGCAATTAATAGAAGCCATGGAAGGACAAATAAGCTATCGCACCAGCGAACACGGCACTTGTTTTAAGCTCACCTTCCCACAAGGAGCCTTGCAATGCAGACCTTAAAGCAAATCGCCATCATCGAAGACGATGCCGACATTCGTCAGTTGCTAGAACTCAGCCTAAGTACTTTAGGTGGATATACGGTACTAACGTATCCACTTGCAAGCATTGCCATTAAACAATTACCAAGCAATACCCTACCACAAATGATCATACTCGATGTCATGATGCCCGAGCTTAGCGGGCCAGAATTTATCCCGCTGCTGCGTGCATTACCCAAAGGAAATTCCGTCTGCATTGTGATGCTCACAGCCAAAGCGGCCACCGAAGAGCTGGCGCCCTTACTCACTGCTGGCGCTAATTTTGTCGCCTGCAAACCTTTTGATCCGATGTTACTACCTGAATTGCTACAGCATTTTTGGAGTGAATTTCATGCCTGAATTTGACGTTGCCGCGTTTAACGCGGGACTCAGCCAATTGCGTCGGCGATTTCAAGCCGAGCTACCCCAACGACTGGCTTTAATCGATACGGCCTGGAAAAACAGTCCTTCAGCATGCGCCAGCGCGCAATTACTCGATGAACTACACCGTCTTGCTGGTGCTGCTGGCTCGCTTGGGTTTGCAGAAATCGAACGCCTCACTCGTGAACTAGAGCAAACCCTCAAACATGATTTTGTCGCTATTGACGACTTTATCGAGCAATGCCAAGCAAAAATCACCGACTAAAAAATACGCTTACATCTGCCCTTAGGGTCTGTTGACGTTTGGTTTGCTGTCGCGCTGGAGCGATTTTCGCGGCAGATCAAGGCATTTTATGCGACCAATAACCCGTTATTCGAGCATGAAATAACGCAGAGATGCCGCGAAAAGCGCCCAGCCCTTAGGGTTTGGCTGCTTTTGGCCTGACACTGCGTTGAAAAACGCTTGCATAGAATGACTATGCCACGCGTCTTTCGCCTTGTTTCAGGCCAAAATCAGCACAAACGCGATCCGTAAACCAAACGTCAACAGACCCTAGTCTTCCCTTCCAAAAAACACACCAAAGCTGTCTAAAATCTCACCAATTTTCCAATTAAATTGACCGACTACTGAATAAATTTACAGTTGATTCACATTCCAATCGCATAAGTGAACTTTAATAGAGTAGATAACCGCTACCGGTTCACTTATGGAGATGCAGATCATGGAACTCATTACCCGCCACCAGCACAACACGCAAACCATCATTACTTTTAACACCACCAGTCTAGATGCCAGTAACGCCGACACCTTTCGCAAACAAATCCGAGCATCTTTAGAATCATCTACAAAGATTGCCATCGATATGTCGTCGCTCTCCTTTGTCGACAGCTCAGGATTGGGCGCGCTCTTGTCCTGTTTACGCTATTGCACCGAACAAGGCAGCAGTTTTGCGCTCTATGGTTTGCAACGCCCAGTCTCCGCGCTTTTTGAATTAATGCGAATGCATCGTGTGTTCCAAGTCTTTAATTCACTCGACGAAATCGCAGGAGTTCAAGCATGAAAGCCCTGATCTTAGCGGCAGGCAAAGGCACTCGCTTAATGCCACTGAGCCGTGATTGCCCCAAGCCCATGCTGTCGATCTTGGATCGCCCCGTGATCGAGTGCCTGATCGAGCAGCTGGCCAAGCATGGCGTGACTCAAATCATTATCAACACCAGCTATTTAGCCAAAGAAATCGAAAGCTATTTCACCAGTGGGCGCCGTTTTGGCGTTGAGTTGGCTTTTAGTTACGAAGGATTTGAGCAAGACGGTGAACTCCACGACAGACCGCTAGGTTCTGCTGCGACCATTCGACAAATCCAGCAACACTCGGGATTTTTTGATGATACTTTCTTAGTGCTCTGTGGCGATGCACTGATTGATTTAGATTTAACCGCACTCATTGCAGCCCACCACCAAGCGGGGGCCTTGGCGACCTTGGCTCTGGCTCAAGTGCCGGCAGAAAAGCTCTGCCAATATGGCGTTGCGCTATTGGACGATACCGGCCGAATTATGGCTTTTCAAGAAAAGCCCAAACTGGGCGAAGCCAAAAGCGACCTGGTCAATACTGGGGTGTATGTCTTTGAACCCGATATATTGAAATACATTCCGAGCGATACCCCATATGACCTAGGATCGGATGTTTTTCCACAATTGGCGCGTGAAGGTGCGGCATTGTATGGCGTAGAAATCCCATTCAATTGGATCGATATTGGCCGAGTGGCCGATTATTACGCGGTGCAAATGGCGGCAATTTGCGGTGATGTCCCCGCGATTTCTCGCCCAGGCATCGAAATTGCGCCGGGCATTTTCGTTGGCGCCAATACCCGATTCGACCCACGCCGCTGTCATGTACAAGCGCCGATGGTGATTGCCGACAGTGTCACCATCGAAGATGGTGCAACGCTGATTGGCCCACTGTGGATTGGGCGCGGGTCTTATATTGAATCGGGCGTTCACATCGAGCGTAGTTTAGTTTTTGATTACACCCGAGTCGGTCGTCAAGCTGCATTAATTGAAATGCTCGCCAGTGGCCGCTGGTGCGCTGGCAAAGATGGGATCACCATCGATCCCGTCGTCAGCGACATTCCTTGGATTCTTGCCGATAGCCGAACCAAACTACCGTCTATTTACAATCGCGAGCAGCATTTTTTAGCACAACTGAATCAATTTGAACCGTTAGAAATGGGTCAACGAACGTCATGACTCTCCTTGCCGCCAGTGCAGGTATTGGCATCAAACCATTGGTGAGTTTGCGTCAGCACCCCAAAATCGCAGTTTGCGCTGCGCTACTCACTTTATTGGCTGCCCTACCGATAGTGTGGATAAAAGGTCAATCTTTTTACGAAGCTGAATCGGTGATTCAAATCGCGCCGCGTTATATGAAAACGCTCAAAGACGATAATGAGCTCGACTTTCAATCCAATTCACAATATCGCCAATTTGTGCAGCAACAAAGCAATACCATCCAGCGTTACGACATCCTGCGCGATGGCATACGGCTTGCCAATCAAAACCACCAAACACAAGCTTCAAGCCCAACAAATACAAATCAATTGCAATTAGATTACGCCATTGGCGGTTCAAAAATCACACACGCTCCTGCACAGCCACAAAAGACTTCGCTGTGGCAACGCCCCAATGAGAGCGAGCGTCACGCCGTAGAGCGACTACGTAATCTCTTACAAGTTTCTGCCGTTCCAGACACCTATATGGTACGCATTGGCTTGTCTGGCAAAAACAAAGCCGAACTGGCTCCGATTATAAATGCCGTCGTGAGCATTTATTTAGAACGGGTTCGCGATGAACAAGTGTTTGGCAAAGACGAGCGAATTGCGCAATTACAAAAACGCCAAGACCTTTTACTCACGCAGATTGATGAAAAAGCCGAGCGGCGCAACACCATTGCGGGCGATTTGGGTATAGCAACCTTTTCCGAAGAAGCGGGTAATCCTTACGATAAAGCCATCGAACGACTACGCGAAGCCTTGGCCGATGCCAAGATCAAACGTTTTTCAGCCGCGGCAAATGAAAAAGCCTTTCTGACGCATGGCGATACCGATCCCGGTGTTAGATCCATTTTAGAAAGTGTGTCAGTGGACCCAGGCCTAAATAGCCTAAAAGCCAGCCTAAATAATCGAAGGGCAACTTTAGTATCTGGCATGGCGGGACTCACCCCACAACACCCTGGCTATCAACAAAATAAAATCGAACTAGCGGAAATTGATGCTGAAATTCGCCAACAGTCTGAAAAAATCACCAGCGAAGTACGTCGCAATCTACAAAGCAGATTTAGCACCGCGTCGACCCAAAGCGCTCAATTAGAGGCAGATTTACAGCGTGAGCTCACCGAGCAAGAAAAATCCCGTGGCCACTTCGCAACGCTGTTTAAAGAAGCGCAAAATTTATCCGCCGATGTCACGCAAATTCGTAAAGAACTGGATGCCATCCAAGAACGCTTGAATTTCTTCGCCGCCGAAACCAGCGCCTTGGGTTTTGTACGTTTAGTTAGCACCGCGATGACGCCAGAAACACCACTGGGCGTTGGCAAAACCAAATTACTACTCATGGCAATTATTGCATCGCTGGCTGCAGGCCTTTTATTGCCAATCGTTTACGATTTAATGGATCGACGCATTCATACCCCCAATGATGTGGTGAGCGGCTTTGGTTTTGCGCCGGTAGGCTGGTTGATTCATGCCAAAGATGCAGACAGTCATTTATTTCGTACCGATCAATTACGTCGCTTAGCCAGCGCCTTGATTCGTGAGCAAGACCGCAGCCAATTACGTATTTTTGGGCTCACGGCTTTGCAGCCACAAGGTGGCGCGTCAACGATTGTATTCGATTTGCAGCAAACCTTTGCCGAGATGGGTTTACCGGCGATTGCCGTTGAAGCCAATGCATTTAGTCGAGACGCGCGCTTTGCGAACGCCATGCAATATGACTTAAGCGATGGCCCACCAACCGCACTCCCCCCCAGCACCCATTTACTGCATTTAACGGGCAATGACCGACATATTCACGCCATCGATCGACTTGGGGAGACATTGCAATATTTGGCCCAAACCTATCGATTTGTACTGGTCGATTTGCCGCCACTCTTAGTCAGCGGCGATGCTGAATTGGCCTTACGAGCCACACCGGCGGTGATCGCGATTGTTGAAGCAGAGGCACAAGGTCGAGGCGAAGTTGCGCGTGCGGCAAGGGTGTTGCAAGGCATCGACCCGGCTTCAATTGGTGTGATTGTGAATCAAGTTCGACCCTTAGACGGCGGTGGCTATGTCAATGATTTAATGGAAGAATTCATTAGCGGACGCAAGCAACGATCAGCAGGGCTGCTACTACAAATAGCTCAGACCTTTAAAATCTTGTTGAAAACCGCGCTCGGCTTGCCGCGCGATCTTCAGCAACGTATCAAAACCCTATTGCGGAGCACATCATGAACCTTGTCGATATTGTGACTCGAATTTATGTCATCAATTTACCTGAGCGAGTAGATAGAAAAAAAGAAATTCAATACGCGCTTAGCAACCTGGGTATTGAATGGCAAGCCAATAAAGTCATGTGCTGGCCAGCAATACGTCCAAATAACAGCAATGGCTACCCATCTATCGGTGCCTATGGTTGTTTTTTAAGCCACCTTGCTGCTTTACAAGACGCTCAACGAGCAGAGCAGGGCTGGGTGCTTATTTTAGAGGACGATGCCATTTTTACCCCCGCCTTTACCACGCAATTACCCGCAATCGCGCAATTACTCGCCAGTGAACAGGCCGATCTAATTTATCTTGGGCATTGCCAAGTGATCGGCGACACCAAACCTGAGCTCGGACTAAGTTTAACGACACAAGCCATCGTCGGCGCTCATGCCTATTTAGTTCGAATTGAGTATTTATCGACGCTATTACCCTATCTCGAAGGCTGCCTCTCTCGCCCAGCTGGAGACCCCATGGGCGGACGATTGCATTACGATGGTGCGCTCAGCTTATTTCGACAATTTAACCCCAGCTGCCGCACTTGGATTGCGCAACCTAGCCTGATAGAACAACGCTTTTCCCGTAGCGACATTCAAGCACATAAGTGGTATGACCGTTGGCCTATCCTAAGCCAATGCGCAGCATGGGCTAGAAAAATCAAACAAGCCAAACGAGACATCATCTCGCTTTGAGTGAGCTGGCGACGTCATAGCGCGGCCTGCATTCAGGCTACTTTTAAAACGCACACTGCCCGCAATTCGCACTGTTTACACTCTTGCCATCATTGCACTGCGTCGTTCAGCTTTAATAAAGCCATCACCCCCCTATAGCAGACGCATCATGAGCAGCAATTTTCATCGCGTGGCACTCGAAAGCATGATGGCTCGCCTACTGTACCTGATCAGTCGTTTGGCTTTACCACCGCTGGTGCTCAATTACGTGGGTTTAGCCGAGTATGGCCTATGGTCCATCGCCTTTGTATTGGTCGGCTACCTGGGTCTCTCTGTGTCGGGGCTCGCCACCGTTTATGTGCGTGAAATTGCTTTAGCGCATGATCGCAACGATGCGCTGTATGCCAGCAAAATGCTGAGTACTGGCGTGGCTTTGGCGCTGTTAATTGGTGGAATTTTCTGCGCTCTGGTCGCCATGTTTATGCCGATCATCATAAGCTGGTTCAAAATCGAGCCCCAACTCAATACCTTGGCAGGGCATTTGTTATTACTGACTTGCTTGATTTTTCTGGCTGACTTGACCTTAGGCGCATGGGGCTATGTTTTAAACGGCCTCAAACTCATTCATGAGCAACAACGCATCTGGGTGGCCAGTTTTATTTTGGAATGGGGTATTGCTGCGGCCCTTTTAGCATTAGGCCAAGGGATTAATGCTTTATTGTGGGCCTTTTTATTGCGTTATGTGCTCTCCATTTCGCTGTCTTGGTGGCGTGTAAAACACGCATGGCCAGCACTGACGCTACACCCCAAATATGTTTCTAAATTACATTTACAACCCTTTTTAAATTTAGGGCTACGCGCCCAATTGAGTGACACTTGGGCGATTTTATTGCATTCAGCCGATCGAATGCTGGCCGGTTTAAACTTTGGGGCGGCCACCGCAGGCTTAATGGATTTAGGCAGTAAATTACCCTCAACCGCCACCTCAATAACCTCCGGAATCAGCCAAGCACTACTCCCTCATGCTGCCAGCCTAGATGCTGCTGCCTTAAGCCAACTGTATCAACAAGCGCAGCGCTTAGCGCTGTTCTCTTTACTGAGTTTAATGCCGCTATTGGTTGCAACGGCACCGGCTTTAAATATGGCGTGGTTAGGCCCACGTGCTGAGCTAGCACAGATTGTCACGATTTTATTATGGGTCACACCGGCATGGCATTTGCACATCCAAACTGGGCCAGCCTCTAGTGCGCTGCGCGGCCAAGGACAGACCCAACTCGAATTTTTTTATCATGCCTTGCGTACTTTGGTATTTATTGTTTGCTTACAAGCCAATAGCTTTTTCGAGTTTCTGCAAATTCTCTGTATCGGCCGCTGTATCGCTGCCGTGATTTACTTAACCCTCGCCAGTCAAGCTTTACAATTTTCACCTTGGCATTTATGGCGGGAAATTTTGCAGCCCTTAGCACTGAACTATGCCCTAGCCTATGGTTTTGTTCATTTCTGGCCATGGCAATTGACCGATCGTGGCAGTGCCTTACTTGAGCTGATCATTGCGGGCACGGTTTTTTTCTGCATACAGTTTGGGCTAGCATGGCGGTTTATTTTGCGCCAAGACGAAAAAATCGGCTTAAAGCGTGCATTGCACTTAACGCGCTCTGTTGAGGTTTATCATGCTTAAAATCACGCTATGTATTGCCACAATCAGCTTATTAATCAATGGCTGCAGCAGCATACCCGACAGTTTGCCAGTAAATAATCAGGTTTTTCAACCAGCACAAAAATCCGAACAAATCGATTATGCCAGTCCGGAACTGCTGGCCGAACTCGACGTGACGGGAGAGCCGATTTATCGCCTTGCAGAAGGCGATCAATTACAAGTCACGGTCTGGAATCACCCCGAACTATCCGGCAAACAATTACTCGGTCCCGATGGCCAAATGAGTTTGCCACTCACCGGAACATTGCGATTAGCCGGAGAGACTCGAGAGTCCGCAGCGAGCCGGATTCATGCTGCCTTGCAAGTTTTTCTTAAAAAACCAGCGGTATTTGTCGGCGTTGAACAATATGCGGGTAACCGTGTCACCGTTTTAGGCCGAGTGCAAAATCCAGGCGTACAGCAATTTGATCGTCCGCCCTCTTTACTTGAAACCCTTGCTCGGGCGGGGGCCTTACCGGTGATCGATAAGCAAGCGACCTTAACCCGCGTCGCTATTTTTAGAGGTCGTGATCGCATTATTTGGGTCGACTTAAAAAAACTACTCAATCGAGGACAGCTCGCTTACAACATCAAATTACAAGCCAATGATTTAGTGTATATCCCCGATTCGTTTGACACCTTGGTGTATGTGCTGGGCGCCGTGCATAAACCTGGAGCCTATCGACTTACCCCTGATATGTCCTTAATGGATGCCTTGTCTCAAGCGGGTGGCCCAAATGACGATGCCGCAGACGAAAAAATCGCCATTTATCGCCCTAGCCAACAAGCCAGTAATCCAACCCCATTATTGAGCTTAATGACACGCGCCCAAATGGTTAATTTTTCCTTAGAAGAAGGCGACATCATTTTTGTACCTAAGAGTGGCATTGCCCAGGCCGGTTATGTAATCCGGCAATTAATCCCTGGATTATCCATACTGACCCTAGGACTGGGCGCACTGTAAGCTAGCAAAGGAGAACCGCCATGTATGGCATTGTCAATAAAGCACTCGAAGAGATGGTTTGTAGCCAATACGGGCCGCAGATTTGGGAAAATATCCTGCGACAAGCCGATCTCAATGATGAAATATTTTTGTCCCATAATTGTTACCCCGACGAAATCACTTACCGCCTCGTCGGCGCGACTTGTGCCATAACAGGGAGAGAGGCCGCGCCCTTACTGGAGGATTTTGGCCGTCATTGGGTACTGGAGACTGGCCGGCGCAGCTACGGTGGTTTGCTTGAGGCTGGCGGGCGAAACTTAAGCGATTTTTTGCTCAGTCTGCCCAATTTTCATGCGCGCGTGCGATTGATCTACCCACAATTAAATCCGCCAGAATTTAATTGTGAGGTGATCGGCCCCGGTCAGATCAAGGTGCGTTATTTCTCAACTCGTCCAGGTCTAGCGCATTTTGTGATTGGTTTACTCGACGGCTTAGGCACTTTGTTTGCAACCAAGGTCAGCGTTGAACAAATCAAAGTCCGTGAGCGCCAAGATGATTACGATGAATTTCTTGTGCAGTGGTAGTCATCATGCATGACGCAACCTTATTGCCACTTGGGGTACTCGACACGCTGTTCCCCTTTCATTTTGTACTCGATTCTGAGCTCAATATCGTGGGTTTCGGCCCTTCTTTGCCACTGATTATTCCTCACATTGCCATCCAACATCCATTGAGCCGCTTTATGCAGATTCAACGGCCACACCAACAACTGAACAAGGAAAGTATTGCCAATAGCCCACACACGCTATTTGTGTTTATGTGTTGCCATTCTGAGTTACAACTGCGTGGTCAGTTCTTATGCAATACCCAAAATCGCTTCATTTTTGTTGGCTCGCCTTGGTTGTCCAGCGTATCGCAATTACAGCAATATGCGCTGTCACTCAATGATTTTGCGGTTCATGACAACACGGCCGATTTATTGCAAATCATGCAGATAGAGAAAAATGCGCTTGAAGAAACCCGCAACCTCGCCGTGCGGCTCAAAAAAAAGCGGGTAATGTTGCAAAGCGTACTCAATACCGCAGCCGATGCCATTATCACCATCAGCCAACATGGCCTGATCGAAAGCTTTAATCCGGCAGCAGAATTAATGTTTGGTTGGTCGACTGTCGAAATCATCGGTCAGAATATTTCGCTGTTAATTCCTGAGCTACACACCCCCAATTACGATGATTATCTATCGCATTACATCCAAAAATCCCAATCCAACCCACAAGAACAAGGCCTGATTGGCCGGCGGCATGAGCTCAATGCCAAATATCGTGACGCCAGCGAGTTCCCGATCGAGCTCTCATTAAGTGCCCCGCTTTATGGCGATGAATTTCATTTCACCGCCATTATTCGTGACATTAGTCTGCGGCAAGCGCAGCAGGCGGCCCTTATTTCGGCGCGCGAACGTGAATTAAAAATGGGGCATGACATTCAGCAGACCTTGCTTTTTGGCACGCCACTCAAAGTACCTGGCGTAGAGATTTCGGCCTTTACCCAACCTTCGCAAGGCATCGATGGCGATTTTTTTGACTTCTTCCCCATCGAGCCCAACTGCTTTGATGTGCTCACAGGCGATGTGATGGGTAAAGGCGTAGCGGCAGCAATGCTGGGTGCGGGGCTGAAAAATCAATATATCCGCATTATGGCCGAACTTTTAGGGCCGGCATTACAGCTAGGACAACGTCCAGCGATAGAAATGATCATTAACCAACTCAATTCTCGGTTAACGCCTGAGCTGCAAAGACTCGAATCTTTTGTGACTTTGGCATTTGCACGCATTGATCTAGATGCCAATCTTTTTAATTACATTAGTGCGGGCCATCCTGAAGGCTTGTTATTACATACCGATGGCAGCATCACCATGCTCAGTGGAAAAAACCTTCCCATCGGGATTGAATCAAAAGAACATTATGAGTCAGCCACCTATCCCTTTTTAGCTGGCGATTTATTGCTATTGTATTCAGATGGTTTAACTGAAGCGCGAAATAAAAAACAAGAATTCATGGGGATACAGCCGATATTAGATCTGGTCAGTCAGCTCTATGCCGCTCAAATCCCGCCCGCCATTATTTTGCAACGCTTACGGCAAATCGTTGAACAATATGAAGGTACATTGCAGCGCTCGGACGATTTTACGGCGATTAGCCTTTACCGGCACACCACCACGGCATTACATTACCAAGAATTTCCACGAAAAATGCAGATTCTTAGCCAACTTCGGCAGTGGATACGCGAACGAACCGATTTAAGCCCCGTTTTACATGACCAGCTGACACTCGCTGCCGTCGAAGTCGCTACAAATATCATTCGCCATGTTGCTGCACCATTAGCAGACACGCCATTTGTTGTGCATTTACTCTCAACAGCGACCGTCGTTACACTCAGCTTTTACTATGTCGGCGACGCATTTGACTCGACTCAGTCGCTTCCCCCCGATTTTAGTGGTCATAAAGAAGGCGGATTTGGCTTATACATTATTCAAAATTGCGTCGATCACGTTGAATACCTTATCCCTGCTGAACAAGTCAACCTTACTCGCTTACGGCTAAACAAAGACTGTAGTTAAAATAAATATGGCTATACTAAAAATCAGACACCGCTCTGTCATTAGGATGATTCATGTTTATTGCTATTGTTGAAGATGATGCGATTCAGGCTGACACGCTGGCTTTAGTTTTAAATAGTGCCGGTCATCAAACTCAGCAGTTTTCAACCAGCATTGCTTTCTTTGAAGCCATCAAGTTAGTTCAATTTGACCTGTTTTTGCTAGATTGGAACTTACCCGATTATTCGGGCGGCATGATTATTAAATGGGTCAGAGAAAACGTCGGTTGGCAAACGCCCATCATGGTGGTCACCGCGATTGAAGAAGAAAGCAATATTGTTGCTGCACTCAAAATGGGTGCCGATGACTATCTCGTTAAACCGATTAAACCGATGGAATTACTTGCGCGCATCGAAGTATTGCTGCGGCGCTTTAAATCGGTGGCACCGCAAATACTTCATCTAGGCAGTTATGAAATCGACACCAGCCAGCGCTTAATTCGCCATGCGGGCCAAGATATTGAATTAACCCAAAAAGAATATGATCTGGCGCTATTTCTTTTTAAGCACCCAGGAAAGCTATTCTCAAGAATGACGCTTTTGGAACAAATCTGGGGGTTACACGTTGAAATCGACACGCGTACAGTCGATACCCACATTAGTCGTTTGCGCCGTAAGCTGATGCTTGACGGCAAACATCAGTGGCAACTCACTTCAGTTTATGGCTATGGTTATCGCCTAGAAAGCGTCAATTTAGTTGTACCAAGTCCTATCGACCAATCACTGACTTAATTAATGATGCCACTCCACCAGCAAAAAACGACGCAAACACATCATCTCGGCTGCCGACACGCCAAAAAATTCGATGCCAATTCGCAATAAATTACTCTGCCCTAATCCTTGCTCGCTGCGAACAACAAAGGAAGCGACCTGAAATTCAATCGCCGGTAGCACGATCTTTGCCATGCCAAAGCGGCGTATTTCAAGTAATGGTTTGGCTTGATCTACCGGCAAAACATAGGCTAAACCACCTTCGCTTAAATCGACCAAGCGACCTGAAGTTTGCACTTCTGCGCTATGAATGGATAACGCCACATCCGCATGGGGATGAAAGCGATAAAAATCACGTCCCAACCCCCTCACCATGCAATCTGGCCATGACAGCGTAAATTCATTGGCAGTGTGTTGTTGTAAAACTTGAGCGCTAAAAGCCAAGACCTTCCCACTCCAGACGGCAACCAGTGTTAATGATCGAGGTGATTTACCAGGGTAATCTTGCGCAAGTCGTACGCGCATATAGCCAGCAACACGGTCTAATTTAAAAGCAATTAATAACTCACCTTGCGATAAATCTGGGCTTAAAACCCTCAGAAGCACCGCGCTGTTCAAATGATGCTGCTCGATACTCGACAAAATAGCGTTAATTTCTTGCTTATTTTTCAATAAATCATCACCTTCATCCAAGACATCTGGTGCACGAATTGTTTCTTGTGGCGTCAGACGCGGCAAAATATTAAATAGATTAAACATGACTCACTCCTTACGATAAGAAACGACTCTAGCGGGAATCCCCACTGCAACTGCACCACATGGCACATCGTGTAAAACCACCGCATTGGCACCGATTTTGGCATCATGCCCGATGGTGATTGCACCAATAATTTTTGCCCCAGCCCCCACCTCAACACGATCCCCCAAAGTCGGCGCCCCACCTTGGCCTTCATGGCGTAAACCCAAGGTCACACCATGGCGCAAAATGACATCATCACCAATCACAGTATCACCACTAATAATCACGCCACCGAAATGATCAATCCGCAAGCGACGCCCAACTCGCGTTTCACAGGGCAAATCAATTCCCGTTAAAATTTGCCCCAAAATTTTTAAACATTTATAGATAAAAGACAGCGGTTTTCTGAATATGGCAGACCGCACGCTGTAGCGCCAGTTGCCAAAGCGATAAATCAGCATCACCCATAAACCTTGCCGCCAAGGGTCACGCTGGTAGGTTTGCCAATCTTCACGAATGAGATCAAACATATACGCCTCTATAACCATGGGCTAGGTGGCGAAACACGACCACCCGCTGTATCGCGCCATGCTTGCGCTAACAAATTGCGTAAAGCGCGTGATTCAATGCATTTATATCGTGCGCTCGGCAAAGCGCGAATTTGATTTCGCCACAACCGTAATCCATGCCAAACCCGCTCTAACTGACAAGCCCCCCAAGCACCGAGCCAACCATGATGCTTGCGGTAGTACAGCATGGCACTACGCATTCGCCAGAGAGACAATTGACTACCATGCGCATTAAAGTGTTGCCCCTCAACCTTGGCCGATGAAACGCCGCCAATATGCACCGCACGCCAATCAGGCTGATACCAGACTTCAAATCCTGCTGTTTTTATCCGTCGACACAGATCAACTTCTTCAAAATACAAAAAGAAACGTTCATCAAATACGCCCACCTGCGCCAAAATAGCCGCATTGAGCACGACAAATGCCCCAGGCACCCAATCAACTGGACTGGCAAGATTAGGGTCGGCCCAAGTTCGATCGACTCGGCCAAAAAAACGTGATTTTGCAAAACGATTCGATAGGCCGCTGATCACCAAAAAATCATTGAGCACCGAAGGAAAACAACGCGCCGAAGGCTGATCTTGACCATTTTCAGCCAGCAAACGGCCGCCCGCCATACCAATATGCGGGCGCTCTTGCAGCCAAGAAACTGCACAGGTCAAAGCATGAGCCTCAGGTCGAGCATCCGGATTAACCAAGGCTAAAAATTGTCCTTGCGCCGCTTTAAATGCCAAATTATTACCCGCAGCAAAGCCCAAATTAACCTTGCTTTGCAATACGCAAATCTCGCTATCGAAAGCCCTTATCTGCGCCACGCTGGCATCACGACTGGCGTTATCGACCACAATAACTTCATAGTGCAGCCCCAAGCACGCTTGATGAATACTGGCTAAGCAGCTGACAATTTCAGCCTCATTGTTGTACGCCACAACAATCACACTGAGTATTGGTTTGAGTGAGTTCAGCGGCATCATGCTTTCTCCTGCTCGATATGCCGCACTGAACGTTGCCACGATGCGCCAGAACGACTGCTGCGCACAATATGTGGCAACTGCATGATTTTCCAGACGATATACATCGGTGCGGCCAACACTGCGCGGCATCGCATCACTCGCGGCAACTCAAATAATGCCATTGCGGCGTGCGCGATTAAAACCAAGATCCCTAACGCCCCCAAAATCAGAGGCCAACCACCCGTACTACACGCCAACAACAGCAATAAGGCATGCTGACTAAGCGGCAATAAAAGCAAATCTTGTAGCGCTGGCCATAACTGAGTTTCACCGCGGCCAATGCCTTGAATCAAGGGCCACAGATTGCTTCGCATCATCGCCAAGCGACCGCCTTCCCAGCGCTGGCGCTGTGCTTTGGCGTGCTCGCCTTGTGGCATCTCACCATAAACCGCCACATCCTCTAACCAAGCTAATTTGCAATTGGCACGAGCTAAAGACAATTGATATTCCAAATCCTCAACAATCGATCCCGCCCGATAAGGTACACGGCGTAAAGTGGCATTAGACAATGCAAAGCCATTACCCAGTAAGCCAACCCCCTCTCCCAAAGCCGATCGGCCACGAGGTCGAATCACATTAAACGCTTGTAAGGCCCAATGTTTTAACGGGGCGTTCATATCACCACTCGCGCAATGCGGTGCATAACGGGCTTGAATGCCATCGGGTTGCTCCGCCATTTTGCACCGCAAAACGGCTAAAAAATGAGGGTCGAGCGTACTGTCGGCATCAACAATCAAATACCACGGTACATCCGGCAATAATGCAAAAGCGGCCGCTAGGGCATGACCTTTACCACGCTCATTGGCTTGTCGTTCCAACACCATGGCGCCATGCGCTCGCGCCACTTGCGCCGTATCATCCGTACAATGATCGGCAATCACCAAAACATGACAACGCCCATCCGCTTGTGCTTGCGCAACTAAGGCTGACAGTGTTTTGGGCAAACTCGCCGCCTCATTATGCGCCGGTACCAAGATTAAAATTTGCTCAGTCACTGGCGCTAAATGCGGCGATACAGCGGGTCGACGCGCCGCCCACGTCCATCTTGCCAATGACCAACTGCCCGGTAGTGTGAGCAATGCCGCACCCGCAGCGACGCCTTGCATTAATTCAAGCCACATGATGTTTCTCCTGACCATAAAAAACCTGCACTCTTGCCACGCGTAAAGCGGCGCTTTCCGGCTCAAGCACATCCTGACGTCGATTAAATTCAGCAGCCCATGGCAATTGACTGTTTTCTTGCTTCAAACGATCAATCCATTCATCCAAGCTGCAAATCACTTTGGCCGGAACACCAGCAACGACACTATTGGCTGGCACATCACGCGTCACCACCGAGTTCGCGGCGACAATGGCATTAGGTCCGATACATACGCCGGGTAAGATAATCGCCTGATGACCAATAAATACATTGTCACGAATATCGATTTTTCCGACCCGATCTAAATGAAGACCAAAGGCGAGATTCACCATATTCACCGCGCCATCATGACCAAATAAGGTGCAACCCGATAAGTGCACGTTATTACCAAGACGGACATAACTCGGATCAGTAATGGTGACATTCATATTGATGGCGCAATTTTCACCGATGGCATAAAACCCGCCCCAACGTTTTAAATATACCGTCCATTCATAAGCAAATGGCTGACATATACGGCGGTATAGCCATACAAACCTTTTATTCTGATGTGCCTGTTTATATACCCAGTTAGAAAATGCTTTTTTTATGAATTTAAGCATGACGAACACCCCCACAAAAATCGCTAAAGCACTGCGCTAACTGATCGAGGTTTTGCGCCAAGCAATATCGCTTTGCCACTGTGATCTGTGCCTCTGCGGTAAAGCACGAGCGTAAATCGGCATCGTTGACCAAACGAGCAATGGCCAAACTGAGTGCGTGAACGTCGCCCGGAGGCACTAAATAACCATTCACATTGTGTTCAATCAACTCAGGAATTCCGGCCACCCGCGTACTAATGCACGGCAAGCCAGATGCCATCGCTTCCATCAAAACCACCGGAATGCCTTCGTCAAAACTGGGCAACACGAAAAGATCAGCCTCGGCGTAAAGCTGACGTACGGCCTCTTTACTGAGCGGCCCTGTAAGCTCAACATCTAAACTTAAATTCAATTGCTCAATTTGCTGACGCAGTAAATCTTCACTCGGCCCAGCACCACATAAAATCAATCGCAAACTCATCCCTTCGCGACGCAATGCGGCAATGGCATTGAGCAGTACAATTTGTCCTTTTGCTGGTGTCAAACGCCCCACACACAGCACGGTAAACACCTCAGCGCCATGCCGTTTTGGTAGCGCATAGTGATCAAAAATACCCAAACGAACCACGTGTATTTTTGACCAATCTTGCGGGTGGCTAAATTGCATTAATTGGCTACGTGCAAATTGGCTAATGCATACAATCCAATCGGCGGCAGCGACTTTAGCCGCCAATTGCTGCCCTGCCACATCATGAAATTCATCGGGCCCGTGTATGGTATAAGACAAAGTACAGGCACTAATCCGCTTAGCGAGCACGCCCACCAGCGCCGCTTCATTGCCAAAATGCACATGCAAATGGGTCGTCGATTGCTGCTGCATCCAACGCACTAACAGCATGGCCTCTAGCCAATAAGCTAAAGCCAAGAGATGCCCCCGCAGACCGGGCCTTGCCAACTGCCAAGCCAAGCGCACACTCGCGAGAACGGCAATGCAATTGCACTGCCAGATCACGCGCAAGACATCAAAAATCAGGGTTGCGCGTGACCAGCTTTTAAGTACCCGCGTATTTAATTGCTCTTGCTGCTCAAGCTCATCCAAGGCTTGCAGTGCACGGACATCGGGATTCACACTCACGGTCTCCACGCGCCAACCCCGCTCACGCAAACCCAACACTTCGCGCAAAATAAAGGTATGAGAGGCGGCGGGATAAGCGCTGACTAAATAGGCTAAGGCTGGAAGTTCAATCATGTTGCACTCCTGCGAGACCGTCTCGCTATAAGACTATTAAAAGTCGGAACGCCATTCACCTTGTGTCCAGATTGCAAAATCGAAGGGCTAATCTCGCAAACGATTGACTCGTCGTCATGCAATGCTTTCTTCTGGACGTAAAAAAAGGGCCTTACGGCCCTTTTGCTCTGTTTTAAACTCAAAACGCTTTAATTTTGCGGTGAAAGATCGGTCAGCGCTGCGCTTTCTTCTTGCAATAAGCGGCATAACATTCGGCTTAGCGCCGGATAAAACGCCACTTGAGTTACGATCGTTTGGCATTTTTGGCTAAATTCTGGCACCCAGCGCAGCAAAGACGCCACTAGCTCTTGCTCGTCCAGCGCTTTGCCGGTCATCGCCAGCCAAGACAACAACTCAAGCTGAATCGCCAAATGATCGGCCGCTTCAGGGTAGTTGCTATCTAAGCCTAGGCCGTAGCGCTCTAGCTTTTCACGCATGGCTTTTTCTTCTGGACCAAACAGCGTTTTATGCTCGCCCAAATAACACGACGCATACGGCAAAGCACTGCTTTTAACGTCTAACAAAAAACACATGGTGTAATCGGCCGCCAATTCAAGCTGGGCATCGGGCAGATCACGTAAAGCATTGATCGCGCCTTGCATATCCTGAACTTCAGCGGCAAATCCAGCTTGCGCCAGCACGTCAAATAGCGGCTCAGCAGCACCGGAAAACCAAGTCTGTAGCTGTGCCTCGCTTAACTCACGCGCATAGAGCGTCGCAAACCAAGCGTATAAAGCCGCGCGTTGATCGGCAGGCGCCGCTTCTGCTGGCTCCGGTGTTACTGTGCTGGCATTCATTTAGGCATCACCTCAGTTGGGCCACCAAACGCAGTCACTGCGGGGGCTTTTCCTTTGTATTTTTCAACTTCAACCACGCAAGTATTGGCACTAATGGCCTGCGCCAAGCTCGACGTACCAATGTCTTGCGTCATGGTATTGGGGTCACCATAGGTATCGAGTGCACCAATTTCGGGGCCAGTTGGGCCATACCAAGCGCCTTCTTGCAAACGTACCACGCCTTTAGGGAAATCACTGGAAACATGCGCGCCAACCAAGGCTTGACCACGATCATTAAACACCCGAACCAAATCACCATGCTTAATACCACGTTGTCGCGCGTCTTCTGGACTCATAAACAAAGGCTCGCGCCCTTGAATCGCATACGTTGCCCGCATCGGTTCCGAATCACACATTTGCGAATGCAAGCGTTTATCCGGGTGCGCCGATTGCATCCACAACGGGAAGCGTTTTGAATTCGGACCGCCGTGTGAGCGCTCGCTTTTTTCCATCCATACCGGATGCCCCGGGCAATCGGCGTAATTATAGCTAGCGATTTTCCGACTAAAGATTTCAATAAAACCCGATGGCGTTCCTAAGGCGTTGATTTCCGCGTCTTCACGGAAATCAGCGTGCCGCACCCATGGTTTGCCCGCAGGGAATAACACAAAGCCTTTGGCCCAGAATTCTTTAAATGGCGGCATTGGGAATTTACTGCCGTTTTCCTTGCGACAATTTTCGTACAAGAATGCCAGCCACTGCATTTCATCCATATTGCGGCTGTATTCTTTGTCGCGACCAAAGCGCTGCGTTAAGCCCCGGAAAATCTCAAAGTCCGTTTTAGAACTAAACAGTGGATCAACCAGTTTTTGCATCGCAATCACGCCACGGCCACTGTACGAGCCATACGCGTCAATATCGTTACGCTCAAATTGCGTACACGCTGGCAAGACGATATCGGCAAAGCGGCAGGTTGCCGTCCACGTGTAATCCACCGCCACCACGGTTTCGAGACGGTGGAAGGCTTTTTTCATGCGATTACGGTCTTGCTGGCGATGCCATTGATTGCAACCGCTATAAATCGCCATTTTATACGGCGGCAATTTAACTTTCTGGCCGTTGTAATCAATCACCTTACCGGGTTCTAGCAATGCGTCGATCGCTCGAGCGCACGGAATCATTGGGCTATAGCCTTTGTAATCAGTGTTGGTGTATTTCGGTTTTTTACCCGGATCTAAATTCAACGGGAAAGAACCTGGCATTGCAGCGCCCGAAGACGGCACGCCAATCGAGCTGTAGTGATGGGCATAACTAATCCCGCCGCCTGGCAAACCAATTTGCCCCAACATCGCCGCCAACACCGCGCCCATCCAATATGGTTGCTCGCCATGCTGTTGACGCTGCACCGCCCAGCCAAAAATCAGCTGGGTACGCCCGCTAGCCATCAAGCGCGCCAATTCACGAATTTGCTGCGCTTTGACGCCGCAAATTTTCTCGGCCCATTCTGGCGTTTTTGCCGTTTTGTCCGCGCCTTGCCCTAATAGATAAGGCAAGAATTTTTCAAAACCGAGGGTATACGCATCAAGGAATTGCTGGTCATGCAGTTTCTCGGTATACAGCGTATGCGCCAAACCCATCATCAACGCCACATCCGTCAATGGATTGACGTATTGCTTTTCGCAGCCTAGATAGTTTTGCGTTTTGCTTTTCACCGGATCAATGCTGATCACGCGAATTTCTTTCTTGGCGATCTTGTTTTTTAGTTGCTCAAGGTAGGCGAAAGATTCATGCGTTTCGCAATTCCAACCTACTTGCAAGTTTTTAACCGGATCACTGGCCCAAAAAATAACGGTTTTACTTTCTTTGAGGATGACTTCCCACGAAGTGCCTTGTGAATACACTTCGGTTGAACCCAGTACATACGGCAAAATCACCTGCCCAGCACCGGTCGAATAATCCCCTGCGGTAGAAATCGTATGCCCGTGCATATTCATTGCTCGCAACATATGATTGCCGCAGGTATGAAATTGCCCAGTCTGACGCCAACCGACCAAACCGGTGTGCATCGCCCACGGACCATAGCTGGTTTGCACCCGCTCGAGCTCGGAATAAAACAGATCTAAAGCTTGATCCCAAGTCACACGGACAAAGCGGTTGTCCCCGCGTTGGGTGGTGTCACTCTTGTGGCCATTTTTGAGCCAATCTAAGCGCACCATCGGGTAGCGAATCCGCGATGGGCTGTAGATCAAGCCGATAATGCCTTGAATCATTTCGGTGGGGTATTTATCAAATTCAAACGCTTTGATTTCAACCACTTTACCGCCAGCCACACGGGCACGAATCGCGCCCCAGTGTGAACCGGTGATTTTCCAATCGGTGCCACTGCCGGTAACGGCAGCCGCTTTGGCTTCGCTTTCGCGAGAGAGTAATAAACTAGGGCTTACTAACGCAGCCACTGTGGCCAGCGACAAACCCTTTAAAAATACACGGCGTGAGTTCTGAGTCATGAGCTTATTCAATTAGTGGCTAGGTTTTTTAAAATCTGACGAATTATTTTGTAGGTATTTCAGTACCAAGCCTTGGGTATCTTTATCCATGCTAGTAAAACCGACCATCCCACCAAATAACCCCGGCCAGGTATTTGCATCAAAATGCGCTTCGTCCGGCTGCTTATGGCAAACACTACAGCTATTTTTGTAACTGTCTTTGGCCACCGACCAGATTGGATCGGTACTCGCCACCACTTCGCCTTTTTTAATCCAGAACGTAGCTGACGATTTTTGCCAAATCAAACCGGTATTTG
Organism: uncultured Deefgea sp.; assembly: GCF_947072475.1. Taxonomy (GTDB): domain Bacteria; phylum Pseudomonadota; class Gammaproteobacteria; order Burkholderiales; family Chitinibacteraceae; genus Deefgea. Next base: position 54,669 of record NZ_CAMTIA010000012.1, read on the forward strand.
GATCTTCTTTACTTTCTGCAATTTTCACCAATTGCTTATCTTGCGCGACGGCTTTTTCAAGGGTGGCAACAGTGATGTTTTTAGCAAAATGACCATACCAAACACGGCCAAAGCCTTTGCTCTTACGCCAAGCCGAAACTTCCACCTGCTGCGCATCGCCTTTCTCTTGCAGCACTTTAACTGGCGCACCAACTTCCAACTTACCCGCCACTTTGCTCATGGCTTCATCCAAGTACAATTCACGCGGATACACATTAAAGTAAGTGCCACCGACTTTGACGCTTTCATTGCCAGCCGCTTGAATCAAGCCATCAAATGCTGGATTACGCGCATCGGTTTTTTCTGGCTTTTTATGCGCAATCCCTTGATGGCAATCGACACAACTTTGATTACGCTCTGCCGCACCGCGCATTGCTTCACGCGATGTTTCGCGCATTTTTTCAAAGTCCATGCTGTTGTAGTCATGGCAAGTACGGCATTCTTTGGAGCCATTGGCTTTAAAGCGATCCCACTCGTTTTGCGCCAAACGAGCTCGGTTGGCTTCAAATTTTTCTGGCGTATCGATTTTGCCGGTTAGGTGCGACCAAACCTCAACACTGGCTTGAATCTTACGCGCCATTTTGTCGGTAAAGTCATGCGGCACATGGCAATCGGAGCACTGCGCCCGCACGCCTGAGCGATTACTCCAATGCACTGTTTCTTTAAGTTCTTCTTGGTTTTGATGCATGGTGTGGCAGCTAACACAGAATTCTTCAGTGTTGGTCGCAGCCATCCCCGCATTAAAGCCTTGCCACGCCAAAATACCGGCAATAAAACCCACCGTCACCAAAACACCCAGGCCAATCTTGGCCGCTGGTTTGCAAAATAAATTTCGCAACCAGATCCATATTTTTTTCATAAACAAATCCAATTCATCAATACATAAAAAGCGAGATAAAAATCTCGCTTTACGCGCCGGGCAAGCCGATTAAAAAAATCTGCAACAAGCGCACAATCAAACCATAGGTGGCAATCGCGCCAAACATCGCAATTGGCAAGCCCACAAAGGCCAACAGCAATAATTTTTTCCACTCGCTATTGCGCGTTTTTTCTGCTGTCATTTCTGTCATTATTACCAATATCCAATTTTTTAATTCAAACTAACGCTCACTGCAATACACAGCAAACTCTCAATATATTAATAATTATCCGCGCTCTAATTAATTATTTCAGTTAACTTTTACCTACAAAAAAATTATTTAAACAATGTATTTGTTTATTCTGGTGGCTACTTTACAAATCGCCATTCAAGCACGAACAACAATAGCTACATCTAAATGAGCCACAGAAAAATAATTTAGAAACCATTAGGTTAAATAAAACAGAGGCCATCAGAGAACAGCATAAAAAAAACAAAAATTACCGCTAATTTATTTAAAATTAACCCACAAAACAAAGCACCACATTGACCTCAATCAACAATGCCGTGCGTGTAAAGATACAGAAAGATACTCAGCACAAAAACCAACCGTTGCTCAGCTAACAAAACCCAACAAAAACAACTTATTTACAGCAAAATACCAAAAAAATCACATTACTCGCCGTAAATATTAACACCAACACTTACAAACACTCCCTTACAATGGCTCGCAGCAAATACCCATCTGACTGACAAAACCTCGGTTTACACCGACTCGTTTGATTCTTACTTACAAGGTACTCGATGCATTTAAATACACTGTTAACGCTGTTTGCTGTCGCATTACTGAGTGCATGCTCAAGCGGAGAAGATCTGCCAGCACCCGAAGCATCGAGCACTCCAACTCCGGTCATTGCCAGCTCACCACCAGCCGCAAGTAAGACCCCAAATTCAAGTAGCGCTCACCAAGAAAATGGCCTTCCTCCTGTCATTGAGCAATTTTAAATTGCCAGACAGGTTGCCCGACAAGGGCGCAGATTTAATTTTTCAATTCATAAAATTCAAGGCCACACATGAAGCGTCATTTCATCCAGCATTTACTCATATCGACCAGCCTACTTGCCGCCAGCACCGGCGCATTCGCTCACGGCTATATGACCGAGCCGACCTCACGGGCTTATTTATGCAAAATTGGCGGCAATAGCCAATGCGGCGCAGTGCAATGGGAACCACAAAGTATTGAAGCACCGTCTGGATTTCCAGCCCAAGGCCCTGCCGACGGCAAAATTGCCAGCGCCGGCCATATTCAGTTTTCGGAATTAGATGCGCAAACCAGCGATCGCTGGACCAAGCGCGACATCAAAGCTGGCCCACAAAACATGAGCTGGTTTTTTACCGCCAATCACGCTACCCGCAATTGGCGCTACTACATCACCCAACAAGACTGGAATCCAAATCAAGCACTGACTCGCGCGGCGTTTGATCTCAAGCCTTTTTGTGAAGTGGATGGCGGCATGCAAAAGCCAAACCCACAAACCAGTCACCTTTGCACCGTACCGCAGCGCACCGGCTATCAAGTGATTTTGGGCGTCTGGGAAGTGGGCGACACCGTTAATAGTTTTTACAATGTGGTTGACGTCATGTTTGACGACAATGGCGGCCAACCCGCTCCCGACTGGCGTCAAGGCGGCAGCATCCACCCTTCGGTCGATCTAAAATCGGGCGATCGAGTGATGACACGCGTTTTTGACCAAAACGGCGAACGCCCTCAGCTGCAAACCACACTCACAATTGCCAATAGCACCCAAGGCCAGCGCAATAACTGGGCGCACGCTCTGGCGAGCAAAATCAACCAAGAACAACAGCACATTCGTGCCGGACAAAAAGCCAGTAATGGCCAATTTGGCCCCGTATATGGTTTAAATCCAATTTATTTGAAAACCAGTAGCGGCTTAAGTCGGGTTGAGATTCAAATCGAGCAAAAGCAACCACCGCTGGTCAATAGCGTTCAAGTCAGTAATCTCGCTCGTGAATACAGCATCCAAGACGGCAAAGTGACGCTAACTTTTAATGTCGCAGCGCAAGGCGACTTAAACGTCAGCAATACGGTTTACAACCATGGTGGCGTTGCCCAAGGCCAAAGCGAAGCCAGCCTAAACAACAGCAACAAAACCTTTACCATGGCGCTGAGCAATGTAAAAGCTGGCCATCATCAGCTGGTGGTGAAAGGCTCGCCTAAAAATGGCGGCGCTTATGTACAGCAAACGCTCGATATGATGTTTAACGACGCCACTGCGGGTGGGCAATATGATTTTGTCTTCCCTGCATCAATTAAATCGTATCAAGCAGGTACTTTGGTCAAACAAGAGAAAGACGGCAAAACGTATCGCTGCAAGCCGTTTCCATACAGTGGCTACTGCTCGCAATGGTCAAGTAGCGCAACACAATACGAGCCTGGCGTTGGCTCACACTGGTCATCGGCTTGGGATGAAGTGAAATAATTAATCGAAATTAAAATTAAAGCGCACGATATCGTGCGCTTTAATGATGACGGCATAAGTATTACGTCGTCAATTTAATGGTATCGACGCCGTTGTTCATGTGCATTATTGCCCTTATAAAGGGTAATTTATCCTCTTCGATTATTGATTTAATTCTGCGACACTCAAATGCATGATTGACTTTAAATAAAAGCACACCGAATGAATTGGATTGATCTATTGCAAACACAAGCAATTAGCTATGCACCTAAATTAATATCAGCACTGATCGCGCTGTTTATTGGCTGGAAACTCATCGGCGTTGCCAGCCAGCTTTTAGAAAAAATGCTGACGCGTAGCAATGTCGAAGCCACCCTCCAGCATTTTTTGGGCAGTCTGGCCAATGTGGCATTAAAAGCACTGTTACTGATTAGTGCGGCATCAATGATCGGCATTGAGACCACGTCATTTATTGCGATTTTGGGTGCGGCAGGTTTAGCCATTGGTTTGGCACTGCAAGGCAGCTTGAGTAATTTTGCCGGTGGCGTACTGATTTTAATGTTTAAACCCTTTAAAGCCGGTGACTATATTGAGGCGCAAGGCCAAGCCGGTACGGTCGAAGGGATTCAAATTTTTACTACGCGTTTACGCACACCCGATAATAAACTCATCGTCATCCCCAACGGCCCCTTAGCCAATGGCAATCTCACCAATTACTCGGCCATGTCCACCCGCCGCGTCGATTTTGTCTTTGGTGTTGGCTATGACGACGACATTGACCACACCCGCTCAGTGATTTTGTCGGTACTCCAGCAAGATTCGCGCATTCATGCGGATCCTGCCCCGCTGGTGGTGGTGTCATCGCTAGGCGACAGCTCGGTGAATTTCACCGTTCGCGTCTGGACCAATAGCGAAGATTACTGGCCGGTGTTTTTTGATACCACCGAACAAGTCAAAAAAGCCTTTGATGCGGCCAAGATTTCAATCCCTTACCCGCAACGCACCGTGCATCATATTCAGCATACTGAAAAATAAACGGCGGCAATTGAGCGCGCCCGGCTTATTACGGAATTCAAGACAATAAAAAACCGGCAATGCCGGTTTTTTATTGCGCTGCAGTTTAGCGTGGCTCAGCCCACTGCGCGTATTCGGGCAAGTCGACAAAATTGAGCCAAGGCACATCGTGCGACATCCAGATGTGCTGACTAGCACGCAAACTTGGGTCTTCATCTAAAGTGGCCACGCGTAGCACCCACATGGGCTTGCCGACTTTTTTAGCTAATAGATGACTGCCGCATTGCGAACAAAAATAACGCACTTTATCCGCTGACGACGCATATTCACTCAGCTGATCTTCTCCCGCGAGCCAACGAAATTGCTCAGGGCGCACACCGGCGGCTGAATTAAATGCCGCCGCATGCGTTTTACGGCAGGTCTGACAATGACAGTGCGAAATTGGCGTCGCCAATTCATCGACCGCATAACGCACGGCTTTACACGCGCAAGATCCTTGCAAACTCATCTGCATTCCCCTTTATTCAGTCACTCAGTCACAGCACCAGCGATATCAAGCCTCATCACCGGCAATCAGTTTTTTAAGCACTTCAGCTTTGGCAGCATCGTAATCGGCAACGGTAATCAAGTCTTGCGCTAGCAAGGCTTTTAATTGTTGCAACTGCAATTGCGGCGCGCTCATTAGGGGGGCTGAATTGGCAGCATCAGCATGGCTTGCGCCATCGGCCAGTTCAGCCGCCCGATTGGGCGGCGCGGTTGGTGCCAGCGCAGAATTCATCGCCGATGCCATCACTTGCCCAGCGGCAACGCCTGCACCTAAACCCACGCCCAATCCCGCCAAGCCACTGTCGTTTTGCGCGGCGAGCACCATCGATTGGGCGGCTTGATATTGGCTAAACGCCCCCAGATCACCAATCATCTGCATTGATATTTTGTTATCAAGGGCTTTTTGTAATTCATCGGGTAAGGAAATATTTTCTAGCGTAAAGGTGTCGAGCAGCAGTCCGTATTGCGCAAATTGCAAACGCAGTGCCGCGCCAATGCGCTCGGCCATTAAGCCTTGATGACTCGCCATATCCAAAAAAGGCACGTCAGAGCTGGCTAACACCTGCGTCATCGTCGAGACCACCTGATTACGCAACTGCAGCTCGACATCATCGCAAGTATAAACATCACGCGTACCGCTGATTTGGCTAAAAAACAGCTGTGGATCGACGATTTGATAGGCATAAACGCCAAAAGCGCGCATTCGAACCATGCCAAAATCAGCGTCTCGCAGCGTAATCGGCTGCGGCGTGCCCCACTTGCGGCCCAGCTGCAAACGCGTACTCATAAAGTACACATCCGACTTAAACGGCGACTCGAATAATTTGTCCCAATTTTTAAGCGCAGTCAGTACCGGCAAAGTGCGCGTGGTCAGCGTATATCGACCGGGAGTAAAGACATCGGCAAACTGGCCTTCATTTAAAAACACCGCCATTTGTGATTCGCGCACCGTGAGACTAGCACCATATTGAATTTCACAATTGGCCTGTGGAAATCGACAAGCCAATACGCCATCTTCATCTTCATTCCACTGCAGTATGTCGATGAACTGATTATGAATAAACGATCCTAGACCCATACCCTCTTCCTCTTCCTCACAATCAAATCGACAAAAAAAACCGCCCCATTGACATCGACAACTTCATAACGCGCCACAACGCAATGCATCTGGCCTATGCAATATCGCAGTTTTGTCAGCCATCAGCAAGCCAGCAGTCGATTTATGCTGGGCATTGCTCAATTGAAATCAACAGTAGTTTTTAAATACCAGAAAAGTTGCATGCTGAACTGACTCATTCAGCGACTAAGCACTTCAACGAAGGCAGCAGCGCATGATTTAGACTTGCATATTCAACGCTTTGCCTAGCGCCAAAATCCTCGGCCAAAGCCAGCCACCTAGGTCAATAGCCGATTTGGCAATTGCTGTAATGCATCGGCATTAGAAGGGGAAAACACCATTTCAATGGCTTCAGGCAAACTCACCCAACGATATTGCGTGTGTTCCCGTGGTGCAATCGTCACCGGACTGCCGCTGGGTACCGCAACACTAAAAACATGCTCGGTATTGTGCGTAACCCCCGGCGCGTAGCGATGTCGCCAGCGCGCAAAGATTTCAAATTCACTGGCGTGTTGCCAATCGCGCACCGCATCGGCACTGACTTGCAAACCAGTCTCTTCAAACAGTTCACGCACGGCAGTATCAATCAGGCATTCATTGGCTTCGCAACTCCCCGTTACCGATTGCCAAGCGCCAGCAAAATCAGCGCGCTCGAGCAATAAAATCTGTAAATCCGGGGTGTGAATGACAAGTAATATAGAAATAGGCTGTTTATAGGGCATGGCGCATTATACAATTGCCAGTCCAAGCTGCCAGCTGTTCTTCAGGCAAACACCATGTTTGACGCACTTACCCTCAAAAAACAGTTCCCGATTTTTAGTCATTATCCCGAACTGATCTATCTAGATAATGCCGCAACACAGCAAAAACCGCTTGCGGTGCTCGATGCCGAGCGGTTTTATTACGAACACCACAATGCTAATGTGCATCGCGGCGCGCATCGTTTAGCCACTGCGGCCACCGAAGCTTTTGAAAATGCTAGGCATAGCGTGGCGCAATTTATCAATGCCGTCAGCGACGATGAAATTGTATTTACGCGTGGCACCACCGAAGCCATCAATTTAGTCGCCAATACTTGGGGCAATACGCTGACTGCGGGCGATGAGATCATCCTATCAACGCTCGAGCATCACGCCAATATCGTGCCGTGGCAAATGCTGGCTGAGCGCCGTGGGCTAAAGCTAAAAATCATCCAGCTTGATGCGCAAGGCGCGCTGGATTTAACGCATTTTTTAAGTTTGCTATCGAACAAAACCAAATTAGTCGCGATCAGCCAAGTCTCAAACGCCATCGGCAGCATTCAGCCAGTGCAGTGGATTTGTCAGCAAGCCCATCGCTATGGCGCAAAAGTGCTGATCGATGGCGCACAAGCCATCGCCCACAGCGCAATCGATGTGCAAGACATTGGCGCTGATTTTTATGTGTTCTCGGGTCACAAAATCTACGGCCCTACGGGTATTGGCGTACTCTATGCGCATGCCAAGCTCTTAAATGAGATACCCCCTTGGCAAGGTGGCGGAGAAATGATTGCAACGGTGTCATTTTCGCAAACCACGTATGCCGCAGCGCCCTATCGTTTTGAAGCCGGTACGCCGCCGATTGCGCAAGCGGTCGGCCTCGCCGCAGCGCTCAACTGGCTCAATCAACAAGACCGCATCGCGCTCGCCGCGCATGAAATCGCGCTGCGCCAGCAACTTGAAGCGGGGCTGGCCCAAATGCCAGCGGTCAAAATTCACGGCCACAGCGCCAATAAAGCGGCGATTACTTCAATGACTTTTATGGATGCGCATCCGTATGACGTCGCCCAATTTCTCGATCACCAGCACATTGCCGTTCGAGTTGGCCATCACTGCGCGCAACCTTTACTGCAATCGCTGGGCTTAAGCGGCACTTTACGCGCCTCATTTGCCGCCTATAACACCCCTCACGATGTGAGCGTTTTTTTAAATAGCCTGCAGCAGACTTTAGCTGTATTGAGTGAATCATGACTTTTCCGCAGCACCCATTTGGCATTAGCCTGCAAGACAACGCCATCAGCCTTGATGATTTAAGTCAACGCCTCTCTCAAGCACCGGGCTGGGAAGGTAAAAGTCGTTTACTGGTGCAGCTGGCCAAAGCATTGCCTGAATTTCCTACTGAGCTTCGCTGCGACGAACACCGAGTTACTGGCTGTGAAAGCCAAGTTTGGTTATTAATCCAAGCCAACAACGGCAAGTACGAAATCGCCGCCGATAGCGACTCAAAAATCATCAAAGGGCTACTCACCTTGATTTTGGCGGCTTACCACGGCCGCAGCGCCGAAGAAATCCAGCAATTTGACTTTAACGCGTGGCTCAATCAACTCGGCCTGCATCGATTTTTATCCGCCAGTCGTGGCAACGGCCTAGCGGCAATAGTCACAAAGATCAAACAGGGCGCAATTTCGATGACATAATGACGCCTTTCTTGCGTCGGACTGTTATTTAAATCGGCGCATTCGAAGCTAAGCCAACTCAGGGAGACACCATGCTTAAACTAAAAACAATCATTAGCTGTATCGGACTATCTGCGGCCATCATCGCGATGCCAGCTGTGGCTGAAAAAACCTATACCGTTGCCACCGACGCTACTTTTGCACCGTTTGAATCACTGAGCAAAAACCGCGAAATCGTTGGTTTTGACGCCGACATCATTAAAGCCATCGCCGCCAAGCAAGGCTTCAAAGTTAAAATGAACAACACGCCATGGGAAGGCCTATTTGTTAGCCTTAACAATGGCGAGCGCGACATTGTGATTGCGGCGGTGACCATCACCCCTGAACGCCAAAAAAGCATGGATTTTTCAGCCCCTTATTTTGATGCCAAGCAATTGATTGTGGTGAAAGAAAACAGCCCAATCAAACAGTTTAGCGACCTGAAAGGCAAAAAAGTCGGCGTACAAAATGGCACTACCGGTGACACCGTGGTGCAAAAACAATTTGGCAAAACCAATCCAGACATTCGCCGCTATGAAAACATCACTTTAGCGCTCTCTGAATTAAGTAATAGTGGCGTGAGCGCGGTCGTTGCCGATAACGCCGTGGTGAGAAATTACCTAGTCAACAATCCAAAACAAAAGTTTCGTTTAATCGACGACACTAGCTTTGAAGTTGAACACTACGGTATCGCCGTACGTAAAGGCAACACCCAATTACTCAACGAAATTAATGCCGGTATTGCAGGTATTAAAGCCGACGGCACGTATCAAAAAATACAAAATAAATATTTCGGCAAATAATTACGCTGAGTCTCTATTAAAAAACGGTGCATCAATTGCACCGTTTTTTAATTCATGTCGATCGCTTTGTTTTGCACTATTGCCATTTAGCAGGCATACCAGAATGGGTAAAAATGGGATTTTAATCGCCAGAAAGTACCTTGCAACACGGCAATCGCTCTATTAGTATCTAAAAATCATCTTGGTGGAAACAAAGACTCCCTTGAATTACGATACTCGAGCACTCATTGCATGCACAGACTGCGATTTGCTGATCCAAGCACCGCAGCTTAAACAGCCCGAAAACACCAACACCACGGCACTTTGTCCGCGCTGCAATGCCGTCTTGCTTAAACAAGCCAATCACAGCGTTTCACGCACCTTAGCTTTAGCCATCGCCGCTTTTGTCATGCTGTTGCTCGCCAATGCCTTTCCGATCTTAACGCTACAAATTGGTAGCGAAAGCATTTCGTGCTCCATTTTTGGTGCTGCCAATACGCTCTATCAGCAAGGTATGTGGTATTTGTCGGTCATTATCATCATCACCACCATCCTCACCCCAGCCATGCAGTTACTGATCTTGATCTACTTATTACTGCCCATTGCTCTGGGCAAACGTCCTCAATTTATTATTGTGCCGATGAAAATATTTAATGCCTTACACCCGTGGAGCATGATCGAAGTCTTTATGCTGGGCATTTTGATTTCACTGAGTAAACTCATGGGCATGGCTCGTATTGAGCCCGATATTGCACTCTGGTCGATTGCGATACTCATGCTGCTATTAACCGCCACATTATCTACCTTCAATCCAAAGCAGATTTGGCGGCTATTAAGTCCGGTACCCCAATAATGGCCAAACCTTTCACCGCCAGCGCGCTGCGCCTATTGAACTGCCAACAATGCGGCCAACTCTCAAAACAAATTAGCCCCGTTCAATATTGCCCACGCTGCCAAACACGGCTGCATTTTCGCAAACCCAATAGCCTACAGCGAACTTGGGCATTTATTATTGCAGCGTATATTTTATATATTCCGGCTAATTTACTGCCGGTAATGAATACCAGCTCTATTCTTAGCAATGAAAAAGACACGATTTTAAGTGGCGTCTTTTATTTATGGACTTCGGGCTCTTGGCCGCTGGCCATTTTGGTGTTTGCTGCCAGCATTACCATTCCAGGGCTTAAATTGCTGATCTTAACCTTGCTCGCTTGGACGGCCAGCCGCAAAAAACAATGGCGAAACCTAGAAAGAGCACGGCTATTTCGGATTGTTGAGTTGATTGGTCGCTGGTCGATGCTGGATATTTTTGTCACCGCAATGATGGTCGGACTGGTGCGCTTCGGCCCAATTGCCTCCGTCACCGCAGGACCTGGCGCCATCGCCTTTGCCTTAGTGGTGATTTGCACCATGTTGGCGGCACTTTCATTTGATCCTAGATTGATCTGGGATTTACCATCGGACGAACAAGACAAAGAAAATGACTGAATCACACAATACTCCCGCAGCCGACGAAATCGATGAGCGCGCCGTTGCACAGGCCAAAATCAAACCCAAGCGGATACGCCCGACCTTAATTTGGCTTATCCCGTTTATTGCCGCTCTGGCTGCCGGCTGGATTGGCGTCCAAGCGATCATGCACAAAGGGCCGACCATCACCATTGAATTTAATAGTGCGGATGGTCTGGAGTCGGGCAAAACCAAGGTCAAATATAAAGATGTGGTGATTGGTACGGTTAGCAGTGTGGCATTAAGCCAAGATCATCAGCGCGTCAAAGTCACCGCTGAAATGACCCATGGCAGCGATAGTTTATTAGGGGAACAATCGAGATTTTGGGTCGTTCGCCCGGTCATCTCTGGCGGCACGGTCTCTGGCTTAGGCACTTTACTTTCTGGTTCATATATTGCACTGGACCCCACCCGCAAACCCGATAGCAAACGTTTTTTTACTGGTTTAGAAACTCAACCGGTCATTACCTCCAATCAGCCGGGCCGGGAATTCTCCCTCAAAGCCCAAAACATGGGTTCAATCAGTAATGGCACACCGATTTTCTTTCGCCGTTTACAGGTGGGTGAAGTGACGTCATTTAAACTCGATCCAAGTGGTGAGTTTATTTCGGTTTCAATTTTTATACACGCGCCATACGATCAATTTGTCACTGAAAATAGTCGCTTCTGGCATGCCAGCGGCATTGATGTTGCACTCAATAGCAACGGTCTGAGCATTGAAACGCAATCCTTAGCATCGGTCGTGATTGGCGGCTTAGCATTCCAATCTCCGCCAGGAGAAGATGCGGGCACCGTTGCCAAAGCGCGCAGCAGCTTTTTATTGGCCGACAATAAAGCCGCCGCAATGAAAAGCAGTGATAGCTACAAACTGCCCTTTGTGATTCACTTTAAAGATTCGGTCCGAGGTCTTTCGGTCGGCGCTGCCGTTGATTTTCGAGGCATCCAAGTAGGCGAAGTGCAATCAATTAAATTGGTTTTAGCCAAAAACAAAACCGATATTGAGCTACCGATTACCATTGCCATTTACCCAGAACGTTTCCGTAATTTGCAAACCGATGACAATCAAATCCTCAGCGTGGCCGATCAGAAAAAAATCATCAATCGCTTAGTCGAAAACGGCATGCGCGCGCAAATGCGAACCAGTAATCTGATCACAGGGCAGCTTTATATCGCGCTCGATTACGCGCCCAATGCTAAAAAAGCGAAAATTAATTGGGCCAGCAATCCACCGCAAATGCCGAGCGTAAACAGTAGCTTGAATGAAATTCAAGAAAGAATTGCATCGATCGTGAAAAAGATGGATCAAATCCCGCTGCAATCAATCGGACAAAATGCCGACCAAACACTTAAAATGCTGCAACAAACGCTCGCATCAAGTAATGCATTAATTCAAAAAATTGATCAAGAGCTGGTCCCTGAGGCCAAAGGCACATTAAGCAGCGCACAAGGGGCATTTAAACAAGTACAAACCACCTTGCAGCCGGAATCACCGGTACAGCAAAATTTAGATCAAACACTGCAAGAACTTAGCAAGGCCGCACAATCATTACGTGCATTATCGGACTATCTGACTCGTCATCCAGAAGCACTCATTCAAGGTCGTAAGGCAGATCAACCATGAAAATAAAACCATCGCGCTGCCTCTTTTTTATCGCCGCATTCTTACTTTCGCTAACTGGCTGCAGCAGTCCGAAAGAATACTTTTACACGCTGAGTGCAACGGCAAAGCCTAATGTGCAATGGCAAACCGCCAGAAACATTTACATCAACCCGATCCACATTCCTGCCAGCGTCGATCGTCCTCCGATTGTGATCCAAAAAACCCCGCAGCAAGTGACCTTACTTGAGCAACGCCTTTGGGCGTCGCCCCTTAAAGATCAAATCCTCAGTGTGCTGGCGCTCAATCTAACGCGCCTCAGTCAAAACCCCAACATCAATACTTGGCCGCAACTGCCGGCAAAAAACACCGAGCTCACGATATCGATGCAAGTACTTCGCTTTGAATCCATACCCAATCAAGGCATTACACTTGAAGTGCAATGGACTTTCTTAGATCGCGATTTTAAAAGCATTAGCACCCAGCACGAGACCATCCATGAAACCGCAAGCGATGACAGCATCGATGCGCTGATTGTTGCGCACAACCAAGCGCTAGTCACATTGGCGTCCAAAGTTGCGCACACCCTCCCCAGCACCGAGCATTAACGATGACTCTGGCTTATGACTTGGCTATGACTCTTGGCGATCCATCGCTTGCTGCAATTGCCGCCGCCATTTTTTACTCGGGCGGCCCTTGATATCAGGATGGTCAAAATGCGGTTGTAATTGCTGTGCGTACCGATCTCGTTCACGCCGAATGCTACTTTCTGGTGTTTCTTGATATAAAGCTCGCGCGGTTTCCGCCGATCCACGCTGCTGACTCAATTGCAAGATATGCACCTCAAACACCCCATGTGCAGCTTGAACCTTAATTAAGTCGCCAACTTTAAGCGGCAAAGCGCATTTAGCGCGCTGACCTTGGTGATGTACATGTCCGGCTTCAATCGCACGTGCGGCGCACGAGCGGGTTTTAAAAAATCGCGCGGCCCACAACCACTTATCTAAGCGAATTTTTTCTAGCATGATTAAACACAGTTAAAATACAAAATGACATTCTACGATGATTCGAAGTGCCAATATGGATAAAGCAACAACGCAACAGTTAAAGCGCTTACGACAGCAATTGCGTGAAGCAAAAAAAACACAGCACATACCCGTCGTGCCAAAGACCAAGACCGCCCAAGAGACGGATCACGCGCTTTTTTTAGCCGCAATGAAAGACGTACAAGCACTACCCAGCCCTGCAACAGTACAACACCTGCGCCCAATTCCGAGTCCTTGGCCCAAAGGCTTACACGTTGCCAGTCCGATTTTAAATGACACAATGAGCGATTTTTGGCCATGGGATGAACTTGAAGCCGGTGAAGAGCTCATGCATATGAAACCTGGTCAAAAACTCGACACCCTGCGTAAACTCAAACGCGGCGATTGGCGCGTCGAAGCCGAGCTTGATTTGCATGGTGAAAACATCGACTCCGCACGCAGCCAAGTGGCGCAATTTTTGTCTCATTGCCAGCAGCGACGACTTCGCTGTGCGCGCATCATTCACGGCAAAGGCATCAGCTCAGTCGATGGGATTCCGGTGCTGAAGCTCAAACTCAAAAATTGGCTGGTCCAAATGCCCGAGGTGTTGGCTTTTGCCCAAGCCAATCCATTTCAAGGCAGCGCTGGCGCGGTCTTAATCCTTATAAAATCAGGCCAACAATGAAACTCTCTAACCATAAAGCGTATTTACGCATCGCCTTTTATCTGTGGATGGCATGCATTTGGATCGGCTCTTTAATTCCACTCGGACCACCGAGCAGCGACAATCATGGCGATAAAATCGAGCACTTTATTGGCTACGCCATTCTGGCTGGTTTAGCCCAATTGATTTGGCAGCAGCCACGGCGCGCTTGGCTACTGGCAAGCTTAATGGGCATTGCCGTCGAACTGGCTCAAGCTTGCACCTCATGGCGCAGCTTTGATGTATACGACATGCTGGCCAATACGATTGGCGCGGCAATCGGCACCTTATTAGCCTACCTTTATTTACGCCATACGCAGATCACTTAAACGCGTTCCACCAAAGCCGATGGTAACAATGCATTGCTTGACGCTTCAAGAATATCGTATGGTATAGCCACCAAGATTATTTGCACTAAGGAGGCTATCGATATACCCATGAATCAATTCATTGCGCACTCACTGCCATTTTTACTTGATCGCTCGACCTTGCGCGATGCGCTGTTTACACTTTTTTTACTGATCGGCATCATTTCTATTCGAGCCGCAATTCGTTCGTCCATTTTGCATCGCAGCGACCTTTCCGTCGAAATTAAACGTCGTTGGTTAGTGACCTTACGCAATATCGCACTGGGGTTTTTTGTTCTCGGCATTATTTTAATCTGGGGCAATGAGATTCAAGCCTTTGCCGTATCCTTAATTGCCGTTGCTGCCGCATTGGTACTGGCCACTAAAGAAGTCATTTTGTGCATGCTCGGTTCAATTTACCGCACCAGCAGCCATGTGTATGAAGTAGGTGATCGCATTGAAATTGCTGGCATTAAAGGGCAAGTACTCGACATTAATTTAATTTCTACCACGCTGGTCGAATCGAGTCGCGCCGAACACCACAAAGGCACGGTTGGGCGCGGCATTAAAATCCCTAATTCAATGCTATTTGGCAACCCAGTTTACAATGAAACCATGATGGGTAATTTTGCGATACAAACGATTCATATCAATGTCGCGCGAAATGCCGACTGGGAGCTAGCTGAGACCGTGCTTTTAAACTGCGGCCGCGAAATCATTTCAGAGTATATGGACCAATTGGCACAACATACCAAAGAGATTTCAAGCGACTATGTGATGGACACGCCACTGCAAGAGCCGCGTGTTCGCCTGATTCTCGATGAGATCGAATTCATCGGACTACAGCTGCAACTGCCTGCGCCATTGGGCTTACGCTCACAAATTGAACAGCGGGTGTTGCGCGACTTCCTACGAAAAGTACCCATTCACCCGGCTGCCTAACAGCTATTGTGTGACTATTCAAACAATCAAAACAAATATGTTGCATAATTGGCAACAAGTCGGCATAATTCGCCTCCTTCATCCGTGCCTCTATTTTTAGCGCACGATACTCGTTAGCCCCGTCATCGCCTCTAACCTTATTCCCGCGTGCTTTTGATAAAGCGGTTGTTCCTGGTTGGCGTCGATGCTGCGCTGGATTTTCCAGCCCGATACCTTACAAGGACAACTCAATGCCGCACAATACTGCGCCTGAAACAACTACGCCTAATGCTTTTGTAGAACTAGGCCTTGCCTCACAACTGACTGACATCTTAGCCGCACAAGGCTTCAATACCCCTACTCCGATTCAAGCAGCGTCTATTCCAGAATTATTGGCTGGCAATGACGTGATGGCTTCAGCGCAAACTGGTACTGGTAAAACAGCGGCCTTCTTATTGCCTGCGCTACACCGCCTGACTAAAGAAGCAAAACACACTGCCCGTGGCCCACGTATCCTCGTTTTGACACCGACTCGCGAACTCGCTGAGCAAGTATCAAAAGTAGCGACTGATTTGTGCCGCAACATTCCACGCTGCAAAGTCGTGACTGTTGTAGGTGGCGTACCTTACCCAGTACAAAATAAATTATTGTCGCAACCTTACGAAGTATTGGTGGCAACACCAGGTCGCTTGACTGATTTGATGCGCAGTGGCCGCATCGACTTCAAACGCTTAGAAATGCTCGTACTGGACGAAGCCGATCGTATGCTCGACATGGGCTTCATTGACGAAGTTGAAGCGATTGTTGATGCCTTGCCAAAAGAGCGTCAAACCGCCCTGTTCTCTGCCACCTTGACTGAATCAGTTCAACGTTTCGCCGTGCCAATGCTCAAAGCACCGAAATTAGTTGAAATGGCGGCTCAAGCCAGCATGCAAGCGCAAATCGAACAATCGGTACATTACGCCGATGGTTACGAGCACAAACAAAAACTAACTGCGGCCTTGCTTAAGAAAAACGACGGCCAACAAGCCATCGTCTTCACCGCAACCAAAATTAGCGCTGATGAATTATCAGAATGGCTAAAACTGGAAGGCTTCCGCGCCGCAGCAATGCACGGCGATTTGGCACAGCGCGATCGTCGTCGCACTTTAGATCGTTTACGCAAAGGCGACATCGATGTATTGGTTGCCACTGACGTTGCCGCACGCGGTATTGACGTTGCCGGTATTACCTTAGTATTGAACTTTGACTTGCCACGCTTCTGCGAAGATTACATTCACCGTATTGGTCGTACTGGCCGCGCTGGTCGTACCGGTGAAGCCGTGTCATTGGTAACCAAAAATGACTTCACTTTATTGACACGCATTCGTCGCCAATACAATCTTGACTTTAACGTTCAAGTCATCGAAGGTTTGGAAGCCCGCTTCCAACCTGGTCGCGCAGGCACGGGCGGCGGTCATGATCGTGGTCGTCCTAGCAGTGGCGGCCGTGGTCGTCCTGCTGGCGGCGGCGCTGGTCGCAGCGGTGGTTACGCTGGCAACCGTGATGGCGGCGGCTACCAAGGCAATCGTGATCGTGACGCAGGTCGTAGCGAAGGTTACAACGGCGGCCGTAGTGAAGGCACTCACCCACGTGGCGAAGCAGGTTACCAAGGTCATCATCGCCCAAGCGAGTCAGCCCCCCGTGATGGCGGCTACCAAGGCCAACCACGTGAACAACGTTCATTCGGTACCGGCCAAAGCCGCGACCGTGATGGCGCACCGCGTACCGGTGGCTACCAAGGCAACCGCGATGGCGCAGCGCCTCGCTCAGGCGGCGGCTACCAAGGTAACCGCGAAGGTGCAGCACCACGCACTGGTGGCTATCAAGGCAACCGTGATGGCGCAGCAGCACCTCGCTCAGGTGGCGGTTACCAAGGCAACCGCGAAGGCGGCAGCAACACGGGTGGCGGTTATGCCGGCCGTGGTGGTGATGGCCAACGCCGCACTAGCACCGGTGGCGACTACCAAGGTAAGCCGAGCGGCAATCGTGGCGGCGGTCGCTTCGAATAAAGTTTTAGCTTAAAATGTTTTAACTTAAAATAAAAAGGCAGCCTAGGCTGCCTTTTTATTTAGGTATACCACCAAAGGTGTTTAGCACTAGTGCATACAAGGCAATACCCCATGATTAGCCGACAAATTCGACTTATGCATTCTGATGACTTTAGCGCCATCCTCACACTGCAAGCAGACTGCTATCCGCAAGCACTCATTGAAACCGCCAATACACTACAACAAAAGCAACAACTTTCCCCCTATTCATCCTGGGTCATTACCCTTAACGAGCAAGTCAGTGGTTATTTGTTTTGTCATCCCTGGTTCGGGGAAAAACCGCCGGCGCTTAACGCGCAACTGAGCCATTTACCCGAAATGGCCGATCGATTTTATATTCATGATCTCGCCATTTCCCCCAACGCCCGAGGCAACAACCTCGCCGAGCAGCTCATACAACACGCCATGGCATGGGCAATGCATGCCAATTTTTCGCAAGTTATGCTCGTTGCGGTAATGGGTGCGGATCGTTTTTGGCAAAAACATCACTTCCAGCCACTTTCCACACCGCTACCAGCCGCTTATGGCGAGAACGCTGTCTGCATGCTACGTCAACTACAAGCACCGCTCTGACCACACCCAACGCAACCAAACCCGCCATTGCCGCAACGACTCGACTGGGGCGCTGTCTGGCCACAAAACCAAATTGATTTTATGCTTGAATTCATCTTCAAAATGCAAAACAATCAACAGCGGCGTCACCACACTACTGGGTAATAAGTGCGCAGACAGTTCGCCACCCTGCGCATCAAACAACTGAAAGTCGCCCGCTGAACACGCTCGAACAAGCACAATCGTTTCGATATGCGCCCAGTAAAAAACAAAACCACCCAATAAAAACACCGCCAAAAGCAGAGCCCAGTCCGCCTGAAGCACCAAGCAAGCGGCAATTGCCAACAAAAAAATCAGCAATAAAAAACCCCGCCGCCAAAATGACGCGGGGTTAATTTGCAAATCAATCGGTAACATCAATCGCCCAGTTGAATACTGCCATTCACATTCACCTGCACATGGCTTTCGCCACTTTCGATTGGTGCTGGCGCAGCCGCCATTGCCGCATCCATCACCGGCGCACTACGCATCATCATGACACGAGGCTCAGGCCGATAGCCGGTATTAATATTCATATTGACCAGTTTCCAATCCTTGGCCGACATACTGCGCTGAATCAATGCCGCTCGGCGTTTAAATGCCGCGATACCTTCTTCGATCAGCGACTCCTCGGCCTTGCTTTTGCTAGCATCCGATACGCTATAACGCACCCCAGCCAATTGCAATCCAGACGAGGCTTGCAAATCACCAATCAATTGCGATAAAGCCGAAAAATCTTTCGAGGTTAATTGCAACTCACCCCGACTGCGCCAACCTTCTTGCTGATTACTTTTATTGCCATAAACCGGGTAAGTTGCATACGTGGTTCCCGCCGACTGCACTGCAGGATATTGTTTTAATGCCTTGAGCGCACCCGACAAAGCCAGATTCACTTTTTCCGCCAGTCGCGCCGGATTGGCATCACTGAGTTCAACAAATAAAGTGGCCGTCGCCAGATCATTACTCACTTCACGACTGGCCACCGCCTCAAAATTAACCAGATTCCGCTGCGGCACCTCTGCAGCCCAAACTGAACCGGCCAACAAAGCACACATCAAACCCAATTTATGCATCATGAAACCTCATATAAAAGTCATTGCAATTAATGATAGCTATGATCTGCCGGTGTATTATGAATTTCTTCCGCAACGGCATCCATTACACCCAGATGAATTTCTACGTCAAACCACTCCCAAAACAATTTTAAATTTCGTTTTTCTGGCCACAAAGCTTCGTCAATGACCCACGACGCCAATTCCATCGCAAAGATTTTATCGGCAATTTCGTCAATATACGCAATAGCATCTTCTGGCTCGGCAGCTTCTGGCACCATCAACACAGTACAATCGGTTCTAATTTCATCCAGCGTTAATACAACGTCATTATCTGGCAATTGATTTAACCAATTCAAAAATGCCAGCTTAGGGCGAATAATCGCAGCAGAACGGTCCACAATAAACATACATTACTCCAAAATAAGTCAGTTTTAATCCCAATTTCAATAATGACAAGCCAAATTAGACCTATTGGCTTTAGACTAGCTCAGTTCTTATGTCATTATTTATTTTTGGTAATCATTTAATTCATGTCGCAAAATACAATCAATTTATCCAATTCTAAACGCAAATTCGTTCGTTGGCGTGCTGCAATTATACCTAAGCATCACACACAAGCCTTCGAAGGAAAAATCACCGAAGCCAATGCCGATATATTAACTTTAATTTCAGCAACCGAATTCAAAGCCGGCTGTGAAGCACGTTTAATGCTTGAAGTTCACGAATACCTTGGAATGGAAAGCACCAAAAACACCCTTGATTTAACAGGGAAATTTATTAATAGCGCCCTAATTGGTCATATCAGTGTTTTTCGCCACCAATTTCAATTGCAGGCATTAAGTCACCAGCAGCAGCTACTACTCAACAAACTGACCAGTAGCTAAAACACGCGCTCTGTTGCGTCAACATTCAATAGTGGCAAGGCACTGCCGGTAAAACCAAGCCAAAACAAAACAAAACGGCCAACAAAATAGCCAGCCCCTAAAGGACTGGCTATTTGAATTAGCGACGACGCCGACGTGCCGCCGGTTTAGTCGTTGCAGCTGGCGCTGCCGCCGGTTTAGCTTGGCTTTCTGGCTTAGCCACAGCAGGCGACCTAAGCGCCGAACGTGTACCACTTCGCGCCGGCGTTTTTTCCCCGCCACGCGCTCGGTTCGATCTTGGCGCACCTGGTTTTGATTGACGCTCTCGCTCTGCTGCATCCAGCACCAGCACAAAATCAATCTTGCTGGTTTCTAAATCAACCCGCGCCACACGCACCTTAACGCGATCAGTTAAGCGATACACCTTGCCACTATGCTCGCCCTTTAACTCACGGCGTTTTTCATCATAATGAAAGTAATCTGTACCGAGCTCAGAAACATGCACCAAGCCCTCGACATACACCTTGTCGAGCAAAACAAACATCCCAAAACCGGTGACGGCCGATACTGAGCCCTCAAACTCCTCACCCACTTTATCTTGCATAAAGTAGCATTTGAGCCAATTTTGTACGTCACGGCTGGCCTCATCAGCACGGCGCTCAGTCATCGAGCACTGCACCCCTAAAGCTTCCCATTTCATTGCTGGCTTATACTTCTTGCCAGCCAATATCGCCTTAATCGAGCGATGCACCAACAAATCCGGATAACGGCGAATTGGCGAAGTGAAATGCGCGTAAGCCTCATAACTCAAACCAAAATGCCCTTCGTTATCTGGGCTATACACCGCCTGCGACAAACTACGCAGTAGCATCGTTTGCAATAAGGGCGCGTCCAAACGATCTTTGAATGAATTGAGTAATTTAGCGTAGTCGCTGGCGGTTGGATCTTCATCCCCGCCCAAACTCAAGCCCACGGTTTTCAAATATTCACGCAGATTTTTCAGCTTCTCTGGCGTTGGACCTTCATGCACGCGGTATAAAGCGGGATGCTCTTTTTTCAGCAAAATATCGGCAGCGCAGACATTGGCCGCCAACATGCATTCTTCGATCAATTTATGTGCATCATTACGCACCACCGGCACGATTTCGCTGATCTTGCCTTTGTCATCAAACCGCATTTCAGTTTCAGTCGTTTCAAAGTCAATCGCGCCGCGCTCGGCACGGGCTTTGGCAAACGCTTGAAACAGCGCGTATATACCCTGCAAATGCGGCACTTGCTGGGTATATTGCTGCGCGACTTCACCAGCAGGGTTTTGCAAGATATCCCATACCTTGGTATAGGTAAATCGCGCCTTAGAGAGCATCACCGCCGGATAAAATTGATAGCCTTTAATCGCCCCCTTGGCGCTCACTTTCATGTCGCACACCATACATAGGCGTTCAACATCTGGATTGAGCGAGCAAAGGCCGTTGGAGATTTGCTCAGGCAACATCGGAATCACGCGGCGCGGAAAATAAATCGAATTGCCGCGCTCAATCGCCGTTAAATCCAAAGCATCATCCGGACGAACGTAATGACTCACATCGGCAATGGCCACCACCAAACGCCAGCCCTTGCCGCTTTTTTCGGCATACACGGCGTCGTCAAAGTCTTTGGCCGTTTCACCGTCGATGGTCACCAACGGCATATCACGTAAATCAACCCGCTCCACACCGTTTTCTGGCTTCCAATCTAATTTGCGTACTTTTTTGGGCATTTTGCGCGCTAACGCTTCGGCTTCAAGCGAGAACACATGCGGCAAATTATGCTTACGCAGGGCAATTTCAATTTCCATACCCGGATCATCATAATTACCAAGCACTTCGGTCACGCGCGCCACAGGCTGGGTATAACGCGATGGCTGAGTCAACATCTCAATCATCACCACCTGCCCCACTTGCGCAGCACCACAGCCGGATGGCTCGATTTGGATATCACGACTAATTCGCTTGTCTTCAGCCGTTACAAAAAACACGCCACGCTCGCAATGCAAGCGGCCAACCAAACGCAAATTAACATGCTCAAGCACTTCAGCAATCGCCCCTTCTGGACGACCACGGCGATCAACGCCAATTTTGCGCGCCAGCACGCGATCGCCATGCAGCACTTTGTCCATTTCTTTAGGGCCAAGAAATAAATCATCGCTACCGTCATCCGGAATCAAAAAGCCAAAACCATCCGGATGGCCTTGTACTTTACCGGGAATTAAATCCACTTTTTCTGGCAGACATAAAGCGCCAGCACGATTTATCAGTAACTGGCCTTCGCGGCCCATTGCCTGCAGACGTCGCTCAAATGCGACCTCTTCAACCAATAAAATATCTAATTGCTTTGCCAAATCAAACGCCGACATCGGCGCACCATGCTGCTCTAACACTTGCAAAATAAATTCGCGAGAAGGCAAAGGATTTTCATAGCGCTCGCGTTCACGGGCTAAATAAGGATCTTGTGCTCGCAAACCTTTTAGCTTTTTGGCTCGAGCAGGTTTCTTCGTTGGGGATTTCTCATTTTGATCATTTTGAAATTTATCCATCGGAACCGTTTTTTTCATAGTTTTTTATTGACACCATTTCTAGGTTTGAATATTATTGCGCCCTTCTGTAAGTGGCGCCGCGTTATTGTAGCGCAGTTGAAGAGCCCAGGTGGCGGAATTGGTAGACGCACTAGGTTCAGGTCCTAGCGCCCGCAAGGGTGTGGAAGTTCGAGTCTTCTCTTGGGCACCAACTTTTCAACTTATTTACACACTGTATCAGATATGCCCAGGTGGCGGAATTGGTAGACGCACTAGGTTCAGGTCCTAGCGCCCGCAAGG
>NZ_CAMTIA010000013.1 GCF_947072475.1 uncultured Deefgea sp.
TAAGCCCCAGCTCGACGAGCGCGGCACAGCATCAACACCAAATCTGAACATTACCATTATTTTTACTGACTGCTCGCAAAGGCGGCGTTGTTTTGCCGCTAAAGTCGATGCCAATTGCAGCGTAGATCAAATAATGACGGGCAATGCTGATAAAAGGTGAAGGCATGCGTCATTTCGCATGCCTTCACCGTAGCCCAATGCTTACTCAGCAGGGCGCGGCGGGATGAGAAGGCGCTCAACAATTCGCCCGTGCAATAAATGCTCGTTGACGATTTCATCAATGTCGTCTTTGTCGATATAGGTATACCAAGTCTCTTCAGGATAAATCACGATCACCGGGCCTTCTTCGCAGCGCTCAAGGCAGCCGGCTTTATTAATCCGCACTTGGCCATCGCCATTGAGTTTGAGCGCTTTCACCCGCTCTTTGGCGTAGGCCCAAAGTTGATCTGCGCCGCAGCTATTACACGACTGACGCTCGCCAGGTTCGCGCTGATTCAGGCAAAAAAACACATGGTATTGATAATGGCTCATTCTCAGCTCCTTTTATTGCAATGCCGGTGCTTTGGTGTGCGGCGTGATAAACAATGGCAAACCATCGGTATCGAATACCGCCTGTACGCCGTCAATAAAGACCAAATCGCTCATCCGGCATTCGAGCATTAATTCTTGAATATACTGCGCAATCAGCTCGACATGGTCGGACGGTAAGAGCGGCCAAACATAGCCTTCCCAGCGTTCCGGATCTTCTTTACTGGCAAAGGTAATCCGAATTTCATTGTTTTCATGGGCGGCAACGGTCACCACTGGGCTGCGCCCTTTGCTGCGAATGCTGCGCAGCGCATTGCTGGTCATTACTTGCAGCCGAGTTTCAAGCTGCGTAACGCGGCCGACATCTTGCGCGGCCAGCCAAGGCAGCGGCGTGCGTGGAATCGGAAATAAGGTTACGCCGTCGGTCTGGAGCGCTTCGCCAATCAGATTGGCCAGTGGCATGCCCCAGCTACCGACTTGGCCACCGAGCGTGATGGCGGCGGGAGCGCCGGTGCGTTCAATCACTACGCCGATTAAGTAGCGTAGTAGCACCGCTTCGTCTTTAAATTTGATCGCGCTACCGGCCGAATCAATCGGGAAGTCGCGGGCCACGCTGAGTGTCGCGCGCCATTCAGCCAATTGCGCTGGGCTAATGGCCGCCAAAATATCCGGACCTAGCAATGCACCTGACAACCAAGCATCGGCATCGGCCGCAATCACGCCATGTTCACGCAAAATAGCCAGCGCCGCATCGCCATCGATTTCGCTCGGCAGTGTGGTTTCACCTTTGCAGCCAGCGACCAATACCACCGGAATGGCAAATAAAGTGGCCGATTGTTGCGCGTGTTGGCTAGGGCTTTCTACTTCTTGACGCAGCGCATGCCACAGTGTCATCCATGCGTCTTGCGATGGCGCTTGAGTCAGTGCGCCATTGAGGGCGTAATGATCTTTGGCCATGAGTAATTCGGCCATCAGCTGTTGCAAGCCGAGGCGTTTTTGCGCTACTTGTGCAGCATCGCGCTCAGTCAATAACGACATTAGTTGACGAATAATCGGATTTTGCGGGTTAACGCGAGGGTATAGACGAGGATCAGGCAGGTTCATGGCAGGCGCTAAGTGAAACCAAAACGGCAATTATACCCATCTGATTGCAATCTGTCGGCATCCCGGCGAGCGCGGCGCGGATTGGTGTGGGCAATGGCGAGACGCTGGCGCAGTCAATCGAACGAGTTGGTGTCATCGCTGCCGGATATGCTTGATTTTGCTGACCAATTATCCCACCAAGCTGGTGGATGCCGGTCCCGCTTTGGTGCGCATGTTTGTGGTATCGGCGGCGGCGAAGCTATTTTTTGTGCGACGAGTTTGCGGTTTGCGGCGAATTTACTGCATGATGCGACTTTTTAATTGCTTGGAATGCTCATGCAAACGCGTTTTATCGATCAGGCGGTATTGTCCGAATTGCTGTGTGCTGCCGAGCAAACACCACGGCAGCGCAAAAACTTTAATTTTCACACTGCTGACGGTGCTAGTTGCCATCGCTTACTCAACGCACTGCAACCCAATAGCTATGTGCAACCGCATTGTCATTTGTCAGTAGATAAAGCCGAAACCATGGTAGTGCTGACTGGGCGAATGGGGGTGCTGATTTTTAATGCCGAGGGCGAGGTGATTGCGCAAAAAGTGATTGCGGCGGGGGGCGATTGTCTGGGTATTGATATTGCGCCGGGGGTATTTCATAGTTTGGTCGCATTAGAGCCTACGGTGTTTTTTGAAGCTAAAGCCGGGCCGTATCTTCCGGTGGCGAGCCATGAGCGCGCATCTTGGGCGCCAGCAGAAGGGGCGGCTGGCGCGGTTGAATATCTAGCTTGGATGAGTTCACGATTTGATGTATAGCCAGCTGGCCTATATTTAATATAGTTTACCGCGCTATACCTATTAGTTTTACGCAGATGTTTTGGTCGGCTCGTTGTGTCGTTCTAGATGTGGTGTTGCTGGCTTAAGCTCGGTTAGTCTTCGGTCGCGGTCGCGGTCGCGATTGACATTAACGTTGGCGCGGCACAAAAAAGCCGCGCCATTGGGCGCGGCTGTTGCTGCGGGCTGCTTGCTTATTTCACCCGCATGCCCGGTTTTGCGCCTTCGTGCGGCTCTAAGATATACAGGCCGCCGTCACCGCCAGCAGCCAATACCATGCCCTCAGACAAACCAAACTTCATTTTTCTCGCGGCTAAATTGGCCACCATTACGGTGTGCTTGCCGATCAAATCTTCGGGTTTATACGCCGACTTAATCCCAGCAAAAACATTGCGTGTTTCATTGCCTAAATCGAGCGTCAGTTGCAGGAGTTTTTCCGCGCCAGCAACGTGCTGTGCATCCGCGATGCGCGCAATGCGTAAATCCACCTTCATAAAGTCATCAATGCTGATGGTTTCACTGATGGCGGGGATTTCGTAAGCGGGCGCTGTCGGTACTGGGGTGTCGAGCACTTGCACATTGGCTTCGATCATTGCGGCAATGTTTTTCGGGTCGATTCGCACCATCAAATGGCTGTAGCTGTTGATGCTGTGATCGAGCAATAAATGCTGAGCATCAGACCATTGCAGTGGCGCGATGTTCAAGAACGCTTCAACGTCATTGGCCAGCTTTGGCAATACGGGTGATAGGTAAATCGTCAAAATACGGAAAGCATTGATCAAGAAGCTGCATACCGCATGCAGATTGTCACTTTGCTCTGGGTGCTTGGCCATTTCCCATGGTTTAACGGTGTCGACGTATTGATTGACTTCGTCGGTTAAAGCCATGATTTCACGAATGGCGCGGCTGTATTCTCGGCTTTCAAACAGGCTGGCAATGCTGTCGCTAGCGCCTTGCAGTTTCTTTTGCAGTGCCACAATCGCCGGCATTAGCGCATAGGTTTCCGCTTCAAAGATGCCGCTGTGTAGGCGACCTGCAAAGCGTTTGCTGATAAAGCCGGCGGCGCGGCTGGCGATATTGACGTATTTGCCGATTAGGTCGGAATTGACCCGTGCGGTAAAGTCTTCGAGGTTTAAGTCAATGTCTTCAGCGGTGTTAGAGAGTTTGGCAGCATAGTAATAGCGCAGCCACTCCGGGTTCAGGTGGTCTAAGTACGACTCGGCGGTGATAAAGGTGCCGCGCGATTTGCTCATTTTTGCGCCGTCAACGGTCAAAAATCCGTGGCTATAAATCGCAGTTGGCGTGCGATAGCCCGAGTACTCGAGCATCGCAGGCCAAAATAGCGAGTGGAAATACAAAATGTCTTTGCCAATAAAATGATACAGCTCGGCGTCAGAATCTTTATTCCAGTAGCTATCAAAGTCCAAACCTAAGCGATCGCACAGGTTTTTGTGGCTGGCCATATAGCCCACCGGCGCATCGAGCCAAACGTAAAAATACTTGCCCGGCGCATCGGGGATTTCAAAACCAAAATACGGCGCATCGCGCGAAATATCCCAATCGGTCAGTCCTGATTCAAACCATTCCTGCATTTTATTGGCTGCTTCTTGCTGCAACTTGCCCGGCGTGGTGGTCCAAGTCTTTAAGAAGTCTTCGCATTCGCCCAGCTTAAAAAAGAAATGTTCTGAATCTCGTAGTACCGGTGTTGCGCCTGATACGGCAGAGTATGGGTTTTTAAGCTCGGTCGGCGCATACGTTGCGCTGCATACCTCACAATTATCGCCGTATTGATCTTTAGCGCCGCACTTTGGGCATTCGCCTTTGACAAAGCGATCGGGCAAGAACATTTGTTTTTCGGGGTCAAATAATTGCGAAATGGTTTTTTTGGCAATTTTGTTGTTGGCTTTGAGCTTAGCGTAAATGTCGTAAGCAAAGTCGCGGTTTTCTGGGCTGTTGGTGCTGTAGTAATTGTCAAATGCGACATGAAAACCGCTGAAGTCACGTAAATGTTCACCGTGCACGCGGGCAATCAGCGCCTCGGGTGTAATGCCTTCTTTTTCTGCGCGCAGCATGATGGGTGTGCCGTGCGTGTCGTCCGCACAAACATAATGGCATTGGTGACCGCGAGATTTTTGAAAGCGAACCCAGATGTCGGTTTGGATGTATTCAACCAAGTGACCAAGGTGAATCGCGCCATTGGCGTAAGGTAGGGCAGAGGTAACGAGTATTTTGCGGGTCATGGTCGGCCAAAATATGCAAGAAAATGACCTTGATTATAACGCAGAGTCAGCAATGACGGTTTGACAGAAAAATAGAAAGGCCTCGACTATAGTATTTTCAATACCCATACAAAAACTTGTCAATCAATGTCAACAATAAAGCAAAAAATTCAGCATTTGAATGATTTTCGCTTACTGGCGGTGGTGATCGTTGGTGTGGTGTTGTCGATTTTTGTTTGGCAATTTGCGGCGATTAAGCTTAAACAGCAGACCGATATTCAATTTGAGCGGCAATCTGAGCCCTTGGTCAACGCTTTAAAGTTGCGGGTACAAAGTTTGGCTTTGGGTCTGTATGGCGCGCGCACCGTGCCTTTAATGGCGCACGGGCAATTAAAGCCACAGCATTTTAAGCAGTATGTGGCGCAATTAAATTTAGCCGATGTGTTTCCTGGTGCTTTGGGGGTTGGCTTTATTCGCCGCGTTGAGCCACAAGATGTGGCGGCTTTTGTGCGTGAGCAGCAGCACTACCGGCCTGAATTTCAGTTGCGCGCCAAAGGCCCGAATGCGGGGACAAAATACTTAATTCAATTTATTGAGCCACTCAAAGGCAATGAGGTCGCGGTCGGCTTGGACATTGCTAGTGAGCCGATGCGTAAAGCGGCGGCGGTGAGCGCCATGCATTCAGCAGGGATGGCGATGAGTGCGCCGATTCAACTGGTACAAGATGGCAAAAAGTCGCCAGGATTTTTGATTTTGCTGCCCTATTATTTGCTACCGAATGCGGGGGATGAAAACCCATCGGCCAAACTTCGTGCTGAATCACTCCTCGGCTGGGTGTATGCGCCGGTGCTGATGTCTAAGTTGGTGGCGGGTTTAAATGATTATCAGAAAAAAACCATCGATTTTGAGGTGTACTCGGGCAAAGTGCTCAAGCCGGAGTTTTTATTGTATGACGACGATTCACACTATGTGCTAGGTGCCAGTCATCCCGAGTATCGTAATCTGCGGCGACAAGTCGAGCTAGAACTCGGTGGCCAGACGTGGACGGTGGTGCTGAGCTCAAACGATAGCTTTGCTGCACGCTTAGAGAGCTGGTTACCCTTGGGATTATTGCTATTTGGTCTGTCTATTACCGCGTTGATTGCCGCTACTTTGCTCAATGCCGCTAGGTTAAAAGAGAAGGCGCAGTCATTGGCTGAGGCGATGTCTTTGCATGCGCGCCAGCGTGAAATTCAACTTGATGCGGTGATTGATAGTACGCCCGATGTGATTGTGACCGCCGATCTGCAAGGGACGATTTTGGGGGTGAATCGTTCGGTCACATCGATGTTTGGTTTTGCTGTGGATGAGGTGCTGGGAAAAAACATTAAAATCTTTATGCCGGAAGAATTGGCGCGCAAGCATGACGATTATGTGGCGCAATATCGCTATCAAAATGGCGCTTCGATCATGGGCAAGGGTCGTGAATTGTGGGCCAAGCACTTCGATGGCCATTTAATTCCCATCGAGGTGAATTTGAATCAATTTCATATTGATGAGGCTACTTTTTTGGTGGCGCAAATTCGAGATATCAGTGTGCGTTTAGCGAGTGAGCAAGCATTGCGCGCCAATCAGCGGCAGTTGTCGATGATTGTTGAGGCATCAGGCTTGGGGATTTGGGATTTAGATTTACGTACCGGGGAGTCATTTTTTGGGGGTATGTGGGGCGAGATGTTGGGTTTTGTCACTCAGGAGCTGATACCCAGCGTAGAAACTTGGAGAAGCTTATTACACCCCGATGATTTGCCCTTGGCCGAAGCTTCTTTGACCGCCCATTTGGCTGGGCATTCGGCGATCCATAGCTGTGAATTAAGAATGAAAACCGCGCAAGGTCTGTGGCGGTGGGTGCATGCGATTGGGCGGGTGTATGAGCGTGACGCGCAAGGTGCGCCGATTAAAATCGCCGGGATTCATCTGGATATTGATGCGCGTAAGTACAATGAATTAATGCTCATTGAGCAAGATACCGCGTTAACCCATTTGCAGCAGCAATTACGCAGTGTGGTGAATTCGGCTACCGAAATTTGTATTATCGCGACCGATATTGCCGGAGAAATTCAGCTGTTTAATGTCGGTGCCGAAAAAATGCTCGGTTATTCTGCCGACGCAGTGATTGGCGTTTTAACCCCAGAAGCCTTTCATGATCCCTCTGAGTTGGCGAGCCGCGCGCAATCTATTGCGGCCCAAACTGGCGTGTGTGTGAGTGGGTTTGAAGTGCTGGTGTCTATGGCAAAACAAGGGGGCAGCGACACCCATGAGTGGACGTATATTTGCCAAGATGGCTCACGTCTGACTGTCAATCTAATTGTGACTGCGCGCTACGATGATGCGGGTCAATTGATTGGTTATTTAGGCGTTGCCACCGATGTGACCGAGCAAAAACATATTAATGCTGCTTTAGAGTTGGCGATTGATCAGGCTGTGGCGGCGAGTCAGGCGAAAAGTGATTTCTTGGCCAATATGAGTCATGAAATTCGCACGCCGATGAATGCGGTGATTGGTTTTTCGACCTTGCTCGCCGATACGCCGTTGAATGCGGTGCAACTGGAGTTTGTTGGCGCGATTCAGCAATCAGGCGATGCTTTACTGAGTTTGATTAATGATATTTTAGATTTTTCTAAGATTGAAGCGGGGCATTTACAGCTTGAGCATATTGAATTTGATGTGCGCTATTTGCTAGAAGGGGCATTAGATATTGTGGCGGAGAAAGCCGCCAAGCAGGCGCTTGATTTGGCCTGTATTACCAGCCCGAATGTGCCTTTGCGGCTGATTGGCGACCCAAGTCGTTTGCGGCAGGTGGTGCTTAATTTACTCAATAACGCGATTAAATTTACGGCGCAAGGCGAGGTGGTGGCGCTGCCAGGTTCAAATGATGAGCGCTGTGTATTGCGTTTTAGCGTTAAAGACACCGGCATTGGCATGAGCGAGTCGGCGCAAATATCGTTGTTTAAGCCATTTTGTCAAGCCGATGCATCGACCACGCGCCGCTTTGGCGGTACGGGCTTGGGCTTGTCAATTTGTAAGCGCTTAATCGAAGCCATGGCCGGTGCAGTGGGCGTGGTTAGCGTTTTGGGTGAAGGGTCGGAGTTTTGGTTTGAGGTGACGTTGGCGGTTGCCAAAGTCGAAGCGCCGCCGCCTGAGGTTGAGCTGGCCTTGCAAGGTCTGCGCGTGCTGGTGGTGGATGATTTTGCGGCCAATCGTGAGCTGATTACTTTGCAGTTAACGTCTTTTGGTATGCTGCCGGCGTGTTTTCATTCGCCGCATGAGGCGCTGGCTGTTTTGGCGCAAGCGCCAGCGCATTTTTCATTGGCTTTGGTTGATTTACAGTTGCCTGATCTGGATGGTTTGCAATTGGCGCGGCAAATTCAGGCTATGGTGGGTGAAACGCCATTGCCTTTGGTGTTGCTGACTTCGATGGCGGTGCCTGGGCTTGCCGCAGAAGCCAAAGCGGCTGGGTATTCTGCTTTTTTAACTAAGCCCGTCCGACAAACGCAGTTGCTCCATGTTATTGAAGAGGCCTTGAAAATGCGGCAATTTCCACGTGGAGCGCAGCATCTGGTGACGGCGCATCATTTGGCCGAGCAAATCGCAGCAAGTAAACCGTATTTATTATTGGCTGAAGATAACCCCATCAATCAGAAGGTGGCGGTATTGATGTTGGAAAAATTTGGCTGTCGGGTCGACGTGGTTGAAAACGGCGCATTGGCGGTCGCAGCCGTTGAGCAGCGCCGTTATGATATGGTGTTGATGGATTGCCAAATGCCCGAAATGGATGGTTTTGTGGCCACACAAACGATTCGTGCATTGCCGCCCGAGCAGGCGGGTGTTTATATTGTCGCCTTAACCGCGAATGCATTTCAATCGGATGTCGATCATTGTTATGCAGTGGGGATGGATGATTTTGTCGCCAAGCCGATTCATATGGCCGAGATTTCACTGGCACTACAGCGTGGTTTGGCCAAGTCAGGGCGCTTGGCGCACTTGGCACCGCAGCCACAAGCGTTGGAGGACGAGATGGATGTTGGTATTAGTTTAGAGTTACAGCAAGAGTTGTTAGATATTGATCGCATGTTTGATGAGCTTAAGCAAGCGGTTGGTATGGATATGAAAGAAGAGCTGTTGGCTTTGTTTTTTCCGACTTTGGATGAATGTGTCACCGGTTTAACGCCCGCAATAACCGCCGGCGACGCAGCGCAAGTGATTGGCTTTGCGCATAAGTTGAAAGGCGCTGCGGCGCAATTGGGGGCGGCAAAAATGGCGGTGTATTGCAAGGCCATTGAGCAGGCCGCCAAAAACAATGATTTTGAATCGGCAATGGCGCAATTTGCCTTGGTGCAGTCTTTGGCTGTCGGTTTATCGCAGCAATTGCGCGTTTAAGTGCGGGTGAGATGCGTGTTTTGCTCGACCCACGAAATGATAGGCTCAATGGCCATTAAGTAGGAATGAATCAATATGTTGCCAGATGTTGCGCAATTACCGCACTGGCTGAGTCAGCAGTTAGCAAGCTCGTCACGGGTCAGTGGTTATGACTACCAGCATCACTCTAGGCGAACGGCCGCCGTGTTGATTCCGATTGTGTTGCATCCTGATGGTGCCACTGTGTTGCTCACCGTCAGGGCCGATCATTTATCGCAACACGCTGGACAAGTGAGTTTTCCGGGCGGCGCGACAGAAGTGAGCGACCCAGATCCTGTAGCGACGGCATTGCGTGAAACCGCCGAAGAAATTGGTTTGCCGTGTGATCAGGTGCAGGTGCTCGCTTGTTTGGGGGAGTACCACACCATTAGTGGCTATTGCGTCACACCGGTAGTGGGGATTTTGCAGCCTGGCTTCTCACTTCGGGTTGACCCCAATGAAGTGGCAGACGTTTTTGAGTTGCCCTTGGTCACGTTGCTGAATCGCTCTTTGTATGAAAAGCGTTGGGTGAATCGACAAGGTGTGCGTGGTGCGACACATTTTTTAGAAGTGAATCAGCGGGTGGTTTGGGGGGCTACTGCAGGTATATTGCTCAACTTCGCGCTAGAGTTGATGTTGGAAGGCATACCTAGGGATATGACGCTGGAGTTGGATGACCAATGCCGCTCGTCATCTGGTTTGCGCTAGCTCGCCTGACGGGGTGCGTTTGGGCGTAAGGCGGGCACGGCTTGGGCTGAACATTCGCGTGAGCACTCAAATTAGTTTGCCGCTAATCAGTATTTTTCCAATAAAAATCAGCTTTACTCGCCAAAGTCATTGACGAGTTCACAGTTTTTTCATTAAGGCGTGATACAATCCGCCACTTTCGCAAATAGCCCACAGTCCAAACATGACCCGTGCACTTCGTAACGTCGCCATTATCGCTCACGTCGATCATGGTAAAACCACGCTGGTAGACCAGCTTTTACAACAAGCCGGTACTTTCCGCGCCAACCAAGCTATCGTTGAGCGCGTAATGGATTCCAACGATCTTGAAAAAGAACGTGGTATTACCATTCTGGCTAAAAACACTGCCATCGAATACGAAGGCACGCACATCAACATCGTTGACACCCCAGGTCACGCGGACTTCGGTGGTGAAGTTGAACGTGTATTGGGTATGGTTGACGGTGTATTGCTGCTGGTTGATGCCGTTGAAGGCCCAATGCCACAAACGCGTTTCGTGACCAAAAAAGCCTTGGCTTTGGGTCTGAAACCGATTGTTGTGATCAACAAAATCGACCGTCCGGGCGCACGTCCAGAATGGGTTCACGATCAAATCTTTGATTTGTTCGATAAACTCGGCGCCACTGACGAACAACTCGATTTTAAAATGATTTTCGCTTCAGGTTTGAATGGCTTTGCCAAACTCACTTTGGAAGAAGAGTCTGACAATATGCGTCCTTTATTGGATCTATTGTTGGCGACTGTACCTAGCCCGCCGGGCGATCCTGAAGCGCCGTTGCAATTGCAAATTTCTGCGCTAGATTATTCAACTTACACTGGTCGTCTAGGCGTAGGTAAAGTATTGAATGGTCGTATCAAGCCAGGTCAATCGGTTGTGGTTATGAATCATGGCGACCAAGTTTCGACTGGCCGTATCAATCAAGTTTTGGGCTTTAAAGGCCTCGAGCGCGTACCAGTTGAAGAAGCTGAAGCCGGCGATATCATCATTATTTCTGGTTTGGATGAAATCGGTATCGGTGTGACCATCTGCGATAAAGACGCGCCTGTTGGTTTGCCAGTACTTGGCGTTGATGAACCAACGTTGACGATGGACTTTATGGTGAATACTTCACCACTCGCTGGTACTGAAGGCAAGTTTGTAACTAGCCGTCAAATCCGCGAACGTCTAGTTAAAGAATTGCTGGTTAACGTGGCACTCCGCGTTGAAGATACTGAAAACACAGATATTTTCCGTGTATCAGGTCGTGGCGAATTGCATTTGACGATTTTGCTAGAAACCATGCGCCGTGAAGGATTCGAGTTGGCCGTGGCTAAACCACGCGTGGTGTTTAAAGACATCGACGGCGTGAAATGCGAGCCGTACGAAAATCTGACCATCGACTTGGAAGACGAGCACCAAGGTGGCGTGATGGAAGAAATCGGTCGTCGTCGTGGCGAGTTGACCAATATGGAATCAGATGGCCAAGGCCGTACTCGTTTGGAATATCATGTTCCTGCGCGTGGCTTGATCGGTTTCCAAGGTGACTTCATGACCTTGACTCGCGGTACTGGCTTGATGAGCCACGTATTTGACGATTACGCACCGACTAAAGCTGAAATGCCAGGTCGTCACAACGGTGTGTTGATTTCTCAAGACAATGGCGAAGCAGTGGCTTATGCGCTGTGGAAACTAGAAGATCGCGGTCGTATGTTCGTAGTGCCGGGCGACAAACTATACGAAGGTATGGTCATCGGTATTCACAGTCGTGATAACGATTTGGTTGTTAACCCGATCAAAGGTAAACAACTGACTAACGTGCGTACTTCAGGTACTGACGAAGCAGTTCGTTTGACGACTGCAATCAAAATGACACTTGAGTCTGCGGTTGAGTTTATTGATGATGATGAATTGGTTGAAATTACACCAAAAACCATCCGTATCCGTAAACGCTTCTTGACTGATAACGAACGTCGTCGCAATAAAACTGCTTAATTGCGGGTTTGTTAGGTAAAACGCCAATCTTTTGATTGGCGTTTTTTTGCGTCCGGTGTTTGCTTGGTGGCGGATTTCGACATGGCTGGGTCATGAGTTGATGGGGGCGTAAAAAAACGCCATCCAGAAGAATGGCGTTTTTTTGGGTGTATTGCTATCGGCATTAGCCATCAACGCTGACGGCTAAATACCCGCTATTTTATCGCAGTGTTTCTAGGTATTTATCCGCATCCAATGCCGCTTGGCAGCCGCTGGCGGCAGAAGTGACTGCCTGGCGATAAATATGGTCTTGCACATCGCCTGCTGCAAACACGCCCGGTACGCTGGTGGCGGTTGCGCCGCCGTTACGGCCACCTTGGGTGATGATGTAGCCTGTGTTGTCCATCTCAAGCTGACCCTTGAAAATGTCGGTGTTTGGTTTGTGGCCAATGGCAATAAACACGCCCATCAAGGCCAAATCTTTGGTCGAGCCATCGACGGTCGATTTCAAGCGTGCACCGGTGACGCCTGTTGCGTCGCCCAAAACTTCGTCGAGAGTCTGATTGGTTTCAAGGGTGATTTTGCCCTCGGCAACTTTTTCCATTAGATGGTCGATCAAGATTTTTTCTGAGCGGAAAGTATCTCGGCGGTGAACTAAAGTCACATGCTTGGCGATATTTGATAAGTAAAGTGCTTCTTCAACGGCGGTGTTGCCGCCGCCCACCACGGCCACATCTTGGCCGCGATAGAAGAAGCCGTCGCATGTGGCGCAGGCCGAAACGCCGCGACCAGAGAACGCTTCTTCAGAAGGCAGGCCTAAGTATTGCGCCGATGCACCGGTGGCAATAATCAGTGCGTCGCAAGTGTATTCGCCTGAGTCGCCCACCAAACGGAGGGGTTTTTCAGTTAAGTGCGTCGTGTGGATGTGATCAAACAGCATTTCGGTGCCAAAACGTTCAGCGTGCTTTTGAAAGCGCGTCATCAATTCTGGGCCTTGTACGCCGTCAAAATCGGCGGGCCAGTTGTCGACTTCCGTGGTGGTCATGAGTTGACCGCCTTGCGCCATACCCGTAATTAATACAGGTTTTAAATTGGCGCGTGCGGCATAGACGGCGGCAGTGTAGCCTGCAGGGCCTGAGCCCAAAATGAGTAAACGGTGGTGTTGGCTTGCCATGTCGATTCCTTGCTGTTGGTCTAAATAATGCGGCTCAATGGGCTTGAGTGTAATGGTTTTTTAAGAAAGCTTCTAATCTAGCTTTTAAATCGGTGTCATAGTGTAAGACTTGTTTTTAATGTTGGGGGCGATGCTGGGTAATATCAAGTGTTGCTGTCGCTAAGGTTAATGGCTGGGTCAGAGGATAAAATTGTTTACAATTGCGATTCAATGTTTTGATGCGGTATGGATCATGCAAAAAAGGAAGGCACGTTGCTGATCATCTTGAGGCGTTTTTTAGGTCATTTTCGAGCTTTGGCGCGCCCGCCTGTGAGGCGGGTGTTGTTAAAACAAATTTATTTCACCGCCAATGAGGCGGTCTGGTTGGTGGCGATTACTGGTTTTGCTTTGGGTGCGACGGTCGTGGTGCAGTTGCATGAAGAGTATGGGCAAAGTCGCGATGCGGCGTTGCGGCTTTTAGGGTCTTTGAGCTTTGTTGAGTTATCGCCCTTATTGGCGTGCTTGATGATGGTGGCGCGCTCGGCGTCAGCGATGGCCATTGAGTTGGCTTCGATGCGGATTTCGGGTGAGGTTGCCGCATTGCGGCGCATGGGGATTTCCATTGAGTCTTATTTATTGCTACCGCGTGTGCTGGGTATGACCGTGGCGGCGGTGGTTTTGGCAGGGGTGATGGCGCTCACGTCGGTGTTGGGTGGCGTATTATTTGCCACCGGTTGGGATGCCAGTTATCAAATTTTTGCTTTGGAGCGCATGCTGCGCTGGCATGAAGTGTTGATTTGCTTATTTAAAGCCGCGAGCTTTGGTTTGGTGGCCGGCGTGGTGTCGATTTATGCTGGGTTTTCGGTGCCGCTGCAGGTGTCTGAAATTCCCAAAGCCGCATCGCGGGCGGTGTTGCGAGGGTTGCTAGCGCTGTTTGTGTTGGATTTTTGTTGGGCACTGGTGTTATGACGCAAAGTGTTTTGAATGTTGATTTAAGCCTCGCATCCGGGCAGTTTTGGCTGAAGTTGGCTGAGCGTGACGATTTTTCCTGGTGGATTGATCGTATCTCAGCGGATTTAAATCGTTCGGCTTTGAGTGCGTGTGGGGTTTTGGAGGCGAGGCCGGTTTTAATTAGTAATTTGCGAGTGTGGGAAAACATCGTTTTGCCGTGTTGGTATCATGGTGCCGGCGATTTGTCGGGTGCCGAGTTGGCGTTGCAGGCTATTTTACAGCGGGCGGGTTTAGATGTTGCCACGCAGTCGGCGATGCTGGCGATGCTGCCTGATCGATTGGATCTCATGCAGCGCAGACTGGTGGCTTTGCTGCGTTTGGCTTTGCAGGGTGCGCCAATTTGGCTGGTTGAGCAAGAATGGTGGGCGTGGTGGCATGATCCGCATTGTGCTGACTGGCCTTTGGTGAAGATCTTTTTGCAGCTGCCTTTGCCTCAGGTGCTGCTGGTGATCTCAACACAGAGCGCGCCTGCGGGGTTTGAGTGCGTTACCTTGGTAAAGAGTCGGGATAATGAAGAATAAAGTTCAGTTGTTAAAGGATTGCGATCCGCGGTTTCGTTGGCTAACTTGGCGGGTGTTGTTGTTGGCAACTTGGGTTTTTGTGGCTTTTGCCGTGCTGTTGATGGTTTTGGGGCAGCGGCAAGGCTTTTTTAGTAGCAAGGAAAAAGTGCATTTTGTGGCCGAAAATGGCAGTGGATTGACGCCGGGTATGCAGGTGCGATTGTCTGGGTTTCGTATTGGGGTGACTGATAAGGTGAGCTTGAATGAGCAGGCAAAGGTGGATGTTACTTTATTGATTGAGCAGCAATATATGCAATGGGTGAAGGCCGATTCAATCGCTATTTTGCAGCAAGAGGGTTTGATTGGGGATCACT
This sequence comes from uncultured Deefgea sp., assembly GCF_947072475.1. GTDB lineage: Bacteria > Pseudomonadota > Gammaproteobacteria > Burkholderiales > Chitinibacteraceae > Deefgea. Next base: position 14,829 of record NZ_CAMTIA010000013.1, read on the forward strand.
ACATCGAAATTGCTGGTGGTTCAGTAGCGGCACCTCGTTTGGTTGAGGGTGGCGTATTGGTGTTTGCGCCGGCGCTGGGTATTGCTGATATTGCGCAAAATTTAAGCAATCGGACTTTGCCGATGATTGACTCGATGCAGCAAACATTTGATTACCTGAATGACCCTAAGGGGGATATTCGTTTGGCGCTGGCCAATGTGCGGCAGCTGAGTGTTGAAATGCGTGAAACGCGTCAACGGCTCGATCAATTATTAACTCGAGTTGATGGCGTGGTGGATGTTGAAGCACGCAATACCTTAAACAGTGCGGATCGCTTGTTGACGCGGGTGGATGGGGTGGCTGCAGAGTTAAATACGAAATTGTCGCCCGTGCTGATCGGGGCGGCGTCGATTGTGGTGAGTGTTGATGCTGCGGCCAAAGATGCGAGTGCGACGGCCGCTGTAGTGCGTCAGGCGGTTGAGCTGTCTGCGCCCAGTTTGCCTAGCTTGGTGCGTCATTCCGATGAGTTGCTGTATGGTGGTCGGCAAACTTTGGATGCGGTGAATCAAAGTTGGCCAATCAATACCATGCTAGCGCCTTTGCCACTGCAGGCGCCTGTACCGGAGAGTCGGCGATGAATCGAGTTTGGGTGTTTTTGTTTTGCGCGGTGCTCACGGCTTGCGGTACGGCGCCGGTGGTGACTTCACCTGCACGTATCTTTGCCGAGCGCTCGCACCGTATGGCGTTGCAGGCAATACAGGATGGACGTATTGAAAGTGCTGAGGGTGAATGGCAGCAGGCGCTGCGTGGATATCAGGCCATAGATGATTGGCGTGGGCAGGGTATGGCCAGATTGGGTTTGGCGCAAGCAAGTCAACGTTTGGGGCGTGGTGTTCAGGCTGAGCAAGCTTTGATGCCGATGCTCCAAGAGGGCGAATTTTTGCCCGATCAGCAAGCGCAGGCTGCTTTGCAGTTGGCGCAACTGGCTGTGCGGCAAGATTTACCCCGTGCCGAGCAGTTATTGGCTCAGGCGCGTTTAAATTGTGCTGCGCCGTGTTTTCTAGTGGTGCAGATGGATAATTTAGCGGCACAGCTTGCACTTGCGCGAGGTGATGCGTCTGCTGCGGCGCAGTTTGCGGCGCAGGCGCTCGATGGGGCAAAAGAACTTCCGGCTGAGCGCGCCTTTTCGCGGCGTTTATTGGCGGAGGTGGCCTTGCAGCAAGGGCGCTGGCACGATGCTGAGAGCCAGTTGATGCAGGCGATTGATTCAGATCGCAACAGTGCCGAGCCTATCTGGTTGCTGGATGATTACCGATTGCTATTACGGATCGCCAAGGAAAAAGGCGATATTGCGTTGCAAAAGAAGGCGCAGGCGCATTTGGGGTCTTTGTGCGCAGCGATTGAATGTTCGCCTTGAGTAAAAACTGGATTTCCTATACAATATTTGGCTTGCTATGTTTGTGTTGGTTTAAAATTTCGACATAAGCACAGCTAAAATCCCGTTCGCCCTGTCAAGGGTGCGCTTCAAATGGTTTGAAGCGTCCCGTGCGAATGGAAGACCTAACCCTAAGACACATTGGAGAATTAAATGTCTGTAAGTATGCGCGATATGCTCGAAGCTGGTGTTCACTTTGGCCACCAAACCCGTTACTGGAACCCGAAAATGGGTAAGTACATCTTCGGTGCACGCAACAAGATTCACATTATCAACTTAGAAAAAACATTACCATTGTTTGAAGACGCGATGAAATACATCCGTCAATTGTCTGCAAACAAAGGCAATGTAATGTTTGTTGGTACAAAACGCGCGGCCCGCGAAATCATCGCTGAAGAAGCAGCTCGTGCAGGCGCTCCTTTCGTTGATCACCGCTGGTTGGGTGGTATGTTGACTAACTTTAAAACAGTTAAGCAATCAATCAAACGCCTGACTGAAATGAAAGCGGTTCTGGAAAATGCTGAAGGCAGTGGCTACGGCAAGAAAGAATTGTTGATGATGAAACGTGATGTTGAAAAACTAGAGCGCTCATTAGGTGGTATTAAAGAGATGGGCGGTTTGCCTGATGCGATTTTCGTTATCGATACTGGCTATCAAAAAGGCGCGATCGTTGAAGCCATTAAATTGGGTATCCCAGTGATTGGCGTTGTTGATACCAACAACAGCCCAGAAGGTATTGACTTCGTAATCCCTGGTAACGATGATTCTTCACGTGCTATTCGTTTGTACGCTCGTGCTGCTGCTGATGCAGTACTTGAAGGTCGTAACCAAGCAACACAAGCGTTGGCTGCTGCGGTTGCCGAAGCTGCTGCTGAGTAAGTCGCTCATCGCTGAAACCAAGAAAAAGGGGCGTCTGCCCCTTTTTTGTAATGTTTACCGAATAAACTGAAATCCCTATTCAGGAGAATACATAATGTCTATTACTGCAAAAATGGTTGCTGAGCTACGTGAATTAACCGGCCTTGGCATGATGGAATGCAAGAAAGCTTTGGTTGAAGTTGAGGGCGACATCAAAAAAGCAGAAGAACTATTGCGTATTAAGTCAGGCAATAAAGCATCAAAAATGGCTGGTCGTACTGCTGCTGAAGGTGTTATTACCTCGTTTATCTCTGCCGACAAAAAAGTAGGCGCGGTGGTTGAAGTTAACTGCGAAACAGACTTTGTTGCGAAAGATGATGGTTTTGTTGCTTTTGCTAAAGGCATTGCTCAAGCTGCCGCAGAATCTAATGCCGCTGATGTTGAAGCTTTGTCTGCCGTTCAATTGGCGACAGGCGAAACCGTTGAAGAAGCACGTAAAGCATTGATCGCTAAACTAGGCGAAAACATGACTGTACGTCGTTTTGCGCGCTACGAAACTGAAGGTGAGTTGTCAACGTACTTGCACGGCGCAAAAATCGGTGTGTTGGTCAATTTGATCGGCGGCGACGAAGCTTTGGGTAAAGACATCGCGATGCATATCGCTGCGGCAAAACCTAAAGCGTTGGATGCCAGCGGTGTTGATCCTGAGTTGATCGAAACTGAGCGCCGTGTTGCGATCGAACGCGCTAAAGCGGACAACAAGCCAGAAGAAATGCTCACTAAGATTGCTGACGGTACTGTGAACAAGTTCTTGAAAGACATTACTTTAGTCAACCAAGTGTTTATTAAAGCCGATGATGGCAAACAAACTATTGAGCAATTGCTGAAATCTAAATCAGCCACAGTAGCTGGTTTCACCATGTTTGTTGTTGGTGAAGGCATTGAGAAAAAAGTGGTAGATTACGCTGCTGAAGTTGCAGCAGCTGCACAGCTTTAAGTCTAGTCTTAGGCTTTGAAATGACGCCGCACGGTGACGTGCGGCGTTTGTACGACCACGACCACGCACTGTAAAAGGATAAATACATGAGTCAAACCACAAAATACAAACGCATTTTGTTGAAGCTCTCCGGTGAAGCCTTAATGGGGGATGATAGCTACGGCATTAACCGAGCTACGATCGACCGGATTGTGCAGGAAGTGAAAAGCGTTGTTGATTTGGGCGTTCAAGTCGCTATCGTCATCGGTGGTGGCAATATTTTTCGCGGCGTTGCGCCTGCAGCGTCGGGCATGGATCGCGCTACTGCTGATTACATGGGGATGCTGGCCACCGTCATGAATGCATTGGCATTGCAAGATGCGATGAAGCGTGCAGGCATTATTTCACGTGTTCAATCTGCGCTGACCATCGCTCAGGTTGCCGAGCCGTATGTTCGCGGTAAGGCCATTCAATATCTAGAAGAAAATAAAGTTGTTATTTTTGGTGCCGGTACGGGTAATCCATTTTTTACCACCGACACTGCAGCTGCGCTGCGTGGCATGGAAATGGGCGCTGATATCGTCATCAAGGCGACCAAAGTGGATGGCGTTTATACCGATGATCCTAAAAAGAATCCGGATGCCATTCGTTATCAAACTGTGACGTTTGATGAAGTCATTGGTCGTAATTTGAAGGTCATGGATGCGACGGCATTTGCTTTGTGCCGCGATCAGAAAATGAATATTTGCGTATTAAGCATCTTTAAAGCCGGCGCATTAAAGCGTATGGTGCTTGGGGAAGATGAGGGTACGCTGGTACACTGCTAAGCGTATTGATTCGCAGGGCGACGGGCGGAGCGATGTTCCGCCTGTTTTTTATTGCAGCAAGAGGTAAATGATGATTGCAGATCTAAAGAAAACCACCGAAGCCAAAATGCAAAAAACGGCTGAAAAACTACGCACGGACTTGGCTAAGGTTCGTACTGGGCGTGCTCATACGGGCTTGCTAGATCATGTACAGGTGGATTACTGGGGCAGTATGGTACCAGTGAGTCAGGTTGCGAATGTGACGCTGATTGATTCACGTACGATTGGTGTGCAGCCGTGGGAAAAACCGATGGTGGCTAAGGTTGAAAAGGCCATTCGTGATTGTGATTTGGGCTTAAACCCCGCCTCGCAAGGTGATTTGATTCGCGTGCCGATGCCGATGCTGACTGAAGAGCGTCGTAAAGATTTAATTAAAGTGGTGCGCAATGAAACCGAAGAAGCACGGGTTGCACTGCGTAATGTACGCCGCGATGCCAATGATCAAATGAAGCGCGCGCTCAAGGATAAAGACATTTCTGAAGATGACGAGCGTCGCGGTCAGGATGACGTGCAAAAACTGACTGACAAATATATTGCAGAGCTCGATAAGCAGCTTGCAGATAAAGAAAAAGAACTTTTGACGGTATAAAAGTCGATTTGATTAGGCGGTAAGAAACGTGGCTTTATTCTCTCGCGAACGCGAAGAACCCAAGGTTTTAGCGGGTAAAATTCCTCAACATATTGCGGTCATTATGGATGGTAACGGACGCTGGGCTAAACAGCGTCTGATGCCCCGTGTTTATGGGCATAAAAAGGGGGTTGATTCTTTGCGTGAGGTGATTAGCACCTGCAAAGAATTGGGCGTGCAATGCCTGACTGTTTTTGCTTTTTCGAGTGAAAACTGGCGTCGCCCTGAGGAAGAAGTCACGTTTTTGATGGGGCTGTTTTTGCAAGTCTTGCAAACTGAAGTTGAGCGGATGTATCGCAACAATATTCAATTAAAAATCATTGGTAATCGCTGTCATTTTTCGGCTGAATTATTAACGATGATTGAAAATGCAGAAGCTAAAACGGCAGGCAATGATGGTTTAATGCTGACCATTGCGGCCGATTACGGTGGGCATTGGGATGTGCTGCAAGCAACGCATCGCTTGCTGGCTGAGCATCCTGAGCGAGCTTGCGAGTTTGGCGAAGAAGACTTGAAGCCTTATCTGGCGATGGCTTATGCGCCCGATCCTGATCTATTTATCCGTACTGGTGGTGAGCAAAGAATAAGTAATTTCTTGCTATGGCAGTTGGCCTACACCGAACTTTATTTTACTGATTTGCCTTGGCCGGACTTTGGTCGTGAGCCTTTGCTGGATGCCATTGCATGGTATCAAGGGCGAGAGCGACGCTTTGGGCGTATCAGTGAACAACTAGATGAATCAAAATAAATAATTATATATGCTGAAAACCCGTGTTTTAACTACGTTACTGTTGTTGCCGCTGGTTTTAGCAGCGCTGTTTTTATTGCCACCAATGGGGTGGACTGTGTTTTGCGCCCTCCTAATGGGGCTGGCCGCTTGGGAATGGAAAAATCTAGTCGGTATGCATGGCCGTTTTTCCAAGTGTTACCCCCTGTTGACGGCGGTTTTGTTTTTGCTCTGCTCTCGTTTTGCGCCCATTCATTTTATTTATGGTTTGTTGTTGGCATCGATGGTTTTTTGGCTGTGTTTGGTGCCATTCTGGCTGAAATTTAAATGGCCTTTAAATTCAGTGGGCAATCTAAATGCTTTTAGCGGTTGGGCATTATTGATCCCTGCCGGTCTTGCGATGATTGTATTGCGCGGCAATGGTTGGCCCTTATTGTGTGTAATGGCCATTGCTTGGGTCGCCGACTCATTTGCGTATTTTTCTGGCAAGCAATTTGGCAAAAAAAAATTAGCGCCCAATATCAGCCCAGGTAAAAGTTGGGAGGGGGTATATGGTGGCGCACTGGCTGTTGTCTGCTATTGCCTGCTTATACCCAAGCCATTTCTATTGTTACCCAGCATTGTTGTTTTACAAAGCCAAACCGCACAAATGGTCGTATGGGCTGTTTTTGCGTTGGTGCTCACCGCTGCGAGCGTGATGGGTGACTTGCTTGAGTCTTTATTAAAGCGTCAGCGCGGTATCAAAGACAGCAGTCATTTATTGCCAGGACATGGCGGCATATTGGATCGTGTCGATAGTTTGTTGGCCATCTTACCCATCTCTGCGGCGATTTACTTACTCCACCTTATGCCTTTGTAAAAAAGCGATTGGATAATCATGCAGCAACAAATTGTCACTATTCTCGGTGCGACGGGCAGTATTGGTAGTAACACATTGGACGTCATTGGGCGTCACCCTGAGCGTTATCGCGTTTATGCGCTGAGCGCCGCGACGCAAATTGATAAGTTACTTGCTGCGTGTGAAACCCATCGCCCTTTGCATGCTGTTGTGCTGGACGAGCAAAGTGCCGAACGCTTAAAAAAAGGTTTAATTGCGCGTGGTTTAAGCACTGAAGTCAGTTATGGCCCTCAAGCCTTGGTGCAAATTTCAACCGCGCCGGAAGTGACCACAGTGATGGCGGCGATTGTAGGTGCGGCGGGGATGTCGGCAACGCTGGCTGCGGCACAAGTAGGCAAGCGGGTCTTGCTGGCCAATAAAGAAACCTTAGTCTTGGCGGGGCAATTATTTATGGACGCCGTGGCACGCTCAGGCAGCGTGTTATTGCCGATTGACAGTGAACACAATGCGATTTTTCAATCGTTACCTCCTTTTTATCGAGAAAATCCTTACGCCTATACCTTGGCAGATGCCGGAATTGAAAAGATTTTACTGACAGCATCGGGCGGCCCATTTCGGACTCGTGAGCTGGATACTTTTTCGCAAATTACCGCCGCAGAAGCAGTGAAGCATCCGAATTGGTCAATGGGGCGAAAAATCTCAGTCGATTCGGCCAGCATGATGAATAAAGGACTTGAAGTCATTGAGGCGCGCTGGTTATTTAATGCCCCAGCTGAACAGATTGAGGTGGTGGTTCATCCACAAAGTGTGGTCCATTCCATGGTGCAATACCGTGATGGATCGGTGATGGCGCAATTGGGTTCGCCCGATATGCGCACGCCCATTGCTTATGGCTTGGCTTATCCTGAGCGCATTGCTGCCGGCGTGAAGGCATTAGATTTATTTTCGGTCGGCCGGTTGGATTTTACTGCGCCGGACTTTGCGCGGTTTCCTTGTTTAAATTTGGCGTATGAGGCGCTTAAAGCCGGCGGTGCTGCGCCAGCGGTGCTTAATGCCGCCAATGAGGTTGCGGTGGCGGCCTTTTTAGAATCGACGATTTTGTTCACTCAAATCCCACACGTGATTGAAAGCACACTGAGTCAATTGGCGCTGCGGCCGGCCGGCAATATTGAAGAGTTGCTCGATGTTGACGCTCAATCACGGTGTGTTGCGCAAGAAATTGTTCTGCAAATGGGTGGTACATGCTAACTTTATTTGCATTTATTGTTGCGATTGGTCTACTGGTATTCATTCACGAGTTCGGTCACTATTGGGCTGCAAGGCGATGCGGGGTAGGGGTATTAACTTTTTCCATTGGATTTGGTCGGCCAATTTATCAGTGGAAGCGCGGTCTAACCACTTGGCAAATCGCCCTCATTCCTTTGGGTGGCTACGTCAAGATGCTCGATGAGTCTGAAGGTGAGGTGGCGCCAGAGTTGCGTCAATTTGCCTTTAATACCCAGCATCCAGCAAAAAAAATGGCCATCGCCTTTGCCGGTCCTTTTGCCAATTTATTATTGGCCTCACTGATTTATGCCGGACTTTATGCCTACGGTGTCGTGACGTTAAAGCCATTGATCGGCACCGTGGCCATAGAAAGCATTGCCGCAAAAGCGGGTTTACGCGCCGGTGATGTGCTACAGCGCGTTAACGGTGATGCGGTGCAAAGCTGGGATCAGGCGCAAGTGAGTGTATTTGGTGCAGCGAGCCAGAGTGAACTTAAACTGGATGTCGATACGCCGCAGGGCGAACGATCGATGACTTTGGATTTGCGCTCATTAAGTAGTGAAGACTTTGATCAGCACATTTTGAGCCGTTTAGGGCTCTCGCCATATGCCACGACCACTCAAATAGCCTATGTGCAAGAAAAAGGCGCGGCAGCGCGCGCGGGGCTGCAAGTGGGCGACGTGGCGTTGCTGCTCAATCAGCAGCCCTTGGCCTCATGGTTGGATTTCCAACGTTACATTGTTCAAAACCCCAGCCAGCCTTTTGAACTACAAGTTCGGCGTGGCGCACAAACATTGGATTTGACGATCACGCCGGATGTCATTGATAAAGACGGTAAAAAAATAGGCCGAATCGGCGTCAGTCCCACCAATGATGCCGCTTGGTATCAAAGCATGCAGCAAACCATTCAATTGTCGCCCGTGCAAGCCTTGTTGGCAGGGGTGGAGAAAACCTATGATTTGTCGATTTTGACCGTGAAAATGTTCGGAAAAATGTTGATCGGTGCCATTTCGCCAAAACAAATCAGTGGCCCATTGGGGATTGCTGAATTTGCCGGTCAGAGTGCAGCAATGGGCTGGGTAGCTTACCTGCAGTGTTTGGCCTTAATCAGTGTCAGCTTGGGTGTGCTTAATTTGATGCCAGTACCGATTTTGGATGGCGGTCATTTGCTGTATCATGGCTACGAATTGCTCACTGGGCGCACTATTGCTGTTTGGCTTACGGTGATTTTGCAAAAAATTGGCATTTTTTTATTGCTGATGTTAATGGCGTTGGCGTTATTTAATGACGCTCAGCGCTTCTTGTTTGGCTTAGGCTAATCTCTAACCTGTTGACGAATCGACCGATGAAATTTAAACCTATGTACGTGCTGGTCGCAGCGGCGTTTGCCAGCATCAGCCTTGCTGCTCAAGCTTTTAACCCTATCACTGTCCAGGATATCCGAGTTGAAGGTTTACAAAGAACCGATCCTGGAACGGTATTTAATTACCTCACGGTGAAAGTGGGGGATAAATTTGATGAAACTCAGGCCAGTGAAGCCATTCGTGCTTTATTTGCAACTGGGTTTTTTGATGATGTTCGTATCGAAGTCGACAAAAATGTAATCGTCATTACGGTTGAAGAGCGCCCGACAGTGGCGCAAATTAATGTCAATGGCGCCAAGCTCTTAGAAAAAGAACAAGTTAAAGCGGCATTTAAAGGACAAAATCTGGCCGAAGGGCGGATTTTTCAGCAAGAGGTGTTAGATGCTGCGGTCAATGAATTAAAGCAGCAGTATTATGCCCGCGGCCGTTATTCGGTCGATGTGAAAACCACGGTGACAAAATTAGATCGTAATCGTGTCGGGGTGCAAGTCGATATTGCTGAGGGTGATGTTGCTAAAATTAAATCAATTAATTTTGTCGGTAATAAAGTTTACTCGCAAGATGATTTAATTAGCCAAATGTCACTGACTACGCCAACGTGGATGACGTGGTATACCAAAACCGACCAATATTCAAAGCCAAAATTTGGTGCTGATTTAGAGGCGATCAAGTCACTGTATCTTGATAATGGCTATTTAAATTTTGCGATTGAATCAACACAAGTCGCTTTATCTGAAGACAAAGCCGATGTGTTTTTGACCATTAATTTGCGTGAAGGTGATTTATATCGCACCGGTGATATTAGTTTTGCCGGTAATTTTGATTTACCAGAGGCAGAATTAAAAGCTTTAGTTGCTGCAGAGACCGGTGAAATCTTTTCTCGCGACACCATTAATAAAACCACTGCAGCAATCTCAGATCGTCTGGGTAAAGAAGGGCATGCATTTCCGAATGTAAATGCGGTGCCAACGATTGATGAAGCGAAAAAAACAGTCGCATTTACTTTCTTTGTTGATCCTGGCAAAAAAACATCAGTTCGACGCGTTAATATTTATGGAAATAATTTAACCAAAGACGAAGTGCTGCGCCGTGAAGTGCGCCAAATGGAGTCTGCTGAATATAATTTGGCCGACATCAAACGAACCAAAGAGCGTTTGCAACAACTCGATTTCTTTAGCGAAGTGAATATTGATACCCCTGTCGTACCGGAAAGTTCGGACTTAGTGGATATGAATATTAATGTCGTTGAAAAGAAAACCGGTAACTTAAATTTCGGTGTTGGTTACGGGCAAGGCGAAGGGGCTTTATTTCAAGCTTCTATTTCTCAAGCTAACTTCTTGGGCACCGGCAAACGATTCTCTGCTGAAGTGAATACCAGTCAAGCCTCTAAAGTATTGGCATTTGGGATGAATAATCCATACGCCACACCCGATGGTGTTTCTTTTGGTTGGACGGCTTATTTACGTGATACTGATCCAGGTGTGATGGATTTAGGGCAATATCAAACGCAATCAAAAGGGGTCGGATTTAATTTTGGCATGCCAACTACTGAATACAATTCAATTGGTTTGGGTATCAATGCTGAAATTATGGACTTCAAAGTATCAGAGCTCTCTCCTGATTATGTGCTTGATTACATTAAAGAGTATGGTAAAAGCGCCGCGATTTATTCGTTAAATGCCAATTGGGCCACTGATTCTCGTGATTCTGCGGTATTTCCAACCAAAGGCTTTTTGTTTAAGACTTCTGCAGAGTTAGGCGTTCCTCCGTCAGATATTAATTATTATAAATTAAATTTACAGAGCCAATATTTCTACTCGCTACCGACTAAAAAACCATTTACATTTATGTGGAATATGGAAGTAGGTTACGGTGGATCTTATGGCGATTCGAATGAATATCCATTCTATAAAAACTTCTATGCCGGTGGTGTGAATTCGGTTCGAGGTTATAAATCAGGTAGTTTAGGGCCGATTGATAACACCGATAACAGCATGGGTGGCTCGACGCGATTTGTGAATAATTTTGAAGTCTTTGCACCAGTTCCTGGCATGAAAGACGATAAATCAATGCGCTTAAGTGCTTTTTATGATGCGGGTAATGTTTGGGGTTATGATCAAGACATTACTTTTAGTTCGATTCAACATTCAGTCGGTGTTGGTTTTACTTGGATTTCGCCAATTGGCCCACTGAAACTCATTTATGCACATCCGATTAATCCATCAGCGACCGCAAAAACTGAATCGATTCAGTTCCAAATTGGCCAGCTATTTTAAAGAGATGAGAACAATGAAGTTAATAAAATTATGGCCAATTTTTTTACTGCTCGCTGCGGCAAGTGTTTTTGCTGATACCAAAATAGGATTTGTTGATACGCAACGCATTCTACGCGAAGCATCGCCAGCAGTTCGCGCCGCTAAAAAACTAGAAAAAGAGTTCGAACCGCGACGCGCTGAAATGCAAAGGGTTTCGGCGCAAGGCAAATCATTGCAACAAATTTTGGATAAAAACAATATTCCAGAAAGTGACCGTCGAATTAAAGAGCGCGAACTGATTAAATTAAATCAAGACTTTCAGCGTATGCAGCGTGAAATCAATGAAGATCTAAATGCTCGGCGTAATGAAGAATTGGCGGGCTTGCAAGAACGCGTTAATTTGGCGATTCGCACGGTCGCCGAAGGCGAAAAACTAGACTTAGTGGTTCAAGACGCGGTTTATCGTAATCCAAAGATTGACGTTACTGATAAAGTCTTGAAACTATTGGTAGATAAATAATCGTGCTTGAAATAATAAAGTTATATAAATTATCGGCATTAATTAGCGCTTTTGGTGGTGAATTACGTGGAGAAGATGTAGAGATTTCTGCTATTTCATCACTAGATTCTGCAGTAGAAGGTTGTTTGTCATTTTGTTTGGGAAATAAATTTCTAAATCAGGCGAAAGCATGCCAAGCCTCTGCTTTGGTATTAAAGCAGTTTGAGCCGCAATTGCAGTGTTCGCAAATCATCATTAAAGATCCTCAGCTGTTTATTGCACGGGTATTGTCTTTATTGTACCCAGCGCCTAAAGCACAAGGGAAAATCCACCATTCAGCCATTGTGGCTGATGATGCGATTATTGATCCAAGCGCTGAGATTGGTCCTTTGGTGGTGGTTGAATCAGGCGCTGTCATTGGTGCCAATACACTAATACAAGCGGGCACTGTGATTGGCCAAAATGTTAAAATTGGCGCCAATTGTCTATTTCATGCACGGGTCGTGGTCTACGCCGACACTGAAATTGCTGATTATGTTGAAATCCATAGTGGCGCAGTGATTGGATCTGATGGGTTTGGTAATGCTTGGGCCGGACAGCACTGGGAGAAAATCCCGCAGATTGGCCGAGTACAGATTGGCTCGCACGTAGAAATTGGCGCAAATACGACGATAGATCGTGGGGCTTTGGACAATACCGTGATTGCCGATGGTGTGCGCTTAGATAACCAAATCCAAGTGGCGCATAACGTCACTATCGGCGCACATACCGCCATTGCCGCATGCACGGGCATTGCTGGTTCAACAAATATTGGCGCTAATTGCTTAATCGGTGGTGGGGTGTTGATTGCCGGTCATATCGAGATTGCGGATCGGATTACTTTATTAGCGGGTAATGGCGTACCGTCTTCATTAACTGAAGCGGGCGTTTACGCCAGCGGCGTACCTGTGATGCCTTATGCGTCATGGGCGAGGAATGTATTGCAGTTTCGGCGTTTAGATGAAATGGCTAAGCGTGTTAAAAAAATCGAGAAACAATGCTTAGTGAATGCATCTGAGCAGGAAGGAGAAACAAATGGAACAAATGGAACCTATTGATATTGTTGGCATCATGAAGCATTTGCCACATCGCTACCCATTTTTATTAGTGGATCGTGTTTTGGAATTAGAAAAAGGAAAATCGGTTGTTGCATTGAAAAATGTATCAATGAATGAGCCTTTTTTTCAAGGACATTTCCCTAAATATCCAGTAATGCCAGGGGTGTTAATTTTAGAAGCATTAGCGCAAGCTGCAGGTATTTTAACATTTAAAAGCATTGAGCCTGCCCCGTCAGAAGATACGATTTTGTTTTATGCGGGCATTGATAATGCGCGCTTTAAGCGTCAAGTTGTTCCTGGCGATCAATTGATTTTAAAAGCTGAAATTGTGGCCAGTAAACGTGGGATTTGGAAGTACGTTGCTAAAGCCTACGTTGGCGATGAATTAGCTTGTGAAGCTGATTTAATGTGCGCTCAGCGCGAAGTTACACCTAATACTTAAGAAATATATGCCAAGAATTCATCCTACTGCGCTGGTCGATTCAAATGCTGTTCTAGCTGATGACGTAACGATTGGCCCATATTCTATTATTGGGCCCAATGTTAAATTGTCTGCAGGTACCGTAGTTGAAGCGCATTGCGTGATTGAAGGTCACACTCAAATTGGTGAAAATAATCTATTTCATTCTTTTTGTTCTGTTGGTTGTGTGCCGCAAGATAAAAAATATAACGGTGAGCCCACCCAATTAACGATAGGGGATCGCAATACATTTTTTCAAAATGTGACGATTTCAGTAGGAACATCGCAAGATCGTGGCCATACCATTGTGGGTAATGACAATTGGATTATGGCTTATGCGCATATTGCGCATGATTGCATGGTGGGTAATAACGTGATTTTGGCCAATAATGCAACCTTGGCAGGTCATGTTTCTATCGGTGATTTTGTTATTTTGGGTGGACTCACCGCAGTCCATCAATTCTGTGTCATTGGTGCGCATGCGATGGCGGGTGGTGGCTCTATTATTGTGCAAGATTTACCGCCTTTTGTGATGTGCGAAGGCAATCGGGCCAGTGCTCGTAGTATTAATATCGAAGGTTTAAAGCGTCGAGGGTTTAGTCCTGAGGCGATTTTGGCGGTCAAAAAAGCGTATAAAATTTTGTATCGCGACGGTATTGCTTATAGCGATGCAATCATTCAAATTCGTGAAATGGCAAAAAATGAACCGGCTTTAGATTGTTTTGTCGATTTCTTTGATCAAGCCAAACGTGGGATTGTTCGTTAATACTTATGAACGATCAACTGTTTACCGCAGCGAAAGGGCCGCGTATCGCAATTGTTGCTGGAGAAGCTTCTGGTGATTTATTAGGCGCGGCTTTAATTCAAGCATTACTTCATCTTTTTCCAACGGCACAATTTTCTGGCGTTGCGGGGCCTAAAATGTTGGCGGCGGGTGCCAAAACGATAGAACCAATGGAAACATTATCTGTAGGTGGGATTGTTGAGGTGATTCGACATTTACCAAACCTACTGAAATTGCGCCGACGTTTAGTTCGTTCGATTAAAAATGAACGGCCCGATTTGTTAATTACGATCGATGCCCCGGATTTTAATATTGGATTGGCGCGTAAAGTAAAACGCTGTGGCATTCAGACCGTACATTATGTGAGCCCTTCGGTATGGGCTTGGCGTCCAGAGCGAATTAAAGCGATTGCTAAAGCGGTATCGCATATGCTACTTATTTTGCCGTTTGAAAAGGCGATTTATCAGCAAGCCAATATTCCCGCTACTTATGTCGGTCATCCTTTGGCAGATTTAATGCCTTTAATGGATGAGCAATTAAAGATGCGTGAAATACTCAATATTGGAACGACTCAAAAAGTATTAGCGGTTTTGCCGGGTAGTCGCCAGCGCGAAGTGAAAGTGATGGCGGCAATTTTTGTAAAAACCGCATTGCGTTTGTCTGAAATGCAAACGGATATGGTTTTTTTAGTGCCGTTTATTACGCGCGAAACGCGGCAAATATTTGAAAGTGAAATTTGGCTACAAAATGCGCAGTTACTTGATTGGCGTTTAATGTTTGGCCATTCACATGAAGCGATGATTGCGTCGGATGCTATTTTATTGGCGTCAGGCACGGCGGCATTAGAAGCTATGCTGGCGAAAAAACCGGTGGTGGTGGCGTATAAAATCAGCCCGTTAACTTATAAAATAGTTAAAAGAAAGTTTTTATTGCCCTATGTCAGTTTGCCCAATATTATTGCGGGCCGTTTTATTGTTCCTGAATTTTTGCAAGACGAAGCCGAGCCCGATAATTTAGCACAGGCATTAAATAATTATTTACTCGATAAAACCTTGTCGAGTGAATTGGCAGCGGTTTTTACTTTGCAGCATCAAACTTTGCAATGCAATGCTGCCGCTCGGGCAGCGGCAGCTGTGGCGCTGTTATTACCTAAAAGTGTATCGGCATGCTGATTTGTGGGGTGGATGAAGCTGGGCGTGGCCCATTGGTGGGGTCGGTCTTTGCGGGGGCGGTCATACTGCCCAATACGCATACGATTAAAGGCCTGACTGACTCAAAAAAACTGTCAGAAAAGCAACGTGATCGTTTAGCTATTTGTATTAAAGAACAAGCCATTGCGTGGGCGGTAGCCAGTGCAACTGCGGCAGAGGTAGATGAGATTAATATTTTACAAGCGACCTTGCTCGCTATGCAGCGTGCGGTAAGTGCTTTGTCTATTACGCCAAGTGAAGTCTTGGTTGATGGTAATCGATCACCTGTTTTCATGATGCCCAGTCGGGCGATTATTAAAGGTGATGCAAGCGAAGCGTGTATCTCCGCCGCTTCCATTTTGGCCAAAGTGAGCCGAGATGCCGAAGCGTATGCTTTGGATTTGCTATATCCGCAATACGGTTTTGCCCAGCATAAGGGCTATGGAACGGCAAAACATTTGGCAGCACTGGCTCAATTTGGCCCTATTTCTGAACACCGTATCTCATTCGCACCCGTTCGAGCTGCATACGCGCAACGTCAGCTATTTTAAACGTTGTCGTGATCTGCTGTAACTTCTATGATGTATTGAAGTAATTTATTATGACCGCTAACTAGGAAGCTGGCTTATGTTTGTCATTATTGGCTACATTTTTATGTGCGTCTGTATTTTGGGGGCATATGTCTGGCATGGTGGTCATTTGGCAGTGTTTTGGCAACCGTCGGAAATTATTATTATTTTCGGTGGTGCCATTGGCGGGATGATTGCGGGCTCAAGCGCGAAAGGGCTGAAATTATTCACTAAAGCTTTGCCGACGATTTTCAAAGGAACGCCATTTAATAAAGCATTTTATATGGATTTATTTGCTTGTCTTTTTGAATTGCTCGCCAAAGTACGCAAAGAAGGTTTGATGTCGATTGAAGGCGATGTTGAAGATCCGCATGCCAGTCCGATTTTTTCTAAATACCCCAAAATTGCGCACGATCATCATGTCACCGATTTTATTTGCGACTATTTGCGCTTAATGGTGGGCGGCAATTTAAATGCATTTGAAATCGAAAATCTAATGGATATCGAAATTGAAGCGCATCATAACGAAGCCCATGTGGCGGCCGGGATGATGGCCAAATTAGGCGATGGTTTGCCCGCGTTTGGTATTGTTGCTGCAGTGATGGGGGTGGTGCATGTAATGGGGTCTTTGCATTTGCCACCGTCTGAATTGGGTAAATTAATTGGTGCAGCATTGGTCGGTACCTTTATGGGGATTTGGTTGGCTTATGGTTTTGTTGGGCCACTAGCCAATGTATTAGAAACTAAAATGGCCGAAGGGCATCAAGTGTTCTTAACCATTAAAGTGACATTAATTGCTAGCTTGAATGGCTATGCACCGCAAGTTGCCGTTGAATTTGGGCGTAAAGCATTAGATTCAACTGAGCGCCCTTCGTTTAAAGAATTAGAAGAATTTGTAAAAAACGCTAAATCTAAATAATGCAGTCTTTAAGGGTTGATAAATAATGAGCGATGACTCTCAGCGCCCCATTGTTGTAAAAAAAATCAAAAAAGGCGGCGGCGGCCATCATGGTGGGGCATGGAAAATTGCCTATGCCGACTTTGTGACGGCCATGATGGCGTTTTTTTTATTGATGTGGCTATTAGGCTCGGTCTCTAAAGGCAATTTAAAAGGCATTTCTGATTATTTTAATAACCCGTTAAAAGTCGCCAATGCTGGGGGCTCTGGATCGGGGGATGCGGATTCCTTGATTCAAGGCGGTGGTAATGACATTACCCAGCAAGCGGGGCAAGTGAAGAAAGGTGACCCGCCGGCGCAAGCCGAGGCGGCAAAAGATAAAAAAAGACTCAGTGAATTAAAGCAAAAATTTGAAGCTTTAATGAACGACAAAATGAAACAAAACACCAATTTAGGGCAGTATAAAAACCAAATTAAATTGGATATGGTTGCGGAAGGCTTGCGCATTCAGATTGTTGACGAACAAAATCGGCCGATGTTTAAATCAGGCAGCTCCGAGCTTGAAGAGTACGCGCATGGCGTCTTGCAAGAAATCGCGCAATTACTCAATGAAGTGCCCAATACGGTTTCTTTAGCCGGTCACACCGACGGTACGCAATTTGCTGGTGGCGCAGCAGGTTTTACCAATTGGGAATTGTCGTCAGAGCGGGCAAATTCATCGCGTCGCGAGTTAATTATTGGTGGCTTAGATCCAGAAAAAGTGTTGCGAGTGAATGGGTTTGGCGATGTCATTCCACTGGATAAAGGCAATGTCTATAACCCAGTCAATCGCCGAATTAGTATTGTGGTGCTCAATCGCGATGCAGAAACCGATATTCGTCGTCAAGCCGGTAAAAATGAAGACGCCGCTGAGCCGACTGCGGCAGGGCAAGAAGGCTTTGTCAATCCAATACAAAAACCTGCGCAATAGGATGTCAGTCAGAAATTGGCCGCAAAGTGCTATTTTTTTGTTAATTACACTGACCTCTTTGCTATTACTGGTCCCGCTCAGTCATTTTTTTAGTCCTTTGGCCGCGACGATGGTTATTCCATTGGCGGCGTTTATCGCTGCGTATGTCTTGCATGACCGTTTCTGGTGGAAATGGATGCATTTATGCTTTTTACCGCTGTTGATTGTTTGTTCTCAATTTGACATTCAATCGTATTGGTATTTGCTAGCCTTGTTGTTGTGCTGGTTTATTTTTGGCCGAGTGATGATTTCACGCGTGCCTTTGTATTTAAGTAACCGCGCCGCTTTGCTGCAGTTGCAGGCTATCGTGCCAGCGCAGGCCAATTTCTTAGATATTGGCGCAGGTACTGGCACTGTTTTGAATTATTTGGCTCAGCATCGAGCCGATTTAAGCTTATGTGGTGTGGAGTATGCAAAAGGGCCTTGGTTGCTTGGCAAAATGCGTTTGCCTACTAAGGTCGCATGGCTCAATGTGGACTACAAAAATATCGATTTAGGCGCTTTTGAGTGTGTCTATGCTTTTTTGTCCTCAGCGGCGATGCCCGATTTATGGCAGCAAGCCGTACAACAAATGCGCCCGGGTACTTTGTTTATTAGTAATACTTTTGTGGTTCCAGAAATTCCTGCGGATCAAATGATCGATTTAAATGATTGGAAAGACGGTAAGCTTTTCCTATGGCGAATGTAAAATCTGCAAGTCCTGCGTGGCTGCAATTTTGGGAACGGCGCGCCATTCCTATTTTGCAAGAATCACGCAATCAACTCATGGGAATGATCCGCCGCGCGGATTTGATTCGACCCAGCGAGGTCGCTGAAATCGTCGCACGTGATCCTTTGCTGACAGCGCAAGTGCTCCGGATGATGAATCAACGGCAAAAAAGCACAATGTCAGCGGATGTGGTGGCGATTGAAGCTGCGATTTTACTCATTGGGGTAACACCATTTTTAGACCGTTTTTCTCGCGCGCAAACGGTAGAGGCGGTGATGCTGCCTGCACATCAGGCCGAATATGGTCAACTATTAAAGCGGATTTTCGAAGCCCGTTTGGCGCGACGCTTGGCGACAATTTTTGCCAATAAACGCTTTGATGCCAAGCTCGGTGAAATTCAAGCTGCCGCTATATTAGCCAATTTATGCGAATCCTTGGCCTTGATTGCGCCGCATTTGGATGAACAAGCACCCGCAGCTTCTTTCGATGTGTTGTCTTTATTGCAGCTATGGCAAATGCCGCCGCCGATTCTTGATTTGATCCGTGTAGATGCTGAGCCGGCGACGCGCAGTGTGTTGCAGCATGCCGTAGTGCCCTTGTCTCGACAGCTTGAGCGTGGCTGGTGGCAAGACGAGATTCAGCAGCGTTTAGTCACCATCGCAGGGGTATTGAATTTTTCTTTGGAACAAGTTTGGCATGTGCTGACCGCGCAGTTGCTGGCTTTTGCGCGCAAAGAGGGTAAAAGCACACAGTTGTATTCACCGGCCCGATATCTAGTGATGCTGCCAGGTGATTGGCCTGCGCCAGTGAATGCGGCAAAATCCACAGAGAGCGTGGCTGCGGTGCCAAGCAAAGATATTCTGGCCGAAAGAATGCAAGCTTTGCATTTGGCAGCCGTGCAGGGCGTGCCGACCAATCAAGTGATGGCTTTGGCGGTACGGGCTTTGGCCGATGGTTTAGGCCTGCAGCGGATTGCATTTACTTTATTGATGGCCGCCGAAAACGCATTGCGCGCGCGCTATGTACAAGGGGTTGCGCCGAGCGATCCTTTGCATACTTTGCGGATTGCTTTAGAAAAACAGCATGTTTTTACCAAGTTATTACAAAAGCCGCAGAGCTTTTGGCTCAATGCAGATAATTACGCCCAGTTTGCACCGCATTTACCGGCTGAGTTGGTCGAGCAAATCGGCGCGAAAAGCTTTTGTGCCATGTCGATTTTTGTCGGTACGCAGCCGGTGGGCTTGATTTATGCCGATTCAGGTTTAGAGGGCGTGGTGAACGAATTTCATTACACGCACTTTAAACAAATATGTATTTTAGCGAGCAAGGCCTTAGCGCATAATGCGCGCCGCTCCTCAGTGTGAAACCAATGGAAATTATTACTTCGTCGCAAAACAGTCATTTCAAGCACGCCTTAAAGCTTTCGCAAAATCGGCGTGAGCGCAATAAAACCCAGCAAACGCTGTTAGATGGCGCTCACTTATTGGCCGCATGGCTTGATGCTGGGCATGCGATTGAAAAAATCATTGTTTCTGAAGCAGGCTATCAGCGCGCAGAAGTGCAAAGCTTGTTGGCACGCAGTGCGTGTAGCGTGCTTTGTTTGGCCAATGCGCTATTTAGCCAACTGACCGAGCTGCCCAGCGCGACCGGGGTTTTGACCTTGGTCGGCATCCCTAGCGCACCGCAGGCGCAGCATACTGGTTGGGTGTTATTGCTGGATGGCGTACAAGACCCGGGCAATGTTGGGGCGATTTTACGTACCGCACAAGCTGCAGGTGTTGAGCAGGTATGGCTCTCTAGTGCCTGCGCCGATGTCTGGTCGCCAAAGGTACTCAGGGCGGGTATGGGGGCGCAATTGGCCTTGCCGATGATTGAAAATGCCGATCTTTGCCAGCTTGCCAGCCAGTTTAAAGGCCCTATTGCCGCGACTTTGCTCGATGGCGCCGCTGATTTATATGATGCGCCACTACAAGGTGATTTGGCTTTGGTTTTAGGCTCGGAAGGGGCCGGCGTGACCGATGCGTTGGCCGATCTCGCTACGCTTAGAATTAAAATTCCAATGCAAGCGGGGATTGAATCGCTTAATGTTGGCCATGCAGCAGCGATTTGTTTGTATGAAATTAAACGCCAGAATCGGGTCCGCTAGTCAGGTCAATCGCGCTGATCTGAATCATGTACGAATGCTATGCTAGTGGATCGTACTCTGCATGAAACGCGGCGGCACAGCGTGCTTAACGTTGTACCGCCGTATTGGAGCCAGTCAAACCGGTGGTTTAACTAAAAAACGCCGGCTTATTTTTTAATCAGCCCTTGGTAAATGGTGTCGACTAATTCAGCCTCGGCACTGTCTTGCGACAATTCCCACGCCATAATGCCACCGAGTTTTTTCTTTTTCACGTAAGCAATTTTTTCTTTTAATAATTGCACGTCGTCATACGCCCAAACGTCTTTACCATTGACTTTCCATACTGCACGCGTTTTTTCATCGCGATGCACCGTTCCGGGTAAGGTTTTTAAGTAGGAATAAGGTGCAGAGCCCGCTTCGAGTGGACCTTTCGCTTTGGCGATTACGGGTTGATACAGACCGTTGTTTTCTAAACTATTCACGGTCCAGCCATAGCCATAAAATGGCACGCCCAACACGATTTTGTTGGCGGGTACGCCGCGGCTGAGGTATTCATCAACGGTGCTGTCGACAGACACTCGATCTTTTGCGCCACCAATCAAGGTGGCGTGATGTCCGGTGGTGGCAGACCAAGGGCCAGTAAAGTCATACGTCATGAGGTTGATCCAGTTTAATGATGGAATGACTTTCTCTAGCTCGATTTTTTCTGATTTAGAGCTGGCCGCAGGTGTGGCAATCGTCAGTAGCAGGCCAGGTTGAACCGCATCAATTTGCTTACGGAACTCAGCGAGCAGCGCGGTATAGTTGGGGGTGTCTTCTTCGCGAACGATATTGCCCTCGTTGCCGGCTGAACCAGGGTATTCCCAGTCGATATCAAAGCCATCGAAAACCCCTGCGGCAAGGCCGGGAACCACTTTGCCGGTTTGATCTGGCACATTGCCTTTGATGTAGGCATCAACGCAAGACTTAACAAATGCTGCTCGATTGGCGGGTAGCGCCGCATCTGAAAAGTGTTTCGACCACGTCCAGCCACCTAAACTGATCACCACTTTTAAATTTGGGTATTTTTTCTTTAATTGCTTGAGCTGGTTCCAATGGCCGTATAAGCCTTTGTCGCCTTTATCTTCTAAGCCATTGAGCGTTTTATCTGCCGCTAATGGTAGCCAGTAATCATCGCCCGCCGAGCCTTCGCCGGCTTGATCAACGCCCACCACACAGCGATTGTTTTTCACATTACCAAAGGCGTATTCCAGCACGGTGATTTTGCCGGCGGCACCGCTGGTTTCTAGATTTTTAACGTTAAAATCGCTGCTGTGTTTACCCCAAGAGGTGAAATACATCACCGACTGCGGGCTGCTTGGCCCGGTAACGCCGCTAGTATTTGCTTTGACTGCGCTGGTAGTACTGGCTGCAGTATTGTCGGCATCAAGGCGAATGAGTTTGAGGTTGTCAATAAAAGCGTCTTTGCCTTCACCTTTGGCTGAATCCCATTGCTCCCACTTCAGATGGAAATCAAATTTAGCCTTAAATTCGATTTCATAATGTTCCCATTTTTTGGTGTCTTTCAGGCGATTGGGAAAACCATTGGCGGTACTGGCAATCCATTGCTCTTTGCGACCCGGTTTGCCTTCATCTAGTCCGAGCGTTGCGCCGCAATTGCTGCCGCACAAACCTAAATAATCAAAAACAATTTTGTATTGGCCAGCTGGAAACTGCTTACGGCTAAAAATATCGCCGATATTCACCGGTTTATTAAAGCGCGCGGCTTTGTTTTCGGCATTGAGTGGGTCTGGCTCAATCGAGGTGTATATTGGCGAGGTTTCCTCTCCGCCTAGGCCAATCCATTGGCTTAAATCTTGGTTGAAGTGGTCTTCCATCACCGGCGTTTCGGCGTGGGCAAACGCGGTAACGAGTAGTAATGGTAATAGTTTTTTTCTCATTATTATTCCCCTCAGTAAGGCAAAAAAAGCTAAGGTCTGTTGACGTTTGTTTTACAGTCGGAAAAGAAAACGTCAACAGATTCTTGAGCTTAGCTTACTGTAAAGGGGGAGTGACATACCAATTTATATGCCACGGTGTTTGATTTGTAGCTACTGAAAATGAACTACAACAAGAGCTGAAGCTTTATTTGATTTTGAACTTTTATTCGGTGGAAATGAGCGATGGATACCAATACACATACCTTGGCGGTGTTGTTTGCGCAATTGGGTTTGCCCAATGCGCCGCAAGAAATTGAGCAGTTTTTAGCTGCGCAGCATTTGCCTCGAAGCGTGCCTATCGCGCAAGCTTCGTTTTGGAGCGCCAGCCAAGCTGCTTTTTTACGTGAGGCCTTAGAGCAAGATGCAGAATGGGCCGAGTCGATTGATGTGCTGGCCAATTTGCTGAGCCATTAATCGCTCTGCAATTGATTTGGCGGCTCGTTTATCACGCTGAGCATTATTCGCTCGGTGTATCGGCGGCCTCTAGAAATAAATAGCCCAGTTGGCTCAGTTGTTGCTGTAAAAAATCAATCGCCGCTTGGCTGTCGTGCGCATCGCCTTGGACGCTAAATTCGATATGCGCTTGCTGGCAATGCTGATTGCCAAAACTAGGTAAGCTAGAAAAAGTCAGTTGCGGCCATTGATCGACAACGGCTTGCATCAAGTCAATCAAATCACCTTCTTTGGCGTTGAGTACGGTCAAGCTGCGGCGAGTGGCCACGGTGCCTGCGGTGTAGTACTGATCGAGTAGCCATTCCACCATCGGCCAAGCCATCGTTGGGAAACCCGGTAGCAAATAATGCTGAGCAATCGCCGCGCCAGCGACTTGGTTGACTGGGTTGGGGATGATGCTTGCGCCTTGTGGGAACTGCGCCATTTTAATTCGATGCGGATACGCATCTGCGCCAAAGCGTTGTTCAATCAGCGCAGCTGCTTGCGGTTGGGGTAGCAATGGCACGTTGAGCGCGCTGGCCAATGCCGCGCGCGTATGGTCATCGGGCGTAGCGCCAATACCGCCGCAGCTAATCACATGGCGCTGTTCGGCCAAGGTGCGTTTGAAGTGGGCGATCAACGTCGCCGGATCATCCGGCAAATAATGCACGCTACTTAAAGTATGACCGCGCGCCTGCAGTCGCTGCAAAATCGCCGCAAAGTGCTGATCGACTCGCCGACCGCTTAAAATCTCATCACCAATAATCAATACAGTAAATTGCGCCATTGTGTCGTATCCATAAAAGTATTTATCTGATGGGTATATCCATGTGGCTTTTGTATTCTGTGCGCTGCATGGATATACATTGTGATTAGCTGCTTTCTTCGCTTAAAGTTTGTAGGATTTGAAACATGTTTTGAAAAACAGCCGGTATGGCTTGGCGGCCTTGGATTTCGGCGGCTTCGGCGATTTCGAGCGCCATGCCCGGCTTTGAGTGATGGCGTAGGGCGCGGCTGATGGTGTCTTCGTCGCTGAGTGGCGGCTGCTGAGCCAGTGCAGTGCGGTAATAGTGATTCATTTCGCCGCGCGGTGCGGCAGCTTGGCGGTAGGTGTCGGCAAAGCCGTTATCCCACAAAAAATGCTCGATGTCGCGGCAATCGAGCATGGTGATGTGTTGATCTTCTGGGCGACTCCCCAGCAGGCTGCGGGCGCGTTTTTGGTATTTCATGCCAGCGTCGTCGCCATCGCAAATCACATGCCAATGAATCCCCAAATGGTCGGCAAATTTAATCAACGGCGCTAAGCCCGCTTGGGCAAATTCAACGCAGCGGATGCCTTCGAGTGGGAAATTAACCCCGCAAATTCGCGCGAGTTCTGGCAGTAACCAAAACTCAGTTTCACCTTCAACTAACAGCCAAACGCGGGCAAACATGCTGCTGGCGCGATTGCTGCGAATATGAAAAGCGACTTTTCTGGCGTCGGACAGCGATAGCGCCTGATCGGCCAATTGATACACGTGAACGTGGTTGCTGCGCCGTACTAAGCGGCGCAGTGCGTGCTGGGCAAAGCTGCCAAGTAAGTCGCCATTATTGGTGGTGATGATTTTTTGTAAGGTGAGTTGCTCGATCAAACCCCAAATCATCGCCAATTGAATCGGGTGTAGATGCGTTTCGGGGTCTTCCATCACCAAAATCGGCTCGGCGTCGGCATGCAGCGGATTTTCTCCGCGCGCGGCCAATAGCGCACCGAGCAAAATCAGCAAGGTAACGCGGCGCGAGCTCGAGCCAGAACGATTGGCGATGTCAATTAAAGTGTCGTCGTCACGAAAATTAAGCGGCGCGGCGGCGATTTGTTCGGCCAGCCGTTGTGGCGGCTCTTTGCCTTGCAATAAATGCGCTTGTTCGTGAAACAAAGCTTGCATTGCGGCCAAACCAGCGGACAACTCTTGTGGGTGCAGTTGATGCGGTAGCGTTAAAATTCGCTCAAATACGGCGCGCACTGCGGCGCTGGCCGGTAGCAGCGGGTCGTCATCGTGCGCTTGGCTGGCTAAGCGCGGATGCGTTAGCCAATCAGTGAGTTGCATATCGCGAAAACGGAGTACGGGATGCAACTCAATGATCTCTGTGGCGAGCGCATCGCTGTTGGGGTGCTCAATTTCGTTGCCATCGGCAGCCATAAAGCTGCGCCGAGCGCGAATCTCGGTGTGGCCAAAGCGCTCAGCCGCAAAGCGCAGCGCCAATGTGGCGTTGCCGTTGGCATCCCGCCATGACAGGGCATGCCAGTGCTCGGGCATCGTGTGGGCTTGAAAAAACAAGGTAATATGCAGCCGCCGCGCAATGCTGGCGCGTGAATTGGCGATGCGATGAAAATCATCGTGCGTAAATAAAGTGCTAATCGGGACGGGGCTAGAGAGGCAACGGCAGAGCGCGCTAATCAGGCTGGTTTTTCCCCAGTTGTTTTCGCCAAACAGCGCGGTGGCGCTGGCATTCAATGCTAAGTCAATTTGACTAATGCCGCGAAAATTGGTGATTTGAAGCCGAGCCAGTTGCATTGTCGATTACCGAGTCAAGAAAGGGCGTCACGTTGATGGCTGTGATCATAACATGCACTTGTCAATGTTCGTCAGCTTGCATCAGGTGGCGTGTGCAGCGGCCTCTTGTTCTTGGTCAAACCATTGATGGCACGCCAAGCGTAAGCGCTCCGCGCCAGCGGTGAGTTGTTTTTCGGCATGCCACACAATAAAAAATCGGCGCTCCAAAGCGTGGTTTTTTAAGTTAATAGTGGCAAAAGTACCCGCCGCCAATTCGCGCCTAATTGCGCGGCGCGAGCCGCAACTAATGCCCATATTAAGTCGAATCGCCTCTCGAATCGCCTCGCCACTGCCTAATTCAAGCACCACATTGATGGCCCCCAGATGCGGCAAGAGCATGGTTTCTAAGCTTTGCCGAACGCCAGAGCCCGGTTCGCGCAAAATCCACGCGCATTGCGCGAGTTCAGTTGGCTTGGGCGTGCTGCCTGCTAAGGGATGATCAGGATGGCAAAAAATAACCATTTCGTCTTTAAGCCAGAGCTCACACATTAAATTACTGTGGGTCAGCGGCGCTTCGATTAGGCCAATATCGGCCTTGCAGTCGAGCAGCATTTTCATCACGGCTGGTGAATTGCCGATTTCAACTTCGTAGCGGGTGTTCGCCACTTGCATTAAGGGGGCGAGTAGCGCAGGTAACACATAGTTACCGATGGTTAAACTGGCGGCGATTTTAAGTCGGCTTGGTGCACCTTGCTGGTAAATGGTTTCTAAGTCATTGGCTTGTTGCAGCATATTGAGTGCGCGCGGCAATAAATAGCGGCCGTGTTCATTCAGCGAGACTCGGCGGCCAATGCGATCAAACAAGGTCACGCCTAAGCGGCGCTCTAATTCGCCAATCGCGCCACTCATCGCCGATTGCGACAGCCCCAATGCCGCGCCTGCCGCAGTGACTTGCCCCGCTTGGCTAATGGCGACAAACACTTCGAGCTCTCTGAGGGTGATTTTTAGCATGGTATTTTCGCTTATCGGTTTTTACGATGATTATAGCCTGAAAAACCTGTTTTTCATGATGCATGGAGGGGAATAGAGTGGCGTTGTCCGCAAATAAAAACATCACGGAATCCACTTATGACCTGCATCAATCAACTTAAATCCTGCGCACCCGGCTTGGCCGTGGTTTTGGGCTTAACCATTATTTCAACCTTGGTCGGCAATGCATTTCCACTAATGGGTGGCGCAGTGGTTGGGATTTTACTCGGGATTATCATCCGCAGCCGTACCACGATTGCACCGCAATTTAATGCTGGGATTCAGTTCTCATCGAAACAAATCTTGCAGTGGTCGATTGTCGGCTTGGGCTTTAGTTTACCGATTGCCGACGTGATTAAAACCGGCATGAGCTCGTTAGAAATCACTTTTGCTACGATTACCGCAGCGGTACTTAGTGCGATCATTTTTGGCCGCGTATTAAAAATTCCGCTCAAACTGTGTGTATTAATCGGTACCGGCACGGCGATTTGTGGCGGCTCGGCGATTGCTGCGATTACCCCGGTGGTGAAACCGGATGAACACGATACGGCGTTCGCTTTATCAACGATTTTCTTATTTAATATTGTCGCTGTGCTGGTGTTTCCGGCCATCGGCCATATGCTGGGCATGAGCGATAGTGGCTTTGGCATGTGGGCCGGTACCGCGATTAATGACACTTCGTCGGTAGTCGCCGCCGCGTATTCTTGGAGTGACAATGCCGGTGACTACGCCACAATTGTCAAGCTGACTCGTGCGATGTTGATTATTCCGGTGACGCTGATTTTTGCTTTCTTATTTGGCATGACGCGTCGTAAAGAAACCATCAGCGAAGAAACCGAGTCAGTCTGGAAAGCCGTGCCGTGGTTTATTTTGTGGTTCTTATTGGCTTCTTTGTTTGGCAGTATGTTGCCTGATTGGATGATTAAAACCGCCCAGTTTATTGCACCAGTGATGATTACGATGGCTTTGGTAGCGATTGGTCTATCGACAGATTTGGGCCGGATGCGTCAAACTGGCTGGCGTCCAGTGGCTTTGGGTTTATTGGTGTGGGTGAGTGTCGCCAGCACCAGCTTGGTGGTGCAGCATTTGACCGGTCGTTGGTAGTCTTGTGACGAAATGAGTTAACTCAAAAGTATTGATTATTAGGGTATTGCGCTATGGGCTTTGATATATAAAGCACATAAGCCAATACCCTTTTTGTTTGGGCAATGTTCAGATTACGTGTTGATAGTTTTAAGTGCCTGCGGCACGGTTGTTTACAGTCGCAGTCAGTGGCGGCACCCTCTTTCTTTGACTCGCCAAAGAAAGAGGGGGAAAGAAAGGCGACCCGAGCGCGCCCAGCTCCGCTGTGCCCTCGATCGTCGTGAGCCAAACGATATGGCTGTTTGTCTCGCTCCTCACTCGGTGCGCTTAAACGGGTTTTTAAGCCCCAGCTCGACGAGCGCGGCACAGCATCAACACCAAATCTGAACACTGCCTTTTATTGGGTGTTTGTTGAGTTAATCCATTGCGCCTAGCGCAAGAGTCGCTGAGGTGCGGCAGTCTCATGTAGACTAATTGAAAGCCGAATGTAATTTGTCGTTTTTTGGGGGTAGAGATGATTTATTTGATCTGTGGGTTTTTACTGGTTGTCGCCACGGTATTGATTCATGTATTGGGGATTTTTTTAATTACTTTCGTTGAAAAATTCTTAATCCAGCAATTTGCCAGCTCGATCATGGTTGAGGCTATTTTATTTGCCATTGTGACCTATTTATTGATGGTGGTGCATTTGGTATCGATCTTTCTGTGGGCTTTTGTATACGTCGAGATTGGCGCTATGCATAATTTTAGCGATGCGTTTTTCTATTCGATTTCTAGTTACTCCACCGTCGGCTTTTATGCCGAAGGCCCTGCCGGGCCCATTGGCCGCTTAAGCGGTGCCTTTGAATCTTGCGTGGGCATGGTGATGTTTGGCTTATCCGCATCGTATTTGTTTGGTATTCGCGGCAAGTTAAATGCCAATGCATTGGCTAAGCAAACATCAACATAATCCATGGGTATATAGCTGTAGACATTATTAATAAATGGATGCAGCTCAATACCCATGCAGTTAAATTGTTTGTTCGCCACTGGCCTCTTGCGCTAGTCGCTGGCGGCGTTCCAGTTGTTTGGCGTCGTAAGCCGATTTGTGCGCGATATACAATACGCGGTCGACTTCGGCGCAGACGTCGCCCTTGGCGTTCACCATTTCCACGGCATAGGTGCGGGTGATTTCTGGGGTGATGGCGAGTAATTGATGGATTTCAGTCAGTTCTGCTGCATCCAGTCGAAATTCGGCCGTCAGCGTGCTAAGCGCTGGGCGTTTAAAGCGGATGGTGCCGCCTTTATCCCAAACCACATACTCTTCGCCCAAATTAAAATACAGCATGCTCATATAAAAAGGGTCGGTGGCGGCAAACATACTGCCGCCAAACAGGCTGCCATTGAGGTTGCGCGTTTTCCAGTTGAGCGGCAATTTGACGGTGATTTGTCGAACATCAGCGCTGATTTGGCTGACTTTGCAACCGGTGCGGCGGATCGCAGGGTAGTAGTTAAAACCGATTTTTAAGAGCGCAGCCGCAAGGCGCGGCCGAGCAAGGATGGCAAAGGCGAGTTTTTTTACTAGGGGCGACATAGTCATCCATCGGTTTGTTATTGAGTTAAACGAGTTAAGCCATCATGCCGCGCGTTGGTCGCAGATTAAAACGCATAATCACGCTCAACTTTGGCGATGCGGGTTTTGTACTGGCCATACCACTGAGCGCGTCCTGATTTTTGTGCCAGTTGATGCTCGCTATGGGCTTTCCAGTTTTGGATTGACGCTAAATCAGCCCAGTACGACACCGTGATGCCAATGGCAGCTCGGGCAGACTCAACCCCTAAAAACCCCGGTTGGTCTTGTGCTAAGGCCAGCATTTTTTCAGCCATTTCAGCGTAGCCTTGCTCATCCTCAGTACGTATTGAAGTGAAAATCACTGCGTAGTAAGGTGGTTTTGGCGTATTGGCGTATTGGCGTAGCTGGGGTGCTGGTTTTCAGTTGTCATGGTGCCGTTATTGCCTTGAAGTGTTAATCAGGGAAATCGTCAGTGATACGTCATATTCAGAACGTGATGTGCCACTGACGATGCAAGTTTAATCGGCTTCTTCGCCTAAAAACCCACCGCTTTGATGTGACCACAGCCGCGCATACAGGCCACCTTGTTCTAGCAAGCTTTGATGGTCGCCTTGCTCAACAATTCGCCCTTGGTCGAGTACGATCAAGCGATCCATCGCCGCAATGGTGGATAAGCGATGGGCAATCGCCACCACGGTTTTACCTTCCATTAGGCGGTATAAGCTGGTTTGAATCGCCGCCTCAACTTCAGAGTCGAGCGCGCTGGTGGCTTCGTCGAGCAATAAAATCGGCGCGTCTTTGAGCATTACGCGGGCAATCGCAATCCTTTGGCGTTGTCCGCCCGAGAGTTTGACGCCGCGCTCGCCCACATGCGCGTCGTAGCCGGTGCGCCCGGCAGGATCGCTTAAGTTCAGAATAAATTCATGCGCTTCGGCGCGTTTGGCGGCGGCAATCATTTCCTCATCCGTGGCATTGGGGCGGCCGTATAAGATGTTTTCGCGCACCGAGCGATGTAACAGCGACGTGTCTTGCGTCACCATGCCAATGTGCGCGCGTAAGCTGTCTTGCGCTACCTTGGCGATGTTTTGGCCGTCAATCGTAATGTGCCCAGACTGAAGGTCGTAAAAGCGCAGTAATAGGTTCACAATCGTCGATTTGCCTGCGCCGGAGCGACCGACTAAGCCGATTTTTTCGCCAGCGCGAATTTGTAGCGACAGCTGCTTGAGTAGTAAGCGATCTGCTTCGTAGCCAAAATCAACGTGGGCAAATTGGATTTCGCCGCGTGATACAGTCAGTTGCGTAGCGTCGGGTTCGTCATTGACTTCGTGCGGCGTGGTCAAGGTGTTGATGCCGTCTTGTACGGTGCCAATATGCTCAAATAGTGCGGCGATTTCCCACATAATCCATTGCGACATGCCGTTTAAACGCAGCGCCATCGCCAATGAGGCCGCCACCGCGCCTGCGCTTACCTGACCATGGCTCCATAAATACAAAGCAGTACCGGCGCTAGCGATAATCAAGCACACGCTTAAGGTGTGATTGACCACCTCAAAACAACTGACTAAACGCATTTGGCCATGCACGGTGTGCATAAATTCTTGCATCGCGCTGCGGGCAAATGCTGCTTCGCGGCGACCGTGCGAAAACAGCTTCACCGTGGCAATATTGGTATAGGCATCGGTAATGCGGCCGGTCATCAGTGAGCGAGCGTCAGCTTGGTTTTGCGCTGCCTTACCCAGACGCGGAACAAAATAAAACATCGCGCCAATATACAGCAACATCCACGACAGCAGCGGCACTAATAACCACAGATCAAAGCTGCCAGCGACAGCCAGCATGGTGAAAAAATAAATCGCCACAAACACCATGATGTCAGTGACGATAAACACCGTTTCACGCACCGCTAACGCGGTTTGCATGACTTTGGCCGAAACGCGCCCAGCAAATTCATCCTGATAAAAACGCATGCTTTGACTGAGCATTTGCCGGTGAAAGTTCCAGCGCAGCAACATCGGGAAATTGCCGGCTAAGGCTTGATGTTTTAGTAAAGTTTGCAGGCCAACCACCAGCGGGCTGAGTAATAACACGCCCGCAATCAGGCTCAGTCGAAACTGCTCTTGCGCCCAGAGTTGACTCGGTTCGACATGGGCCAGCCAGTCAACAATATGCCCGAGCAAGCTATACAAAATCGCTTCAAAAGAACCAATGATGGCGGTGCAGAGCATCATGCTAAAAATCAGTGGGCGTAGCCCTTTTGTACAGCGCCATATAAATGATTTGAAATCATGGGGTAAGGTTTTGTTTTGCTGTTCTGGGTAGGGGTGAACTATATTTTCAAAAAGTCGAAACACTGAGAGTTAGCCTTGCTGCCATTCGGATTAATAGATTGTACCGAATCTGACGCAAGCAGCGTGGGCTATTGTCAGTTATCATCCGGTTTTTATGCTGTTGAGTTGAATGCTGTTGCTCAACTCAGTGCAATGCAATTTCGGCTAGGCCGATTTAATTTGATGATGGGTGAGGGTGTGCCAGATGGATAGAAATGATTTACTCATTGCGACGCGCTCGGTGTTTTTGGCTCAATTTAATCAAAGAGTGCCGATGGTGCTGGCCCATTCGATTGGGCAATTATTTAATCAGGCCGATCGAGCCAGTTCAATGCTGGAGCAGCGGCGTTTGTTGGCGGCACGGCAATTGATTATGAGTCATGACCAATTGCTTGAGCAGCAATTATCACGTCAGGTTGAGCAATTATTGCATCGCAGCTTTCAAACGGCGTATAGCCATTTTCGACCGTCGTTTACCGAGGGACTCAATGCCACTTTGTCTTTGGTGGAGTCGGCGTCGTTTGAAGAAGAATTACATATTGATCAAATTACCCTGCGTTTTCGGCAAGAGGCCGAAGAAGCCATTCGCGATTTAAATATTCGAATTGCTTTGTTGCTAGAGCAAGACGTGATTAAAGAGCGAGAAAATCCATTTCGCACCTATATTATTTCGCGCAGTTTTGCCAGTGCTTTAGAAGAAACGGTGGCCGAAACGGGGAGCGACAATGAATTAATCCCCGTGCTGTTGGCGCAACTCACCACGTCAATGTGCCCGCACGTCGCGCCGCTGTATGCGGCTTTAAATCAACTGCTGGCCCAGCATGGGATTGCAGCGCAATTGCAATTAAAGGTCAGAAAGCAAAGTGAGCCAGCGGCAATCGCTGCGGGCAATTCGCTGGATCTGCCCGATGCATCACCCTCGGCATTCACCCCCGAAGCGCAACACAGCGCACCCGCATCGGGAGGCCGTGAGCCGCAGCGTGTAGCGGCACCCAGTCGTTCATCGGCGGCTTCATCAGCAACTTCACCAGCAGCTTCATCAGCAGGTTCGGTAGGCGCAGCGCCTTGGAGCGCACGCTCAGAAGATCAATTTTTGGATTTTGTGCAATCTAGACCGTCTGCTTCGCAGGCTTTATCGCCAGGTGCTGCGCCAGCGAGTGCGCCCAATGAGATGGCGGGTATGGGCTATGGCGGCTATGGCGGCTCTGACTCGATGGACTTGGCGGCAGCGCCGGCGTCCAGTGCCGAGGCCCGTGCCAGCATAGTGCGGGCACCTTCATGGCTGAGTCATATTGGCCAAGTCGGTCGAAGCATTCAGCAGTTTTTTAGTGGCCACAGCCTGCAGCAAGGCGCGCAGGGGCAAAGCCCGGTGTGGGATGACGCTGCATCGCTGGAACTACGTTCGGTGAGTGCGCCGCTGAGCCAATCACTGCAAAGTTTGATTGCCGTCGCCACGCCAACGGCCGACGCCATGTGGCGTGGCGACGGCCAATTGCGTAATTTGATTTTAGAGCAGCGGCAACAATTGGGTGCTAGCACCAGCGACGTCAATGAGGCGATGACCATTGATGTGGTTGCCATGCTGTTTGAATTTATTTTGCGTGACGATAAAGTACCGGCCGAAGTTCGGGCGCAGCTTGGGCGTTTGCAGTTTTTGGTATTAAAAATTGCGCTGCAAGATCCAAATCTTTTTGCCAGAAAAACCCATCCAGCGCGCATGCTGGTCAACCGTATTGGTTCGATTTCTCTGGGTATGCAGCAAAATAGCGAAAGCGCCTCCCGAGTCAATACCGAGATTTGCCGCATTGTGGCGATTATTTTGGCCGATGAAAGTGAAGATTTGGCCTTGTTTGTACACATGCTCGATGCGCTGGATGCATGGGTGGCCAATGAATTAGCCCATTGCGAAAAAATGGCCAGTAGCGCCACGCAAGTTTTAGATTCTGCCAAACAGCGCACATTACATTTTGCGCGAATTACCGCGATGATTTCCGACGCTTTATCGCCCTATACCATCGAGCCGTATTTATATGATTTTTTGGTGAGCACTTGGGCGCGGGTGATTGAATTGGCCGGGCGCGAAGCGCCGCATAAAGCCATACAGTATCGCTTATTGGTGCCCGATTTGATTTGGAGCTTAGCGCCTAAAGTCGATCGCGATGAATGCAAGATTTTATTGGGTTTGATCCCAACCATGATTACTACCTTGCGCGAAGGGGTGTTAACGCTTAATTGGACTGCCGAGCAATTGCAAGAATTAAACCTGCATTTGGTGGATGCGCATCGTTTGGCGATGCGTTCAGGTGCCAGTCAAGTGCTGAGCGCCGTGCCGCCACCGCTATCGGTGATGCATGAGGCTTTTGCGCCATTTTTGGACGCGGTGCATACCACTGAGGCCACAGAGAATGAGGTGGTGCTGGCGTTAAATCCGCTGTTTATTCAGGCCGAAATCGATGCTTTAGAAATCAATCTCAATTTAATTGATCAATTGATTGAGTCGGAATTAGGGCCGCCAACCGCAGTGGACATCGATAGCGAAGACGAGGATTTTACGGCGTGTTTAAGTAATGGCGTGGCGGTGGAGATTAATTTTGATGGCAGCGCGCGTATTGCGCAATTGAGCTGGCAAGCCAATCATCCCGATGCGATTGTGTTGACTTGGCCCGACCAAGACGCGCCGGCAGTATTGAGCTTGCGGGCGTTTCGCCGTTTGTTTGCCCGTGATCGCGTGCGCTTTTTAGAGCAAGCGCCTTTATTTGATCGGGCAATGAACGAATTATTGGCCTCGGCCGAGCAAGTGGCCAGCGCCGAAACTGCATTGCCGAGCATGGCGATGGCCTAACCAAGCCCAAGCCCAAGCCCAAGCCCAAGCATGGGTTGGACAATAGTCTAAAACAGCGTCTCGCTGGTGCTGGTCTTGATTTGGGCGCAGCGTGCCGTGCCGTGCCGTGCCGTGCCGATTGCGCTGCGAATGCGGACTTTGCCCGCCTTTTCTGGCAACTGAAGTCAGCTTAACAAGGTAGAATATGCCTTGCTTCTTACTTCGGTGCCCGCATGTCCAGCCGCCTGCATATCTACCAGTCCAATCGCCTAGAAAATCTGTTCGAATTATTACAAGCGCTGTATGGCGTTGCCTTGAGTGATCCGTTTGCCAGCGAAAAAATCATTGTCTCCAGTAAAGGCATGGAGCGCTGGCTGCGGTTTAAATTGGCCGATCGCGTTGGGATTTGCGCGGGGATCGACTTTCAACTGCCCGCCAGCTTTGTCTGGTCTTTGCTCAAAGACGCATTGCCGCATTTGCAGGCCGATTCGCCGTACAGTTCTAGCCCGTTGGCTTGGCGCTTATTTGGCGTATTACCCACATCGGGCGCACGCGCCGCTAGCCCGATTGTGGCGGCGTATTTGGATGAAGGCGATGCGCGGCGGCAAATGGCCTTGGCGGGTAAATTGGCCGATGTGTTCGATCAGTATTTGGTGTTTCGCAGCCATTGGATTGCAGCGTGGGAAGCGGGTCAGTTGGTGGGCTTGGGCCCCGATGAAGCGTGGCAAGCCACTTTGTGGCGTGAAGTCAAAGCCAGTATCGACGCCGATTTTGGCGCAATGCCGCATCGTGCCGATATGTTTGTGCAGCTGTTTAATGCGTGGCAAAACGACGGCCCGAGCCGTCTGCCCGAGCGCATTACCGTGTTTGGCGTTGCGGGCATGCCGCCGGCGTATATCGATGTGCTGGGCGCTTTGGCCGAACACATCGACGTAAATCTATTTTTACTCAATCCCTGCCGCGAAGAATGGGGGGCGATTGTCAGCGCCCAAGTGATTGCGCGCCGCCAATTAGAACGCGATCAAGAAGACTTGTATCTCGATCTTGGTCATCCGCTGTTGGCGTCTATGGGCAAAGCCGGGCGTGATTTTTATCGTGCGGTGACTGAGGCTTTCCCGTGGAGTGGTGGCGGTGAGCAGTGGTTGTTTTACGACCCGCTCGAGCACATTGCCACCCCCAGCTTATTGCAAACGCTGCAATCGGACGTGCTCAATTTACTCAATCGCGACACGCATAACGCCCAAGTGGTTGCAAAGAACGATCGTTCACTGGCGTTCCATAACGCACATAGCGCGATGCGTGAGGTGGAAATCTTGCACGATGAAATCGCCGCCATGCTGGTCAATGACGACAGTTTATTGGCCTCCGAAATCGCCGTGTTACTGCCTGATATGGGGCCGTATGCCCCGCTGATTGAGGCGGTGTTTGGCGGTGCCAAAGCCTCTGGCGCACCCAATATTCCTTTTAATATCGCCGACTTAACCACGCAGCAAGAATGCCCAGCGGTTGATGTGTTAATGCAGCTATTGCAATTGCCAGAAAGCCGCTGCAAAGCCGATGAAATGTATGGCTTACTCGAAACGCCACAAGTGGCTGCGCGTTTTGACATCAGTAGCGATCAATTGCTAACGATTCGGCATTGGATTGCGGCCGTCGGCATCCGCTGGGGCTTAGATGCGGCGCATCGCGCTGAGTTTGATTTGTTTGATATGGGCGCAGCCAATACTTGGCAACTGGGTTTGGATCGATTGCTATTGGGGCTGACTTTACCCAATGCTTTGGCTGGCGACGCGGTGCCGCTATGGGGCGAGGCTTCGTTTGCTGAGGTCTCTTCTGGAGAAGGATCTGGAGAGGGATCTGGAGAGGGATTGCCTGAGGAGGGGTTGTCTGAATGGTCGGCGCTGGCGCCATGGGATGATTTAGAAGGCTCGCAAGCGAGCTTATTGGCTAAATTAACGCGTTTTGTCGCCGCCATCGCCCAATGGCGCAGCGCACTGGCCGCGCCGCGCACGCTGCTGGAATGGCGCGATGGTATTTTATTACTGCTTGAGGAATTTATTGTATTTGACGAGCACGACGAAGCCGAGCTCAAGCTGGCCGATGCGATTCGTTCGACCTTGGCCGATTTGGCGCAAGAATCGCAATTGGCCGGTTTGGTCGATGCTGTGCCGCGCGAGGTGGTTGCCGATTGGCTGCAACATCGGTTTGAAAACAGCAGCCGAGGCTCAGGCTTTATGTCGCGTGGGGTGACGTTTTGTACCATGGTGCCGATGCGCGGTTTGCCGTTTCGCGTGGTGGCCGTCTTGGGTTTGAATGAAAATGATTTTCCGCGTAATCCACCCACGGCGGGCTTTGATTTAATTGCCCAGCATCCGCGTTTAGGCGATCGCTCGCGCCGACTGGATGACCGATATTTGTTTTTAGATTTGATATTGGCGGCACGAGAAAAACTTTATTTGTCGTGGGTTGGGCGCAGCTTAAAAGACGACGCGCATTT
The DNA here is from genome assembly GCF_947072475.1 of uncultured Deefgea sp. Lineage (GTDB taxonomy): Bacteria > Pseudomonadota > Gammaproteobacteria > Burkholderiales > Chitinibacteraceae > Deefgea. Next base: position 51,612 of record NZ_CAMTIA010000013.1, read on the forward strand.
TCCGCCTTCGGTCTTAGTGAGCGATGTGCTCGATTGTGTGGCGCAGGGGTTTTTTCTGGAAGGCGATGTCGACGCCAGTATTGAAGATCGCCGCGCGCAGTTATTACGGCATTTAACCCGTGAGTATCCGCTGCAACCCTTTAGTCTGCAAAACTTTGCTGGCCATACCCCTGATCAAGCCGCGAGCAGTATTGCGTCATTTAATCCGCTGTGGCGCAGTGCCGCCGAGCAAATTGCCCGAACGGCGCGCCACTCTGCAGGGCTGGCGGGCGGTGATTCTGGTGTGAACGAGACCGCAGCGAGTGAATTTATCGCCAACGACGGGATGTTGCGCGACGCTGCCGCTCTGGATAGCGCCGTGGTCGATTCATACCCGCCCTTTGAGATGCCCAGCAGTTTACGTTGGGATGAATTGGCGCAATGCTTGGCCAAACCAGCGGCGTATTTTTTGCGGCACCGCGCGCATTTGTTTTTTCAAAATGACGTCAATGACGGCCACCTTGAAGACGACGAAGCGTTTGACTTAAAAGATTTTCGTGATTACGCCGTGCGCGAATTGGGCTTGAGGTATGGGCTTGAAGCGCATGATTTAGTTTTTGCTCGGGGCAATACCCCGTTGGGTGCGCCGGGCAATCTCTTGGTTGACGAGCAGTTGTATGCCGCTTGCGCGCTGCTCGAAGCCTTGCCACGTTATCAAAGTAGCCCGGTATTGCCGCCGCAAATGGTGCAGCTCAATATTCCATTCAGTGCGGGTCCGGCGGTGCAAATTACCGGCTGGTTGGATGCGTGTTATGCCGAGGGGCGGATCGTTTTAAAAAGCCAAATTTATCCGCGCGATGTGTTTCGCGCTTGGGTGGAGCATTTGGCACTGTGTGCCATGCAGCCCAGTGGCATGCAAACGGTGACGCGGTGGTTGTCACCGGAGCGGGTGTTGTACTTCGCGCCGATTGCGCCCGCGCAAGCGATGGCGCATTTGAGCGAGGTACTGGCTTTGTATCAAGCGGCAATGCATGCGCCCTTGGCGTTTTTCCCGCATAGCGCCTTGGCTTGGGGCAAGGCGGCGGACAGTGATGCGGCGGACGATGACGCCACGCAGGCTATACGTTGGGCGGCGCTGATTAAACGCTGGTTACCGAGTTTTAATACCGATGGTGAGTGGCAAGAAGTGCAAAATCAATTGCTTTGGCCGCAAGATCCTTTGCAAATGTCGAGCGCCACAGCCGCGCAGTGCCGCCATTGGGCTGAGCGCATTGTTTTGCCGATGTTGGCGGTGGTGAAAGATCGCAGCTTGCACCTCGATTTTGCCAGTTTGCTCACAGGAGACCCAGCATGATGCCCGCGAGTAATGACGACCTTGTGTTACCGCCCAATATCCCAGCCAGCGCAGCGAGTGTGCCGCCGGTTTTTTCGCCCTTAATGGTGCACGATGTGCCACTCGGAGGCCGAGTGCTGATTGAAGCATCGGCCGGTACCGGAAAAACTTTTAATATCACTGGCCTGTATGCGCGCTTGATTTTAGGGGCGGGTATATCACCAGACGAACCAGCGTATAACGCAGCCAATGGATTACTCCCCGAGCGTATCTTGGTGGTGACGTTTACCAAGGCGGCAACGGCCGAGCTGAAAGATCGGATTCGTTTGCGTTTGGCGCAATTAACGCAAACCTTTGTTGAGCAAACGCCAGTGATGGTGGGCGGCGCGCCGGAGCCATTTTGTGCTGAGGTGTGGGCACGGGTGATGGCCGAAGGCTTAGACCCCGATCCTTTATTGCGGCAACTGCGCTTGGCGCTGGCGACGCTCGATTGCGCAGCGATTTCGACGATTCATAGTTTTTGCCAACGCTTATTGACCGAACAAGCGTTTGAGGCGGGCTTTGATTTTGATCGGCAATTGCTTGAGGACGAAAGCGAATTACTCGCCGAAATTGCCCATGATTTTTGGCGCAGTCAGGTGTATGCCGCCGATATGGCGTGGGTGGCGTATTTGCGCGAGCAAAAAATCGACGTGCCGTATTTAGAGCAATTGGCAGGCCAAGTCAAAAGCCTGGATCCGGCGTATTTCTTGCCTTTGCCTGATTTGCCATCGGCCACGTATCGGGACGAGCGCGCCGCGCAATACGCCGAGCAATGGCAGCAATGCCAGCATTGGTGGGATCAAGGCGAAATTGCCGCATTGCTACTTAACGCGCAAGCGGGTGGGGTTTTTTCTGGTACGTATAAGCTCAGTGATGAAAAGTGGCAAGGCTGGCTGGCGGCCACGCATCGATTGCTGCAAAGCGCCACGCCGAGCGTGGCGTTATTTAAAGATTGGGAAAAATTTAGCCAAAGTCATTTACTAAAAATGACCAAAAAAGAATTTAAAGCAGTGGCGCCGCAGCATGAGTTTTTTTCCGCCGCCGAGGCTTTACTGGCCAATGCCGACAGTATGGCGGCCGATTTGGCCTTGCAACTCAAATACTGGCGCTTGGATTTTGCGCGCTATGTGCGCGAACAATTGGCGTTACGCAAAGCGCACAGCGGCAAAATGTCGTTTGACGACAGCATTACTTGCTTGGCTGGCGCGCTCGATGATCCGATTCGGGCCCAAAACTTGGTCGAAAAAGTCAGCCAAAAATACCGTGCAGCTTTGGTTGATGAGTTTCAAGATACCGATCCTTTGCAATTTAAAATTATTGATCGCTTGTTTGGCCAAGCGTTAAGCGACGGCAGTACGCCGCCGTTTTTTATGGTGGGCGATCCGAAGCAAGCGATTTACGCCTTTCGCGGCGCCGACGTGTACGCCTATTTGGGCGCGCGTGGGCAGGCTAAAGCGTGTTATTCGATTGAGACTAATTTTCGCTCTGACGCGCCGATTGTGGCTTTTGTGAATGCGTTATTTGCGCCCAAAGATGCTTTTGTTGAGCAACAAATTAGCCATCCGACCATTGCCGCTAAACAAAGTGGCGATTCCAAATGGCAATGCGCTGATGATCGCGGCGCAGTGCACGCTTTTGTATTTGATGGTTTTAATCCCGATAGCGCCGAAAAAATGCTGTTGGCGGCCACCGCCGATGAAATCGCTGGCTTACTCAATGCCGCTAGCCAAGGCCAGGCCAGTCTGGACGGAAACGCTTTAAGTCCAAAAGATATCGCGGTATTGGTGCCAAGTCATCGGCAAGCGCATGCCATGCGCCATGCTTTGGCTGCGCGCGGCGTGGCGTCGGTGATGCAAACCCGAGAAAGCGTGTTTGCTTCGAGTGAGGCGCAAGGCTTGTGCGCGATGCTGGCGGCGATTGAAGCGCCAGCGCAGACCAGCTTGCTACGCCATGCTTTGGTCAGCTCGGTGATGGGTTTGAGTGTGGCGCAATTAATGGCGCTGCAATTGGATGACGCTGCTTGGCAGGCCGAGGTGGAAAACCTACAAAGCTGGCGCGATGAATGGCGCAAATTTGGCTTTATGCCGATGTTTCGGCGCTGGTTGGTCGAGGCCGATATTACCAGCCGTGTCTTAAAGCAAGATGGTGGCGAGCGGCGTTTGACCAATTTATTGCACGTGGCGGAGTTGGTGCAGCATGAATCCAGATCCCGCCCCAATCCGGCTTTATTGCTGGCGTGGCTCGAGCGACAAATTGCTGAGCCCAATCAAGGCGCAGAAAGCCAGCAAATGCGCTTAGAAAGCGACGCCGACCGCGTGCGTTTGGTGACGATCCATGCGTCCAAAGGCTTGGAATATCCGATTGTGTTTTGCCCGTTTGCATGGAAAGGCAAGGGGCAATTGGTGCGTAATCCACAGTGGGTGTCGTTCCACCAGCCCAGTGCCGGGCATGCGCTGCAAATTGACGTCGGCACCGATCAGCTGGATGTGCATCTTGAGCAAGCCGAGCATGAGGCGTATGCCGAGCAAATTCGTCTGTTGTATGTGGCCGTCACCCGCGCCAAACATCGCTTGTATTTGGCGTATCCGGCGTTTGAAAAACTGGCTTGGCAGTCGCTGGCGGGGCTGAAAAACGCACCGCTGACGCATTTATTGCGCACTGAAACGGGCGAGCCGATCGGTCAACACCTGAAATCGCTCACGCCATCGCTGCTGAGTAGCGCCTTTGCTCGTTTGGGGGCGGTGACGGTGAGTGATTTGCCTGAGCCGACGCGCTACACCGGTGTGGATCATGCCTTACCTGATTTGCAGCTGACGCCGCGCTCCAAACGATTTGATTTTGCGCCGTGGAGTTTGGCCGCGCCGTGGCGCTTGGCGAGCTTTACTTCGCTCACGCGTAGCCACGCGAGCGATGCGCTGGCCGAAATCGGCACGGATTACGACGCCGATGGCGTGCAGGTGCAGCGCTTTGAAAGTGAAGCGTTGACGACGCAAATACGCTTTTGTTTTGCGCGCGGTAGCCGCGCGGGGACCACGCTGCATGCGGTGTTGGAACATACCGATTTTAGCCGCGTCAATGCCGCTGAGTTGGCGCAAACCGTGACGCAAGCAATGCAAAAGTCCGGCTTGCCGATCAACGATGCTGCGCCGCAAGTGGCGACTTGGTTATTGGAGGTATTGGCCGCGCCCATCGCGCTTGGGACGAAAGAAAATGGCGAGCAAGGTGAGAAGGGCGTGCTGCGCTTAAATCAATTGGCCCAGCGCCAGCGTTTAAATGAATGGTCTTTTTTATTGGGATGTAAATCAGTCGATATTGCGGCTTTTTGCCGCGTATTGGCGCAGCCCGAATTTGGCGTTGAACCGCGCTTTATTGCTGCCGCGCAGCGCTTAAAGCCCGAGAAATTTGTTGGTTATTTAAATGGTTTTGTTGATTTGATTTTCTTCTGGCAAGGACAGTATTTTATTGCCGATTATAAATCCAACTTTTTAGGTGACCGCTTGAGCGATTACGATCAAGGCGCTTTGCGCGAGGTGATGAGCGACTCGCATTATTACTTGCAGTATTTGCTGTATAGCTGCGCTTGGCACCGGCATATGTTGGCGCGCTTGGGGGATGGCTATGATTATGAACGTGATTTTGGCGGGGTGTTGTATTTGTTTATTCGAGGTATGTCGATGGAGGCGAATGATTGCGGAGTCTGGCAGGATAAACCCCCTTTAAGACTCATTGAGGCACTCAATCGCGCTTTGGGTGAAGGAGTGGCGCAATGATCAATACCACCGAGACGACACTGCTGCCAACCGCCAACGAGATCAATGCCGGTGAAAAAATCGACGTTGAAAAAATCGATTTTTCTAGCGCACTGCTGGATTTACTTCGCCGCAAGAATCCAGCCGCCCCTGCCGATCTAATGGGACTCGTCGCGCAACTGGCTAAAGCCAGCGAGCGCGGTGATGTCTGCGTTGATATTCCGCCGCAAACCGATTTGGCCGCATGGCTAGCGAGTGGTTTGGTGGGCGAAGCGGGTGATTTTATGCCCTTGATTGCCTCGCATCAGCGACTGTATTTAGCGCGTTATCATGCGTATGAATCACGCTTGGCGCTGCAATTGCGTGCCATGGCGCTGGATGCGCCGCCCGCTCCCGATGAAGCGGCATTGGCGGCGCATGTGCAAACTTTTTTTGCCGACAGCCATGAAAACCCCGATTGGCAAAAAATCGCCGTCACCGCCGCACTGCATCAGCGTTTAAGTATTGTTAGCGGCGGACCGGGTACGGGCAAAACCACCACCTTGATTAAATTATTGACCTTGCTGCAAATCAGTAGCGATCGCGTGCTCAATATTGCGCTGGCCGCGCCAACCGGTAAGGCGGCGATGCGCATGCAAGCGGCGATTAGTCAGGGTAAGCAAGATTTAGCCAAAAAAGGCTTGTTAAGTGCGGCGTTGGCGGCGCAAATCCCCGATCAAGCCACGACTTTGCATCGCTTGCTGGGTAGTCAATTTAATTCTGTGCAGTTTCGCCATCATGCTGCGCGCCCCTTGGTGCTCGATGTGCTGGTGCTGGACGAAGCGTCGATGATTGATTTGGCCTTGATGAGTAAATTGGTCGACGCTTTGCCGCCACAAGCTCGCTTGATTTTATTGGGTGATAAAGATCAACTCGCTTCGGTTGAAGCGGGTGCGGTGATGGGGGATTTATGTGCCGAAAGTGGGTTTTCACCGGACTTTGCCGCTAAATTGTCGCGCTTAACTGGGCAGGTGCTTGAGCCGGGATTTTCGGCGTCGGCCATTGGCGAACATATTCTGACTTTGCATAAAAGCTATCGTTTTTCTGGTGTGATTGGCGAATTGGCGCGGGCGATCAATACCGGAGATTTACGCAAAATCAGCGCGCTGTTGTTGCCTGCAACCCGTCAGCCGGCGCTGCCCGCAGGGGATGATGCCTTGATTTGGTATCCGAGTAATCCAGCGGCGAGTGGCCAAGACTTATCCGCGCCATTGCTGGCGGGCTATGCGCCATTTTTTGCTGCGGTAGCCGCCAAGGCGTCACCAAGCGATGTGTTTGCTGCGTTTGATGCGTTTCGGGTACTAAGCCCGGTGCGCCAAGGTGCGGCCAGCGTGGCGCGGGTGAATCATTTAATTGAGACGCAGTTGGTCAAACAAGGTTTAAGAATGAATGACCAAGTGTGGTATGCCGGTCGGCCGGTGCTGGTGCCGCAAAATTTATACGATTTAGCGCTGTATAACGGCGATATTGGCCTGACTTTGATGGATGACACCGGCAAGCTCTGGGTGCATTTCCCCGCGAGTGATGGCGGCACGCGCAAAGTCGCCCCTGCGCGCTTACCTGCAGTGGAAACCGCGTTTGCGATGACGGTGCATAAATCGCAAGGCTCGGAGTTTGCGCATGTGTTATTGCTGCTGCCCAGCCCGAATGATGGCAGTGCCAGTGTCTTAAGTCGTGAGCTGGTTTACACCGCCATTACGCGTGCGCGCCAGCAAGTGAGTTTGTGGGGCGAGGAAAGTATCATTACGAGCGCCAGCCGCAAAGGCATTACGCGGCAATCGGGTTTAGCGCAGCGCTTACTGGTTTAATTCACCTGACTGAATGGCGCAGTGCTGACCGACTTGATCGACTTAATTGACCCGACTGAATTGACCATGCTGCGTTGGACGCGAATCATCAAATTACCAATTAAACAATCAAACAATCAAACAAAAATTTGCCGATGTGATGTGGTGCTCGCTTGCGGTGTTTGGTAGTCGATTTGATTCGCGTCTAAAGCGGCTAAGCAGCCTAGCTCTTGAATCACCCAACTCATCTCGGCGGCGACCGGCGCAGTAATGCGCAGGGTTTCGCCACTTAGCGGGTGTTTAAACTGCATTTGAGTGCATGCCAACAGTAGGCGATTTACCCCAAAGGCCTGGGCAAAGGCGCGATTGTGCCGTCCTTTGCCATAAGTGGTGTCGCCAATAATCGGGTGACTCAGGTGTTTGAGGTGGCGGCGAATCTGATGGCGGCGGCCGGTAATTGGATCGAGCGTGACGACGGCATAACGGCTACTGGGGTATTTATCTACGGTCCACGGTAGCTCGACACTGGCAATGCGCCGATAGTGGGTTTGGCTGGCTTGGGCGGCTTTTTCAACAATCCCACCAAACACTTCAGCGTCGTCCTTGCGGATTTCCAGTGGATGATCGATTTCACCTTGCTCATCTGGCCAGCCGCGCACCACGGCCAGATAATTTTTGGACACTTGCCGTTCGGCAAATTGCATCGAGAGTGCGCGGGCGCTGTCTGAGTTGAGCCCAAACAATAAAACCCCCGAGGTGGCTTTATCCAAGCGATGCGCCGGAAAAACATGCTGGCCGATTTGATCACGCAAAAGTTGCACCGCAAAGCGCGTTTCGTACGCGTCTAAGCTGCTGCGATGAACCAATAAATCACTCGGTTTGTGAATGGCAACGAGCTGTTCGTCTTGATACAAAATGGGGAGCATGGCGTTGCTTTGTAACGAGGGGTGGGTAAAGAGCTGACATTTATGACGAATGGAGTCAGTATATGCTAATGTAATGAATGTCTGTTTGTGGTTTAGGTTCGTTTATGTCGCTGGTTCAGTCATTGCCGCATTATATTTGTGGCCACCATCATCCGCTTGAGGCGTATCAGCAAGCCGATGATCATTCGCAAACTTTGTGTTGGTCGGCAATGAGCCTGCCGTGCCCGCGCTGTTGTGCGCAAAGTGTACAAACCTTAGATTTGAACCCGCAAGTTTACGTTAATCTTCAGCAATTATCACCCAGTTTGACCGCTTTTGTGATTGAGGTGAGCGAGGTCAGTCAGCCTTTGGATGGTGTTTTATCCCTCACCGGTTATGTGCAGCGCGCTGCGTCGATGGATGAGTTGCACCCTGGCGGCGATATTTTTGACGTGCCAAATGCCGTGTGGCGCAAAGAATATTGGTTTGATAATGACACTGAGCCGATGCACGTAGTGGCTTTACTCCGGCATTTAAAGCAAGAAATGCGCTGGCTAGAAACTTACTTGCCGCAAGGCGTGAGCGCGATTCATTTTGCTGACTTTGTCGGTACGGCTTAATCTCTACTCGTTACCTGATCGTTATTAGCGTAATAAACATAAAGCCCCAAACTGTGTTGGGGCTTTATTGTTTTTAGCCGGCTTTTTGGTCCGCGTTGATTGCAAACCATCATTCAGCCAAACCTTCATCCAAACAGATTTTGCCAAGTGGCTTGTACCGATTGCAGATCGTTTTCCAGTGGCGCAATCATGTCCGGCGTGAGCGGTGTGCCGTTCAGGCGATTGATGTGCTGTAAGCGGCGCAGTGCGCGGTAGGCGATGCGGGCATGCTCAGCCGCGTGGCTGCTGATTAAGCCATGCTGGGCGGCGGTATCCAGTAGTGCGATATTGCCCAGATTGGCGGTAAGCGCCGGAATGGTCGCTGAATACGCCAAAATCAAAAATTGCATAATAAATTCAATATCCACAATCCCGCCGCGTAAATGCTTTACATCCACGGCGCTGGCGGGATGGGTTTCAAGAATTTTCTCGCGCATTTTTTTGACTTCGGCTTTGAGCGAATCAATGTCGCGCTCAAGGCAAATCACCGCGTTACGAATCAGCGTGAATTGTTGACCAATTGCGGCATCCCCCGCGCAGTAGCGAGCGCGAGTAAGGGCTTGATGCTCCCAAACCCACGCTGAATTGCGCTGATATTGCTCGAAGGCATCAATACTGGAAACCAGTAGTCCCGATGTGCCATTGGGGCGCAAGCGTAGGTCAATATCGTAAAGCTGACCGGCTGAGGTCATGCTGGTGAGCCAGTTGACCACCCGCTTGGCAAAGCGCGCGTAGATTTCGCCCGCGTTGGGGTGTTCGTCCTCGTATAAAAACACCAGATCTAAGTCTGACGCGTAGCCCAATTCTTTGCCCCCTAATTTGCCGTAACCAATAATGGCAAACAGCGGTGTGTCGCGGTGGGTATTGGGCATTTCGCGCCAGACTTCTTCGATCGCCACCGATAAAATCAGATCGGCTAAATCAGACAAATGATCCGATAGCGTTTCTAACGGCAGCAGCTCAGCCAAGTCTTGCGACACTAAGCGAAAAATCTGCGTGTGTTGAAAATGCCGTAAGCAATCCATCTTGGCTTCGGTGTCATTTTTGAGCTGGCGTATCTCTTGCCGAAGTTGCTCGCCTAATTTGCCCCAGTCGGGGACTTGATGCAGTAAGCGCGAATCAAGGAGTTCATCAAGCAAGATGGGGTGGCGAGTGAGGTATTCAGACACCCAAGGGCTGGCGCTATACAGCGCCGCGAGCCGTTTTAACGCCTGTGGGTGTTCTGCCAGCAGCGCCAAGTAAGACTCGCGGCGGCCAATGGCCTCGAGTAAGTCCAGTAAGCGCGTGAGGGTAATGTCGGGATTGCTCACTTGGGCGGAGATGGTAATGAGTGACGGTAAAATCGCGTCCAGTCGTTGTCGGCAGCGATCGGGCATTTGCCGATATTTGCTGCTGTCGTGTAAAGCATTGAGTCGACGTTGGATTTCGAGTGGTTTGGCAAAGCCCAATGCACTTAATCGACTGGTGTCTTCATCGAGATATTGGTCGATATGCGTTTCGGTATTGCTGCCATTGAGTGTGTTTTGCTCAGGAAGGGCGAAAATTAGTTCAAATTGCGCGGTGACACGCGCGCGATGTGCGTCGAGCGTGGTTTTGAACTGTACCCAATCGCCAACGCCCTGCTGGGCAAACCCCATGCTCAATGCCAGCCGCGCTTGATCGTCGCTTTGCGTGGGCAGCATTTGGGTCTGCGCATCGTCTAAATACATAATTCGATGCTCGACATTGCGTAAAAACACATATGCCGCTTGTAGCTGGCTGACGATGTCGGCAGGCAGCGTGCCTTGCTGTTCCAGCTCGTTGAGGATGACTTGCGTGGGTCTTTGTTGCAAAGTCTTGGTGCGCCCGCCACGGATCAGTTGGAATACTTGGCCGATAAATTCAATTTCGCGAATGCCGCCCGGCCCCAGTTTGACGTTTTCAAAGCGATCTTTGCGCGCCACTTCACGGCGGATTTGGCTGTGTAGCTCACGCATGGAGTGATAAGCGCCGTAATCGAGGTATTTTCGATAAATAAACGGCGTGACTAAGCTCATTAAGCCGGCGGCGTCGCCACTTAAGGCGCGGCCTTTAATCCACGCGTATCGCTCCCACTCGCGCCCTTGGGTGAGTAAGTAGTTTTCTAAAGCCGCAAAGCTGCTGGCCAAGGGGCCAGAGTCGCCAAAGGGCCGCAAACGCATGTCAACTCGAAACACAAAGCCATCCGCGGTGGTGTCGCCAATGATGCGAATCAGTTTTTTACCAATTTGGGCGAAATACTCATGGTTGCTAATGGGCTTAGTGCCATTGGTTTGACCGTCTTCGGGATAGACAAAGATTAAATCGATGTCGGACGAGACATTGAGCTCACGCCCTCCGAGTTTGCCCATGCCAACAATAATCAGTTCTTGCACCGTGCCGCTGTCTTCGCCAATCGGCAGGCCAATGCGCTCGGTGGCTTGGCTGACAAATTGCAATGCGTGGCTAAGCGCCACCTCAGCTAAGTCGCTGGTGGTGGTGACCACTTCATTTAAGTCGGAGAGATGGTTGATTTCTCGGGTGATCAAACGGGCCATGACCGCTTGGCGCAAGCTGCGTAATTGTTGGCTGAGCTGCTCTTCTGTTTGCGGTGCGGGCAGTTGATCGAGCATCGCTTGGCGGCTAAAGGGCTGATCGAGGTGTAGCGTGGTGATTTCGATGAGCTGCGGATGGCGAACAAACAGATTGGTGAGGTAACGGCTATGTTGGCGTGCGGCGACAATGGCAGGGTGGATGAGTGGGGTATCGGTCATAGGGTCACTTTTGGGCAAATTCGCAAGTTTGTATCGGGCGCTATGGGCTTATTGCTTGATATGAGCGACTTAAGGCTGCGTCTAGTGTGATGCGGGGCATAGACGGCGGCAAATCTTTGCGAGAAATGCCGAGCGAAGCGAAATGCCGCTTTGGAATCAGGGTAAAATAGCGTTCTTGTGCGTAACCCTAGCATAGCCGAGCCTGTTTGGGCGCTTTCCCCTTTTTGAATTTGGACGTTTTTTAGTGCGCCGCATCAAACTTGCTTTAATTCATCTTCCGCATAGCCTCTTTCGATGGCTAAAGCGGCTTGCGTTGGCCTTTGTTTTGCTCTTGCTGATTGTGGCGAGTGCTTGGCAGTTTTGGTTTATGCCGCGATTGAATGATTATCGGCCTTGGCTGATGACCCAGTTGACGCAGGCCACGGGCGTGCCAGTGTCTATTGGTCAAGTCAGTGGCAGCTGGCATGCCGGGCGCCCTCAATTGATGGTGCGTGATTTTGCTGTGGGTAAAAATCGCCAAGCACCCGATCTGCACTTCGCGGCGCTCAGTGCCACTTTGTCGATGCGGTCTTTGTTGTTAGGGCGAATTCAATTTCAGCAAATTGTGCTGCAATCGCCCTTGCTCGATATTCGTCGCTCTGTGGATGGGCGTTGGTGGATGGGCGGTGTGGTATTAAGCCAACATAGTGACGCATCGAACGACGCGAGTATGCTCAACTGGCTATTGGCGCAAAATGAAATTGTGATTGAACAAGGGCAACTCCGCTTTAGCGATGCGCAGGGTCAATATCCTAGTTTGCTGCTCAGTCAGGTGGATTTTTTTACCGATCAATTTTTAGGGACGCACCGCTTTGATTTGGCTTTAACACCGCCAGCCAGTGTGGGGCCACGGATTCAATTGCAAGGACGCTTGAAGGGCGCTGATGTCGGGCAGTGGCAGCAATGGTCTGGTTGGCTCAAATTGCAATTACCTGAAAGTAATCTCATCCAGTTTATGCCGTGGCTGAATGCCGTAATGCCTAAAGCCTTGCAACTGCAACGTGGCGTAGGGCATTTAAATTTGCGCGTCGATTTAGCGCAAGGCCAGTTGCAGTCGGTCGAGGCCGATTTGGGCGCGCGCGATTGGCAAATGCGTGATCAAGATACCGCTACCCTGTATCAGTTGCCCAAGCTCGATGCTGTTGTCTTCTGGTCAGATACCCCCAAGGGCAAAACTTTAAAAATTAATGGTCGGCAAATTGTCTCGCCGTCTGGGGTATTGTGTACCTCGTGTAATTTGACGTATAGCCAAACCAAAGCTGAATCCGCTGTGCAGTTAAAGCAGTGGCAGCTTGCTGGTTTAAATGCGTATCTGCCGTTATTAAAGTCATATTTGAGCCATGGGGTTATGACGCAATTGAGTAGTGCTCCCGCAGAGGTGGGTGGGCTCATTCAAGAAGCCGAGCTCAGTTGGCAAGGCCCATTGTCCGCGCCAAAGGCATTGGCTGGACGTTTTGATGCGCAAGCGCTGGTGCTGCATCATCCTGATTTGAATGTCGGGCCGGTTAATCTGACAGGGCAGTGGCAAGACCAAGGCGGGCGGCTTGATGTGCAGGGGCGCAATACCGAATTTAATTACCCGGCGCAGTTTGTTGATCCGATCGTGCTCAACGAGCTCAGTACCCGCATCGATTGGCAAAAAACGGCGCAAAACTGGCGTTTTGACCTGCAGGATTTTTCAATGATGAATCCGGCGATTCAGTTGAAATTAAATGGTCGCTATGAAGGGCCAAGTTCAGGCTTGGGGAAGGTCAAAATATCGGGGGATATCGCGCATCTGTCGGCCAATCAGGCGTATCGCTATTTGCCCCGCATCTTGGGTGACGATGTACTTGATTGGTTAAAGCAAGCTTTGTTGGCTGGGGATGCTAGTCAAGGTCGAATTATTTGGCAGGGCGATGTGGCGGGGTTTCCATATCATAAAGGCTCGGCCGATGCAGCCAAGGGAAAGTTTGCCATTTATGCCAAAGCGGCCGATGTCACGCTGAACTATGTACCCGGTTGGCCGGTGATTGAGCATATCAATGGTGATTTGGCGTTTGAAGGTTTGGCCATGAGCATTAACGCATCGGCCGGCGAAATCTCAAAAACTCGTTTAAGTGGCGTGCGGGTTGACATCCCGAATCTAGAGCAAGATCAGCATATTTTGGTGAGCGGTCAGGCGAGCGGGCGTACGCATGACTTTTTGTCTTTTGTCGCCAATAGCCCGGTGAAAGACAGTACCCAAGGATTTTTGGATACCTTGGAAGCGGATGGCGATGGCACGCTGGATTTAAAGCTCGATATGCCCATGATGCAGATTGACGACACGAAGGTGAGTGGTCGTTATCGGTTTAAGCACAATCAATTACGTTTTGGTGGGGCGATTCCGGTACTGAATGCCGCCACTGGTGAGGTTGAGTTTTCTGAATCGGCGATTAAAGTGCCGTATGCGCAGGCCAAAGCGCTTGGCGGTACGGTTAAATTATTGGGCTCGAACGATGTGAATGGCGCTTTGCTATTGAATTTAACCGGTGACGCGGCAATGGGGCAGATTGCCGCCGCTTATTTGCCAGCACTACAAACGCAGATTTCGGGGCAAAGTCAGTATCAAGCACAGCTTAGAGTCGCACCTCAGCAATTTGATATCTCGGTGAGTAGTGATTTACAAGGTGCTAAAGTCAATCTGCCTGCGCCCTTGGGGAAAAATGCCGCGCAAACTCGCGCGCTGTCGGTCAAGGCCAGTGGCGGCGCGTTAAACCATCAATTGACTTTTTCTTTGGGTAATTTGTTATTTGGCAAAATGCAAAGTCAGCAAGCCAGTGTGGCGAGCGAGCCTAAAGTGCAGATGGTGATTGGTTTAGGCAATGAAGTTCGCCCACTGCCCGAGAGCGGTATCGTGGTCACGGGCAGTTGGCCGAAAATTGGCGTGGAGGAATGGTTGGATTTTGTTGAGAAAATGTCGTCCTCAGCGCATGTGACTGCTCGTGGCGCAGGCAGTAGTGGTTTGCCGCCTTTGGTGGTGAAAGATTTAAGCTTTAAACAAGTGAATGCATGGGGGCGTTTGTTTAATGGCGTGACCCTCAGTGCCAAGCCGGTGGCACAGCGTTGGCAATTGGATTTGGAGAGTAAAGAGCTGGCCGGAAAAATCAACTGGCACGCGGCCAATCGTCAGCTTAATGCAAAACTAAGCAAGTTATGGCTGCCTTTTGCGACGGAGCAAATCACTTATCATCCGGTGCTGACACCGGTTCAAAGCAGTAGTGCGGTGGATGCACCCAATGCTTGGCCGCAGCTTAATTTGGATGTGGCTGATTTACGCTATGAAAAAATCGAACTCGGTCATTTGAACGTCATGGCCTCACCGCAAGGCGCGGCACTCAATATTGAACAATTACAACTCAAAAATAACGACGGCGATTTGAATTTAAACGGTGTTTGGTCGCAAAAAGACGGTAAAAACCTAACGCAAGGGCAAGTACAACTGACTTCGCCGAATCTGGGGCGTTTATTGACCCGTTTTGGTTATCCGGAGTCGATGACGATGGCGCCACTCAATTTTGGCGGCAATGTTCAATGGCAAGGGCCGCCTTGGTCGCCCAAACTCAATTCAATGCAAGGGCAGTTTAAAATTGACGTTGGCGCGGGGCAGTTTTTAAAAATTGATCCGGGCGCGGGGCGTTTTTTAACGGTACTGAATTTGCAGGCGATTCCTCGGCGCTTAAAACTCGATTTTGAAGATTTAATTTCGCAAGGCTTTGGCTTTGATCGAATTACTGGCGACGCCACCATGCATCAGGGCGTGGCCAAAACTAAAAACCTGACGATTGATGCCCCGTCGGCGCAAGTGCGGTTTAAAGGCGACGCTAATTTTGTCGCTGGCACGCAAGACATCGTGGTGCGTATTGTGCCGGCTGTGGGCGACGCGGTGGCTTTGGGGGTGGCGGCGATTAATCCAATTGCCGGTTTAGCGACCTTTGCCGCGCAGCGCTTGTTTGATCAAAACCCATTGGGCGAATTGGTCGCCTTTGAATATCAAATCAGCGGCTCGATGCGTGATCCACAGGTGAAAAAATTAAATTAATGGGTATGTCTTGGTAGGCAATACTTAATCAGTCTTTTGCGGCAATACCTATGGAAAAAAATACGGAGGTATCCATGAAGTCGGTTCAGGTTGGTGCAATTCAAATGATTTCTGGCCCCGTGGTGACTGACAATTTACAGCGCGCCAAACTGCTGATTGCCAAAGCCTCAGAGGCCGGTGCACAGCTGGTGCTGTTGCCCGAATATTTTGCGATGATGGGGCAGACCGATCAAGACAAGTTGGCAATACAAGAAACCTTTGGCGCGGGGCCGATTCAAGATTTTCTGGCCAGCGCCGCGCGTGAACACGGTATTTATCTCGTGGCCGGTACAATTGCATTGCGCTCAGAGCAGGCGGCAAAGGTTAAAAATAGCTGTCTGGTGTTTGATCCGCTCGGGCAGTGTATTGCGCGCTACGACAAAATTCATTTATTTGGTTTTGATAGTGGCGTTGAGCAGTTTTGTGAAAGCAATACCATTAGCGCTGGGACGGAGGTGGTGGCGTTTGACACGCCATTTGGTCGTGTCGGTTTGGCGGTTTGTTATGATTTACGCTTTCCTGAGTTGTTTCGCCAGGTGGACGGTGTCGATATTTGGCTCTTACCCGCGGCGTTTACTGCGACTACCGGCCGCGCGCATTGGGAAGTATTGCTGCGCGCGCGGGCGATTGAAAATCAATGCTTTATCATCGCTGCTGATCAAGGCGGCGAGCATCCTAGCGGTCGAACGACCTATGGGCATAGCATGATTATTGATCCGTGGGGGCAAGTGCTCAATTGTCTACCCAGTGGTGAAGGGCTGGTGCTGGGCGAATTAAAGGCCAGCCAGATGCAGCGAGTTCGCAGCAGTTTGCCCGCTTTGTCGCATCGAGTATTGTCATTGCCGGTAGCCGATTAAGCCGCGCTGGATGGTAATGATTGGGTTGGCTGTATTTCAGAGCGATTGCGATTGAAATTGTTCGTACTTTTTTGGGTCTTTCATGGACAATCGCTTTTACTGAGTCGTTTAAAATTTGCAGGCTTGTTTTTGATTGCAAGGCCTTGCCGACTCGCTGCGCCACGACAATTTAAACACCCTATTTAAAAGTGAAACCCAATGACCGTTTTTGCCTTAGCTGAACAGCAATTACTAACCCCATTTAATTTGGATGAGGCGGCGCTCAGCCAAGTTTTTAGCGACATCATGACGCACAATATTGATTACGCCGATTTGTACTTTCAATACAGCCGCTCGGAAGCGTGGAGTTTGGATGAAGGGATTGTAAAGTCAGGTAGCTTTAGCATTGACCAAGGCGTGGGTGTGCGGGCGATTCAAGGCGAAAAAACGGCGTTTGCGTATTCGGACGACATTAGTTTGCCCGCACTGACGCAAGCGGCGTATGCCACGCGAGCGATTGGTCGGCAAGGGGGTGAGGGTATTGCTCGCCATGTCACAAAACATAAAGCGCATCAGCTCTATACCCCCGCAGATCCTATTGCTAGTTTGAACGAAGCGGCCAAAGTGGCAATGTTGGAAAAACTCGAGCAGTTGGCGCGCAGTCTCGATCCGCGCGTGGTGCAGGTGATGGCGAGCTTGGCCAGTGAATACGAGCTGGTGTATATCGCGCGTCACGATGGCCATCGTGCGGCGGATGTGCGCCCAATGGTGCGCTTGTCGATCAATGTGATTGTCGAAGCCAATGGTAAGCGTGAACAAGGCAGTGCCGGTGGTGGTGGTCGTTTTGATTATGGCTATTTTACCGATATGGTCTTGCTCGATTACGCCAAAAAAGCGGTGGATCAAGCGGTGCTTAATTTAGACGCTAGACCAGCGCCGGCAGGGGAAATGACCGTGGTGTTAGGTAATGGCTGGCCGGGTATTTTGCTGCACGAAGCGATTGGCCATGGTTTAGAGGGTGACTTTAATCGCAAAGGCAGCTCGGCCTTTGCCGGCAAAATCGGCCAGCGGGTTGCGGCTCCGGGCGTAACGGTGGTGGATGATGGCACGATGGGTGATCGCCGTGGCTCATTGAATGTCGATGATGAAGGCAATCCAACGCAGCGCACGGTGTTGATTGAAGACGGTATTTTACAAGGCTATCTACAGGACAGTCTCAATGCTCGCCTAATGGGGCAGCCGGTAACGGGCAATGGCCGCCGTGAAAGCTACGCCCACATCACCATGCCACGTATGACCAATACCTTGATGGAAAACGGCGATAAAGATCCGCAAGAAATTATTGCATCGATTAAGCGCGGCCTGTATGCGGTGAACTTCGGTGGTGGTCAGGTGGATATCACCAGCGGCAAGTTTGTGTTTTCTGCGGCTGAGGCATGGTGGGTCGAAGACGGGAAAATGTTGTACCCAGTAAAAGGCGCCACGTTGATTGGTAATGGTCCGGATGTGCTGACTAAAGTGTCGATGCTGGGTAATGATTTGTCGCTCGATCCCGGTGTAGGGACGTGCGGTAAAGATGGGCAAAGCGTGCCGGTCGGCGTGGGGCAACCCACAATGCGAATTGACGGTGGTTTAACGGTGGGTGGTACCGGAGGTTAAGATGGCATTGGTGATTCGTAAAATTGTCGCCGATGAATATCAGCGTGCCGCAGAGGTGGTGCAAACGACTTTTGCGCATTTGGCCGTGCAATATCAGCCACCTGCTGGGGTGGCTACGTTTGCCCGCTTGTCCACTGCCGATGAAATTGCCAGTCGCGATGCGCGGCACTCGGTGACGTATATTGCCTTGATTCAAGATGTGATCATTGGTGTATTGCAGGTGCGATCGTCACAGCATATCGCCATGCTGTTTGTGCTGCCTGAAATGCAAAGTCGCGGCGTTGGCCGCGCTTTAATTAAGGCTGCTGAGCAAGATGCACCGCTGCAAACGGTGAGTGCCAGTGTCAATAGTGTAATGGCGTATATGCGCTACGGCTTTATGCCTTGCGGCGCCGACCAAGTTAGTTCGTCAGGGATTCGTTTTGTGCCGATGCAAAAAGGATGAAGTTTTGATCTACTCAGCCACTTTTATTTTTGATATCAAGCAATTTGACGCTGAATTTCATCAGCTCGATCAGCAGATTGCTCAGGCCGCCAAAGAAACAGAAGGCTATTTGGGCGAGGAGGTTTGGCAAAATGCGGAAAGTGGACGGGTTTGTAATGTGTATTACTGGGCTTCAGACGCAGGCTTGAAAGCGTTGATGCAGCACCCTTTGCATTTGGCGGCAAAGGCGAGGTACTCCGAATGGTTGTCAGGTTATCAAGTCATTATTTCGCAGGTATTGAGAAGTTATGGTGATTCGACAATCAATCATCCTTGCACAGTTGGTTCGATTTAAAACACCCCCAACATCTCTTGGTAAGCTTCGTTCATTTCATGGCTTAAATCGGTGTATTGCGGGTCATTGAGCTCGGTTGGTATAAAGGGCTCGGGTAGGTCTTGTTTGTTGATTTCATCGAGCCCGCCGGCAAATAAGTTGGCGACATAGATTACATCGCTCAGTCGTCTTAATTGTGTGGTCGGAGGGCGTGGTAAGTCGTTGTCTCTGACTGCATCGATGATGTCTTCGGGCAGAGATAAAGTGTCAAGCAGTACGGTGCCGATGCTGTCGTGCCATTGTGCGACTAAATATTCGACAGTTTTGGGCCTTTCGAGTAGTTCTGGATTTCTGCCTGCGCGATCGAGCATAAAAAAAGCGCCTAGATCATGGACTAAACCGGCTAAAAAAGCGAGGTCTGGATTGAGGCGCGGCGCAAGTTGTTTGCACAGTACTCGTGCAATGACGGCGGTTTTTAGGCTGTGTTGCCACCACAATTTTGATTGTGCTTCAAACGGAGCGAGTTGCGCCGAGCGTGAAAGTTGATCCATCGCGCAAGCCAGTGCTGCTGAGCGTGCGACCCCTAAGCCAAGACGGGTGACGGCGTTTTCAATGTTCACAATGGCGCGCCCCGATGGATTGTAGCTCACAGAGTTGGCCAGCTTGAGTAGCTTGGTGGTGATGAGGGGGTCTTTTTCTACCTCGTGCGCAATTTTTTTAATCGAGGCGTTAGGGTCTTTCATCGCTGCGCCAATTTGGATAGAAGCATCAAAGCAAACTGGAAAAATTGTATTGCCATCGAGTTCTTTGGCGATGTCTTCAAGCATGGCGAGGTACTGGTCTCGCAGCTCGGTGCTTGATTTGTTTTCAGTGGCTGTCATGTTCATGGCATGCTGAAACTATGTGGTTGTGGTTGTCGCTTAAGAATAGTAGATATTTAACTGAATAAAGTCTTTGTTGCTAAAAAAATAAGCGCTTTCGCGCGCGAATAATGGCTTATTTACAGTCTTTTTTATGTAAACACCGTAAAATCGCGGATTGTCGCTTTTTAAGGAGTGCGTATGTCGCAAAATAAAATAATTCATGGGTTTCATGCCGTCACTTCGCGCTTGCGGCGTTTTCCGGATTCGGTGCTTGAAGTTTACGTTAATAGTGAGCGCAGCGATCCACGGATGAAAGATTTGCTGAAAACCGTGAAATCGCAAGAAGTGAAGTTGGTTCAGGTTGATGGCGCGCGTTTGGACGGGATTGCCGGTCATGTGCGTCACCAAGGCGTTGCGGCACTGATTGATACTGAAAAAAGCTATTTGTCGATTGAAGATGTGTTGGATGATTTGGATGAACCACCGTTTTTATTGATTTTAGATGGGATTACCGATCCGCATAATTTGGGCGCTTGCCTGCGTGTGGCCGATGCCATGGGCGTACATGCGGTGATTGCCCCTAAAGACAAGTGTGTTGGCGTCACGGCGACAGTGTCTAAAGTGGCGTGTGGCGCAGCCGAAGTCGTGCCGTATGTGATGGTGACGAATTTGGCGCGAACAATTCGCGACTTAAAAGAGCGTGGGATTTGGATTGTCGGCACGGCCGCCGATGGTCAGTGCGATTTGTTCCATTACGGCCAAACTGGCCCGATTGCTTGGGTATTGGGCAATGAGGGCGAGGGCATGCGCCGCTTGACGCGCGAGTTGTGCGATAGCTTGGTATCGATTCCAATGTATGGTTCGGTAGAAAGTTTGAATGTTTCGGTGGCAGCAGGGATTGTGTTGTCTGAAAGCCGTCGTCAGCGCGTGATGGAGAAATAATCGCCGCGATTGAATTGTTGGCATTTGTCGCCAATGATTTTATGGGTATTGCAATGCAGGCTTGATTCAATAAGCGCTGCATTGCAATACCCATTTTTATTGGTTGATTGGCACGATGGTGGTTTCAGGTTGAATGGGCAGTAGCATGATGAGTTTGGCCAGTTGATGCGCCGGTGAAATATGGGTTTCGCTGTACGGTCCAAAAAATGAGCGCTGCTGTGGGTGGTAGGGGGTAAAGGCGTGCTCTGGGTGGCGTAGCAAAAACGCAGTCGCGAGGTGTTGCATGTCTTGGCATTGCTGCGCTTGTGCTTGTGTTTGTTGGGCTAGACTGGCGATTAGTTCGGCTTGATTGGGTGTTTGCTGCGTGAAGTGGCGCTGCGTATTTTGCCAAAAAGGCAGAAAATCAGCTGGATTGGTGTTTGAGCCAAGTAGTATTTGCCAGATTTGAGCTGCAAAGTGCGCCGCACCGATGTCGCCAATATGGAGCCAGCCTTGTGCGATCGGGGCGAGCGTATCGAGTAAAGGCGTGCTGCGCTGCAGGGCGCTGATTGAGCCTGCGGCCGCTAAAATAAAACCATGTTCTGGTGCTTGTGGTGTCGGTAGTGCCAGAAATTCAATGTCAGTTTGGTAGGTTGTTGCTGGCGTGTCAGCGGGGCTTGTGGTGACAAAGGCCAGCGATGTGGGGTGATGGTCGTCGCTACAGTGGTTTAGTTGATAGCGAATGCCTGAATGACTCAGCCGATGGGCAATCAGGGCTTGAAGTGGTTGAGGCGCGACGATGGTGTAATTCATTGCGGCTCCATTGGGCTGCCGTAATTGCTTGGACAGCCCGTATTCACTTATTCGCCTTGGCAATTGCTCAGCAGTTTTTTCAAGCTATCGCCGTCGATAATTTCAATTAAGCGATTTTGAACTTTGATAAACCCTTGATCTTGGAATTTAGATAAGGTCCGGCTGACCGTTTCCAGTTTGAGTCCGAGATAGCTGCCGATTTCTTCACGCGTCATCCGCAGATGAAAGCTGGTCGATGAGTAACCACGAATGGCAAAACGTTGCGATAGATTGAGCAAGAATGCCGCCAGACGTTCTTCTGCTTTCATATTGCCCAGTAGCAACATCACGCCATGGTCGCGAACGATTTCTCGGCTCATGACTTTATATAGATGGCGCTGTAAGAGTGGCACATCGCCGGCTAATTCTTCAATCTCGCCAAAAGGGAGTTCGCATACTTCGCTGTCTTCGAGTGCAATGGCGTCGCAAGTATGAAAGTCTGAACTAATGGCGTCCATGCCCATTAATTCGCCCGACATATGAAAGCCCGTGACTTGTTCGCGGCCGTCTTCAGAGATGACGCTGGCTTTAAAAAAGCCCACGCGAATGGCAAACAGAGATTTAAATGGCTCGCCGGCGCGGTACAGGGCTTCGCCGCGTTTGATGGGGCGAGCTTGCGTGATAATGGCATCGAGCTCTTGCATTTCTTCGGGGTTCAGTCCGATCGGGAGGCATAGTTCGCGCAAGCTGCAGTTAGAGCATGATTGACGAAGGTGGCGAGGAGTCAGTTCGCGTATTTGAATGTTTTGAATCATATAAGGCTCGATGTACGCTTGAATGATAATTTCAGCCGCAGTTGTAAAGCAAAAGCAGCTATCTATAAAGAGGGATGTTATATTTTATCTGATCTAGATCAATTTTTATTCTACAAGTCCATCTTATCCTGCGATCAAAGCAATGTTAACTGGGAAAGATCATGATCTCGAAAAAAATAAACATTATTGCGCCAGCTATTGATTTCGATCGTGAGTTAATTGTGCGCTACGATGGCAAAGGCCCTCGATATACTTCTTATCCGACGGCGGACCGATTTGTGGCTGGACTGAGTCAAGAGGTGCATTCGACTTGCTTAAGTCAGCGCATGCCAGGTGCCTTGTCGATGCCTTTGTCATTGTACTTCCATTTGCCGTTCTGCAATACCATCTGTTACTACTGCGGTTGCAATAAAATAATCACCAAAGACCAGTCTAAAGCGGATGAGTACCTCGATTATCTCACGCAAGAGGTAAAGATGTACGGTGATTTACTGCCGAATCGGCCCAAGGTAAGTCAGTTGCACTTAGGTGGCGGCACGCCGACGTTTTTGTCGCATGCGCAGTTGCAGCGTCTGATGGATGTGGTTAATGCTCATTTCACTTTGCTGGAAAACGGTGAGTATTCAATTGAAATTGACCCACGCAAAGTCGGTGAGGCGACGATTCAACATTTGGCCAATCTGGGCTTTAATCGAATGAGTGTCGGCATCCAAGATTTCAATCCCGAGGTGCAGATTGCGGTCAATCGCGTTCAATCTGAGGCCGAAACGCGCACGGTGATCGAAGCGGCCAGAGCGTATGGCTTTCGCTCGGTGAGTGTGGATTTGATTTATGGTTTGCCTAAACAAACGGCGGCGTCCTTGGCCGAAACGATTGATCGCGTGCTGCTACTCAAGCCTGATCGTATCGCACTGTATAATTACGCGCATTTGCCTGAGCGGTTTATGCCGCAGCGCCGAATCAATGCCGATGAATTGCCGTCGGCAGAAGTGAAACTCGATATTTTGCAAAACTCCATCGAACAGTTAACCCAGGCTGGGTATGTTTTGATCGGCATGGATCACTTTGCGCTACCGAATGATGATCTGGCTGTTGCGCAGCGCCGTGGTCGCTTACAGCGTAATTTCCAAGGTTATTCAACGCATGCCGATTGTGATTTGCTGGCATTTGGCGTGTCTTCGATTGGTAAGGTCGGGGCGAACTACTACCAAAATGTAAAAACATTAGAAGAATATTACGCCAAGCTAGCAGTAAACGAATTTCCGATTGAGCGTGGACTAACCATGAATCGGGATGATGCACTGCGCCGCGCGGTGATTCAGGCTTTGATGTGCCAGTTCGAGCTGTTCTTTCAAACATTTGAAGCCAGTTACATGATTGATTTTGTCGATTACTTTGCCGAAGAGCTTGAATTACTGAAGCCTTTAATTGCGGATGGCTTGCTGGTGTTGGAAGCCGACTCTATCGTGGTGACGCCGAAAGGGCGGATGTTGATTCGTTCGATTGCGATGGTGTTTGATGCGTATTTACGGACAAAAGCGACTAAAGCAAGGTATTCTCAGCTGATTTAATCGTGTGTGACGCGGTATGCTCGAATTAGATTGGCTGGCTTTGTTTTTAGCAGGTTTGCTCGGTGGTGGTCACTGCGCAGGGATGTGTGGTGGCATTGTTGCCGCGTTTAGTGCCAATTTACCCAAAGGCCCAAGGTGGATGTACGACTTGGGCTTTAATTTTGGCCGCTTAGCAGGGTATGTCGCTGTAGGCGCTATATTGGGTGGCGTGGCGAGCTTTACTGCCCTTGGTCAGCTGCAGGTATTAAAATCGACATTGTTTATATTGGCCAATATATTGCTCATCGTTTTGGGCTTATATATTGCAGGTTGGTCGTTGTGGCTCACTCAAGTTGAAAAAATAGGCCAGCCGCTTTGGCGGGTGATCCAGCCGATTTTACGGCGTTTTTTACCGATTCGCTCCGTTTGGCATACGCCATTGATTGGTTTTTTGTGGGGCTGGATTCCTTGTGGTCTGGTGTATACCGCCAGTTTGGCGGCGCTATCAACGGCATCGGCATTCAAGGGTGGGGCAGTGATGTTGGCGTTTGGTTTGGGAACGCTGCCTAATTTATTGTTGATGGGTTTTTTTGCGGCACGTTTTATGCGGGTATTAAATTACCCCGGTGTTCGCCCCAGCTTTGGTATGGTGATTATGGGTTTTGGGGTGTATCGACTATTGAGTTTGATTTGATTTGATTTTTGGATTTGA
Source organism: uncultured Deefgea sp. (assembly GCF_947072475.1). GTDB lineage: Bacteria > Pseudomonadota > Gammaproteobacteria > Burkholderiales > Chitinibacteraceae > Deefgea. The sequence goes on from NZ_CAMTIA010000013.1 coordinate 75,923, forward strand.
AAAAGAGCGCCGCGATGCATGCGGCGCTCTTTTTTATTTTTTAGTGGGCGGGGGTATAAGAATGGTTGGTTTGGCCTGGGGGTTTATATCTGGGTAGTCACGACTGTAATGAAGGCCGCGACTTTCTTTGCGGGCCATTGCACAGCGAACGATGAGTTCGGCAGTAATGACCAGGTTGCGTAATTCAATTAAGTCGTTGGAAACACGAAAGTTGCGATAAAACTCGTGAATCTCACTTTTAAGCAACTCAATCCGATGGAGCGCGCGCTCAAGTCGTTTGGTGGTGCGCACGATGCCAACGTAATCCCACATAAAGCGCCGTAGTTCATCCCAATTGTGCGAAATTACCACTTCTTCATCAGGGTCGGTGACCCGGCTTTCGTCCCATTCGGCGACGTGAGGCAGTGTGCGTGGTGTTTGCTGTAAAATATGCGCCGCCGCCGATTTGCCCAGCACCATGCACTCGAGTAGTGAGTTCGATGCCAATCGATTGGCGCCATGTAGCCCCGTGCAAGCCACCTCGCCGACGCCATAAAGGCCAGCTACGTCGGTCTGTCCATTCAGGTTGGTGACCAAGCCGCCGCACGTATAGTGCGCGGCAGGTACAACAGGAATCGGCTCTTTAGTGATGTCGATGCCAAGCTCGAGGCAGCGCAGATAAATATTTGGGAAGTGTTCTTTGACAAAAGCGGCGGGCTTATAGGAAATGTCTAAATAAACGCAGTCAAAACCGCCTTTTTTCATTTCAAAGTCAATGGCGCGCGCCACGATGTCTCGAGGCGCTAGTTCTGCGCGTTCGTCATGTTTGGGCATAAATCGCGTGCCATCCGGTAGGCGTAATATGCCGCCTTCTCCGCGCACGGCTTCGGTAATCAAAAATGATTTGGCGTGGGGGTGGTAAAGGCAAGTCGGGTGAAATTGAATGAATTCCATATTGGCCACGCGGCAACCGGCGCGCCAGCCCATGGCGATGCCGTCACCCGTGGCGACGTCCGGATTGGTGGTGTACAGATAGACTTTGCCCGCACCGCCTGTGGCAAGGACGGTGTGCTGCGCGAGGATGGTTTCTACTTGATCGGCGGTTTTGTTGTAAACATAAGCGCCAATGCAACGATTTTCACTGCTTTTGTCGGTAATTAAATCGACTGCGATGTGTTCTTCTAGTACGGTGATGTTGGGGTGTGCGGCTACTTTGATAGCCAAGGTATCAAT
>NZ_CAMTIA010000014.1 GCF_947072475.1 uncultured Deefgea sp.
GGTGCGATGGGCGCCGCGTTATCGTAAGCATGAAATGCTGCAGGGGTACGCGGCGATGCCTTTCGTTAGGCGTTATCGCAGCTACAGCACTGGTTTGCTTGGGATGAAGTCTCATTTATGGATTTATACAGAGTAAAAAAAGGCCGAAGGTGAAGCGCACCCCAAAAGTTGGACACCCGTCCATATTTTTGGGGTGTTTTTTTTGCCCTTAAAGCCGGCTCATTGAATCACATCGAGGCGAGTGGCTTGGGGAATCAGTTTATTGAACGTGGTAGATTTGCCCAGTTTGTTTTCCTTCGACGCTTTTACTGAATGCAAGCGCGACTTTAGCCGCGTCGACTGAAGCAAAACCTCGGAAATAAGGGCCATATCCGGACAGCGATTCAGTTAGCACTGTTGGACTAATCGCATTAATACGTAGGCCACGCGCCAGCTCAATCGCTGCGCCGATGACAAAACCATCGATACCCGCATTAATCATACTGCCGCTGCTGCCGTAAACAATTGGGTCATGTGACAGTACGCCGCTGGTTAAGGTAAAGCTGCCACCGTCATTCAATACATGCTGACCTGCTAATACCAAATTCACTTGCCCCATTAGTTTATCGGCAATGCCGATTCCCATTAGCTCTGGTGTCATATCGGCTAGAGCGCCAAAGTGCAGATTGCCTGCCGCTGCAATGACGGCATCAACGGCGCCCACTTGAGCATACATGGCCTGCACCGAGGCAAAGTCTTTCAAATCGACACGAACTTCACCACTATTGCGACCCGCAGTGATGATGTCGTGACGGGGTGAAAGCTCACTTAGGATGGCCTGTCCGATCGTGCCATGTGCGCCGATTAATAAAACTTTCATCATTTTTCTCCATGAATGGTCATCAAGTTCGTTTTAGCAGCGTTGCCTATTTATCGAGCTTGTTTGAATGGTTGTTAATGAATTCATCATATCTGGCACCGCATTTGCGATAAACTGGGCTTTTATTGATTCATTGTTAACTTTATGGCGACAATAAATCGCATCGATGAACAGCAGCTTTGGCCATGGGCGATGGCATTTGCTGCTGTAATGACGCACGGTAGCTTTACCGCCGCCGCTAACGCACTTGGTGTTTCCAAGGCCTTGCTAAGTAAACAGGTACAGCAGCTTGAACGCGCGCTAGGAACACAATTACTCTATCGCACGACGCGGCGACTCAATCTCACTGAAGCGGGCAAGGTGTATCTGGCGCATTGCCAAGATTGGCAATTGCGAATGCAGGCGGCAAGCCAAGCCTTGCACGAACAAGGTCAAACCGTGGCTGGGCATTTGCGCTTGACGGTGCCAACGAGTTTTGGTGGCGTTTTTATGGCTAAAGCATTGATGGATTTTCGGGAACAATATCCCCATGTCACCGTTGAGCTTGATTTGTCGACCACCCCGCGTGATTTGGAAGCAGATGGTTTTGATTTGGCAATCCGCGCTAATTTGGCGCCACCAGAACGCCTAGTGAGTCGGCCTCTGGCTTTGGTCTATGACTGGCTGGTGGCGACCCCTGAGTTTTTGGCCCAATACCCAGCGTTGACGCATCCTGAGCAGTTGACTGGGGTGCCATGCATTATCAATACGCATTTTTCGCAGCCGCAGCGCTGGGCGCTGAGCCGCGCTGGTGAATTCTATTTGGCAGAGGTCAGCGCTCCATATCAGGCAAACGACTATGGCTTGCTGCGTAATTTTGCATTGCAGGGGGCAGGCGTAGCCCGTTTACCTAGTTATTTGGCAGCTGCGGATGTGGAAAATCATCGGTTGCAACGGGTGTTGCCTGAATATCAGCTGCAAGGTCAGGCTATTTATATGATTTACCCACAAAGATTGCCTCAGCCAGCCAAGGTGAGAGCATTAGTTGATTTTCTGCTGCGGTGGTTTGCAGAGCCTGAGCAGGTAAAAATGTGGGAATAAACACCAATGAATTTGAGCTTTGGTCTTGCATCGACGATGGTTGATGCAATAAACGACACATGCCGAAATCCACTATTTTTTGCCAATCTAGCCACGATTGCGATGCGTCATCAGCGCATCAGATTTTGCGGCGTGGTGGCGATTTTAAGCTGCGTTAAATAAAAACATCGCCTGTTCTCGCCGCACATTTCTGATGAGGGTTGCAGCAGCGATAAGGGTTGGGCGCTCTGTTTGGCCAAAGATTTTTTCCCCTATGCAGCTGCGATGAGCGCAGCGTAATCGTGCGCATGAAATTATGCTGGGGTACGCGGCTATGCCTTCGATTTTGCTGTGCACCGCTTCATTAAATTATTCGCTTTAGGTAAGGCACAGTATTAATTAGCCAAGCAGCAATTAAAGACAAAATAAAAACAACAAAAGTGATAACGGGAATTGAGACTAAAGGATGAAAATTGAGCGGGCCGTAACCAGCAGCATTAATTATATTAATTAATATTGGATGTATTAGATAAACACCTAGCGTTAATGCGGCTATTTTTTTTGTAAGTACCATACTGCCAATTGGCTTGGTCAATTTCTTAAGTAGATAAAAAGCACTGATTGACATAGGAATTACGGTAGCACTTAAATAATGATAAAAATATAGCCCAGCCTCTAAACCTTCTTTTATTGCCACAACATAGCATCCTGCCGCAGTCAAAATAACCGATGCAAGAAATACACCCCATACAATAGGACTTGGATAGTCACTCTGGTCTTCCTTGATCAAATAACCAAGAAAGAAGTAGGGTATGTAAGATAGGAACCAGTTAATAAAAATATTAGATTCTGGCAATAAAAAGCTGTTTAATGCGGACAGGGTTAATGTTAATAAAACAAGGACTGAAATTTCATTTTTGTATGAATTTGCAACTATTTTTCTGAAAAATGGCGTGAACAAATAAAGAACGATGATCATATACAGAAACCACATATGATAATACGGACGGCCAGATAAAATGATCTGTGCCCATTCTAAGATTGGCAGGGGCTCACCTTGGATAATGTTTTGCCAGTTGGCAAAAAGCAAGAAAAAAGCCGACCAAAAAATAAGTGGTATTAATATCCGTGACAATCTTTTTAAGTAAAAAGTTTTTAAGTCTTCTTTTTTGCTTGGGTCAAGTAATAATGCACCGCTAATCATGACAAATACTGGAACGCACCATCTAACGAGCGAATCATAAATATTGCCAATCCACCAATGGGTGGTGCCAATATCACTTTGAATCACGACGCGCGCTGAAATGTGTAAAAGTACTACTGCAAAAATTGCGATTATTCGTGAATTGTCCAGCCAAACCATAAATCACTCCAAGGGTGTTCTCACACCTCTATTTTCAAAATTGATACCCATTGTTGATGACTTTCAAGCTGACTTAAAAAATGCCGACTCGGCTTCGAAATTTCATTGCGCTCATGTCGCTTTTCGCTGCAATAAACCTGATGATGGCTAGTTTTTAGTAGACCCAGTAAGAATTGGCTTATCCACAAAGGTTTTCTGAGCCAGTGCTGTTGGTACGATTAGCGCCGCGTAATCGCCCGCATCAAATACTGCAGGGGTACGCGGCGATGCCATTGATTTCGCTGTGCTGTATCGGAGCTCAGCCATTATTTTGATGCGTCATTAGCGCGGCTGGCTTTGCGGTGCGGTGGCGATTTCAAGCTGCGTTAAATAAAACATCGCCTGTGGGGCGTTCTCGCCGCACATTTCTGCTGACGGTTGCAGCCCAGCGCAGACGGCTGGGCGCTCTGGCTGGCCAAAGATTTTGCAGCCGAGTTGTGGGTCGAGTTGAATGCACGGCACTCCGGCGGGCTTGCCATTGGGCATGCCGGGAATCGGGCTAGAGATAGAAGGGGCGGTGCAGCAGGCGGCACACAGGGGGCGGCATTGAAAAGTCATGGCGCGATTTCATCGTATTTGCCGTGATTGGGCAAGGATTATTACTTACCATGGTTTTGCTGGTGGTGCGGATGCAGATTAATTTACCCATCCGCTCTTCACGGAGCCACCAGCCACGCTCACGCCTGATCCAGTCGATTGAGAGGCAGCGCCCGACCCAATGCAGACAAGTTTAGTTAATTTGCTTTGTCCAATCAGTGAACCACTCTACTGGCATTGAAATTAAATCCATGTCTAATCTTTTCAACTGCTCTATAGGGTAGGTATTTACAAGAAATAAATCCCATTGGGTATCTATGTCAGCAAGAATGGGGAGTAATTTTTCAATCTCCTCGGTGGCATCAATATCAATATATTGACACCAAAATCTATCACACCACTCGGTTATTTGTTTATGTGAAAATGGCGAACGTGCTGGGTTTTCACCCCACCAAAGCATTTTTAAAACAGACTCTCTAGTGAAGGGCAATTCTGCAGGCGAACTAATATCCATCGGAATTCCAAGTTTAATTTTTCAACCGTTTATGGCTGCTAGCTGACTTGAGCTACTGCACCCGACTCAGTGCAGATACTGGTTCATCGATAATGCGAGTGACGCATACGCCACCACAGAAAATTAAAGCGATTATTCGTCGGGGATTACCATTGAATATGTTTTTTCGCAGAGTCTAGCTTGTACTATGGCTGGAGGATATTTTCGTTTATTTGCAGAATTTATTATTTCTTCTTTAATGGTGTCTTTAATATTTGCTCCGAGAATGATTCTTTTTAATGATTTAGCGTCTATTAGATATTCCGTTTTAGTGGAGTTGTTTTCAATAACTCTCCATTCTTTTTCATATTCCCAATCCTCGTGCTTAATGAGTAGCGATTTTTTTACTTGATCAATAAGTGGGCTAGTATCAAACAAAAATTGAGTCGGGCGACTAGCTTTGTATTTGACAGGTAAAGCCTCAGCAAGAAAACCATTACGTTCATATTCCAAACAAACGCCCTGATGATGGCTGGCATAGTGCGACCACATCAGGATACTTTTGCAGGTTGCGCTTATGCAATACATATGAGTTGTTTTACGGAAATTTAATGGAGTATTAAGTAATTCAATAGGTAGTACAGGCTTCCCGTACAGCTCTTTTATACGTTCTTTTAGCTGTATTTCAGTAATGTCTATATTGTTATTTTTTGAATGCTCAATTAATATTTTTTCAAATTGTTCATAGGAAAGTGACGGTGAGTGCATACTTATCACCGGAGCACAATCAAACGGGTCGTTGAATTCTGCTGGTGTAGGGAAATAAATCAGGTCATCCTCGATCTGTTTTTTTAAATAATAAAGCTGAGAATTTTTTCCTTCTTGAGTATTCTCATCTACTCCTCGATATTTATATAAAAATCGTGATTCTATTTGCGTCATGGCCATATCCATCTTAAATTGAAGCTAGATCAACAAGCGTGAGTAAATTAATTTTTTAATACTGAACTGCGTACTGTTTATTTTAACCCTTTGTGATTTATACGAGCACTCAGGTCTGAGTGATTGATGGTGGCCGATAGCGACATGTCGCTCAGTTTAACCTTGTCAATTAAGCAGAGCATTAACCTTTATTTAATGGTGGCGAAATTGGTCAGCGAGGTGGCTATGCACGATGAATTTGGGTAGATAAATTGAGGAAGCGTGCGCTGGTGGGCGCTTCGTCGTTTTAGCCCTCCAATAAAAAACGACCCGAAGGTCGTTTTTTATTGCTTGAACGTTTAAAAATACAAAGCAATCGGTCCGTGGCTGATGAATTCGAGCCAGCCTCGGGGGACGGGTAGGCCGCTGATGGCGGGGAAGTAGGCGATAAACAGGATCAGGGCGACGCCAAAGACACTCCACGGCAGATATTTGGCCCAAGTGCGGTTGGCGTTGTTGAGCTGTACGGTTTGCAGCAACCACACCAGAGCCAGAATAATGAACGGTACTGAGGCAAAAAAGTGATAGATAAACACCAATTTGCGCGGGATCACCGCCCAAGGTAAAAACTGCGCCAAACCGGCAATTAGAATAAAGCCCATCGCCATTTTTTGCTGTGCGCTGAGCGTCCAGAGTGCCGCGCTAGTTTTGGCATTGCTGAGTAGCAGACGCCAGCCGAGCAGCACTAAAAACGCCAAGGTGCCCAAATACCAAGTGATTGGGTTGCCAAAAGCAATAATGGTGGAGACTTTGGCTGGGCCTGTCCATTCGCTGCCGCCGTAATACCACATTGGTTTAGCCATCGTTGGCCATTCATACCAGAACGAGCTAAAGGGGTGGGTGGCTTTTAGCTGGCTATGGTATTGCAACATGCTGCTTTGGTTGGCGAGCATGCCGCCAATGCCTTGGCCGCTGGCTTGCATCAGCGGAATATACGCAGCGGTATAAATCAGTAGCGGAATCACAATAAAGCCCAGCACCGAAACCAGTAGCGTTTGGATCAGCCATTGTGCGTAGCCGCGCTGATCAGGTAGTGCTGGCGGCAACTGGCGCGCGACTTGGGCTTGTCGCCACAGATGCCAAGTATAAAGTGCCGCGAGGCCAACGCCGTGATACAGCACAATCCATTTGCTGGCAGCGCCTAGGCCAAACATCGTGCCGCAGAGTAATAGCGACTTGATGTCGGTTTGCCAGTGGTTTTTGGCGGGCTCGCTTTGCATAAAGCGCAGCATCCAGTAGGCGCTGGCGAGGATGAAAAACACGCCATAGGTGTCAATGGTGGCAATGCGCGTTTGCGTGAAATGCATAAAATCGACGGCCAGCAGCGCGGTGGCCAACAGTGCAAATGGCTCGGAGCGTAATAGCCGCCGCGATAGGCCAAAAAACACCGGCAGCATCAAAATCCCAAAGGTCACGCCCATAAAGCGAAAGCCAAAAGGATTCATGCCAAAAATGGCCACGCCGATGGCGATGATGATTTTGCCCAAAGGTGGGTGGGTGTTTTCGGTGGCGTCAATGCCTTGCAGGATTTCCCACGCACTGTGCGCGTGATACACCTCGTCAAAATACATGCCATTGAGCGCAGTCGATCGCGTAACGGTTTTGTCTGGTTCGTCAATCAAGGCATTGGCTTGGCTTGGACCGCTAATTTGCTGTAGCGCCAATAATTGCCCTTGATGGTCGCGCAGCGCCAGCTCGTTCATTTGCAAGGCGCCGGTGCTGAGATTGACTTTTAAATAGCGCGCCGCCAGATTGGCGGACACAGTGCGCCAGCGAAACTCGGCGAAGCGATTATCAACAATAATCCCGGCGCTGCTCACCCAGTTTTGCCCATCACTTGACCAAGCGAGCGCATATTCACCTGTGCCTAAACCATGGTGGTATTGCACGCTAGCTACCGATTTGATTTGGCCCAAGTCATATACTGCCGATTCTGTGCCAATATGGGGCTGCCAGAATCTTTGTGGCGAAGCAAAGTTGCCCAGATAGGTAAAGGCGGCAATGCTGTACAGCAGGCAAATCCCCGCCAAGGCCAACCACGCGGAACGACTTACTGGCGCTAGCGGTAGTTGCTCGGCTAGATCAGCGCGAGGCGACTGCGGTAGTGCTTGATCGGCGGTATCGAGTGATTCAGTTTGATCGGTATAAGTTTTGATTTGGCCACGCCAAAAAATATCGTAGCCAATGCGCAAGGTTTGGATCAGTAAAATCACATTCACCAAGCTGCAGAGCAGCATAAAGCCGTTGCTATTGGGAACTTGCGAGCTTTGTAGCCGCGTCATCATATCGAGCGTGATCAGCGTATTGGCAAAGGTACTTAAGCTGGCTGTGATGGCCAACCACAATACGCGTTTATCACCAATGACCAAAAATGCCGTTAAACCCATAAAGGCCGCTGGGAATAAATAGCGCTCGTGCATTTTGGGGCCCAGCACAAAAAACAGTACAAAAATGGCAAAAGCGCCATACAAGAATCGGCCAGTGGCTGGGCCGCGTTGTGGGCTGGCGATCACGCCCCAACAGACGGCAGCCAAGGCGCTTAATGTCAGCAACCAAGCCCAAGTGCTCACTTGCAAACCAAGCAATAGCGTTTCATTGGGCAGCCAATTTTGTCCCAGCAGCGCGTAAAGATTAAACGCATTCAGCGTGAGGTAGTTGTAGCTGGCCAGCGTGCCGCCATAGAGACTGAAAATCCACAAGGGTTCGCGTGAAATGGTAAACGGCAGTGACAGCAAAACAAAAGTACCGACTGCGGCTGCGAGTGCTTTGAGCTGTAAAGTCCGATCACGTAGCGACAATAGCGCGATTAAGGCAATCGGCCCGACCAATAAAGCTTGCGGCTTAAACAGCACGGCAACGGCGTATAAACTGGCCGCCAATACGATGCGGCGACGCTCGAGCATTAAAAATGACGCGGCTAAAATCAGCGTAAAAATACTATCGACCTGTCCCCAAAATGCGGATGTGACGATAGCCAAAGGATTGAGTAACCATAACAGCGCCGCGATCAGCGCCCATGCGCGATGTTGTTCGCGCGCCACGTAGAGTAAAAACACCACCCCAGCAATATCGGCCAGCATGGCCGGCATTTTGAGTAATACCAAAAATCCCGGCGTGCCGTAATGAATGCCAAAGGTGTTGGAGATCGCGCCAACCAGCCACAGCACCGTGATATAGCCGGGTGGATAATCGGCAAAATAACCCGGTTGATAAAAGCCAGCAAAGCCTCGGCTATACATATCGAGCGCCCATGCGCTAAATGTGCCAACGTCTTGGGTGTAGCCAAGGTATGACCCCGCGCCCCACGCTTTAGCCAAAATCACCAGGGCGATTAAAGCCAGTGCGGGCGCAGTTTGCTGCCAAGATAGAGTGCCATTGGCCAAGGCAGCAAAGCGATGATTGAGTGCACTGCGGTTTTGGATGGCGAGCCATGCTAAGAGTAAAAAGGCCAAGCTTGCACCAATGACCACGCTATTGATCCATGCCGCAGAGGGGCTAGATGAGACCGCTGGTGCTGGCGGTGGTGGCGTAAAGCTGATGATTTTTGCGCCCGCTGGCGGCTCGCTTTGGCTTAGACTCAGATCGTCAAACCAGGCGGTGCCGGTGGCTAAACTGCCGTAAAACCCCAGCCGAGCAGCGACTTTGATTTCTTTTTGCTCGGGGCCGGTTTTGCCCCAAGCGACGATCTGTTGCCAGTCTTGATCGCCTTTGATATCGCCAACAAACTCCATTGCATCAATGACGCTGAGGTTAGCGCCGGTTTTGACTGCATTGGGAATGCCGGCGGTTTTCACCCAGCCCGATAGCCGATACCAGGTATTGGGTTCAACCGGCACGGCTTGGATGAGCTTGCCATCATCGCCTTGCGGTAGGCTGATTTTGAGCGCTGCGCTGCCGCTATGGCTGACCGTGGTATCGCGACTAGCCTGACTGGCGGGCTCGCCTTGCGTCCAATGATCAAAAGTCCAGCCAGCAGCGTTACCCGATGGGCTCGTCGTTTCGGCGTCGGCATTGTGCAATAAATTGGCCGCAGTTTCGGCATGCGCAAGGCTGCTGAGGATTGGGAGTAATAATCCCAGCAGGATAATCATCGCCCATTGGCGGGCGAGCATAGGTGCAGCAGATCGAGGCATGTCAGGCTGACTCAGTTTCAAGCAAAGTGAGCACTATAGCGGCTCTGAATCCTTACGCCTAGCGCGGCATTCAGAATCGTTTGGCACTGGTCACTGGTCATCATGGCTGAGAAACAGTGCTTTTCTTACAAAATGAAGCCAGCTATGGTTTGGCTGCGATACTGCAGTGCAATATCGACGGCGCTATATGAGTGAACGCTAAAGCGTTTGCTGGCTTGGCTTTGTCGTGTAATTGCATCACTCTGAGTGGCTGACTCGCTGAAAACAAAACCACAGCTCAGCTTGAGGCGAACTGGGCTTTCCAAGGCATCAGTGATGCTGTAAGGTCGTGAATCGTTGGTCTGACAATATAAAAATTAAAAATAGCCTTAGCGTCTGTTGACGTTTGGTTTTTTGCCGCGCTGGCGCGGTTGGCAAATCACACGTTAAAAGAGCGCTATGCTGAGCGCCATCCGAGCGCAGGAGGGGACATGCAACAACGTTTATCTGTGGTTATTCCGTGTTACAACGAAGAAGAAGTCATTGCCGAAACGCTGCGGCATTTGGCCGAGTTTCGCGCCATGGTTGTCGATATGGATTGCGAGTTTATTTTTGTCGATGACGGCAGTAAAGACCGGACTCGCGCTTTACTGCTCGCCGCACAAGCCGAAAACCCAGAAATGCGCATCATTGGTTTTGCGCGTAATTTTGGCCATCAAACTGCGGTTACTGCGGGTATTGATGCCGCTAGCGGTGATGCGGTGGTGTTAATCGACGCCGACTTACAAGATCCACCCGAAGTCATTACTGAAATGATCGCCTTATGGCGTAATGGCTATCATGTGGTGTATGGCACGCGGGTTGATCGCCCCGGTGAATCGGCGTTTAAGCTGATTACTGCCAGAGCATTTTATCGGGTGCTCAATCAACTCTCCGACGTGCCGATTCCGCTGGATACCGGCGATTTTCGTTTAATGGACCGGCAGGTGGTCGAGGTGCTCAAAGCCATGCCCGAGCGCGATCGCTTTGTGCGCGGCATGGTGAGTTGGGTGGGGTTTAAGCAGGTCGCCTTGCCTTATCGCCGCGCCGAGCGCTTTGCTGGCGAGAGTAAATATCCACTGCGCAAAATGGTGCGTTTTGCTACCGATGGCATTTTGTCTTTTTCGACCAAACCTTTGCAGCTTTCAATCACGATTGGTTTAGTCTCGTCATTTTTGGCCTTGATCGGGATTATCAATACCTTGATCGTGCGTTTAACCACCACCGATTGGGTGGCCGGTTGGGCTGAGATTATGGTGGCGATTCTGTTTATCGGCGGGGTGCAATTGCTGTGTATTGGGATTTTGGGGGAGTATATCGGGCGGATTTATAACGAAATAAAACGCCGTCCTTTATACGTGGTGCAAGATCGGATTGGTTTTCCTCCGAAAGAATAATGTTGAAGTCAGTGCTGAGGCAAAAGTTTGCTGGCCGCCTTGTCTCGCCTGCTCGTACTCGATGTACGGTCTACGGCTTTGATGCTTTGCCATAAATTGTTGCACCAACACGGATTGGGCTAATCGATGCACAGCACGGTAAAAAAATTCTTCATCTTTGCCGCTGTGGGTGTTTGCGGTACGGCGATTCAATATTTGGTGCTGTGGCTGGGCGTTGAGCTATTGGCGCTCAAAGCGGCGGTGGCATCGGGTATTGGCTACGCGCTGGGCTCGGTGGCGAATTATTTATTAAATTACTTTTTAACCTTTAAGCAGCACGGTCAGCGGCATCGAGAAGCCATCAGTAAGTTTTATACCATTACTGGCATCGGCTGGTGTATCAATACGGGCTTGATGGCGATCTTGGTTGGGCATTGGCTTTGGGGTTATTGGCCGGCGCAATTATTGGCCACGGCGATTGGTTTGCTATGGAATTTTAGCGGTAGCCATTGGTGGGCGTTTCGGCAGAAGTAAGTTATGGGTATTGAGTGGCTGATGTTGTAGGCTATGGCTTAGCGTTATATACCCACTTATTTTTGGCGTTGTCCAGATTGCGTGTTGAGCGTTTTTTAAGTGCTTGCGGCACAGCATCAACACCCAATCTGAACATCAGCTGCAATTAACCAAATAATTTACCTTTGATTAAATTCATTGCCGCACCCATCACATCGGGGCTGCCGGCTTCGATTTGGCCGTTTGGCGTTAAGCTATCAATTAATTGCGGCAAGAGACTCGAGATTTGTCCTGCGGCAGTGGCTGGATCAATGCCCAGTTTGCTGGCGATGCCCGCGACGGTTTCATTGCCGAGCACGGCTTCAATTTGTTCGCTGGAGATCGGCAGGTTTTGCCCGCTGGCCACCCATGATTGAGCGATTTCACCTAAACCGCCATTTTGAAATTTTTCCACCACACCAGCAACGCCGCCTTGTTGTTCAAGTAAGGTGCTGAGCATGCCCATTGCACCTTCGCTATTGCTGCCGCCGAGAAATTGGCCAGCTAAAGAATCGAGTAAACCCATGATATTTTCCTATGACAGTGAAGGTGAAGTGCGCAGCGCATGCTCTTGCTGGCGACTTATTCTTATAGAGCGGATCGATAAAAACAAGTTAAATTTTTGATTCGCAATGTTGGAGCGGGCCAATCGTGGGGCGTTTATTGTGTTTGATTGGGCTGATATTGCGCTAAATTACGTTTAAATAAAACGGCAAATTCATCGGCGGGAATCGGGCGGCTTAATAGATAACCTTGAATTTGATCGCAGGCTGTTTTTTGTAAAAAGCTTAATTGATCGGCAGTTTCTACGCCTTCGGCAATCAGGCGTAAATTCAAACTGCTGGCAATGCCGCAAATGGCGTTCACAATCCCCGCGCTGCCAGGATTATCCGGCAAACCACGAATAAAGCTTTGGTCGATTTTAAGGTAGTCGAGGGTAAATCGCTGTAAATACGATAAATTGGAATAGCCCGTGCCAAAGTCGTCAAGCGCCAAAGAAAACCCGGCGGCTTTTAGATTCAGCAAGAGACTGAGTGTCGCTTCGTCGTTTTTCATCAGCATGGATTCAGTGAGTTCTAGCTCAATACGTTGGGCTTGAATTTGGTGTTGTTTTAGCTTGCTCAGTAAGGTCTCGGTTAAATTGGCTTTAAATTGTTGCGCTGATAAATTGATGGATAAACGATGAAGCTCGATCCCCGCTTTGTCCCATTGCGCTAATTGCCTAATGGCTTCGGATAACACCCATTCGCCAATCGGTACAATGAGTCCGGTTTCTTCGGCAAAAGGAATAAATTCAGCGGGCGAGATAAAACCCCGAATCGGGTGTTGCCAGCGAATTAACGCTTCAGCGCCCACAATGCGGGTGTTTTGTGTGTCGTATTGCGCTTGGTAAAATAGTTTTAATTCATTGCGATTTAAGGCGTGATGCAATTCGTTAGAGAGTTTTAAACGCGCCATCGAGCGTTGATTCATTTCGGGCGAATAAAATAATAAATCTTGCTGCGCTTGCTTGCCGCGATGCAGGGCCACGGCGGCTTGATTGATGAGTTTTTCGGCGTCGCGACCATCGTCCGGATAAATACTGATGCCGATATACGCCTTGAGCAAGATTTCTTCGTCAGAGAGGATAAAAGGCTGGCTAATTTTAAGCAAAATCCTGTGCGCCACCATCGCCGCATCATCACGGTGGCGAATATCAAATAAACCAACATAAAACTCATCGGCAGCAAAGCGCGAGACCACATCTTCATCGCGTAAGCTAGCGCGTATTCTTTGGCCAACTTCGATTAAGACTTGGTCGGCCGCAGTGTGGCCAAAAGAGTCGTTGAGTGCTTTAAAGCGGGCAATGTTAAAGCACAATAAAGCGCCATGGTGGTGATTGCGGCGCGCTTCGCTGAGCGCTTGCTCAAGCAAAGTAAACAGCATGGTGCGATTGGGTAGGTTGGTGAGTGGATCAAAATACGCGAGGCGATGCAATTGGGCTTCGGCGTGCTTTTTTTCAGTTAGGTCGGAAAAAATCGCAAAATAATGCGTCAGATCGCCGCGTTTGTTTTTAACGCCGCTGATGGCCAAATGAATCGGATAGCGCTCGCCTGAGGCGCGCTCATCCCAAAGTTCACCTTCCCAATGACCTATACGCTCAAGTAAATCGTACATTTGCTGCAAAATCGTCGATTCTCTTTGCTGCGCCAATATAAAGCTGGGAAGTTGCCCTAGCGTTTGCTCTAATTTTCTGTCGGTAATGTGGTGATACGCCGCATTACAACCCACACAGCTAAAGCGTAAATTGGTAATCACAATCGCATCAGGCGCTTGCTCGAGTATGTGGCTATACAGCTTATTTTTTTCTTCAACTGCCAATTGTTCGGTGATATCGGTGAGATAACCAATCATGCGGATTGGTTTTTGCTCGTCATTGCGAATCAGTGTTAGGTGAATATTGGCCCAGAATACCGCGCCATTTTTTTTGCGGCGTAAAACTTCCATTTGCGCGTGGCCACTCACCATCACCGCATCAATTAGTTCACTGTCATCGCCGCTTTCATCGGCATACAGCATTAAAATATGCCGGCCCAGCACATCGTCGGCGGTATAGCCAAATAGCTGTTCAGCGCCTTTATTCCAGCCGGTAATATAGCCTTGTAAATCCAGAGTAATTAAGGAGGCAGCCAGATCATTAACAATCAAGCTGCTGGGGCCCAGTTCATTGAGCGTGGACACCTTACAGCGACTCACGGACTAAGCGATGTACCCAAGCAATGGCTTGAATTTCGCTATTGACCCACGCTTGCTGCTTGGCGAGTAAGGGGCTAAGCAGGGCGTGCTGCGCATCGCCGGCTTCGAGTGCGCCAAGTTGCGCCAAGGCTGCACCTAAAACACCATCGCCATCGATCAGTGCTGCGCGTAAATTTTCATCCAGTGGCAGTGGCGCGAGTAATTGCTGTAAAGGCTCACCAAACAACCGATCCAGCAGCGACAGCATGCCGCATAAAAAAGCTTCGTCGGCGGGTGTATTGCCAAGCCAGCCGTGCTCGGCCCATTGCGCCATACGTTTGCCACGCAGCGCTGCGGCAATCAGTAAGGCCGGTTTGCCGCTGTCGCCATATTGTTCGGCATAGATCAGTAGTTGTAACCAACGTTGTAACTGGCGACGCCCCAGCAGGGTAATGGCCTGGCGGATGCTGCGCGCGGGCGTTGCGCTGCCCATACCCACTGAGTTGACGAGGCGCAGCAAGTTCAGCATCAGTTGTGGGGCCTTTGCCAATGCGGTTTCAAGTTGGGCGATTTCAGCGTCGCTGACAATCAAGCTCAGCACTTCAAGTAGCACGGGCCGGCTTGGATTGCTGGTGCTGCGATGACTGGATGCTTCGGTAAACCAAGGCCCGCAAACGGCATCATTGGCGTTGAGTTGATTTAAGTCCGCGGTATGTTGCACATTAAAATACAGATGCCCGCCTTGTGGCAGTGCAATGCCGTGTTCATCACGGATTAATGCGATCAATGGGGATGGCTGAGGTGCGGCGGTTTCATCGAGTAGCATGCACGGCAAGCCGTGTAATTCGTAGGTATGACAGGCCTCGCTGAGCGCATCGGCAGCGTGTTGTGCTTGATGGGCAAAGAGTCCAGTCCAGTTTTGCTGTGTATCCCAAACTAACTCAAAAAAAATCATCGACTGCGTTCTCAAGAAGGTGTTTTTTTAAGGCTAGGACTTGGATGTACTTACGGCAAGATTTACTTTTTTGAATTTTGCTTTTGTTTTTATTGACATCGAGTGGTAGATTCTATGAGCTTATTCGACGGCAAGCCATTTGAATCATGGTTATGGATTTGTTCTTGCGGCCGGCGTATTGGTATAAGCGTGTGCAGATGTCGTATTTCTAATGACCTTGTACAGGTGTGAGCAAGGGATTGCAGGCGGTGTGGTTTTAGCGCCTGCAGTGAGCGACTTTCAAACTAAGATAAAGCGTCTGCAGCCTGATGGCGCATAACTGAAGTGACTCATCATGATTAATGAATATAACAAACCCATCGGCACGATTGACGATGAAGAGGCGCTGGATATTGTGGGTTCAGCAGTTTTAAAACTTTGGGATGCGGTGGATGATTTATCGCGCCTGCGGCCCGCGCATACGCCAGATTATCATGTGACGATTTTTGGTTCGGCCCGCATTGAAGACAATACGCCAGCGTATGAAGCGGTGAAGCAGTTGGCTTCGCAACTGGCTGCCATGGGTTGCCATATTGTAACCGGCGGTGGCCCAGGCTTAATGCAGGCGGCCAATGAAGGCGCGAGTCAAGGCGCGCCCAATAAGCCTGAGGCGTCGGTGGGGATTCGGATTGATTTGGATTTTGAGCAGAATGTGAATGATTTTGTGGGGCGTGTTTTTGAACATAAAACGTTTTTTTCGCGCTTACATCATTTTATTATGCGCTCGAATGCGTTTATTGTGACGCCCGGTGGCATTGGCACGTTGCTTGAATTGTCGATGGTTTGGCAGTTGATTCAGGTGCGTAAACTCTACGATACCCCGATTATTTTAGTCGGCGAAATGTGGCATGAGCTGGTGGATTGGGCGCAGCGGCATATGGTCGACAATAACGCCGGTTTGGCTAGCGCCGTGGATATGCAAATTCCGATTGTGGTTGATTCGATCGAAGACGCCGTGCAGTTAATTCGTGAGCATCATGCGCGTTGGCAAAAAGTCGATGGCGAACTCAAGCAAATTCGAACTTCGCCACCGCGTTAATGTGGCGCGCTAAACCGCGACTACGGTTTGGCGCTTGCCGCTTCTTGTTGGACATAACGACGCACGGTGTCGGCAAAGTCGGCAACGTGCTGCCAATTGGTGTATTCAACGCAGCATTTCCCATCGCTCGGGCCGCCAGTCATTTTCATGATGAGGCGCATCATCTGCCGATCTAGCCAGCCATAACGCGGGTAATCCAAACGTCCAGCGACCGACATTGCGGTAAACGGCTGCAGGTGGTGCTGCGCTAACAGTTTTTTTAAATAGCCATTCGGTGTGCCATCGCCTTTGCGGGCATTTAAGCTGACCGACATAATCGCCAATGGCGCAAGCAGTGTGTGGTGCTCAAAAAAATGTTGTACTTCGGCATGATGCCGACCATAGCGAACTGAGGCGACGACGATCATCGCTGGCCAGTTTTGGCTCATATTGGGCGGTGATGTTAAGTCGGCGAGTTCGCTATGCACGGCGTGTTGCGCTAAATGCTGCTGCAGCGTTTGCGCAATGAGTTTGGCTTGTCCATCGCGGCTGGCATAAAGAATTAAAATTGGTTTCATTCGCAGCAGTATAAGTGACAAGGCGACGCCCGATATTGAGCGGTATCAGTTCGGCTCGTTGGCGTCGTCTCATTTTGATCGGCGTTGATCGGTCAATTTAGGGCGTTTTTTTCGCCCCAGTGCGCTCTAGTCGCGGTGGTAGCGGTGAAAAATAACCCATAAACAGCAGCAAGATCCCGACTGCGATAAAAGCAATAATGCGTTCAACGCCGCTGATTTGCGACAGGTCAAAAACAAATAGCTTCAAGACAACGACCGCTAATAGGCTGGCGCCCACTAGCCATACATCACGTTTTAATTGCCGCGTTGCCACTAGCATCAAGGCCAAGGCGAGCACTGTCCAGAAAATGGTTAAGCTCATTTGTACTTGCATTGAATCCATCAGCACATCAAATTGATACGCAATGTGTTGGCTGTGATGCAGTGTTCTTAATAAAACTGCGTTCAGCCAGACAAAAATAGATATTCCTACTGCTGCGAAGATGGCGCGATTTGGCCATGGATAATCAGGCCAAGTGGCTTTTAACTGCTGTAGCCATAAAGCCAAACTGGCCAATACCACGCACTGCATTAAATCGATCGGATTGAGTAGCGGTAGATAAAAGCCGGTTTGGGTATCGCCACTGGCCAGTGCGCTATCAAAGCCCCATAGCCATAAAAACCCAGTGATGGGCAGCGCGCCAATCAGCCAATAAATCGATTTAAACGACTGGATCGGCCAGCGTTTAGCTAATTTAATCAGTAGCAGCAGGGCGAGAGAAGCGGCCAAGGCCCAAGCAGAAATAGACCATGCTCCATTGGGTATATAGTTGTAGACTAATAAATTAAAGTCGTGTGAAAGTATACCCACGATAAGCCAGAGGCTGATTAAGTGCAGGCTGGCGGTAAAGCGTGGCATTGAGCGATCTTTATCGTAGCGATACAGCAGCCAATAATTGACCAGCACCGCGCCAAGCCAAACCAGATGACTTAAAAAATAGTCCGTTTGATCTAAGGCGATCAGGACTAGCCCAATCGGTAAGACTTGAGCTGGCCAGCGTGCGGTGTGCCAATAGCCGCGCCAATAAATCCAGTTAAAAATCAGACTGGTCATTAGCGCAAACAGCAGCATCACTTGATTTTGTTGCTGCCAGCTAACAAAGCGTTCAATTTCTGACAGATTGGTGCCAAGCCACCACAGCCAACCGCCAAAGACAAACAGCCAGCCGACTATGCGTAATTTGTTTTGCGCCTGTGGCCATGGTGTATGGGCGCTGCGTTGTAAGCACCAGGCACTGAATAAGCAGCTGATGGCAATGATATTGCCGCCGATAAATCCGGCATTCAAGATGGGCGTTGCGCCAAAATAATGTCCATCAATTAAAAAGCCAATGCTCGCCAAAATCTGCAGTGATAGACCAAAAATCAGCGGCAGCAGGCGTTGCTGCTTGAGGCTAATCCAAGCCACACCAGCGCCTTCGATGGCCCAAATTGCGGTGCTGATTTGGCCGTCAAAAGTCAGCGGCACAGCCAAACTGGCAAAAATAAGCCCAAGGGCAATAAACGCTTCGCGAATCAGTTTGAACGGAGGTTGGCGGCGTAAAACATAAGCCAGACCCCAATAAAATAGCGCCAGCGCTAGCGCAGAATAGGCCAAACCATAGGGCGTGTTTTGCATCAAACAGCCTTGCAATGCAAAGCTGACGATGGGGGTGCCAAACAACAAGGTGGCATCGGTTGCGGATTTGTTTTCGCTGGGTTGGTGCCAACAATATAACAAGGTGATCGCAATATAAAATAAGAAAAATAAGATGAGAAACGGCTCGGTGCTGTTCAGAAACTCACTACGATAAGACAGCGTTCCCCAGAGTGTGGCAATGGCAAAGGTAAAGAAAAATCCCAATAAGTTTAACGAGCGCCAAGCCTTAAACCATGCCAGCGCCAAAATACTAGCGTTTAAAATCGCATAATAACTAAACAGCATGACATGATTGCCGCTGCCATTAGCAACCAAAATCGGCGCTAAAAATCCACCACAAATGCCCATTACTGCCAATGAGCGCGCATTTTGTTTGAGTGCTAAGTAGGCCGAAATTATGCCGATAATCACCAGTAAGGTAAGGGTGAGTAACTCGGGCAAGAGTTGATACAGCTTGAGTGCGGCAAACGTCGTCATATACAGAATGCCAATCGCGCCGCCTTGTAATATTAAGGCGTAAGCCGTATTTTTGAGGCGTAAATGCCAGCCAATACCCAAAAGTGCGCTAGCGCCGAGCACCAAGCCACACAGCCGATATTCGATGGGCAGTAAATGATTATCGCTGGCGTATTTGAGTAAAAAACCAACGCCAAAAAATAAGATGACAATCCCCAGCCGAACGACGGTATTGCCACCGAAAAGCCAGGCTTGCAGTTGTAACGTTATTTTGGAGAACAAGCCGGGTAGGGCCATCGATTGAGTGCTCTCGCGGGTATTGTCGCCAGAGACCGTTGCGATCGTTTTGGCCGGAGGTGGTGTTGGTGTTGGTGTTGGTGTTGGTGTTGGTGTTGGTGTTGGTGTTGGGATTGCAGTGATCTCGGCGACCGTGGTTTGCTCAGTCTGAGCCCGCAATTGTTGCACTTCGAATTCGAGTTTTTGTATGCGATCTTGTAGTTGTTGTAATTGTTGCTGCCAATTAGGGATTGCTGCATTGGGGCGCTCGATGACATAGCCAATCGCATAAGCGATGGCCGCGAGGATCAGCGCTAAAGGCCATTCAAAGAATTGCCAGCTCAAAATGAAACCGATTACAAAAAGAAAAAACCGCAGCATAAAAACCTTTGGCAATGAAGTCGTGTGGGGCGTAGAGTAAGGTATCGTTTTGCTTTCAAGAGTCAGCGAGTCTCATATAGCGCCATATGAATAAAAGATCCATTTTAACAAAGTAAAGAACTTTTTATTTTGGTGGTAAAAATACAACGTATTTTGTTTTTGGGTGGCGTAATATCTAGACATGGAATGCGCCTTGAACACGCTACCACAAGTGATAACCACTGAATGCCCCGTACTGAACAGCGGGGCATTTTTACATTCAGCGTTCCTGTTTTTCGCAAAAATAAATACTGTACGCGCTTTTATATGCGTTTATTCTGTATATTAGTACACTCTAATTATGGCAAAAATGCAGAGAAGCAATGATTTTTGCTGGGTATGATGACTTTAAGTTAACGCTTTGAACACGTTGACTTATACGAGAGTAAGGCCCCAATGCCCCGTACTGAACAACGGGGCATTACTTCATCTGAATGCTAGTTTCTTGTGTGTATTGACAATCTTGACGAAAAAAAAGCCACTCAATTGAGTGGCTTTTTGCTAGGCGCGAATTATTTTTTCACGCTGGGTTTATCTTTATTGAGCATTAATTGCTGTACTTTGAGCACATTGAGCGCCTGCTGCAATTGGAAGTCCGATTTAGAGACCAATTCGCGTGGGTTCTCATCTGGATCAATACCGCTGGCATTGAGTTTGGCTGGCTTTTTGATTTCGGTTTTAACGACCGCTGGCGTAGCTTCAGTTTTGCCGGCGTCTTTATCACTTGGATTGTCTAAATGTTTGCCTAAATCAGACTCACGCAAGCGTAAACCAAAGTCTTCTTTACCGTTGAGTGTTGCGTCTTCAACGATAATATCAGGGGTAATGCCCTTGGCCTGAATTGATCTGCCGTTTGGCGTGAAATACCGTGCAGTAGTGAGCTTGAGCGCACTCTTGGCATCAATCGGCAGAATTGTTTGTACTGAGCCTTTACCAAACGTTTGCGTGCCAACCACTAAAGCGCGTTTATGGTCTTGCAAGGCACCGGCAACAATCTCTGAGGCCGAGGCTGAGCCACCATTGACCAGCACCACCAGCGGTACATTTTTTACGTCAGCAGGTAGATCTTTGAAAAAGTCTTTTTTGCTATCGCGCTGATAAAATTGCGGATTGGCGCTTAGGCGAATTTTGGAGTCGGCAACACGGCCTTCGGTGTAAACGACCAAGGCATCTTTTGGTAAAAACGCGGCTGAAACGCCGACTGCGCCATCGAGCAAGCCACCTGGATCATTGCGTAAATCCAACACAATACCTTTGAGTGGTGCTTTGTTTTCTTTGTACAGCGCTTCAATGGCTTGGCCGAGATTTTCGCTGGTATGTTCTTGGAATTGCGTTACGCGGATATAGCCATACCCAGGTTCTGCCAGCTTGTATTTAACCGATTGCACTTTAATAATCGCGCGTTTTAGCGTCACGACGATGGGTTTGCTTTCGCCTTTTCGGAGCAAGGTGAGGGTGACCGGTTCGCCGACTTTACCGCGCATTTTGGCGACGGCTTCGTTAAGGGTTAAACCTTGCACTTGGGTGTCACCAATTTTGGCGATAAAGTCGCCCGGTTTTACGCCTGCACGGTAGGCCGGAGTGTCTTCGATTGGCGAAACCACGCGCACCAAGCCGTCTTCCATATTGACTTCAATGCCTAAACCGCCAAATTCGCCTTGGGTGTTGACTTTTAGCTCTTTAAAAGCGGCTTCATCCAGATAGCTTGAATGCGGGTCTAGCCCGGCAACCATGCCTTTAATGGCTTCATTAATGAGCTTTTTATCTTCAACTGGCTCAACATAACTTTGCTTAATAACGCCAAAAACGGTTGAGAAGGCACGAAGCTCATCAATCGGCAATGGGTTGCTTACGGAATCTTTATCTGCCGATGCATTAAATGAAAGGCTAAGAGCTACGCCGAGGCCAGCGCCTGCAGCGAGAAGGCTGACTTTTTTCCAGCGACTGTAAGGCTTGTGCGACATCCGATTATTCCTGTTTTGAATCGTTAAGGCTCATTAAGGCCTCTAAATAATTATTTAACCCAAGCCGCAGGGTCAAGCGGGCGGCTGTTCTGGCGTATTTCAAAGTATACGCCGGAATCTGCCATTCCGCCGCTATTGCCTGCGTTGGCAATGAGGTCTCCAGCTTTCACCGAATCGCCAACACGTTTCAGCAAACTTTCATTAGCACCGTAGAGGCTCATATATCCGCCACCATGATCAATGATCATTAAATTACCAAAACCACGTAACCAATCGGCAAAAACAATGCGTCCTGTGGCGACGGCATGCACCGATTCACCGGTACTGGTGCGGATAAATAAACCTTTCCAGCTGCCACCCTCACCGCGTTGCGCGCCAAATCGACCAATGATTTCGCCTTTGGCCGGTAAACGCATCTTGCCTTTGAGTGTCGCAAATGCAAGGCCCGCTTGGCTAGCGTCTGGTACGGTATTATTAACTTCGTTATCGGTTTCAGGCGCGGCCTTAGGCTCGGGTGGTGGTGTTGGTGCCGGTTTGCCGGCGGCTTTGGCCGCTTGCGCTAATTTGGCTTGCTGTGCTGCGCGCTCAGCCTTGGCTTTTTCTGCGGCTTTTTTTGCCGCGATTTGTGCCGATCGGCGCGCGGCGGCCTGTTTGGCTGCGGCTTTGGCTCTGGCGATTTCTTGTTGTTTGATAATGGCGTTTAAGCGTTCAATCAATTGAGTGATGCGTTTTTCATCGGCGGCTAATTTTTGAATTTGATTGCGTTGGCTGCTGATGGTCTGTGAGAGCTGGCTGTATAGCTGTTTTTTCTCTTGTTGCTGTGAGACTAAGGCTTGGCGCTGGCGTTGTTTGTCACTGGCGATTTCTTGCAAGGCTTGGTTTTTTTCTTGAATTTCATTGGCCAGTAGATTGAGTTCACTCAGTTGAACTTCGAGCTGTTTGGCGAGCTCTTGTTGTGATTTGGCAATATAGCGGTAGTAGCTTAAGTCTCGCGTGGCTTGGC
Organism: uncultured Deefgea sp.; assembly: GCF_947072475.1. Classification (GTDB taxonomy): domain Bacteria; phylum Pseudomonadota; class Gammaproteobacteria; order Burkholderiales; family Chitinibacteraceae; genus Deefgea. The sequence goes on from NZ_CAMTIA010000014.1 coordinate 22,513, forward strand.
TGGGGTCTTTTTGGTTGAGCAGCAAGCGCCAGGCGTCCACATTGCCGGTTTTATAGCGGCTACTGAGTAAATCACCTAGGCGTTTTTGGCTCTCGCGAATGTGATTGCGGGTATTGCTAATATCTAAATTGAGTTTGCTTAGCTCATCGGCGGTCAATTGGCGCTGATTATCTAATTCGCTGACGACGCGATTGGCTTCGGAGATGGCGCTTTCCGCATTTTTAAGCGCGTCGGCGGCTTCATTGCGGTTGGATTCGTTGGCCGAAAGGTCTTTTTGCAGTGATTTGATTTGGCCGCGCAGTTCTTGCAGCTCGGCTTGTTGTTCTTGGGTATTGCTGGTACTGGGCGCTTTGGGCGCAGCGACAGCAAGGCCGACCATGCTGGTCGTTAGGATAAAGAATAGTCGTCGCAACACAACATCGACTCGAGTAAAGAATGATCAGAACCGCTACTGTACTCGATTCATTGCAACGACTAAACCTTTAGCTGAAATTGCGGCGTGATTCAGGCTGAATTACGCCGCTTTTGCTACTTTTTACAAAAAACTGATCAAAGATTGACCGGTCATTTCGCTTGGTTGTGATACACCCATCATGGCCAATAGCGAAGGTGCGATATCTTTTAACGCACCACCGGCACTTAAGCGCGCTTTACGGCCGATATAGCAAAATGGCACCACATCGGTAGTGTGTTGGGTATGCGGTTGATTTGAATCGCGGTCGTACATCATTTCACAATTGCCATGATCGGCCGTGATAATGACTTCACCGCCAGCGGCGAGCATGGCATCTACAACTTGGCCAACGCAATGATCGAGAGTTTCAACGGCCTTGACTGCGGCATCAAAAATACCACTATGACCCACCATGTCGCCATTGGCATAATTGCAGATAATGGCGGCATATTGTTGGCTGTTGATTGCGCCAATCAATTTGTCGGTCACTTCATGCGCCGACATTTCTGGTTTTAAGTCGTAAGTGGCCACTTTAGGCGATGGCACCAAAATACGATCTTCACCGGCGTATTCACTTTCTTCACCACCAGAGAGGAAGTAAGTTACATGCGGGTATTTTTCGGTTTCGGCAATGCGCAATTGCTTAAGGCCTAGACTGGCAATATATTGGCCAAAGCCGTTTTGTACTTTGGGTTTGGTATACGCCACAGGTAAATCGTAAGCCGAACCGTAATCGGTGGCGGTGCAGAAATAGCCAAACTGCGGTTGACGTTGTGGGTGTTCAAAACCTTGGAAGTCTTTGGCGGTGAGGGCGGTGGTTAATTGACGCGCACGATCAGCGCGGAAATTCATAAAGATCACGGCATCGCCATCGGCCATTTGGCTTGGTTCGCCAACCACGGTAGCAGAAACGAATTCATCGTTTTCATCGCGCAAATAAGCTTCTCTTAAGCCTTCGATGGCCGTTGGTGCGCTGTAAAGGCCTACGCCATCTACAATCAGTTTGTACGCTGGTTCAACACGTTCCCAGCGATTGTCGCGATCCATCGCCCAGTAACGGCCGACGATGCCAGCGATTTTGGCACCATTGGTATCACAAATGGCTTGTAGGCGGTCGATATAACGTTCGGCGCTACGTGGTGGGGTATCACGGCCATCTAAGAAGGCGTGAACGCGAATATCTTGTACGCCGTATTCATGCGCGGCTTTGATCAAGGCAAAGACGTGTGCTTCATGGCAATGCACGCCACCATCGGACATCAGGCCCATGATGTGTAGCGCTTTGTGATTGTTTTTGGCTAAGTCCATCGCGGCTTTGAATACCGGATTATCTTTCAGTGTGTTTTCGGCCACATCGCAGTCGATGCGGCTAATGTCTTGCTGTACGATACGGCCAGCGCCGATATTTAAATGGCCGACTTCTGAATTACCAAACTGCCCCGCAGGTAAACCTACAAATTGTTCTGAGGCGTTAATGGTGGTAAATGGGTATTGGCTAAACAAACGATCGAAATGCGGTTTACGCGCGTGTAAAATCGCATTGTCATTGCCGCCGGTACGGTAACCAAAGCCATCTAAAATAAGTAGTAATACAGGCGTGATTTTTTGCGTCATATCTCGATCCTTGAGGTTTAAATAGAAGAATGGAATTGCTTGGCGCGCAATTAATAAGTAAGTGCGGTTGGAATCAAATTCAATAGTAGGTAGTATTCTAACCTAAGCAGGTATCATGCCGTGTGCGTTTGGTCTTTTTGCTGATGGAAAGCAGAAAACATACAGTTAGATTTAATAAAAAAGATAAGAGACATGATGGATTCTATTGCATTAATGGGCGATGAGCATATTGACCAAGCTTCACGAGCGATGAAGGCAATGTCGCACCCGTTGCGCTTGAAAATTTTATGCGTATTGGCCGATCAGGAAGTCAGCGTGCAAGATATCGTTGAGCGTGTAGGCACCACGCAATCGAATATTTCTCAGCATTTAGCCTTGATGCGCGAAAAAGGCGTGTTGCGAACGCGCAAAGACGCCAATCGAGTGTATTACCGCGTTGGTGACCAGCGCACACTGGATGTGGTGGCAATGATGCGCGACGTATTTTGCGGTTTTTAAGGTATATGACTCTGGCCTTTATTTAATATTGGCTGGATTAATATACCTTAGGTGTTGGCGTTTATTGGCTTAATAATTTTAAAGCGCGATCAAGCCGATCTTTCTTGACTCGACCTAACTCGACGGCGATTTTTTGTCCCTTCGCATCGAAAATCACCGTAAAGGGCAGTCCGCCATGCAGATTGCCCTGTGCCCGCATCATTTCCATTGCCGTGTTGCCGCCGATTAACATCGGATAATTTACTTTCAGCGGCTTGATAAAGGCGCTGACTGCGGCGGCATCATCAATCGCAATCCCAATAAACTGTACTTTCCCAGCGTATTTGGCTTGTAACTCGATCAGCTCAGGCATTTCTTGGCGACATGGACCACACCATGTTGCCCAATAATTAATCACCAGCGGTTTGCCTCGCCATTGCGACAGCGCTTGCGGCTTGCCAGCCAAATCAGGCAATTTGCTGCTAGCTAGTTCGCTGGCAGCAAAGCAGCTGCTGTGCAATAAAAACAGCGCTAGAAACCATTTTTTCATTGCTGGGCCTCAATCTTGGTCAGCGTTTGCAAAAAGTCGCGAGGATTTTGAAAGCCAATAACGCGCGGTTTTAATTCTTGCCCAGTTGATGAATAAAAAATCAACGCGGGCGGCCCGTATAAACCAAAACGAGCCAAAAGGGCGGCATCGTCACGACTGTTTTGGGTGACATCGACCCGAATCAATACGATTTTTTCTAGTTTGGCCTGTACGGTGTTATCGCTTAATGTTTCGCGTTCAAATTCAATACAGCTCACACACCAATCGGCATAAAAATCGACCATGACCGGTTTGCCACGTGCCGCCAGTAGTGCTTGATCGAGCTGGCTCGATGAAGCCACAGTAGTCAAGTTAAGCTGGTGTGCCGCTGGGCGCAGATACACTTCCCACAATGGGCGTGATACCCACAGCGCCATGCCCAGCAGCGCAATCCCAAAAGCGATTTTAATGCCGCGCATGATGCGGCCAGAAAGTCGCGGCAAGATGGTCGAACCAAATGCTCCGATGAGCAGTAAAGGCACGCCGAGTCCGAGCGCCATCACATACAGTGCCGCGCCACCGAGGAGTAAATCACTGGTTGTACCTAGATAAGCTAGCGCTGCCGCCAGTGGTGGCGCAATGCAAGGACCTACCAATAACGCAGACAATAGCCCCATCACAAACACCGATAGCCAGCGGCCACCCGGTAAGCGATTGGCAAGGTTATTGATAAAATTGTGCGGGCCTTGTGGGAGTTGCAGATGAAAAACGCCGAGCATAGCCAGCGCCATCATGACAAAAAATAAGGCAAATGCCGCAATCACAATCGGTTGCTGCAAGAACACCACTAATAAAGTACCGGTTGCCGCCGCCGCAATGCCAATCGCGGTATACGCCAGTGCCATGCCTTGTACATACATAAAAGTAAGGGCAAAAGCTTGCCAGCGTTGTGGCTTAATTTGTTTGGCGTTATGGCCAATGACAATCCCAGACACGATTGGAATAAGTGGATACATGCAGGCGGTGAGTGCTAGGCCAATGCCGGCCAAAAAAAACACGCCCAGCGTGCCAAGAAAACTGCCAGCAAAATAATCGGGTTCATCTTGCGATGGGGGATTATTACTATTGCTGCCAAATAAATCACTCACGGCTTTATTTTGGGTATTTTTCCCAGCTTGTAAAATTTGGGTTTGTGGCGGGTAGCAAATTCCCGCATCGGCACAACCTTGATATTTGAAGGTAATCGGCAGCGTCGCGTCGACGGCTTGTTTGAATTTCAGCACAATGCGGGTATCGTGTTTATAGACTTCGACTCGACCAAAGCTGGGATCGTCTTTCATCTCGCCTTTGGGAAATACCGTTTCGATCTCGTGACCGTTCGCGGCAAAACTGATTCGATCACGATACAAATAATATTGTGGTGCCACGGTAAAATCGGCGGCTAAAGTTTGCGGATCGAGCTGAAGCAATTTGGGAATAAATGCTTGATCCGGAGGTAATAGCTCGGTTTGAGCTTGCAAGCTAAAAGAAATAAAGATTAAAAAAATGAAGCTTAAAAATCGATGCATTTAGTTGCTCTCAGCAGTAGCGGTACGAACCCAATCGAGATAAGCAGGTAAGCCTGCCGTAACGGGAATGGCGATAATTTCAGCGATTGTATAAGGGTGATGAGTTTGTAACCAGTTTTCAAGTTGGCAATAGTTGGCGCGAGTGGTTTTGATCATCAGCGGAACTTCTGTGGCATTTTCTAACCTATTCTCCCAATGGTAAATAGATTCCACAGCAGGTAAAACATTCACACAAGCGGCTAGTTTTTCTTTAACCAAACCCGATGCCAATTGCTTGGCAGTGGCAAGATCGGGGCAGTTGCACCACACGATTAAAATTTCAGTTGGAGTTGTCATGCCTTACCTTTTGTTCGGATGCCTATTGGCTTATCCTTTTCTTGAAGTCATGTCTTTGATTTGGCTTGCCGATACCATCGGCACTTTTTGGACGCTGATTTGGGTTATCGCATCGTTTTGCTTGGGTATTTTGATGCTACGTCATCATCGCTTGGCGATGGGTTTAAAGCTGATGCACGATGTTCGCACTGGCCAAGTTGGCATCAATAGTTTATTAGGCATTGCGCGCTATTTTATTGCTGCGGTGCTGTTGCTGATTCCGGGTTTAATCAGCGATGTAATCGCTTTGGTTTTGCTTTTGCCATGGAAAAACAAATCCACCATCGGCCAGCCTAGGCCAGACGATGGCATCATTGAGGCGGAGTATCGCCGAGTTGATCCTGTCGATACCACGCCACGTATTGATCGCTAAGTTAAGCTGGGTTTAGCTTCTCGGGCGATACCTTGCTTCCTGTGATGGTGAAAACTTTATTTTGTGTGTTTTCACCACTACTGAGCCCCACTTGCTGTGGGCGAACGCCAAATTGATCGGCCAGCCAAGTGACCAAACACACATTCATTTTGTGGCTCACAGGGGGCGTTGCCACCCTGATTTTTAAGGCATCCCCATAATAGCCAAGACATTCGGTTTTTTTGCCACTGGCTTGTACGTGCAAACGTAAAATGAGGGTTGTTCCGTTTTGAGTGAACCAGCGATTGTGCGCCATTATGCAGTTACCACGACTTGTTGAAGAATCATCGGCTCCATTTGTGCGACAAACACATTGAGTAGGAGCTGAATGAATAAGATAAGAATAAATGGTGTGATATCAATCCCACCAATCGGATGAATTACTTTCTGAATCGGCCGTAAAAACGGCGCAGTCAATCCGGTTAAAATCGCCATAAATGGATTGTAAGGCGATAGCCAGCTCATTAAGGCTTGGCCAATGACGGCGGCAAACAATAGATAGAGCGACATTTTGAACAGCTCAAGTGTCGCAATCAGCGTCAAAGCCAAAATTGAATTGCCTGACATAAAGTTAAACGGCCAAGGGCTAATTGCCAAGAGTGAGGCATGCATGGCGAGCGCAAATAGCCAAGCAAAACCTAGGCTGGTGCTGTCATAGCCTTTAAATGGTGGAATAAAGCGGCGAATTGGCAATACGATCCAATTGGTGAGCGCCAGCGCAAATTGGCCGATTGGATTACGAAATGAAACTTGAGCCGCTTGTAAATAAAATCGAACCAAAAGCAATAAAATGAAGAAGTCGAGTACATTGCGGATTAAAAAATCGAGTACGCTGGTGAGCATAAAGCCTCCTATTTATGGTTCTGATTGTTCTGGATTTCGGCCGAGCTCATCACCTAGCTCGACTGAGCGCGCAGCCGCAGCAGCGGCGGCGGCAATCAATGTTGCGCGTACATTGTGCGATTGCAAGGTTTGAATCGCTCGCTCTGTCGTTCCCCCTTTAGAAGTCACTTTGACTTGTAAAGTTCCTGCGTCATCTGGGCTAGCCAGCGCCAGTTTGACCGCACCAGCAAAAGTTTGGTAGGCCAGTTTATTGGCGATGTCGGCATCAAAGCCTTGTGCCAAAGCCGCCGCTTGCAAGGCTTCCATCAAATAAAACACATACGCCGGGCCACTGCCTGAAATCGCGGTAATCCCATCCATTTGCGATTCATCGTTAACCCAAACTTGCTCACCAATGGACGCTAAAATACGCGTAGTTAAGGCTTTGTCGGTGTCGGTTACGTGTTCTGTCGCATACACCCCAGAAATCCCCGCTTGAACTAAAGCCGGTGTATTGGGCATCACGCGAACGATGCGTTGATAGCCACCCAGCCATTGGCTGATGGTGGCTGCGCGAATGCCAGCAGCGATTGAGATCACCAAAGCATGATTCAATTGCGGCAGGATGCTTTGGGCAACGGTGCGAAATTGTTGCGGTTTAATGGCGAAAATAATCGCTTGGCTGGCAGGCAACGCTTCTTCGGGGGCGCTGCAACTAATGCCATATTGCTGTGCAAGTTCAGCGCGTTTATTGGCATCGGGCTCAACCACGTGGATGTCTTGCCCTTTAAAGCCTTGTGACAACATGCCGCCAATCATCGCGCTGGCCATATTGCCACCGCCAATATAAGTAATTTTCATGGTTATTTGCTGTCCTGATCAAACCGTGTGCCTGAGCATCGTACGGCGTTCATGATGAATAATGTCGCTGGCCAAAAATGGCGCTACCAATACGCACTAAAGTTGAGCCAGCGGCAATGGCTGACTCTAAATCGTTCGACATCCCCATTGATAGGGTGTCTAAGGCGTATCCGCGTGCTTGGAGTTGCGCTTTTAATTGCACTAAAACTAAAAATTGCTGTGCCAGTAGGGTTGAATCATGGCTTGATTCAGGGATGCACATCAAGCCACGTAAGCAAAGTTGCGGTAATTTGGCCACTTGCTCAGCCAAAGCCAAGACTTGCTCTGGCGCGACGCCTGATTTTGTTGTTTCGCCCGAAACGTTCACTTGCAGACAAATATTGATAGGTGGCAAATGAGTCGGTCGTTGAGCTGACAAACGTTCGGCAATTTTTAATCGTTCTATCGTATGCACCCACGCGGCGTTTTCAGCGACTAAACGGGTTTTATTGCTCTGTAAAGGACCAATAAAATGCCATTCAATGTCGTTATATTCCGCCAGTATTTGGCATTTATTGGCGAGTTCTTGCGCATAGTTTTCACCGAATGCGCGTTGACCGAATTGATAGAGAGCTTGAATATCGGCAGCAGGAAAGGTTTTACTCACCGCTAACAGCTTCACCGCTGCGGGGTTTCGCCCTACAGCTGTGCACGCAGTGTCAATCCTCGCCTGTACGCCTTGCAATGCAGTAAAAATCGTTGCCATAATGGGAAAATTAACTCAAAAGCCCAAGCCCATGCTTAATGATGGGCTTTTGTTGGGCCAATTTGATGGATAAGAGGAAGAATTATAAATGGAAATCTCAGAACTCTTAGCCTTTTCGGTAAAGAATAAAGCCTCCGATTTACACCTTTCCGCTGGTTTGCCACCGATGATTCGGGTTCATGGCGATGTTCGGCGCATTAACTTACCGGCAATGGAGCATAAAGACGTCCACGATATGGTGTACGACATTATGAATGATGGCCAGCGAAAAATTTACGAAGACACCCTCGAATGCGATTTTTCCTTTGAAATTCCCAATTTAGCGCGTTTTCGGGTGAATGCCTTTGTGCAAAATCGCGGCGCTGGTGCGGTATTTCGGACGATTCCCTCTAAGGTGCTGTCATTAGAAGAACTGGGCTGCCCCAAAGTCTTTCAGGACATCGCACAAAACCCACGTGGTTTGGTGCTCGTTACTGGGCCAACCGGTTCAGGTAAATCAACCACACTCGCGGCCATGGTGAACTTCATTAACGACAATGAATACGGCCATATTTTGACGGTGGAAGACCCGATTGAATTTGTGCATCAATCCAAAAAATGCCTTATCAATCAGCGAGAAGTTGGCCCACATACGATGTCGTTTTCGAATGCATTACGCAGCGCCTTACGGGAAGATCCGGATGTGATTTTGGTCGGTGAGATGCGCGATTTGGAAACCATTCGTTTGGCACTCACCGCCGCAGAAACCGGGCATTTGGTGTTTGGCACCTTGCATACCACGTCGGCCGCAAAAACCATCGACCGGATTGTTGACGTTTTCCCTGCGGCAGAAAAAGAAATGGTGCGCTCGATGCTGTCTGAATCATTGCGTGCTGTGATTTCGCAAACCTTGCTAAAAACCAAAGATGGGCAAGGGCGCGTTGCCGCGCATGAGATCATGATCGGGATTCCGGCGATTCGAAATTTAATCCGCGAAAATAAAATTGCGCAAATGTATTCATCGATTCAAACCGGCTCCCAATATGGCATGCAAACCTTGGATCAATGTCTGCAAAATTTAGTGCAACGTAATGTCGTGTCAATTATCGATGCGCGTGGTAAAGCGGCGATTCCAGATAATTTTAAGGGTTAATTTCAGTCGATTATGGAAAAAGAACAAGCAGCCAAGTTTATGCATGATTTATTGCGGCATATGCGCAGTAAAAATGCTTCGGATTTATTTATTACCGTTGATTTTCCGCCGGCAATGAAAATCGATGGTCGAGTGACCCCTGTTTCAAATCAGCAACTCACTGCACAACACACCAAAGAATTAGCGCGGGCGATTATGAATGATCGTCAAGCCGAAGACTTTGAAGCCAATAAAGAATGTAATTTCGCGATTAGCCCTGGCTCAATGGGGCGTTTTCGGGTGAATGCATTTATGCAGCAAGGCCGTGTTGGCATGGTGCTGCGAACGATTAATTCAGAAATTCCAAAATTAGAAGAATTAAACCTGCCGCCAGTATTGCGGGATATTGCGATGACCAAGCGCGGTTTAGTAATTTTTGTTGGCGGGACCGGCTCAGGTAAATCAACGTCGTTGGCGGCCATGATTGGCCATCGCAATGAAAACGCCTATGACCATATCATTACCATTGAAGACCCGATTGAATACGTGCATGAGCATAAAAATTCAATTATTACCCAGCGAGAAGTGGGGGTAGATACTGATTCTTGGATGGCAGCGCTGAAAAACACCTTGCGCCAAGCGCCGGATGTGATTTTGATTGGCGAAGTGCGCGATCGTGAAACCATGGATTACGCGATTGCTTTTGCCGAAACCGGCCATCTTTGTATGGCAACCTTGCATGCCAACTCGGCCAATCAGGCACTGGATCGGATTATTAACTTTTTCCCTGAAGAGCGCCGCTCTCAGTTATTAATGGATTTATCGCTCAATTTAAAAGCCTTTGTGTCGCAACGCTTAGTGCCACATTTATCCGGTAAAGGCCGCGTTGCCGCCGTTGAAGTGATGCTCAATTCGCCATTGATTTCCGAGTTAATCTTTAAAGGCGAAGTTCACGAGATTAAAGAAATTATGAAAAAATCGCGTGAATTAGGCATGCAAACTTTTGACCAATCGCTATTTGATTTATTTGAAGCCAATCGTATTAGCTATGAAGATGCCTTGCGTAATGCCGATTCGGTGAATGATTTACGCTTGCAAATCAAATTAAATGGCGCAGAATCGAAAAATCGTGACGTTTTGTCTGGTTTAGATCATCTTGATATCTTATAAATTCAATTGTTAAGTGGTAAAGAGAAACACGCTTGATTCTGAGTGGCATTTGCTCAGCCAGCGAAGTATTGCATTCGCTGGACAGCTAGCGCCTACAAGTGCCAATCCGTTATTCGTGATTACTTAATCCAATGGCATTATTTTTGTCCTGCTGCGGCTCGATTTTATATTGGGCCGCAGCAGTTAATACCGCCATCCTGAGGCTGTGGATATTGACGATTTGCATTTAAACTGAGCAATAACAAATACATTGCGCTGATTTTTATTAAAATACGCCAAGATATAAACAATCGAGCACGATTGATCGCTCGCTGTTTTTTTTCTACAATTGATCAAGGCAGACGATCGATATCGCAAGACTTGGCAGGTTTATTTCGCATGGATCGTTTGGTTTTTTAGAATGACTATTTGAGTTATCGTGTTATTATTTTTGCCGTGCGACGGTATTGATTGATTTGTAATTAGATGTTTCTATGAAAAAATAATGATAAGAAAATTGCCTCGCCTTCTGCGTTTAACTCCGTTTATTTTTGCCCTAAGTGCAATGTGTATGCTTGCAGGTGGGGCGCATGCTGCGATGTTGGGCGATATCCGGGTGAATTCGGCATTGGGTGAAAAATTTTCGGCCAGTATCTCTGTGGCGGCATCAGAGGAAGAAGCGCTCAGTAGCTCTTGTTTTCGGCTCGTTGGTTTGCATAGCGGCGAAGAGCAAAATGTATTGCGCCGTGCCAAATTGGTTTTTCAGCCAGATGGCCCAGGCGGCCGCGTTTTGATTTATGGCCTGGATGCCTGGCATGAACCTCTGCTGAATTTAGCCGTTAGAGTGAAATGCCCGGGTGAAGAAAACCGGGTTTTTCAGCGGGATTACAGCGTACTTCTCGATCCACACGAATACCAAGCGGCAACTAAAAAACGCCATCAGCCGATCGCAGCATCCATTAAACCACGTACTTTGCCGCGTTTAGGCGCGGTATGGTTGACTGAAGAGGGCGATACCGTCGCCAATATCGCGCGCCGTTATTATCCGCATCAAGCGCAACAGCGCGCTCAGTTTGTTGAGCGTATTTTTGATTTGAACCCCGACTTGCCGCAAGGCTCGACGGTGCGGTTGGGGAATCAATGGCGCTTGCAATTGCCGGCACCGATGGCCAAAGCAAAAGCGCCGACAACACCGCGAATTGAGACTTTGCCAGCCGAGGCTAGGCTCAGCTTATCGCCCGCCAATACCGCCGCCGACGCGATTGAATCCCCTGCAACGGCAACGGCAACGGCGAGCGCGGATGAATTTCGTTTGCGCTTATCGTCGCCGACGCTGGATTTAAAACCAAAAAACAATTTGTCGCCCGCCGATATTTTGCGTTTGCGAGAGCGCTTATTGTCGCTTGAATCGGACGAACAAGCGGCGCAAATGCTGCAACTCAAAGATCAGATCGTTCAATTAGAGCAACAATTAAATCGGGTTAAGATCACCAATTCACCCGCCAAAAGCGCGGCCAAAATGGAAGGTGATGCTTCGTTTTCTTGGCAATGGTGGTTGTTTTTGGGCTTAGTTGTGTTGGCAATGGTGGTGGTGATTTGGCGGCAACGATTGCGCCTTACCGCCGATAGTTCGTACTCGGCGCTGGGGATTGCCACTTTGCATGGCAATCCAACGACGATCTTGGCGCAAAGAACACCGAGTCATTTTCCGCATTCGCAAACACGAACCAGTGGCTTTGCCGCGCCCGCGCCGATGCCAGCGCCAGAGTATGACAACACCGATTGGCATGGCGTGGACGTCGTTTCACCGGCTTCAGTGGCAGAAGAAGCGCAGTTATTGCTGGACTACGGCATGACGGCACAAGCGATTCAGTTACTCAGTGCCGAAGTGCTTGATCGCCCGCATTCATTGGCTTTGTGGATGAAGCTATTAGAGATTTTTGCGCAAGAAAACATGCTTGAGGCATTTCAAGAACGTGCCGTGGCGTTTCGATTGCATTTTGCCAGCGATTCATTGTGGCAGCAGGTGCAAAGCTTGGGGCTGCAAATTGACGCCAATAATCCTTTGTATCAATCGATTGATGCGCGCACTGCAGCGTATTTATTGCCGCAGAGCACTGAAGTGAATTCGCCAATTCAGACGACAAATTTAGCGCCCACCTTAGCGGTTAGTCCGGTTAGCCCGGTTAGCAGTGGCTTGAACACGGCGCAAAATGATGCCTTTCATTTTGATTTAGATCTGTTATCCACTGCGCATCCGCGAGATGATGATCCACTCAGTATGTTTGCTGCCAAGGTGGAGCAAGCTGAAACGATTTCAGCGCCGGCATCCGCTGCCGTGCCGCAGCGCAGTGCCCAATTTGAAGCGAAAGATTTTGTTTCTGACGATGCCACCCTGCAAGCCATTGCCGTCTTGATTGCCGATAATCAACGCCGTGAAGCCTTTGAGCAACTAGAAATGCTGCTGTACAAAGGCAGCATGCCGCAGCGTTTAAGCGCGTCAAAATGGCTCGATAAATTACTCAGCCACTATGGGCAACCCTAATCAGTAAATTAAAAGACGATAAAAAACCGCCAATGTAATGTTGGCGGTTTTTTTATTGGGGGTATTTTATTCAGGCGCTTTATTTAAAGAGCGTGCAAGGTAATACCCCGTATGGCTATGTGGATTTTTGGCCACTTCTTCGGGCGTACCAGTGGCAATAATTTGTCCGCCGCCAGCGCCGCCTTCGGGGCCCAAATCAATCACCCAGTCGGCAGTTTTAATCACGTCCAGATTATGCTCAATGACGACAATTGAATTGCCGTGACCCGCCAAGCGCTGCACCACGGTCAGCAGTAGGTCGATATCGTGAAAATGCAAACCCGTGGTCGGTTCATCCAAGATATACAGCGTGCGACCGGTATCCCGTTTAGACAGCTCCAGCGCCAATTTCACCCGTTGTGCTTCGCCGCCTGAGAGCGTGGTGGCACTTTGACCTAGGCGAATATAGCCCAAGCCAACGTCCATTAAGGTTTGCAACTTTCTGGCAACGGTGGGCACGGCGCTAAAGAAGGCCAGCGCGTTTTCGACTGTCATTTCTAAGACTTCAGTAATGTTTTTGCCTTTGTACTGTACTTCCAGTGTTTCACGGTTATAGCGTTTGCTATGGCAGACATCACACGGAACGTACACATCGGGCAAGAAATGCATTTCGACTTTGATCACGCCATCGCCCTGGCACGCTTCGCAGCGACCGCCTTTGACGTTAAACGAGAAGCGCCCCGGCCCATAACCGCGTTCACGGCTCATCGGCACGCCTGAAAACAGCTCACGAATCGGCGTAAATAGCCCGGTATACGTCGCTGGATTGGAGCGCGGCGTGCGGCCAATCGGCGATTGATCGACATTAATGACTTTGTCTAGATGCTCAAGTCCATGCACGCTGTGGTAAGGGGAGGATTCGATCCCCGCGCCATTGAGTTCACGGGCGGCAATGGCATACAAAGTGTCGTTGATTAGCGTCGATTTACCCGAGCCAGAAACGCCGGTAATGCACACCATCATGCCCAGCGGCAAATCCAGATCGACGTCTTTTAAGTTATTCCCGCTCGCGCCTTTGATATGCAGCCAGCGACCTTCTGTTGGCACACGGCGGGTGGCGGGCATCGCAATCTTGCGTTTGCCGGTCATAAATTGGCCGGTGACGGAATTGGGGTTGTTAAACACGTCTTCGGGTTTACCAAATGCAATCACTTCGCCACCGTGCACGCCAGCGCCCGGGCCCATATCAATCAGCCAATCGGCAGCCCGCATCGCGTCTTCATCGTGCTCAACGACAATCACCGTATTGTCCAAATCGCGCAGATGAATCAAAGTGCCGATCAAACGGTCGTTGTCGCGCTGATGCAGACCAATCGACGGTTCATCAAGCACATACATCACGCCAGTGAGGCCAGAACCAATTTGGCTGGCCAAGCGAATGCGTTGCGCTTCGCCGCCCGACAGCGTATCGGCGCTGCGTTCAAGGCATAGGTAATCGAGACCCACATTGACCAAAAAGCCGAGTCGTTCGCTGACTTCTTTAACGATTTTTTCGGCAATCTGCGCTTTGGCGCCTTCTAAATGTAAACCGGTAAAAAACAGCAGTGTATCGCGCAAAGCCATTTTGCCAATGGCATGCAGCGTAATACCCCCTACTTGTACGTGGCGTGCTTCGGTGCGTAAACGCGCGCCATTGCAGCTTGGGCAAATCTGATTATTTTGATATTTGGCGAGCTCTTCACGCACCGCCATTGAATCGGTTTCTTTGTAGCGACGCTCTAAATTCGGAATAATCCCTTCAAAAGCATGGGCGCGCTCGAATTTATTGCCGCGTTCATTGGTATACATAAACGCGATTTCATCGCGCCCCGAGCCTTGTAAGATCGCGTCTTGTACTTCGCTACTCAATTCATTCCACGCTGTATTGATATCAAAGCCGTAATGTTCGGCAATGCTCATCAGCATTTGGAAGTAAAACTGATTGCGTTTATCCCAGCCTTTGACTGCACCGGCGGCCAAACTCAGATCGGGATGCGCCACGACGCGCTTGGGATCAAAAAAGGTGCGGTGACCGAGTCCGTCGCACGAAGGACACGCACCCATTGGATTGTTAAACGAGAATAGGCGCGGCTCAAGCTCAGGCAAGCTGTAGCTACAAATTGGGCAAGCAAATTTGGCCGAAAACCAATGCTCTTTGCCGGTATCCATTTCAACCGCAATGGCACGGCCTTCGGCGTGGCGCAAGGCGGTTTCAAAGCTTTCGGCGAGTCGTTGCTGAATGTCGGCATGTACTTTCAGTCGATCGATGACCACTTCAATGGTGTGTTTTTTGTTTTTATCGAGTTTCGGTGTTTCGTCGAGCTCGAACACTTCGCCGTCGATACGAACACGAACAAAACCTTGGGCGCGCAGCTCTTCGAGCAAGTCGGCGTTTTCGCCTTTTTTGCCCATAATCACTGGCGCTAAAATCATCAGTTTACTGTCTTCGGGCAGCGCCAACACATGGTCCACCATTTGGCTGACGGTTTGGCTTTGCAGCGCCTGATTGTGTTCAGGGCAAAACGGCGTGCCAACACGGGCAAATAGCAGGCGTAAATAATCGTGAATTTCAGTCACCGTGCCCACGGTTGAGCGCGGGTTGTGGCTGGTGGCTTTTTGCTCAATCGAAATGGCTGGCGAGAGCCCTTCGATCAAATCGACATCGGGTTTTTCCATTAATTGCAAAAACTGCCGAGCATACGCCGACAGTGATTCAACATAACGGCGTTGCCCTTCGGCATACAAAGTATCGAAAGCCAAGGACGATTTACCTGAACCAGATAAGCCGGTGATGACAATCAGCTTGCCACGCGGCAAGTCTAAGTTCACGTTTTTGAGGTTATGTGTACGGGCTCCGCGAATGCGGATCATTGGCTGGTCAGTGGCAAGTGCAGAGCGGTACATGGCATTATCCGGCGGCAAAAGTAACCGTGCATTGTAGCGCTTTGCTGCAGCGCGGGGTAGTGAAGAGTACGAATGTTCACTTTGCAGCCAAAGTGCTGGCCCAGCGGGCGAATAGGGCGCTTAGAATAATTCAATGCTGCCATTATTCGGGCTGTGTTCTTTGATGCTAATGGCATCGATTGCCGCAGTCACAACGCGATTACGCCCTTGGTCTTTGGCTTGATATAAGGCTTCATCAGCGCGGCCAAGTACAGTGCTTAAAATTTCAAAATCAAGTAGTTGAGTAATGCCAATGCTGATGGTGACTTGACCCACCTGTGGAAAATCAAACTGCGCCACCCGCTCGCGAAACCGTTCGACGGCTTGTAGTGCGCTGTCCTCTGATTGTGGGCCGATCATGATGACGAATTCTTCTCCGCCAAATCGAAACAAATGATCTTCGCTGCGAAAGCTGGCCTTCATCAGTTGGGCGATCAAAAGTAACACTTCATCGCCATAAATATGCCCAAATTGATCGTTGATGCGTTTGAAATGATCAATATCCATCACTGCGAGGAAATAAACCTCGTTATCAGGATGGCTGCGGCGTTCACATTCAATATCTACGCTGCTGGGCTCAAGATTGTTGAGATTTTTTTGATGCGCCATTACTTTGAAAAATTGTTGCTCTAAGGTTTTGCGATTGAGTAAGCCCGTTAAGGAGTCGGTTTGGCCATAGTCGAGCAGGGTGCTGTGATTTTCGTAAATTCGCGTCATGCCATGCAGCACATGTAAATCTTTAGCACTTAAGGCGCTGGTATTGCGGCAGTCGATGAGTAGTTGCGGTTGATTGGCCGAATATAGGCAACGCACCACACGGTAGCCATCCGACGATAAAACGCTGGCTTCGCTTGAGCTGAGTGCTTGGGTAATCAGAGGATCAAGCTCGGGCGACAGATTGCTAAGGATTTCATGCTCATGCCAATGCCAAGATTGCGACATTTGACCATCTTGCAGGTGAATTGTGTGTTTGATTTGCCATGCGCAGTCGGTTTGCAGCGGCGCCGCTCGGTAGTGATAGAGATCGAGCTGCTTGAAGTCAAAAATTTCTTGCAAGGTAATGCACAAGCTTAATGAAAGTGCGTCGCGATCATGCAGGCTAGTCAGTGCTGCTAAAGCGTTTAACATCGTGGTTGGCGCTTGTAGCATAAACCACACTCCTGATCGCGCGAAGTCGCTAAAAATTCAAAATATTGATTTGTACTTTATAGTTGGCACGAACTGAGCTTGCAATAGCAAATATTAATTGAAAATTACTAGATCCTTAAAATGCAAGAACGAGGCAAATACTGTGAATGCGATGAATCCTTCGGACTATCTAGCGCCGGCATTGGCCTTTGCGGCGCAAGCGGGTTTAACCAATCTGCAAATAACGCAAGAAATACCATCTTTTTATGGGCATGTGGTGTTGCTGCGGGCCGAGCAGGGTGAGTTTGTCGTTAAATTTTCTCGGCAAGCTGGGCGCTTGGCCTCTGAAATCATCGCCTTGAATCGCTTACGAGCGCATAGCGTATTGCCAATGCCCGAGGTTTTAGAGCATCGCGAAATTTTGGGTGAACATGGCAAGCTCGATACCTTTCTGATGCCGCGTTTATTGGGCGTTCCTGCATGGGAATTACCCAATCCTTTGCCTAATCCGGCACAAACGGCGCAGCGGATTGTTGAGCAAATGTTGGCGTGGCATGCGGTAAGTGATGCGCGCGGTTTTGAACATGCCAATGGTGATTTCACACCGGCGTTTTTACCCGCATTTGAATCGTGGACGCGGCCGTTGTTGGCTAGTTTGAATACCGCGACCTCACCGTTTTCTGCTGAATTACGTAGCGCGTTTGCCAAGCTTTGGGCGGAGCGTGAACGCATGTTAGCGCCCATTACGGGGCCATCGTCACTGTGCCACGATGACCCCCACGCGTGTAATTTTTTATATGACGCGAGCGGCTTACCGGTTGCGGCCATTGATCCATGTGATGTGGCATTTCGCCATCGTGAGCAGGATATTTTTCATTTGGCGGATGCATTTGCCGATTGGCGCTTATTGGAAAGCTATATCGAGCAGCAGCCATTGGCCGATGGCTTTGCGGCGCGGCGTTGGTTTTTTTCTTTGTGGGACGATGTCAAGCATAGCCAGAATGTGGCTTGGTACGATGCGGCGTGGTTCGCGAATAAATTCGCGCAATTGGCGCAAGTGGATGCAGATTTTCAAAGCGTGGCCGATGCCGCCAGCGCCGCGCATCCGGTATCAACTTAAGCTTCCATTCTTGGTGATAGCGATTGGCTGCGATGTGCGCGGTGATAGCGCGGTGGTGTCGTTGAACGTTGGCGGTGGATGCGGCGTTACAAAGCGCTAGCGTAGAATGATCACGCGGCTTTGTGCCTTGCCTCAGGCCAAAAGCCGCGCAAACGCGGCGGGCAAACCAAACGTCAACAGGCTTTAGGGTATCAACCCATAGGTATTGAGCTGTAGACTTTGAGTTGAATGCGCTTTAGCGATATACCCTTCGAATGTAGCTGGGGTTGATTGGGGGGTGCTGCAGGTATTCTTAATCAATCGCAAAGCAAACACTGCCATCCTGAGGCTGAGCTGTTAAAATCCATCCTCCTTTTGTTGATGTGGCTGCTGATGTCTGCTTCTCCTACTATGTCGGCGTTAGAATTACGCGCCGCAAGCAGCCTCGCTGGGCTGTACGCGCTTCGCATGCTGGGCATGTTTTTGATTTTGCCAGTGTTTGCGGTTTACGCTGGGCATTTGCCTGGCGGTCAAAATCACACCATGGTCGGCTTAGCCTTTGGCGCTTATGGCTTAACGCAAGCCTTGCTGCAATTGCCATTTGGCATGTGGTCGGATCGCGTTGGCCGAAAAAAAGTCATTTATATCGGCTTGGCGCTGTTTGCCATTGGCTCGATTATGTGTGCTATGGCCGATCATATTGCGTGGTTGATTGTCGGGCGTGCAGTGCAGGGCGCAGGGGCGATTTCGGCGGCAGTGACCGCACTATTGGCAGACTTAACCCGCGAAGAGCATCGCACCAAAGCCATGGCGATGATTGGCGCTTCGATTGCGTCAACCTTTGCTATTTCTCTGGTGGCCGCACCCAAACTCGCCGAATGGATCGGTTTGCCGGGGATTTTTTTACTCACCGCAGGTCTTACGATTGCCGCTTTGATCGGCGTGTGGAAAGTGGTGCCTAATCCCGCCGTATCGCGTTTTCATTCCGATGCCGAAGCCAACGCCAGCCGCTTGCCGCAAGTGTTAAAAGACCCGCAGTTACTGCGCTTAAATTACGGCGTTTTTGCGCTGCACGCTTCGCAAATGGCCATGTTTACCGTGATGCCTTTGTTGCTCAATCAAATTGGTGGCATCGACGTGGCTCATCATTGGTGGGTGTATTTGCCGGTCGTGTTGGTCGGTTTTGTGTTGATGGTGCCGGCGATTATTTATGGTGAGAAAAAAAATCACCTCAAAGAAGTGTTTTTATTTGCCATCGCGCTGATGTTTGCCGCGCAGCTGGGCATGACTTTATGGATGCCGAGCTTAACGTGGATTGTGGTGTGGTTGGGGGTGTATTTTATTGCCTTCAATATTTTAGAAGCCACTCAACCGTCGTTGATTTCTAAAATCGCCCCCACCGCAGCCAAGGGCACCGCGATGGGCGTTTACAATACCTGCCAAGCGGCGAGTATGTTTATGGGATCGGCTTTAGCGGGGTATTTATACCAAGAATATCAAAGCCCAATGCCGGTGTTTGCGCTGTGTGCATTACTGATGGCGATCTGGCTTTTAGTCTCTTGGGGAATGCAAGCGCCGCTGCCGGTCAAAACCAAAATGTTCCACATTGGTGAGCAATGGTCAGGCGATGTAGGGCGACTGTCTGCTAAACTAGGCGCCATTGACGGTGTAAAAGAAGCCGTGGTTTTGATCGACGAGCGCGTCGCCCTGCTCAAAGTGATGCAAGCGGGCTATGACGAAGCTGAAGTGGATCGACTCATTGCTGAAACCAATATCGCTACGACATAAATTGTGCGGTGCTAGGCACCGTAAACATTGAATTGATTTAAAAAACTGGAGCAAATAAATGGCCTCATTAAATAAAGTATTATTAATTGGTAATTTGGGTAAAGACCCAGAAACGCGCTTTATGCCTAATGGCAATGCAGTATGTAATTTTTCGATTGCCACCACTGAGAGCTGGAAAGACAAGCAATCTGGCCAAAAACAAGAAAAAACCGAATGGCACAACATCAGTATGTATGGCCGCTTGGCTGAAATTGCTGGGCAATACTTAAAAAAAGGCAGCAGCGTGTATATCGAAGGTCGTTTGCAAACTCGCAAATGGCAAGATAAGCAAACCGGTGCTGATCGCTACACCACTGAAATTATCGCTGATGAAATGAAAATGCTCGGCGGGCGTGGTGATACCGGCGGTAATGCTGGCGGTGGCTACAACCAGCAAGGCGGTGGTGATGATTTCAACCAAGAATACAGCGCCCCAGCCCAACAGCAACAGCAACAACAAGCCCCACGCCAAGCACCACCACAAGCTGCGGCAAAACCCGCGCGTAATTTTGACGACTTTGAAGACGATATCCCGTTCTGAGCCGAGTCGGTTTAGCGAGTCGTTAATTTAGCTGTAAAAAAACCCTCAATTGTTTTGAGGGTTTTTTTATGGCCTATCGATAGGTATCGGCAAAATTCTGCGCCAGCCATCCGGCGTTTGTGTATGTATATGGCTGTAATATTTATAAATAAAAGTTTACAGCCATATACCTATCAACAATGCCTAAAGCTTAATTGTTCGACATCCCCGCTGCGGTTGCGCGTGCGGCATGCAGTTTTTGGTAGCTATCGATGATGCGCTGGTGACGATCAAGTCCTTCTAGTTGCATGCTGGTTGGGGTCAGGCCATAAAAGCGGATGGTATCGTTGATTGAGCCGATCACCGCGTCCATGCGCTCATTGCCAAACATGCGGCGGAAGTTAACCTCATAGTCGGCCAGTTCCATTTCATCATCCATCTCAACTTCAAGCACCACATTCATTGCTTGATAAAACAATACGCGATCAAGCGTGTTGTCGTTGTATTGCAAGAAAGCACCGACTAGCTCATGCGCTTCAGGATATTGATGCAAGGCCAGATGAATCAATAGTTTGAGTTCGAGTACGGTGAGTTGACCCCAAACGGTGTTTTCATCAAAGGCAATGCCAATTAAGTCGGTGATGGTGGAGTAATCACCCAGCTCGTTGTCTTCTAAACGATCGAGCAGGGCCACCAGACGAACATCGCTTAAGCGGTGCAAGTTCAAAATATCTTCGCGGAACAATAGCGCTTTATTGGTGTTGTCCCAGACCAAGTCGTCGATCGGGTAAATTTCCGAATAGCCAGGTACCACAATGCGGCAGGCGATGGCACCGAGTTGATCGTACACCGCCATATAGGCTTCTTTGCCCATGTCGGCCAAAATGCCAAACAGGGTGGCCGCTTCGTCGGCATTGGCGTTGTCGCCTTGGCTGGCGAAATCCCACTCAACAAATTCGTACTGTGCTTTGGCACTGAAAAAGCGCCACGACACAATGCCGCTCGAATCAATAAAATGCTCAACAAAGTTATTGGGTTCTGTGAGTGCTTGGCTTTCAAAGGTTGGGCGGGGTAGATCGTTCATGCCTTCAAAACTACGGCCTTGCAGCAACTCGGTTAGGCTGCGCTCTAAGGCGACTTCTAAGCTCGGGTGCGCGCCGAATGAGGCAAATACGCCGCCAGTGCGTGGGTTCATTAGCGTGACGCACATCACCGGATATACACCGCCAAGCGATGCGTCTTTTACGATGACCGGGAAGCCTTGCTCTTCTAAGCCTTGAATGCCCGCTAAAATGCTCGGGTATTTCTCTAGCACGGCTTGCGGTACATCCGGCAGCGTGATTTCGCCCTCGAGAATTTCGCGTTTCACTGCGCGCTCAAAGATTTCTGATAGACATTGCACTTGGGCTTCGGCCAAGGTATTGCCGGCGCTCATGCCGTTACTCACAAACAGGTTTTCGAGCAAATTGCTCGGGAAATACACCGTTTCGCCGTCTGACTGACGCACAAACGGTAAGCAGCAGATGCCGCGCGCCGCATTGCCCGAATTGGTATCAATCAAATGCGAGCCGAGTAGCTCGTCATCGGGGTTGAAAATTGGCAGGCAATAGTCATCG
Source organism: uncultured Deefgea sp. (assembly GCF_947072475.1). Classification (GTDB taxonomy): domain Bacteria; phylum Pseudomonadota; class Gammaproteobacteria; order Burkholderiales; family Chitinibacteraceae; genus Deefgea. The sequence goes on from NZ_CAMTIA010000014.1 coordinate 44,326, forward strand.
AGGATTTCAGTTGGTAGCGCATTATTGGGCCCCGGCTGAAACCAGCGCTCGCTCGGGTGATGCACAAACTGCGCATTGGCGATGTCATTGCCAAAGAAATGCCCCGCGTAGAAAAAATTGCAGTTGAGTCGCTCGATAAATTCGCCCAAGGCCGATGCCAATGCGCTTTCTTTGCTTGCGCCTTTGCCATTGGTAAAACACATTGGTGAGTGCGCGTCGCGAATATGTAGCGACCAAACATTGGGGATGATATTGCGCCACGAAGCGATTTCAATCTTCATGCCCAAATTGGCCAATAGGCCAGACATATTGGCGATGGTTTGCTCGAGCGGTAGATCTTTACCAACGATATAGGTGGCGGCGTCCGCATCGGGATTTAATGTCAACAAAGCTTGCGCATCGGCGTCGAGATTATCGACTTCTTCAATGATAAATTCAGGCCCCGCTTGCACGACTTTTTTGACCGTGCAGCGCTCAATCGAGCGCAAAATGCCTTGTCGATCTTTGTCTGAGATTTCTTTAGGTAATTCCACCTGAATTTTGAATATTTGCTGATAGCGGTTTTCTGGATCAACAATATTGTTTTGCGATAGACGAATATGCTCGGTCGAAATACCGCGCGTATCGCAATACAACTTCACAAAATACGCCGCGCACAACGCCGATGAGGCCAAAAAATAGTCGAACGGCCCCGGTGCCGAGCCGTCGCCCTTGTAGCGGATCGGCTGATCGGCCACCACCGTGAAATCATCGAACTTGGCTTCAAGACGAAGCTTGTCGAGAAAATTGACCTTAATTTCCATGGCAGAATTCCTTAAATAGCGCGCATATTGAGTTAGCGCGCATTATCCGGATTTTTGCCGTTGTAGTCCTGCGCTTTGCAGTAATACCGCCAACGGGCTACTGATCTCAAGTGCGTTGCGGTTCATTTTGCTGTTGATCAATGATGGCAGATTGCTCTATTTTTTTGCCACTGAGCTTGGCGTAACGTTAGTCGTGTTTGTTTTGTTTATAAGTAAGCTATAGTATCGTTCTGTGTAATAATTTATGATTGAATGTGTGATCTTTATTTTAGCAATGCAGTATTTTTTGATTTAGCGCTGTGCATTGCAAAATTCACTGGCGTCTTTTTTTTGGGCAGGCGTTGACCGAGTTATCATTCTTTATCAATTAATTTAGTTTTGGAGTAAGCATGTTACCGGCCCCCATCCCGAGCAATGAAGACGAAAGAATGGCCTCATTGCGTAAGATGTTATTGCTGTCTACGCCCGACGAAGAGGTATTCGATCGCGTCGTTCGCATGACCAAGCGGGTGTTTAATGTGCCGATTGTTTTGGTGTCGCTCATTGATGAAAACCGGCAGTGGTTTAAATCCTGCATGGGTTTACCGGTGAGAGAGACTGGGCGGGACATTTCTTTTTGTGGCCATGCCATTCTGGGCGATGATTTATTTGTGATTGCCGATGCGCGCCAAGATATTCGTTTTGCCGATAATCCGCTGGTGCTGGATGCGCCTTACGTTATTTTTTATGCCGGTCGACCACTCAAAAATGCCGATGGGCATAATGTTGGCACTTTATGCATTATTGATCACGTGCCTCGTGTACTTTCGGATGAAGAACGCAATTGTTTGCATGATTTGGGTAGCTGGGTAGAGCAGGTATTTTTAACCCGAGAATTAAGCGAATCGCAGCAAATGATGTTTGCTGAATTGTGCGAAGTGAGGCGCGCTTCTTTGCTCGATCCTTTACTCAATATTTGGCATCGCGGCGCCATTATGGATGTACTTAAGCGCGAAATGGCGCGCGCTGGGCGTAGCCATATGCCTTTAGCTTTGATGATGGTGGATGTGGATTATTTTAAGCAAGTCAATGATCAGTATGGTCATCCGGTTGGCGATCAGTTATTGATTGAATTTGTGCGGATGATTAAGTTTTGTTTACGCTCTTATGATCATTTAGGTCGCTATGGCGGCGATGAATTTATTATTGTGTTGCCGGATATTCAACATGCGCATGCGGTTGAAAAAGCCAATGCGATTTTGCTGGCCATTCAAAACACACCATTATTAATCAATCAGCAAACCATTACGATGTCCGCGAGTATTGGCGTGGCCACCATGCCGGCTGAGACGCCATGCAGTGCCTGTGATTTGATTCAGCGGGCAGATGACGCTTTATTGCGGGCCAAAAAGCAGGGGCGAGGACGAGTTGAAGTCGCGCCAGCAGTCGCGAATCCCTAAAGCATAAATCCTTACATTAGTATTGCGATGAATGGTCGCGGCAAAATACCGCAATGCCGTGTCTTTTCTTATAGCCATAAATATGTATAATTAATACATCTTTATGAACTGATGTAGGAATAACCATGCTTAATTTGACTGATCGTGACTTAGTTCGCGCCACTGCGCCGATTCTTAAACAGCATGGTGTGGCGCTCACCACGCATTTTTATGCACGAATGTTTCAGCATAATCCAGAACTCAAACAGATTTTTAACGAAGGCAATCAGCAGTCTGGTGCGCAGCAACAAGCGCTGGCGATGGCGGTTGCGGCGTATGCAGAACACATTGATAACCCCAGCGTATTAGCGCCAGTATTAACGCGCATTGCCAATAAACACATCAGCTTGGGCATCCGCCCCGAGCATTACCCGATTGTCGGCCATCATTTATTGGCGTCGATTCGAGAAGTGCTGGGTGCTGCCGCGACGGATGAATTGATTGCTGCTTGGGCCGCAGCTTATGGCCAACTGGCCGATGTATTGATTGCCGAAGAAGCGCAATTGTATGCTGCTGCCGCATTCAAAAGCGGCGGCTGGACCGGCTGGCGTGGTTTTGTGGTGGCGAAAAAAGCAGTCGAAAGCAGCGAAATTACATCGTTTTATTTACGCCCGGCCGATGGCGGCGCGGTGCCAGATTATCTGCCTGGGCAATATATTTCGGTGCGGATGTTTGTGCCTGAATGGCAGTTGATGCAGCCACGGCAGTACAGTTTGTCAGATGCGCCGGGACAAGATTATTTGCGAATTTCAGTTAAGCGTGAGCAAAACCAGCAAATCATCGGCCAAGTTTCAAACCTATTGCATAGCACGATTGAAGTGGGCGACGTGATTGATGTAGCACCACCGGCTGGCGATTTTGTCTTGCATACCGATCGCAGTAGTCCCGTGGTGTTGATCAGTGGTGGCGTTGGGATTACCCCGATGATGGCGATGCTGCAGCATTTGCATGCCACAGGCACTGAGCGCCAAGTGAGCTCAATTCACGCTTGCCGCAATCCTGAGGTGCATGCTTTTAAACAGCAGGTGCAGCAATTGACTGCAGCCAAGCCCAATTTTGCCGCGACGATTTTTTATGATCAAGCCGATCCCGCAGCCAGCCATCACCTTGGCCCGATTGATTTGGCCAAGCTAGCTGATCGGGTGATTTTGCCGGATGCGGATTATTATTTGTGTGGCCCTTTGGCGTTTATGCAGGCACACATTAAATCATTACACGCACTGGGCGTGAGTGGTGAGCGAATTCATGCCGAAGCATTTGGCACGGGTGGCGTGAGCGTTTAATTGGCGCAGCGCTAAAACCGTATTTTCCCAGCGTATGGTGTAAAGCGCTATGCGCTGCGGATTTTGTGGGTATATTAATGGGGGCTATATTTTGTATGTTCTACATGAATATACCCTTTAAAATCAGCAAAAAATCTAAACGACTGTGATGCCATGCTGAGGTGGCTGGATCAGTCGTGTCGTTATTAATTTCAATTATTTATTCCGGTAAACCGTATTACGTGAAATACCCAGAGCGCGCGCAGTGGCAGAGATGTTGCCGTGATGCGCAGCGAGCGCAGTTTGAATCGCTTGTGTTGAGAGCGTGTGTAAATGGCTTGCTTGCTCAGGATTGACGGTCGTTGCGTCGATAAACTCATCAGGAAAATGCGCAATATCCAGTTGCTTTTCATCGCCCGCCAAGGCCGCAGCCGTGCGTAATACCATATATAACTGCCTAAAATTGCCCGGCCAATCGTAGTTCAAACACCGCGCCAGCGCCGCTGGTGACAATTGTTTTTGGCCTAAATTATGCAAGATTTTGCCAATGACAACCGCTAAATCGCTGCGTTCGCGCACTGGTGGTAGTTTCACCGTGAGCCCTTGAATTCGATAATACAAGTCTTCGCGAAACCAGCCTTGCGCCACTTGCGCGGCTAAATCACGGTGGGTGGCACAAATGAGCGCCATATCAATCGCAATTGAGCGATCGCTGCCCAGCGGCGTGATTTCTCTTTCTTGTAATACCCGCAGTAAGCGCGCCTGCAAAGCCAAGGGCATATCGCCAATTTCATCCAAAAATAAAGTCCCACCCTGCGCTTGAATGATTTTGCCATGGTTGCCACTGCGTTTAGCTCCGGTAAATGCGCCCTCTGCGTAGCCAAATAATTCAGATTCAATCAGCGATTCTGGAATCGACGCGCAATTGATTGCGACAAAGTTTTTGCTGGCTTGCGGCGAATCTTTATGAATCGCTTGCGCTAGAAGCTCTTTGCCGCTGCCGGTTTCGCCGGTAATTAAAATCGGAATTTCATGGCCTAATACTTTACTCACGCGCTCAATAATGCGGGCCACTTGGGCGTCGCCGGTATTGAGGTAATTTAAATGCGAAAACCGCTTGCTTTGCTGCGTTTTCGGCGCGCTAGCAAAGCGGGCGATGGCCGCAATACGCATGCCATTGTGCAAAGTCAGCGTCAGCTGCGCTGGGCTAAAGCGGCAGGCGCTAAAGATGTCGTTGATCGATTGATGGCGCGTATCAAAACAGTGAGCAAATGACGTTGCTGCCGCAGCACCGAGCTGAAACAGCGCGCTTTGATTGGCCGCTAAGCATTGCCCATCGAGATCAAACACCAAAATGCCTTCTATCGCAGTTGCAATTAATTCAGCTCGACTATGAAAGCTGATATAGAGGGCGTCATGAAAGGCATGATCGAGGATTTTATTTTCTAATTCTTGTGCCGACATTTTGATTAACGACAGCGTTGACGCATGGTAACTACGGTAATCACCCGTTACATCAATCACGCCAAGCAGGCTGGAATCGGGGCTAAAAATCGGTACGCTGGCGCAAGTGAGGCCTTGATTGGCGCGTAAAAAATGTTGTTCGGCATGCACGGTGATGGCGTGTTGCTCGGCCAAAGCCGTGCCAATGGCATTGGTGCCCTGATATTGCTCGCTCCAGATGGCACCGGGCTTGAGGGCAACCTTGTGGTTTTTGGCTAAAAATTGATCGTCACCTAAGGCATGCAGCACCAGCCCATTGGCGTCAGTGAGCACAATCGTGCTGTGACTTTTGGCGATTTGTTGATACAGCGTGCTCAGTACTGGCAGCGCTTGTAGATAAAACCCGCGCTGCTCGTCTTGCTGCGCTTGCAGTTGCTTGGCCGATAAAATGACATAGTCAGCTTGCTGCACGGCATCGAGACCATATTGCGCTGAGCGTTGATGCGCTGCCAATAATTGCGTCGATTGCAATTGAAATTGATCCACAACCGCTCCTTATCCAGTGAGTTGGTTTTGCCAGCCGAGGGCTGATTTTTATTGTGTGCCTGCGTGCGGTAAAAAGGCAAATTGAGCCTTAATCACACTATGCCAACGGTTGTTCATCGGTGTTCAACTGTTCAGTGTCAGTGTTCAAAATTGACACACTTACGCTATTGTGTTCAATCCTGGGTTTGAAATATATCTAATAAAATCAAGGCTTAATCTGGTTTTTAAAACTAGGCATGGCTTTTGCAAATAGCTTGAGTAGCAAACAGAGTTCGCCCCAAAAAACCAAGTCAAACGCGTGTTACAGCGTGGATTGAGTAATAGGACGATGATTGTTGCCGCCAAGTTGAAGTGTCATTTTTTGATTAAATCTAAGGAGTGAACGCAAATGAACCATGCTGAAATGAAGTTTTTGAATATTGCATTTCCCTATCGTCAGCAGTATGGCAATTTTATTAATGGCACATGGCAAGCGCCGCTCGATGGTGAATATTTTGACAATATCACGCCGATTACCGGACAAGTTTTTTGCCAAGTGGCGCGATCGAAAGCGGCCGATGTGGAGTTGGCGCTGGATGCAGCGCATGCCGCCAAAGGAGCATGGGGCCGCACCAGCGCAGCGGAGCGCGCACGGATTTTGAATCAAATTGCCGATCGGATGGAAGCCAATTTAGAAATGCTGGCCGTTGCCGAAACCATCGACAATGGCAAACCGATCCGTGAAACACGCGCGGCCGATATCCCGCTGGCGATTGATCATTTTCGTTATTTTGCTGGCGCCATTCGCGCGCAAGAAGGCGGTATTTCAGAAATTGATCATGATACGGTGGCGTATCATTTTCATGAGCCGCTGGGCGTTGTCGGGCAGATTATTCCGTGGAATTTCCCGATTTTAATGGCCACTTGGAAGCTCGCTCCCGCATTAGCTGCCGGCAATTGTGTGGTGTTAAAACCTGCCGAGCAAACGCCAGCTTCGATCTTGGTGTTGGCGGAGTTGATTGCTGATTTATTACCACCGGGCGTACTCAATATCGTCAATGGCTACGGTCTAGAGGCAGGTAAACCGCTAGCCAGTAGCAAACGCATTGCCAAAATTGCCTTTACTGGAGAAACCACCACCGGGCGTTTGATTATGCAATACGCCGGTCAAAACTTGATTCCGGCGACGCTCGAATTAGGCGGTAAAAGCCCAAATATTTTCTTTGCCAGTGTGATGCAAGCCGATGACGCATATTTTGATAAAGCACTCGAAGGCTTTGCAATGTTTGCACTCAACCAAGGCGAGGTGTGTACCTGTCCATCGCGCGCATTGATTCAAGAGTCGATTTACGAGCAATTTATGGAGCGAGCGGTGCAGCGGGTGAAAGCCATTCGCCAAGGTCATCCACTCGATGGCAATACCATGATTGGCGCCCAAGCATCGCAAGAGCAGTTTGAAAAAATCTTGTCGTATTTAGATTTAGGCAAACAAGAAGGCGCCAAATGCTTAACCGGCGGTGAGGCTACACGGCTTGATGGCGAGTTGGGCCAAGGGTTTTACATTCAACCAACGATTTTTGTTGGTCATAACAAAATGCGCATTTTCCAAGAAGAAATTTTTGGCCCAGTGGTCTCGGTCACCACCTTTAAAACTGAAGCCGAAGCGCTAGAAATCGCCAACGACACCTTATACGGTTTGGGTGCTGGTGTTTGGAGCCGAGATATCAATCAGGCGTATCGCTTTGGCCGTGAGATTCAAGCGGGCCGAGTTTGGACCAATTGCTATCACGCGTATCCGGCGCACGCGGCTTTTGGTGGTTATAAGCAATCGGGGATAGGTCGAGAAAATCACAAAATGATGCTCGATCATTATCAACAAACTAAAAACTTACTCGTGAGCTATTCCAATCAAGCGCTGGGCTTTTTCTAAAATCCGCTGGGCGATGCGATTTGCTGTTTGCTGTTTGCGGATCGCGGATCGCCCAGGAGAATGTCAATGACGAATATAGATCTGGTGGTACCGCGAGTGATCGCTACCGATGCCGCATTGCAGTTAATTGATTCGTTAGCACTGCGCTATGGTGCTTTGCTGTTTCATCAATCGGGTGGCTGCTGTGATGGCAGCGCGCCGATGTGTTTCTCGCGCACGGAGTTTCACGTTGGCGCTGGCGATGTATATCTGGGCGATATTGGCGGTGCGCCGTTTTATATGAGTGCCTCACAGTTTGAATACTGGCAACACACGCAATTAAACATCGATGTGGTGGCTGGGATGGGTGGGATGTTTTCTTTAGAAAGTGGCACCGGCCGCCGATTTTTAACGCGCTCGCGATTGTTTACCGATGAGGAATGGCAATGGCTTGCCGCGCATCCAGTGACATTTGCTGCGGGTTGACTCAAAGAAAAAACCATCAGGGCTTGCTTGCGCTGATGGTTTTTTTTGGGTCAATTTAAGCGGTTTGGATCGATTTACAGCCCCGCAATACACAGATACTTTAATTCAACATAATCATCGAGACCAAAGCGCGAGCCTTCTCGGCCTAGACCGGATTGCTTGATGCCGCCAAATGGGCCGACTTCATTCGAGATTAGGCCGGTATTGATGCCCACCATGCCGGACTCAAGCGCTTCGGCTACGCGGAAAATTCGGCCGATATCGCGGCTATAAAAATACGCCGCTAGGCCAAATTCGGTGTCATTGGCCAAATCAATCGCTTCGCGCTCGTTGTAAAAACGAAATAGCGGCGCCACTGGGCCAAAGGTTTCCTCGTGGGCGATTTTCATTGCGGTGGTGACATGGCTGAGCAAAGTAGGCTGGAAAAAACGGCCACCTAAAGTATCCAGACCGCCGCCGAGCAAAAGCTCTGCGCCATGCTCGAGTGCATCGCTCAGGTGCTCTTGGACTTTGGCGATGGCTTTATCGTCAATCAAAGGACCAAGTATCACCTCTGAATCCATGCCATTGCCGACTTTGAGGGCTTGCATCGCGATACGCAGCTTATGGCTAAATTCGTCATACACCGCGTCATGCACCAAAATCCGGTTGGCGCACACGCAGGTTTGTCCGGCATTTCTAAATTTGGCAATCATAGCGCCAGCCACGGCGGCATCCAGATCGGCATCTTCAAACACAATAAATGGCGCATTGCCGCCCAGCTCTAAAGACACTTTTTTAATGGTAGCGGCGCATTGCGCCATTAAGGCTTTGCCAACGGCGGTACTGCCAGTGAAGCTGAGTTTGCGCACAATTGGATTACGCGTGAGCTCGCCACCGATTTCGCTGGCCTTGCCGGTGATGACATTAAAAACTCCGGCCGGAATGCCGGCGCGTAATGAGAGCTCGGCCATGGCCAAAGCAGTCAGTGGCGTTTGGCTGGCGGGTTTAACCACCATGCTGCAGCCTGCAGCCAGCGCAGGCCCGGCTTTACGCGCAATCATTGCCGCTGGGAAATTCCACGGCGTAATCGCTGCCGTCACACCAATGGCTTGGCGGATGACCAAAATGCGTTTATCCGCTTGCGGATGCTGCAATACATGACCATCAAGCCGTTTGGCTTCTTCGGCAAACCATTCAATAAAGCTGGCGGCATAAGCGATTTCACCTTTGGCTTCGGCCAAGGGTTTGCCTTGCTCGGCGGTCATGATTTTGGCGAGATCAGTTTGATGCTGCATGAGTAAATCAAACCAGCGGCGCAAGATAATCGATCGCTCTTTGCCTGACCGCGCGCGCCATTCGATTTGCGCCGCTTGTGCAGCAAAAATGGCGCGTTGCGTCTCGGCAACGCCCATGCAAGGCACTAAGGCGACTGGCGAATTATCCGCCGGATTATTCACCGCTAGCGTTGCGCCATCGTCGGCCGATTGCCAAAGCCCGTCGATCAGTGCGTGTTCGCGCAGTAGGGTTGGATCATCAAGTTGCAGCATCGGTATTCCCCTTTAGTGCCGCCTCTAAAATATCCAGCGCTTCAGCAAAGACCGTGTCTTCGATGGTCAGTGGAAATAAAAAGCGGATTACATTGGCGTAAGTACCACAGCTTAGCAGAATTAAACCCTGAGCCAAGGCGTGCGCTTGAATGGCCTTGGTTTTGGCGACGTCGGGCTCACCCGTAGCGGGGTCAATCAATTCAATGGCCACCATCGCGCCCAAGCCACGGATTTGGGCGATCTGCGGCACGGCGCTGGCGATGGTTTGCAAGCGCGCTTTGAGTCGATCACCGAGTTGATTAGCGCGTTGATTGAGTTGCTCGGCGTCGATCACATCCAAGACCGCGTGTGCGGCGGCAATGGCCAGTGGGTTGCCAGCATACGTGCCACCCAGGCCGCCCGGATTCGGTGCGTCCATGATTTCGGCGCGGCCACACACGGCGGATAATGGATAGCCGCCGGCTAATGATTTAGCCAGCGTCATTAAATCGGGCAATACATCGTAGTGCTGCATCGCAAACCATTGCCCAGTGCGAGCAAAGCCGGTTTGGATTTCATCGGCAATCAGCAAAATACCGTGTTGATCGCACAATTGCCGCAGCGCGCGTAGCCATTCTGGCGGCGCAATATAAAAGCCGCCTTCGCCTTGCACCGGTTCAAAAATAATCGCCGCCACGCGCTGCGGATCGACATCGGCTTTAAATAGCTCATTGAGTCTTTGCAGTGATTGCTCGGTGCTCACGCCGTGTAAATCTTGCGGAAAAGGCGCGTGATACACCTCGCCGGGGAAGGGGCCAAAGCCGACTTTATACGGCGCCACTTTACCGGTGAGCGCCATGCCCATCATCGTTCGGCCGTGAAAGCCGCCAGTAAAAGCAATCACCGCGCTGCGGCCGGTGGCGGCACGCGCGATTTTGATCGCGTTTTCGACGGCTTCGGCACCGCTAGAAAAAAAAGCGGTTTTTTTGGCATGCGTCCCCGGTGTTAAAGCATTAATGCGTTCCGCTAAAGCAATATACGATTCATACGGCACAACTTGATAACAGCTATGGGTAAAGGCGGCGAGTTGCTTTTGCACTGCGGCGCTGACAGTGGGGTGGCAGTGTCCGGTATTAAGCACCGCAATACCGCCGGCAAAATCAATAAAACGGCGACCTTCCACATCCCACAGCTCGGCATTGAGTGCGCGTTCAATAAAAAATGGCGCCATCACGCCCACGCCGCGCGGTGTGGCCGCAGCTTGGCGTTGGCGCAGGGTTTGGTTGTTACTCATCGCGATCTCCTTGATTCTTACCTATAGGTATTGCTTTGTTGGCTATATAAAATAAGACTTAGATTGATATACCTGATGGATGTATTTTGATGCTGAGCGCACGATTCATATCGCGCACCGCCATGCCGTTTGGTTCACAGCTTCACCATCACATGACGCACACAGCTGTAGTCTTCCAGCGCATACATCGACAAGTCTTTGCCATAGCCCGATCGTTTCATGCCGCCGTGCGGCATTTCACTCACCAACATAAAGTGCGTATTGACCCAAGTGCAGCCGTATTGCAGCTTGGCGGCAAATTGCATGGCATGGCTCACATCGCGCGTCCAGACCGAGCTGGCCAAGCCATAATCGGAATCATTGGCCCATGCTAGCGCTTGTTCTGGCTCGGTAAAGCGGGTGATCGACACCACTGGGCCAAAGACTTCGCGGCGAACGATTTCATCGTTTTGCAAAGCGCCAGCAATGACGGTCGGCTGGTAAAAAAAACCGCGCCCTTCAACGGCTCGCCCGCCTGCGGTGACTTCAATATGCGGCAATTGCGCGGCGCGTTCGACAAAACTCGCGACGCGGCTGCGTTGTCGCTCAGAAATCAACGGCCCCATTTCAACGCCGTCTAAATGTTGCTCGCCATATTTGATGCTAGCGACTGCGCTGGAGAGCTCGGCGACGAGTTTGTCGTAGATTTTGGCACCGGCATAAATGCGGCACGCTGCGGTGCAGTCTTGGCCGGCGTTGTAATAGCCAAAATTGCGAATCGCTGCGACCACGGCGTCTAAATCAGCGTCGTCAAAAACAATCACTGGCGCTTTGCCGCCCAATTCCAGATGGGTGCGCTTCACCGTTTTGGCGGCCGCTTCTAAAAACCGCCCACCGGTTGAGACGTCGCCAGTTAATGAAATCATGCGCACTGCCGGGTGGTTAATCAGTGGACTGCCAACACTATCGCCGCGCCCAGTAATCACGTTGACTACGCCAGGCGGCAAGATTTCCGCGATCAGTGTCGCCAATTTAAGCGTGGTCAGCGGGGTTTGCTCTGATGGCTTGATCACCACCGTATTGCCAGCGGCAATCGCTGGCGCGATTTTCCACGCGGCCATCATCAGTGGGTAATTCCACGGCGCGATACTGGCGACTACACCTAAGGGATCGCGCCGAATCATGCTGGTAAATCCGGGTAAATATTCGCCGGCTAATGCGCCGTGTTGATTGCGAATCGCACCAGCAAAAAAGCGAAACACATCGGCGACCGCCGGGATTTCATCATTGAGCGCCGCCAAATAGGGCTTGCCACAGTTGAGCGACTCTAAGCGAGCAAATTCACTGGCCGTCGCCTCAATGCGATCGGCCAATCGCAGTAACAGCATGCTGCGATCTTTAGGCACCATCAGCGCCCAATGGGGAAAGGCGGCATTGGCGGCCGAAACGGCGGCTTGGATTTGCTCTAAAGACGCCTCGGCAATGCGCTCGATGACTTCGCCGGTGGCGGGATTGAGAATCTCTTCAACAGCACCTTCGCCAAGCTGAAACTGTCCATTGATGAGTAATTGTTTATTCATCGCGCTATCTCCTGTGGGGCGGGTCGTGGTTGCTGGTCGCATTATTTACTGGCACCGGCGGTGTCTTCAGTGCCTTGGGTTAATCGCCAAGCCAATAAAATCGGCAGGGTGGTGAGCAACATAATGCCCAGTGCCACAACATTGGTCACCGGCACATCGCGCGGGCGGCCTAGCTGATTGAGTAGCCAAATCGGTAAGGTTTGTTGTTGGCCTGCGGTAAAGGTGGTGACGATAATTTCGTCAAAGCTCAAAGCAAAAGCCAGCACTGCACCTGCGAGTAAGGAGGTTGCGAGTTGTGGCAGTAAGACGTAGCGAAAGGTTTGCCAGCCATCGGCACCTAAATCCATCGACGCTTCGATTAAGCTATACGCGCTACGGCGTAGGCGAGCGACGACATTGTTGTAAATCACCACTACGCAAAACGTAGCGTGGCCGATGGCGATAGTCCAAAAGCCGGTTTCGATATCGGCCAAACGAAATGCCGAAAGCAGCGCAATCCCCGTCACAATGCCGGGCAGCGCAATCGGCAAAATCAGCACCAGCGTAATTGCTTCTTTGCCAAAGAAATTACGGCGGTATAGCGCTGCAGCCGCCATCGTGCCTAGCACTAAGGCCGATACAGTCGCGATGAGTGCAATTTTTATGGATAGCCAAACTGCCTCGAGTAAATCGCTGCGCTCGCTAGCGGCAATAAACCAGCGAAAAGTAAATCCTTGCAAGGGAAAGCTAAACGCCGATTCTTCGGTATTAAACGCATACAGTGCGACCATGATGATCGGAAAATGCAAAAAGAAAATACCGCCGATAGCCAGTGTCGTTAACCACCACGGCGCACGAGGGGCATTGGCATCTGTGGGATTAAAGCGCATCAAAAGCTCCTAAGCGGCGGGCGATGGTGAGGTAGAGGGCAATAATCAACACCGGAACGACGGTAAACGCGGCGGCGAGCGGGATATTGCCGATCGAGCCTTGCATCGTATACACCATGGTGCCGATGTATAAACCCGATGGGCCAATCAATTGTGGAATGATGTAATCGCCCAGCGTGAGGCTAAACGTGAAAATCGAACCGGCGACAACGCCGGGAAACGCCAGCGGCAAAATCACCGTGGAAAACGTTTGCCGTGGTGTCGCGCCTAAATCGGCGCTGGCTTGGATTAAATTGGCTGGAATGCGCTCGATTGACGCTTGAATCGGCAAAATCATAAAAGGCAGCCAGATATAGGTGAATACGGTGAAACGCCCTAAATTGGACGTCGACAAAGAGTTGCCACCGATGCTGGGCAGCGCCAATAGCGCATCGATGACGCTGCTTAAACCCAGCTGGTTATAAAACCAGTACACCACGCCGCCCTTGGCCAAAATCACTGTCCACGCATAGGCTTTAACGATATAGCTCGCCCACATCGGCAGCATCACCGCCACATACATCGCGCCTTTTTGCCAGCCCTTGGCATAGCGCGCCATATAGTAGGCAATCGGAAACCCCAAAATGGCCGACGCTAAGGTCACCGCACACGCCATTACAAAAGTACGCAGTACCACATCGTAATTGGCGGCATCAAACAGCGCTTGGTAGTTGGCCAAGGTCAATTGCTGCGTGACGGCCATCGTGAAGTCATCAAAGGTATAAAAACTTTGCCATAACAAGGCCAGCAAAGAGCCTAAATAGACAATGCCAAACCAAGCCAAGGGCGGCAAAAGCAGCACCAGCAATAAGAGCTTGGGTTGACGCCAAAATAAATCAGACAGCCTGCGTAGTGGCATCCATTGGTTTGGGAATTGAGTTGGGCTGCTCATGATGCGGTCTCGTTGAGTAAGACCATGCTGTGCTTGGGCCAATGCACGGTGAGCGCGCTGCCAATTGCTGGAATAACGGCGCTATCGTTCGCCAGCGTGACCCAAACGCGCTCGCCGCTACTGACTTGCAAGGCCAAACGGCTGCTGGCACCCAGGTAATGAATATCAGCCACTTGGCCATTGATTTGCGGCTCGCTGGTGCTGGCGCCGAGGCGAATTTGTTCTGGGCGCACCGCAAATGCTTGCGCAGCGCCAGTGATTTGTTCGGCCAGTGCGCCGCGAATCACATTGGCTGTGCCGACAAAATCAGCGACAAACACTGTTTTGGGTTGGGAGTACAGCATTTTTGGCGTATCAATTTGCTCGATTTTGCCTTGATTAAAAACCGCTACCCGATCGGACATCGACAAGGCTTCACCTTGATCGTGGGTGACATAAATAAACGTAATTCCCAGTTGTTTTTGTAACGCTTTGAGCTCCGATTGCATTTGCTCGCGTAATTTTAAGTCGAGCGCGCCCAATGGTTCGTCGAGCAATAACACCCGGGGTTGATTGACTAAGGCGCGGGCGAGCGCCACACGCTGGCGTTGTCCGCCTGACATTTGACCGGGTTTTCTCGCGCCAAATCCGCCAAGCGCCACCATGTCTAAAGCGGCTTCCGCTTGTCGATAGCGCTCCGCTTGGCCAATGCCTTTGACCTTGAGCCCATACGCGACGTTATCGAGGATATTCATATGCGGAAACAGCGCATAGTCTTGAAACACGGTGTTGACGTCACGCCGATAGGGCGGCAAACCTTGCGCGCTCACGCCGTGAATGAAGATGGCTCCGGCACTGGCTTGCTCAAAGCCGGCAATCAGTCGTAAACACGTGGTTTTGCCTGAGCCAGATGGCCCGAGCATCGAGAAAAACTCGCCATCCATGATTTGTACGCTGACCTCATCGACCGCGCGCACGCCGCCAAAATGACGACTCACTTGCTGAAATTCGACGGCAATGTGCATATTTTGTCCTTGCGGATGGCGCAGCCCGATTCGCCGCCGCGTGTATCTAGCGGCGAATGGTTTCACCATCAATTGAAAAAACCTGCGAGGCGCTCGGCTTGTAGAACAAGCCGAGTCATAGCGCGCTAACGACCACCCATAATGGCGATGTAGTCTTTAGTCCAGCGGCTATAAGGGACGCATTGCGTTTGGCTGCGGCATTGCGCTTGGGGTGTTTTCCAAAAAGCGATTTGCCCAAAACGCTCAAAGCCATTGCTTTTACAAAAATCACTGCCGCCGGGGGCTTTTTCGGCACAGGCTTTGCTCACGACGGGGTTAGAGCCAAACCATTCGGCCAAGCCCGATTGCAGTTTTGGATTGAGTGAATGCGCCATCCATTTGTAAGCACAGCTGATGTTTTTCGCTTCGCTATGCAGCATGGTGGTATCGGCCCAGCCGGTGGCGCCTTCTTTGGGAATCACCGCCGCGATCGGGAATTTTTCGCCTTGCAGCGCATTGATTTGGTAGCCCCAAGCGCTACTGGCGGCAATGCCTTCGTTTTTAAAATCATTCATTTGCACGGTGACATCGTGCCAATAGCGATGGCTAAGCTGCTTTTGTGCGCGCAGTAATTTGAGCACTTCTTGGTATTGCTTTTCATTCAGTTCGTACGGATCTTTAATGCCTAAAGCTGGATTTTTTTTCATTAAATACAGCGCCGCATCGGCAATATAGATGGCGCCGTCGTAGGCTTGAATCCGGCCTTTATTGCTTTTGCCATCGGGTAGTTTTTGTTCTTCAAACACCACCGACCAGCTGTCTGGCGCTTTGCCAGCAAAAATTTTGCTGTTATACGCCAAGAAATTCGCGCCCCATTGATAAGGCACCCCATAGTGTTTGCCATCAACGGTATGCCAAGCGCCATTGCTTAAACGTGGATCGAGCGTATTCCAGTTGGGAATCAGCGCGGGATTGATGGCTTGGACTTTCTTCCCGTAAATCAGTCGCAAACTGGCGTCGCCTGAGGCGGTGACTAAATCGTAACCGCCTTGATTCATTAAGCTGACCATTTCATCGGACGTGGCGGCGGTTTTTACGCTGACTTTACAGCCGGTTTCTTTTTCAAATTGAGTCACCCAATCGTATTTTTTATCCGACTCGCCGCGTTCGATATAGCCGGGCCAAGCAATGATATTGAGCTTGCCTTCGGGTTTACCCAAGCTGCTTGGCGGATTGGCGATGGTGAATGAGCTGGCGACTAAAAGGCTGACTGCAATCGGGCTAAACCGTTTCATGATGGCGCTCCAAGAGGTGGTGTATTGATTGTAGGCAATGGCTGGAGCACGACTAGTTGGCATTGCCAATCGAATCCATCGAAAAAACAGATAGCATGGCAGGCAATGTGTGGACTGCATCGGCGGCAAATGCTCAAACACAGCTTGGTCTGGCTTTTTTGCGTGGTTTATTGTGTGCCAGCTTGGTATTTTGCTTTCGCGAAACTAATCGATTGAAAGTGAATTAGAGCGTTGTGGCTGCGAATTTCAATCAACACGGTTTTAAAAAAATGATGGGTATATGGCTGTAGACTTTTATTTGTAATAGTTAAATTAATATACATCTAAGGTATCTGGGATTGCCCTGATCTCAGAGATTGCATCGCTTTGCTGAAGTGGCTAATGCATGGCTTGGATCGTGCGGAATTTTTGATTTTCAGCTAGCGTGTTGCGCTGCGTAATGGCCGGCATAGTGCGAGGGGGTGGTTATTGCTGTGCCATCGATTTATTAGAACGCACAGCAGCAGGATTCTTTTTTTTGGATTGCAAAGCGCTTCGCCACCGCGGTATATCAGTGAGGAGTCAATGCAACAGAGACTAAGATTTGGCCGGTTCAATCCGCGCGGTGGGCAGTCCACGCGAGCGAGCGAACTCTCGGGCAATCAGTAAGAAATTTTGTGCCGCTTCAGAAAGTGGGCTGCCGCGTCGCCACGCCACGCCGATTTCAAGCACCGGCATGCTTTCTTGAATTGGCCGCACTTCCAGCCGATCACCATCTAATGACCATGGCCGATAGAGCATTTCGGGCAAAATCGATAAACCGGCACCGGTGGCCACCAAGCTACGCACCGCTTCGACCGATTGCGTTCGCATGGCCACGCGTGGCTTTAATCCGGCGGCGCGCCAAAAAGCGGTGGTGTTGTCATCGAGCTCATCGAGTTTGAGCATAATCATCGCTTCATTGGCGATTTCTTTTAAATTAATGCTACCGAGCTCTAACAGCGGGTGATTGCTAGGCAGCCAAATTCGCCATGGCGCAACTTGTAATACTTCTACTTCAAGCGCTAAGCGGTTTTCGATATTGGATGTGAGCACAATGGCGAGATCCAGCTCGCCATTAACCAGCAAATGCTCGAGATAGCCGCGCTCATCTTCAACAATGCGCACTTCGACCTTGGGTAGAGTTCGGCGAAAACGATCGAGTAAATACGATAAAAAATAGCCCGACATTAAGCCCGTTACGCCCAGATTAAGCTGGCCAGTCATCGCATCGGGCCGCGCATTGAGCGCTTGTTGCGCGTTCCGTACCACCGCCAAAATTTCATGCGCATGGCGCAAAAATTGATGCCCAGCATGGGTGAGCACCATGCCGCGCGCATGGCGCTGAAACAGTGGCACGCCCAGATCGGCCTCGAGTGATTTAATCGCTTCGGTAATCACCGATTGAGAAATATTCAGTGTTTGCGTTGCACGGGTGACCGACTCCGCTTCGGCCACTGCAATAAAATACCGAACATTGCGAAACGAAAAACTCATATTGTCCCCAAGCAGCGTGAAGGGTTGGCGCGTTGCAAAAAGCGGTGGCTTTGATGCTGTGAGCATGATGCTATCACAAGCACTTTATACCGCTGGGTTGGCTTAGCAAGTCATGTCAGTAGCGATAAATTTTGTCGTAAATTTGGCCTGTCTTTGGCGCTAGCAATAAAAAAAGCCAGAAAAAATCTGGCTTTTTTGCTGTGCGATTACGATTACATCCCGCGATTACATATCCGCTTTGACCTTGGTCCAGCTGGATTTCACTTTGCTCCAGAACGATGATTTAGGGTCTTTCTTACATTCTTGAATCACCATAGGCACGATTTTTTCAATGCCATCTACATCCATCACTGAATCAACGGGTTTGTTTTTCTTATTAAAGCCTTCAGCAAAATACACCGCTTTAGGCTGATAGCTTTCATCGATAGCGAGAAAGTCTTCGCACATCCATTTAGATACGGGTTTTTTTGCGCTCGCCGTACTGCTGGCAGTGGCAGCAAAAGCGCCTTGTGCGGCAATAGCGATTAATACAGCAGCAGTGAGGGTTAGTTTTTTCATCGCAACATCCTTATTTAAAAAAAAGAAATATTCAGCAACAAAGTTCATCGAAAAGGGCAGACCTTAAACCGGTACTGCCTGCCAACAGACTAGACGATAGGCTGCAATAGCATAGTGAAAAGACGAATTTGGCCAGCTCAACTGCTGGTCGACGGCAAAAAATGCCGAACGCAGTCAATATGAATCGAGAGTCCAGCGCTGCCGTGCTGAATCGATGGCGTGCAATCCGGCGCTAAATGATTGGGCGCTGTTCTTTCGAGCTGAGCGTGTTGATGTAAAAACCACGGTATGGATGTAAATACAGTTCACTTAACGAAAAACCCTGAAAACCTGACGCAGAGGCACAGAGGCGCGGAGGAAATTCAGGGTTTTGCAATTGATTTTCTCTGCGCCTTTGCGTCAAAAGCGACATCAGCAATGAAATCGAGGAAAAAAATGCCGCTCACTTGGTTTAAGTGAACGGCATTAGGGTATGGATGTGTCATTTTTCTTTCGTCTAGACGTCATCTTCGCGCCGTATAATGGCGCAGACTATAGAGGATAACCATGCCAAAGACCCCGCCCAAATGGCAGCAAATCGCCACCTTATTGGCTGAAGACATCGCCCAAAAAATCTTACGCGGCCAATTGCCGGTGGAGCCGATTTTGGCGCAGCGCTTTGCCGTCAACCGGCATACCGTGCGCCGTGCGGTGCAAGCTTTAGAAAGCCAAGGTTTGGTGCGGATCGAGCAAGGGCGCGGCACTTTTGTGCAAGAGGATTTAATTGATTACCAAATGGGGCGGCGCGGGCGCTTTTCGCATAGCTTGGTAGCGCAAAGCTTGAGTGGCGAAAGCCAAATTTTACGCAGTGACGTGATCATTGCCAGCGACGAGGTGTGCCAGCAGCTTGAAATTGCCGCCGGTAGTGAAGTGTTAAAAATCGAAGCGCTGGATTTTGTTGCCGAACAAGTGGTTGGCGTTTGCACTGAATACCTGCCTTTGCCACGCTTTGCGGGTTTTAATACGCTGCTGGCCGAGTACGGCGTGATGAGTGATGCGCTACGCGCCGCCGGTGTGGTGAGTATGAGCAGAAAATCATCCAAAATTACCGCCCGAATTCCACGCCCTGAAGTCGCCGCACAATTAGCGCAACCCAAAAGCCAGCCAGTGCTGTATGTCGAGAGCGTTTATCAAGACGATCACGGTCAAGTGATTGAATACGGCATCACGCGTTTTGCTGCCAATGCGATTCAATTGCTGATTACGCCAGAAATCTAGCGCGGCATTTTCATCGACCAATACGCCAAAGCCCAGACGCCATACATGGCAATAAAATAAGCGTTGATCAGCTTAATAATAAGCAGCAAATTGCCCGCTAAATTCTCGCTTGGCCAACTGGCGGTGACGGTATTTACCCCCATTAAAATCAGCACCGACAGCGCCAATTGCCATAAAAACAGCCAGCGATAGGCCATGCCCTTGGCGTTGCGATAAGTAAACCTAACTGGATCGGCGCGCTGGATTTCAACATATGCAGGAATGATCAAATACCAAAACAGCTGGCGAATAATCGGTTGATCCCAGTGGGTGACAATGGTTTTGGCGGTAGCAAGATTCATGATGGCAAATATAAAAGGCAGACTATCAGTGTGCCACAGCCCTAGCCGCAACGCTTGCTTTGGCGCAAGCAGACGTATTGAGATCACTGACTTATGTTTACTCACCAATCACAGCCTTCATCATTCACGCTGTCTTTAATCAAAAATGGAATCGCCAATAAACCCATGCTGCGATACGCGTGACGACAATCGCGGCGAGTGGCTTTTTTCAAATCTTTGCTCAGCGTGGTTTCGTGTTCGTTGAGCTGGGTATTGAGTGGCACTGGCTTTTGAGTTCGCTGTACTAATTGCTGGCGCTCTGGCTGGATGGCTTCGCTCGGTAGAGCAAGATTTAAGGCTTGACTCGCGGGTTTTGCGGCATCCATGCTGCTGGCAGATAAACGCTTGCGCGTACTGATTTTAGGGCGAACTGGGTTCGCTTGTATTTCAGTGGCAGAGCGAACTGGAACCGTTCGGGTTGCAGCGGCAGGGCGAGTGCGAGGCTGTGGCTTGATGGCTGGCGCGGCTGTTGTGGTAGGACTTGGCTGTTTCACGATGGGCGTGGCTAATACAGTGAAAACCAGTGGCGCTTGAGCAGGAGGGGTTGGCTCGATGCTAGGCCAGCCAATAAGTACCGCCGCATGCAGAATGACTGAGAGCAGCAAAAGCCAGCGCCAGTGAGGCGTGGCGATGGCTGCTGGTGGCGTATTAATCGCTAACTTCATGGTCCGGCGGGCTATCGCGGCTAAATTGCAATAAATCACCGGGCTGGCAATCGAGAAAATCGCAAATCGCCAGCAAAGTCGAAAAGCGCAAGCCTTTGACTTTGCCTTGTTTCAGTAGCGATAAATTTTGCTCAGTAATACCGATATGCTGAGCAAGGTCTTTGGACTTCACTTTTCGCTCGGCCAGCATCACATCGAGTTTGACTAAAATTTGCATTTTGTGGCTCACACGAACTGCTGATTTTCAGTGGCTAATGCGCTGGCTTGCTGCAAAATATGCGCAATAACGCTCAGGCTAAGCCCTAAAAACACCAGCATTAAACTGGCAGGGGTTAGGCTAATGCTCAGTACGCGTTGCCCCACAGGATTGAGCATCGTGACCCATAAAATCAGCAGCGGCGAGCAAATAAAATCCAGCACCGCCCAGCCGATTGCGGCATGCGCCACTTTGCCTAAGTGGCTGGCAGCGGATAGCGAAAAATAATCGCCACGGGCATAGGTTTGAAATAGCGCGCGTAAATGGTACAGACCAAAGCTAATCGCCAATAGTGGAATGCTCGATAACACAATCGCGCCAGCCACTTGCCACATGGGCAGCGCCGTCAGTGGATTTAAATAGGCTTGCGCTTGTGTAGTGAGTAACAAACCTAAGCCGGCTTGTTGGCTGGATGCGGCCAATGTCGGAAACAGCCAAAAGGCGGCGTTCAAGAGCAAAATCGTTAAGGCTAGGCATAAAGAAAAGTAGGCTAGCTTTTGGCTGGTTTGGGCCATTTTAATCGGTGTCATTATTTCGCGTCCGCAGTAAAGAGATTCGCAGAATAAGACTAAAATGATCGTAAAACAATCATTAATGATTGTAAAAAATACATATTTTGCGTTTAAGACGGTGGAGTGAAGCTGTTTGCCTGCGAATGTATTGCGGCTAATGTACGCTGGCGAGATTCAATTTAATCACGCAATCAATGCGGCGTCGTGCCGCGTGCGCAAATCCTGTTTAGATACTCTACATAGGTATATAGCCATACGCTTTGAATATAAAGAGCTGGCGGTAAATACCCTAGTATGATGTGCAAAAAGATTTGCGCACGCGGTAGATTCGTTGGTGGCTTAGGCTTTATCTGCTTTGCCAGCGGCGTTGGCAAAGCGGGCGAGGATTTTGTCAAAGAACATCGGGCGTTGATCGTTGTCTTCGCACGCTTCTTTGCGGCGAATGGCGTTGCGCACCAGCATACTGCCTAGCCAGCGTATTGGCTCCGGTGGGAAGTAACCCAATGGTCCGCTAACCAAGGCGCACTGCGCCCAACCGTCTTTTTCCCCCCGCACCATGCTGCTTAAAATCTGCCCGCCTAAATAGCAGGTGCTCACGCCATTACCGGAATAACCAAAGCCGTAGCAAATATTGGGCTGTTGATCGAGAAACCCAAAAAACGGCAAACCGGTGACGGATCGATCGGATGCACCATTCCACGAGGCGGCAATCGGTACCTCAGCCAAACGCGGGAAAAAGTCGTGTAGCGTTTGTTTTAGCTGGCTTTGGTAGCGGCTAGCTTGGTCAAATTCGGCGAGCATTTTGCCGCCAAAAGCAAAGGTGTTGCCGCCTTTGCCGAGCATTAAGCGGCCATCGCTGGTGCTGCGATAGTAATGAACAAAAATCCGCGAATCGCAAATGGATGCTCCATGCGTGAGGCCAAGCGCTTGGATTGCTTCAGGGCAGGGCTCGGTGATCACCATATCGGACGACACAATGGCAATGCTGCGCGCAAATTGGCGGAACTGGCTGGCCATCCACGCATTCATCGCCAACACCACTTGCAGGGCGATTACCTCACCATCGCTGGTGACCACGCGCGCTGGCTGACCATATTCAATGCGCTGCATGGCGGTGTTTTCATAAATGAGCACGCCCAAGGATTCGGCAACGCGCGCCATGCCGCGCACTAAGAGCCCCGGATGCACGCTGCCCGCAATCGGTGAAAATTCCCCAGATAAATGCCGAGTTGAACCGGCGATTTTTTGCACTTCATCGCGATCTAAAGTCTGCCAGCTATTGATGTCATGCGCGTTGAGCGCCGCCAATACGCCGTCCATACTGCCGCTTTGTGCGCGATTAGTGGCGGTATAGAGCGCGCCGTCAATGCGCAGATCGGCTTGCAGCTGATACTGCGCACAAAAATCCCGAATCGCATAAACGGCGGCTTCTGAAGCTTTGACGATTTTGATGGCTTCAGCTTCACCAAATAGCCGCGTGAGCGTGCTTAATTTGGGGGCTAAAGTCAGCACGCAACCGCCATTGCGCCCCGATGCGCCACTGCCGCACAGACCTTTGTCGATGATGACAATCTGCAGCTCGGGCTGTTGTTGTTTGAGTAAAATCGCCGTCCACAATCCGGTATAGCCGCCGCCGACAATGCACACATCAGCGTGGCGCTTGTCATTCAAACTCGGGCGTGGCGGGCGGTTTTCTTGCGCGAGCGCGTCGGCAAACCACCAAGGTTGAAAAGTCTCACTCATGGCCGCTGGCCTTGTGCTAAAGCATGTTCAATTTGCGTGATCACGCTGGGTAAATCAGCGATGCTGTCGATGACAAAATGCGCGCCGGCGGCGCTGAGTTTGGCGCAGGCTTGCTCGCGTAACGGCGCTTGCTCGCTCGGCGTGAGTGCCAGCCACTCGTTTTCAGTGAGGCCAACTTCATTGCCGCTAATCGCTAAACCAACGGTCCACATGCCCGCATTTAAGCCCTCAGCAATGCCCGGCACAGTGTCGTCGACTTTAACGCAGGCGGCAACATGGCTGATGCCCAGTTCAATGACATTGGCCAGCGCCATCCAAGGTCCCGGGCGGGCGCCCGCTTTGAGATCATCGGCGGCAATAGTGCAATCGGGGGTAAAGCCGTATTGCGTGGCGATAGGTTGCAATGTGTTCATTACAGCGCGCGGGTAGCCGGTGCAACTGCCAATTTTAAGTCCGTGCCCACGCAATTGTTTAATGGTGTCGATGGCGCCGGTGATCGGTTGCGAAAATTCGCCCACATGCGAAATTTGCAGCGGCATAAAGAGTGAGTAAATGTGGTCCACATCAGTGTCGTTCATTTCGCGAGCAAATTTGGCTTGCCAGCGCGCAGCAACGCTTGGCGTTTGGCCAACGGCTTTGATGTGATCCCACTTAGCTAAGCCCATCGGTACGCGTGCTTCGGCCAAGGTGATTGCGATGCCGCATTGTGCAAAAGCTTCAACTAAGACTTGGGTGGGGGCAAATGAGCCAAAATCGAGCACGGTGCCAGCCCAATCAAAGATAACGGCTTGTAATGGACCGGTGTAAGCGCGTGAAGTATTAAGCATGATGTTTCTCCGCTGGGCTAAGCCAGTTCAATTGAGTGAGGACGTCGATAATGGCGTGCGCGGCTTGTTGCAGTTGCGCTGGGTCAATCGCGCCGATGCAGCCAACGCGAAAGGTTTCTACCGTGGTGAGTTTGCCCGGATAGAGTAAAAATCCGCGCTGGCTCATTGCCTGATAAAAAGCGCTAAATTGATAATCAGGATGGCGCGGCGCGTGGAAAGTCAAAATAATCGGCGCTTGCAACTCAGGCGCTAAAAATAAAGCTAAACCGGCTTGGCTTAACGATTTGATTAATACGTTAGCATTGGCGGTATAGCGTGCTAAGCGAGTAGGGCGGCCGCCTTCAGCTTGATACTGGTCAATCGCCACGCGTAGTGCTGCCACCACATGCGTCGGTGGCGTAAAGCGCCATTGCCCAGTGCGCTGTAGATAATCGTATTGATCGGCCAAATCGAGCGCCAGCGATGGACTATTGCCATGGGCCAGTGCGATGGCGCTGGTTTTGGCAATCACAAACCCCATGCCGGGAACGCCCTCTAAGCATTTACCTGAGGCGGCGATGAGCGCGCAAATCGGCATCCGCGCTAAATCAATGTTTAACGCGCCAAAAGACGACATCGCATCAACAATCAGCTCGGCGCCATGCGCGGCAACGATGTTGGCGATGTCGCTCAGTGGGTTTAAAAGACCGGTGGCGGTTTCGCAATGAATCAGGCCCACATAGCCAATGCTGGGATCGGCGCTCAGCGCCGCATCGAGCGCTGCTGGATCCACTGGCACGCCGTCAGGCCAGCTTAAAGTTGCTACATTCAAGCCGATTTTCTGCGCGATTTTGTGCATTCTTTGCCCATAAGCTCCGTTGTTGAGCACCAATATTTTGCTGCTCTTATTCACCAGCGTGCCAATGGCCGCTTCAACGGCAAAAGTGCCTGAGCCTTGCAATGGAATGCAGCAGTGCTGCGCTTGGCCGTTGGCAATCGCCAATAAATCAGCGCAAACCGACGCGGTTAAGGCATTAAAATCGCCATCCCATGAGCCCCAATCTTTAAGCATCGCCGTTCGCGTTGCCAAACTGGTGCTCAGTGGCCCTGGAGTGAGTAAGATTTTTTCTTGGCGCATCATAGTCCTTTCATCTAGATGAATTTTTATCCCCGAAAAATGCGCTTAAAGCGCAGGGGTATTGCTGTGTGATCAATATTTAATATAGCTGGTAGTTAAATACCTACGGTGCTGATTGGGTGTTGATGAAGGCTAAAGCATCGCTGCACACCCCCATTCCAGCCTTCCCCCATCAAGGGGGAAGGAGCTACAGTCGCGCGACTCAAACGATTGTGATTTAACGTAACAGCACCAAGTCTGAACAAAACCCAAAGGGTTTTCGCTCTGATCAGGTACCGTGCCGCAGGCACTTAAAACCACGAATAATTAAGCCAAACCAACTCGTTGCTACGCTGAGATTTAGCCCAGCCTCCTCATTCTTGTCGCCGCCAGAGTTGGCTGCGTTGTTGTAAAAAATGACTCACCACGGCAAAGATGGCGCAGGCGGCGGCGGAGCTGATGACGATTAAGGTCGCCATCGCTGCCGAAGCGGCGGTATCGCCAGCGTCGTCCATATTGAGCACCGATACCGAGGCCAGCATGGTGTCGGGGGTATAAATAAACACCACGGCCGACACCGTGGTCATGGTGGCGATAAAGAAATAGCGCGCAATTTCTAGGGCTGCTGGTAGGCAAATTGGTAACGTGACTCGCCAAGCGGTGATCCAAAACGGCACTTTGAGCGAAGCGGCGACCAATTCAAATTCCGCGTCCAGTTGCTTGAGTGCGGTGACGGCGGTCAGGTGCGCGGTGGTGTAAAAATGCGCGATCGAGCACAGCACCAAGATCGACATCGTGCCGTAGAGCGCATTGAGCGGATTGCTTGGATGATTAAAAAAGAACACATAACCCAAGCCCAGCACCAATCCGGGCACCGCCATTGGCAGCATGGCTAATAAATGCAAAATGGGTCGCCAGCCACGGCAAGTGGCGACTTTTTCGGTGAGCCACGCGCCGCTAAACACCAAGATCGAGCCAAATAGCGCGGTATACGCCGACATTTTTAAGCTATTGCTAAACGCGCTCCAACCGCCGCCATCTACATCGTCAAAATTAAAATGTTGTAAAGACAGCTGCATTTGATAGGGCCATTGCTTAATCAACGCCGCCGCAATGGCCGTGCCCAGAATCAGTAGCAAGGCGCCGCTGACGACGAGGCAAAACAGCAGGGCACAGCGATCTAGCCACGGTGTCGCTTTGATGTGGAGCGTTTGCGCCCGTGCCGTGAGCAGTGCTTGTTGCTTTTTTTGCGAGTAATGATCGAGTACAAAAGACAATACCGCCGGCACCAAGAGCAGCAAACCAATGACCGCGCCGCGCGAGAAGTTTTGCTGACCGATCACTTGCTTATACGCTTCAAGCGCCAACACGTTAAATGAGCCACCGATGACTTTGGCGACGCCAAAATCTGTGATCACCAAGGTAAACACCACCACTGCCGCCGACAATACCCCGTAGCGAACGCTAGGCAAAGTAACGGTGAACCATTGCCGGATACGGCCTGCGCCGAGTGCGCTTGCCGCTTCGTATAAGCGGCCATCGGCAACGCGCAGAGCGGTGAGTAAAATCATCATCGCGTGCGGAAAAGTAAAAAACACTTGGCCGATCACAATGCCCCAAAAGCCATAAATACTGCCGTCGGGAAACCAAGATTTAAGTAAGCCTTGATTGCCAAATAAATACACCAGCGCAATCCCCGGTAGCAGCGACGGCGCTAAGAGTGGAATCAAGGCCAGCATTCGCAAGCTGCCTTTGGCCGGCATGGCCGAGCGGGTGAGGGCTGCGGCGTATAAATACGCCAGTGGAATCACAATCAGCGTGCTCATTAGCGCTAATTTGACGCTATTGAATAAGCTTTGCAGCAAGCTGGGCGAATCGAGTACCGCTTCAATACTGCCTAAGCCCCATTGCTCGGTTTTAGGATCAAACAAAGCTTGGCTTAAAATCGCCAATAAGGGGGCAGCTAAAATCAACAGCAAAATCAGCACAATGCCGCCAGCAATCAGCGTGGCCCAATATTCATTGCGCCAGCGCGCGTGCGGTGCTTCGAGGGTGAGTGTTGAGTTCATGCGCTCACCTCGGGCAAAAAGCAGCGCAGCTTGTCGGCAGGTAAATAAATCGGAATCAGCTGCTGCTCGGCAAGGCGCAATTGCGCCATTTCGCGATGGCTAATAATGACTTCGAGCTCAATGCCATCCCATTCATTAACCAACAGCCGTAGGCGATAAATGCTGCCTAATAGCTCAAGCTGCAGTAACTTTCCTAAACCCACTTGTGGGTCATTACGCCATTGCGGCAATAGCTCAATGTCTTCTGGGCGAATAAACACATCGTATTGCTGGCCTTGCACCAAGGCATTGGCGCGATGCGTCGCTAGCGTATGCTGACCCAATTGCACTTGATGGGGGCTGACCGCAAGGGTGTTGAGCCAATTGCAATGGCCAACAAAGTTGGCGACAAAACGGCTGGCTGGGTGTTGATAGATTTCCGCTGGCGTGCCAATTTGCTCAATCACACCGTGATTCATCACCACGATTCGGTCGGCCATGGTGAGCGCTTCTTCTTGGTCGTGCGTCACCATAATGGTGGTGATGCCCAGCTGCTGTTGCAGCGCTTTAATTTCACCGCGTAAATGCGCGCGAACTTGCGCATCGAGCGCCGAGAGGGGTTCGTCTAGTAACAGTAAATTCGGTGAGGTGGCCAAAGCGCGCGCCAGCGCAACGCGTTGTTGTTGGCCACCAGAAATTTGCGCTGGGTATTGTTCGGCCAATGCCGAAAGACCAATTAAATCGAGTAATTCACTGACGCGGCGCTGCTGATCTTGTGCGCGACCCTTTAGGCCATAGGCGATATTGCGTGCAATCGTTAGATTGGGAAACAGCGCATACGATTGAAACACAATGCCGTAATCGCGCTGATTGGGGGCGGCGTGGGTGATATCGCGGCCCGCTTGGGCAATCAGGCCGCGATCACACGATTCAAGCCCGGCAATCATGCGCAGCAAGGTGGTTTTGCCGCAGCCGGATGGCCCCAATAGGCAAACAAACTCGCCTTTATTCACGGCCAGTGAGATATCGCGCAAAGCGCTAAATGCGCCAAAGTTTTTATTCACGCCATGAATGGTTAATTCAGCGTGTTGGCTGGCGATGGCGGGTGCTCGGTTCATACAAAGTCCTTACGGTTGCTGGCCTTTCATGCAGTAGACCCAAAACGATGCTGCCCTATTCTTGCTGGTACAGGATGTTGCTGCGCGGTGGCGCGTTAATTTATTTTTATGGGTATTGATGCCAATCCTATATTTATATTGATTTGTAGGTATATACCCATGGTATTTTTCGTCTGCTGTGAATATTTTAAGTGCCTGCGGCACGGTGGTTTACAGTCGCAGTCCGCGACGGGGACCCTCTTTCTTTGACTCGCCAAAGAAAGAGGGGGAAAGAAAGGCGCTTTTGAGCGCGCCCAGCTTCGCTGTGCCCTCGATTGTCGTGAGCCAAACGATAAAGCTGTTTGTCTCCCTTCCGCACTCGGTGCGCTTGGACGGGGTTTTAAGCCCCAGACCAACGCGCGCGGCACAGCATTAAACATTAATCTGAATATCGCTCTATTTTTAAGGGTATAGACACTAACCTCTTATTAATATTGCATTAGAGATAGATACTCATGGATTTTTAAGTTTTTAAATTGCTGTTGTTACTGGTTTTGGCGGCAGTAAAATTGAGCGCCGCCGACCCCAGCTGCAAATTTGCGGACTTACTTTTTCGGCTCTGATTTGCTGTCGTAGCGTTTGCTCCACTCGGCGAGGGTTTTGTCGCGCATTGCGGCCGAGACGCGCAGGTCTTGTTTGATCAGGCGTTGTTCGTAGTCAGCTGGAATATGCGCATTGGGCTTGGCAATACCGGGCATGGCGACGATGGCGAAGTTCTTTTCATACAGCTCGTTGGCGGATTTTGATGCTGACCAATCGGCGAGTTTTTTTGCCGCTTCGAGGTTTTTAGTGCCTTTCATAATCGCGGTGGCTTCTAGATCCCAGCCTAAGCCTTCTTTTGGAAACACCAAATCAATTGGCGCGCCGCCGTCTTTGATTTTGGCGGCTCGGTATTCAAATGAAATGCCGATTGGGAATTCGCCGGCAGCGGCTTGTTTGCAAGGTTTTGAGCCGGAGTGGGTGTATTGCGCGATGTTATCGTGCAGTTTATCCATATACGCCCAGCCTTCTTTTTCGCCCATGATTTGCAACCATGCGCTCACGTCAAAATAACCGGTGCCGCTTGAGGCTGGATTGGGCATAACGATTTTATTTTTGTATTCAGGCTTGGTCAGGTCTTTCCAGCTTTCGGGTTTTTTAATGCCCTGTTTGGCCGCTTCAACCGTGTTAAAGCAAATCGCCGCGCCCCATACATCCATGCCTACCCAAGCTGGCGGCGTGCGATCATCGACATAGGCTTTACTGAGTAGCTCAACGCCTTTAGGCGCATAAGGCTGCAGCATGCCGTCTTTTTCAAAAATCAATAATGACGATGCAGCTAGCCCCATCACCACATCGGCTTGTGGATTGGCTTTTTCGGCGAGTAATTTCGCGGTAATGATGCCGGTGGAATCTCTCACCCATTTGATTTTGATGTCTGGATTTTCTGCTTCAAATTTGGCTTGATACGCTTTGAGCTGATCGGCTTCAAGCGCGGTATATACCGTGAGCGTGGTTTCGGCCAAAGCCAGTGGGGCCGTCAAAAGTAGCGACAGAGCAAGCGACAGCGAGGTGAGGGTTTTCATTGCACAAGCCTTATTGCGTGGGTTTAATGTGGCGCTATTATGCTCAGCGCAACGTGACAAACCGATTACATCTAGATGAATTTTTTGTGCCTGTGGCATTGCGAGCAAATACAATTGATTGTTGCTGGGGCTTGATCTTTCGTTCGGAAAACGGCCGATTCTGTGTATTATGGATTCTCAATTTTTCGCAAGGAGGCGTAATGCGTCTGAATGTATTTACCGACTATTGCTTACGCACATTGATTTATGTGGCGGTACAAAATGGGGGGATTGTGACGCGAAGCGAAATCGCCAATGCTTACGGCATTTCGGATAATCATTTGATGAAAGTGGTTAATTTTTTATCTCGACATGGTTTTTTAGAAACTTTGCGTGGTAAGGGCGGGGGCATGCGTTTGGCTTTGCCTGCAGAAAACATCAGTGTTGGGCGCTTGGTGCGTTTAAGTGAGGCCGATAGTCCGATGGTGGAATGCTTTGATCCAACGCATTCGATGTGCAGTATTGATGGCATTTGCCGTTTGCGCGGCGTGTTGAGTGAAGCTATGGGCGCTTTTTATTCGGTACTGGATGGCTATTGTTTGGCGCAATTGGTGCTCAATCCGGTTGAGCTTAATGCAGTATTTCATGTGGCCTTGCCTGAGCGGCATCGTCCAAGCGAAAAGGCATAGGTAAATTCATGGCGTGTGAAAACGATACAGCCAAGCCGCAAGGGCAATTTGCGTTGCTGCGGCATTTATTTGTGGCGCGCCCTCGGCTGATGTTTTCAGTGGTTGCTGGTGTGGTGATGTTTTTTGCATTATCCGCCGATTTTTCGCTGCTGATGCGCTTTTTACTCGCTTGGAATACCTGTTCGTGGCTGTATTTGATTAGCTTATCGATTTTAATGTTTCGCGCGCCCGGCAAACATATTCGGGCCGTGGCTAAAGTGCAAGACGAAAACGCCAAGCAAGTGCTGGCCTTTGTCTGTTTGGCGGCAGTGGCCAGTTTGGTGGCGATTGTTTTGGGTTTAGCGCTGGATAATCAGCTTAAGGCGTGGTTTAAATATGCGCCCTTACTTTTGGCATTTATAACCGTGGCGGGCTCTTGGTTATTAGTGCCGACGTCATTTGCGATTCACTACGCTCATTTATATTACCAACACCAAGGACGAAGCCCCTTGCTGCTGTTTGCTGAGCAGCCCGCTGAGCCGACTTACCCCGATTTTTTGTATTTTTCTTTTACCATCGCCGTGGCCTCGCAAACCGCCGATGTCGGGGTTGGCAGTGGCGCAATGCGCCGTTTGGTTTTATTGCAATCTATCCTCTCTTTTGTTTTCAATATGGTGATCTTGGGCTTGTCGGTCAATATTGGCGCCAGTTTGCTGGTATAGCGGTGTAAATTCAGTACTTTGGCGGTGGGAAATGGCGGTTTTTGGGAAAAAAGCTTTTCGTTCCGCAGATAAATACTGAGTTTGTGTCAGCTTGTCATTTGGCGTGTTTTCGTGCGGCTTGCACCAGTCTGTACTAGCATGAATCAACCTTAGCCAGTGCGATTCCCATGATAAAAAAAATCCCTGCTGAATACATCAAACCGGGCATGTATATCCATGATTTAAACGTGGATTGGATGAATCATCCTTTTGTGCGTAACCGTTTTGTGATTCAAACCGATGAAGAAATTGCCAAAATTACCGCCACCGGCGTGCGTGAGATTTATATTGATACCGCTCGTGGCCTCGATTTGGCCGATGCGCCGACCATAGAAGAAGTGAACGCTGAATTAGATGCTGATTTATTACGCATTGCCGAAGCGCCTTCAATGATTGTTAAAGTCTCGTATGCCGAAGAGTTAGGCCGGGCGCATAAAATTCACCAACAAGCGACCAATGCGGTAAAAATCGTGATGCGTGATGTGCGCATGGGCCAAGCGATTCAAATGGATGATGTGGCCAATGTGGTGGCCGATATTACTGAATCGGTATTAAGAAATAGCGGTGCTTTAGTCGGTTTATTAGCGATTAAAAATAAAGATGAATATACCTTTTTGCATTCAGTCAGTGTATGCACCTTAATGGTGACTTTTGCGCAGTCATTAGGAATGGATCG
>NZ_CAMTIA010000015.1 GCF_947072475.1 uncultured Deefgea sp.
ACGCAAGCGTCATACGTATTTTGCATCAGCGTCGCCACCGTCATCAAACCGACGCCGCCCGGTACTGGCGTAATCCAGCTGGCGCGCTCTTTGGCCGCGTCAAACTCAACGTCGCCGCACAATTTGCCGTTTTCTAAGCGATTGATACCCACGTCAATCACGATGGCACCTTCTTTAATCCATTCGCCTTTAACAAAGTTAGGAATCCCCACGCCGGCCACCACCACATCGGCAGCGCGGACTTTATCGGCCAAATCTTTGGTTTTGCTATGACAAATCGTCACTGTTGCTCGCGCTAGCAACAATTCCAATGCTTGTGGACGACCAACAATATTGCTCGCGCCCACCACCACCGCATCTTTACCGACCAAATCAATACCGGTTTTTTCCAGCAAAGTCATCACACCGCGTGGCGTGCACGGGCGCAGCAAAGGCATTTTCAACACTAAACGGCCAATATTATAGGGATGGAAACCATCCACATCCTTAACTGGGTCGATCAATTCAATCACTTTATCGGCATCAATATGCTTAGGCAGCGGCAATTGCACCAAAATGCCATCCACATCGTCACGAGTATTGAGCTCGGCAACCAGCTTTAATACCTCGGCCTCTGCAGTATCGGCCGGTAAATCATAGGCAAATGAGGTAATTCCGGCGTTTTCACACTGGCGTTTTTTATTGCCAACATAAACTTGTGACGCCGGATCG
The DNA here is from genome assembly GCF_947072475.1 of uncultured Deefgea sp. Classification (GTDB taxonomy): domain Bacteria; phylum Pseudomonadota; class Gammaproteobacteria; order Burkholderiales; family Chitinibacteraceae; genus Deefgea. The sequence goes on from NZ_CAMTIA010000015.1 coordinate 712, forward strand.
CTACCAACCAGGATCACAGCCAAAGCTGGAGCACGTTGACCAGCTGCGACGCGTGCATCGACTTTAGTGCGTACTTCAGCAACAATTTCTTGAGAAATGGCTTTGCCATCAAGGATCTGGGCAGTCATGGGCTTACTCCGGCTGTTCTAGTGAAGGGGCGCATTTTCTCACTATTTCACTTTTTTCACAAAAAAGTTCGCACAAGGTGTTGACGGGAAGAATTTGGCAACGTATAGTTCGGCCTCTGTTCGGGGCGTAGCGCAGCCCGGTAGCGCACCTGGTTTGGGACCAGGTGGTCGTGAGTTCGAATCCCACCGCCCCGACCAGAAACACTAAGTAGTAAAGATGAGTAGTAAATACGGAGCTCCCGTAGCTCAACCGGATAGAGCAACGACCTTCTAAGTCGTAGGTTACAGGTTCGATTCCTGTCGGGTGCGCCAAGCATACCGAGAATTCGCAGATTATAAAAGTTTTGTGGTGGCTGTAGCTCAGTTGGTAGAGTCCAGGATTGTGATTCCTGTTGTCGTGGGTTCGAGCCCCATCAGCCACCCCACAATAAGCACTAGCCCAGTCTTCGGACTGGGCTTTTTGCTTTTCTGCCCTACCGCATCAAAAAAATCGCTCCGTGTAGCCAGCCCAATCAGTTAGCCGCTGCTTTTTTCTGCCTAACACCGTCTGGATTTGTTTTTTACATCCCCTATTCGCACAACACCAACACGAGCCCCGCGCTTTATTTTTATTCATTATTTGGCCTTTTTGAATTTGGAATGGCACCGCCAGCACCGCCCTCAAGGTGGACAAGCCTATTTATTGGACCGCGCTTTGGCTAATGACCAGAAGTGATTTTCGGCGAATACAAATTCCCATAGCGCACAGGTAATGTCTCCCACGCGCAGCCTGCATGCAATGCAACAGTGCTACTCAACTTCATCTGCAAATGTTCAGACTGTGGTATTGCGATACAACTGCTAAGCGCCTCTGCCACGCCCAATTCAATCAGCCAATAATCTTGCTCTGGTTTTTTGATTTCATCACTAATGCGACCTGATTGCTCGGCTGAAATCGCTTTGCGCGGAACAATTTTAATTGATTTGATTGGATAGACAAATTGCACCCCCGCCGCACCAGCTAATGCGCAATGCGTTAGTTCTAGCATCGCCGTGTGTGATAAGTGCTCGCGTTCGGTGGTATCGACTGGGGTGTGATAGTAACGCGCCCGACCAAGCTCAACGTCCCGACAATAGCCCATATCACGGTCACTACCAATTTTGGCAACCAGTACCAAATCGCTATAGCGCGAAATTTGCATCCCTGTTGGTGCAATCCGTACCGACTCCTGCGCCAAATGAGCATCAGGTGTCTGCATTGAATATAGGATTGGCTCTGCCACGCTACTGTCTGAAATAATAGCAGTAGGAACGCGCGCCAAATGTTGTGCTAAAAACTGGCGTAACCACTTATTTTCTTGGCACGGCAGCGCTGGAAAAGCACCGATGCCAACCGCTTCAATTGCATCAGCATAAGGATTGGCACTGGCTTCATCTTGGTCGCCAAACCAGCTCGGGTACAAAACAAAAGCCCCAATAACGGGTCGTGATTTCAACTTGTTATTGGTATTGGGTTGCACATGAATCAAGGCATCACGGTAGCGATGCATTTGGTTGATGGCATCCTCTGGCGCAAGGTCAACACCTTCTTTATTCGTCTCAATCCGATATTTCGCATCAAAAATCCAAGTGATTTTTTCGTCATTGGGAAACGTCACTTCCAGCAAAATATCCGGCTTCTGATTGTTATTCCATGAATAAATCTGTCCAAAGCTACTTTTGTCCAACTGGGTAATTAGCGGCTCATGCGCCAAGCGCAAGGTCAGACCATCATCGCGAGAAAAACAGAATGCCGCGCCTTGGCCATCATTGAGCTGCCAATCAAAACCCGCTCGACTCAACTTGGCTTGCTGGGCGCTATCTTCAGCAAACCCCAAATCGAGTAACTGCTGCCGCACTTCGAGTAAACACCAAACTTCATACAACTCAGCAACCGATTTAAGTGAAATATTGGCCGACTGGCCAAATACCGTTAAATACATTTTTAGCTGCTGCCAAACGCGATACACCCCCGAGTAACCCGCCCGTTGATGCAGCACCAAGGACTCGCGCTCACTGCCCGTATAATCGCCCACCTCGGCAAACATCGGCTGCGCTAGCGCCTGTTGCAATGGTTTTTTCCAACGGGCTAGTTCGCTAAAAAAGGCTTCAGAAAGTCGCTCATCTTTAGTGCTGGCATTAATATTCTTGGCGCGCGAAATAAATTGACCCAGTTCACGCTGGCAACGCTCCAGCACCATTTTGATAAAGCGATTTTCCGGTGTATCAAGTGAGAGCCTGCGCTGAGTCACTTTGAATCGATTTTGGTTTATCTTTTGCTCAACCGCCAAACCTACCTGCTCTTCTAACTTAGGCGGCAATTTACCGCGCAGTTGTTCAAGTCGTTGACTGCGCACTATCGGCTGCAAGCGATTGTGGGGAGAATTACAGATGTAACGCACATGCCGATGCAGCTCGGCGCGTAGTGAGGCAAATTGCGCCAACCACAGCAAAGGAAAACGCTCAAAGGGCTGTCTCGAGCGCGCTAATTCATGGTCAGTTTTTTGTACGAAAGAAAAGCGCCACAACGGGTACTGTTTGTCGATTTGGTTCTGGATAGCATTAAGGTCAGTGACCATATCCATTTTGGTTGGCCAGACTTGAAACGACAGTGCATTCTCATGTCGCTGACCGCCCTGCATCCAAGCTAGGCCAAGCCGAAACCAGCCCACATCATTACCAAAGTTAATCACGCCGCGCAGTGATGCTCTTGTATTGGGGCGACCGTCTCCGGTGCAATGAAAATTGTCGCAAACGCTATTGAGGCGATGCAAAATTTCCGCATCCTCGACCGTGCCATTGAAAGTAAACTCAAAATCATAGCTACGATTCTCAAAGAAAATCGGTTCGGCCAAGTTCACTTCATTGGCAGATTTTTGAGGTATATCATTGACGGCTATTTTGGAAATACCATGCAGGCGTATACCCTGAATAGGCATCAACTTATCACGCGCCGTTAAGGTGTTCGCCAATTGCTGACTGGCGCGCGTAATGTCTTTACTCCAAATATCGAGTTGCCAATCAGGGCTGCGTAATGACAGAAGTAAAGGCACGGTGATTCCGAGTGATTAAGCAAGACTAAGGCAAAACTTCCCCCGCAGCGTTGCTTTGTCTTGCCGTACAATTTGTACTGTCTACGACGTTGCGCCTTGCTGGGTAATTTTTGAATTTTTACTTACGGCCAAAAGCTAGTAAAGCTATCGCGAACTAGGCGCTCTTGCATCCACTTAAGCTTGGCAAGACTACGATACTCAATTAGCAGCGGCCTACCATCTTTATTCTCACGCAACAAATCAAGGCGTTGACCAGCGCCGCTATGCAGGCGGGTCGCCAATAGCGCACTCAATTGGGTCAGCAAACTTTTTGTATCATCAACAGAGCGTAATTTTTCCGCATCACCTTCTAGTCGTGGCAACAGTTTACCCATCAGAAAATCATCCCAAACCGCATGCAACGTCGCTTCGTCTGTCGGGGTATAGCAGGCCAACGCAACCAGCATTTCGTTGAGCGCCCGATATGCCAACTCAAATGGTGTACCTTTGACGACCGCATTGATTTCAGTCATCAAAGCAATGCTGGCATCAACCATATGAACGTCCGTACCATCTGCTGCTGCGTACTTCAAGGTGCTTAAATCCACGCCCTCAACATCCGAATACGATGAAAAGTTAATTTTTTTATTCGTAGTCTTTGGGTCTAAAAACGCCGAAAAATCATTCGGGAAAAACACACCAAAATCTATCGTCAACGCACGGTCAATCACCTTGCGTGAGAAACCGTGCGTGGTTTCGTCCATATTCACCGTGCCCGCCACGATTAAATTGGGTGGAATCGGCATACCAACCTCTTTGCTGCAAAAGTGCTGCCACAAGGCATCGTCACCATTGGCAAAGCCTAATTCTTCCGCCAAATGGTTGAGTGCGGCTTCTTTATTATCTTTGGTAAACGGCAGCTCAAACGGCTTAAAAATCGCATCGCAGCGATATTGCCCATCGCGCCATTGACGCGTTTCAATCAAAGACAGGTAGTCGGCAAAATACTGCTCAACAGGCGCTAGATTCATCTCATCTAGGCAAACCCAATGCGTTTTGGCTTCAGGATTGAGCGTATAAAAGCCATTCGCATCTACGCTCACAAACGCATCGCGCCACGCCTTGGCGATAAATTTAAGAAACGGGGTCGCCACATAATGCTCGCCGCCGATGCGTGACACGTAGCCAAGCAAATCAGAAGGCTCGTGCCAATCAGGCCGCACCGCGATTTGTTCTAAATAGCTCAGGTCGCCAACATTCGACTGCATCCGCGCTTGCTCACGCACAAAGCGGGATTTGCCTGTGCCCGATATGCCAGCAAGCAGAATAAAAGGTTTGTATATCTGATTGCTAGTTGAGCTACTGAGTAATATTTTTTTGGGGGCGGGATAACTAGAAATTAGTTCAGTTAATAGCTGAATCGTTTTATCTAAGCGCTCTGGCGTAATGTTAATGCGTTCATCATTAATTGATGATGAAATATCATTATTCGCCCATGATATTAACTTTGAAAGAGTACAAAATGTAGGCTTAGTTTGTACTTCTAATATTGAACGAGCTGCTAAATCATTGAAATTACTTGCCAACTCTCTCCAGTTATCTTCGTTATAACTTTGATGAGGAGTGAATTGGGCAATCTTATTTTTTATGTCGCTTGATGCCGCTAAGAAAGATTCCAAAGAAAGCGTAAAAGCCTTTAGGCCTCGCTTTCCTGAGTTTTGGAACGTTATATACCAACCATTAGTTGAAAGACTCGATGCAAATCCTGTTTGAGTAATGCTTGCAAGGTATGAACTAAGGTTTTGATGCAGACTCATCGTGATTCCTTAAAAACTGCTCAAATATTGATTTTGATAGTGCTTTGATGACTGGTACTGAAACACTATTTCCAAATTGCTTATACGCCTGAACATTTGACTTGCTGTAAATAAACTCGCGGGGAAATCCTTGAAGATTAGCCGCTTCGCGTGGGGTTAATTTACGTGGATTTTTTCCTTCTTGCTCAATAAGTATTTCACTACCATCTTTATAATATCGAGCTGAAATAGTGTTGGTATAGGGCGATTCACTATTCACAATGCCAAAGCCAAAACCTTTTCCATTCACTTTATTATTTTCTTTTCGACGCTGATGGCCATCCCAAAGTCGATCAGAAATTGTGTATTTTTCATCAGGTGATTCTTCTAAAATATCGCCGACTCGGGTTGTGCTATGTGTTGGCAATGGATACTCAAATTTCTCAGTTAATCCATCCTGCCAAAGCACGATATAGATACGTTGTCTATTTTGCGGCACACCAAAATCAACCGAACGCAGCACCATTTTTTTTGCTTCATCTTGCAATTGTTTTGGTGTACCTGACGCAATTATTTTTCTATCGATATTGCAGGAGTATCCAATGCTGGTCAATGTGCGAAGAATGACTTGTAGCGTATAGCCTTTATCATGACTAATTAAGCCTTTTACATTTTCAAGCAACGCGACTTTAGGGCGCTTCATCTCAATAATTTTGGCGATATTGTGAAATAACGTACCTCGTGTATCACCAATACCAAGTTTTAAACCTGCGTGCGAAAACGGTTGACATGGAAAACCACCAATCAATACATCGTGGTCTGGAATATCTTCAACTGGGATTTTTGTAATGTCGCCAAATGGAAAATCACCATGATTGCTGAAGTAGGTTTCTTGCGCGTTTTTCTCAAACTCAGATGAAAAAACACAAGTACCACCCGCTTGCTGAAAACCAATCCGCATGCCACCAATGCCTGCGAATAAATCAATAAACGAAAATCCGCCATGAGTCGGCGGTTTGATGGGTAGGTGCTGAGTAAGAGCAGCTTTAAAGTGGGATTCTTGCTCGTAAGCACCCGCCACTTTTAAGGCGTTGATAATTTGCTGAGCATCAACACCGCGTTGCGCCGCATAGAGCGGTCGATTCTGAGCGATGGCATGCACCCATTGATGAATTACCGCTTCTGGCGTACTACCTTCTGGTACATATTGATTGGCCAGCGGTTTTAAGGTGCGTTCAACTAACTCAAGAAAATGGTTCACGATGATAATTAACTCTGGTAACTTTGTGCAGGGTATCTGTATCTAGCTATTACTAAATAAGGCTCGGTTTTATATACTTAACAATAAATATCAATGGCAAGTTCAAAAAATGAATAAATAGACCAAAGTCGATTGGGTGGCTGTAGGTATATGGCGCGGTGAGTGGCACTCATTTTGACGTTCATTGGCTCACCGACGACCTGCCGAAAAGATCAGTATTGCTTCTGCTAAGAATACGCTACCCCCCCTAAAATCGCGCCCAATTATTGCACGTTCAACGGGTTTAGTCCCTAAAAACCCCGCACATCAATACCTAGCGTTCAATCGCTGGTAGCTCAGGCAATCCGTCTTTGTCACACCGCAATCAACACGTGTTCAACGTCATTAGATGTTCTAAAAAACGGCAACCTGGGAGAGGCAATGCTCTAAAAATAGCTCTAATGGTTTGCTGTGCGAAGGCGTGGCGTTGCAGTGTTAAACGCCAATCCAAAATCAGCTTTGCGGTTATTAATTTCGGCAATAGTGCTTTGGCCAAGCGGCGTACTGCTTGCTCTTGCGCGGGTGTTAATGGCTGGTCAGGCTAGATTTTCGCTTCTCGCTTTTAATTTTGCCACGCCCAAAATGGCGTAATCCCGTTATGATGACAAGGTTTAATCAACTGACGGTAGCGCAATGGATAGCACTTTTTTCTGGCACGATTACGAAACCTTTGGCGCAACGCCGCGCTTGGATCGACCCAGCCAGTTTGCCGGGATTCGTACCGATAGCGAGCTCAATGAAATCGGTGAGCCGCTGATGATCTATTGCCAGCCCGCCAATGATTTTTTGCCCGATCCGTTTGCTTGCCTACTCACGGGCATTACCCCGCAAACTTGCTTAGAAAAAGGCATCCCCGAAAATCAATTTGCCAATTTGATTGAACGCGAGCTGGCGCAGCCTGGCACGATTGGCGTGGGTTACAACACCATTCGTTTTGATGACGAAGTGACGCGCTATCTATTTTGGCGCAATTTAATGGATCCTTACGCGCGGGAATGGCAGAACGACTGCTCACGCTGGGATTTGCTCGATGTGGTTCGAGCTTGCTATGCACTGCGCCCTGCCGGGATTGAATGGCCAGTGAATGCCGAAGGGAAAGTCAGCTTTAAGCTTGAGCACTTAAGCCAAGCCAATCATTTGGCGCATGAGGCAGCGCATGACGCCTTGTCGGACGTCAGAGCGACGATTGCTTTAGCGCGCTTGATTCGCGAAAAACAACCGCGGCTGTTTGATTTTTGCCTCGCTTTACGCAAAAAAGATCGTGTTTTTGACGAAATCAATCTGGCCAATCCCAAGCCTTTTATTCATATTTCGGGCATGTATGGGGTTGATCGCGGCAATTTGGCGATGGTTTGGCCACTGGCGACGCACCCCACCAATAAAAATGAAATCATCGTTTGGGATTTGGCCTTTGATCCTAGCGAGCTATTTACGCTAGATGCGGCAACCATGCGCGAGCGCATGTTTAGCAAACAAGCCGATTTAGCCGATGGCGTAACACGGCTCCCCATCAAGACCATTCATGCCAATAAATCGCCGATTGTGGTCAGCAATTTAAAAACGCTAAGCGCAGAGCAAGCGGCCCTTTGGGGGGTTAATCTGGACCTCATTCAAACGCATGCTGCCAAGTTGGCCAATAGCCCTGATTTAAGCCCGATTTGGCACGATGTTTTTAAGCGGAATAACCAAGGCGAAACCATCGATGTCGATGCCAATTTATACGGCGGCTTTGTTTCTCCGACCGATCGCCGTACGCTCAACCGAATTCGCACCCTCTCGCCGGAAAAACTCGCGCTTGAACAAGCGCACTTTGACGACAGGCAGCTAGAAGAATTGTTTTTCCGCTATCGCGCTAGAAACTACCCAACGAGCTTAAACGAACAAGAAATACAGCGCTGGGATAAATGGCGTAGTGAGAAACTGTTTGATGGTGCCGCAGGTGCGCGAACGCTCGAAGCGTATAGCGAAGAAATTGATCGCCTTTCCGAAGACACCGACGAGCGCGGTGAAACGATTTTGGCGGCGCTTTACGATTATGCAGAAATGATTGCGCCAGAAATAAATTATTGAGGTATTGGTCTGTAGCTTATATTTTTTATAATCTACAGACCGATACCCATAAATAAATCCTGATTATTAAGCCATCTCAGCAAGAAAAAAGCGAGCACTTGTAGGCGCTGGCTCCTGCTAAAGTGAGGCCAATTGGGGCAATTCACGCTGATATTGGCAGTGCTTTCGCGGGCAAGCCCACTCCTACAGGATTTTGCTAGGCTGGGTCGCTAATCGGGAAATGAATTCAGGGATTACCGCAATGAGCCCAATACTTAAACAAAAAATACTACAGGTTTGTGAGCAAAAGATCGCCGCAAAGGGCGAAAATGTGGGCTTATCTTTTTATGCTTTTTTCGCCAATAAAAACACCCATCCCGCCTTATTGATGGAAGCTGCCACGTGGTGGATTCAAACGCATCAGCTGGATCATTTTGAAAAAGCCGTCAAAATTAAAGCACTGATTGCGGCGCAAGATTGACTTTGAATGGAGCTGCCTGCAAAGCGCTATTTAGCTAGAAACAATGGTGTATTCGCCATCGAATCAGCATTGTAATGACCGCATCTTGGCTCGCATATTTAGGCTGGCGATGGCTTCGCTCTCCACTTTTCGATTATTTTTTTCAAATCTTCGATCTTGACGGGCTTCGAGAGAAAATCATTCATCCCCACGGCATAGCAATGGCGGATATCTTCAGCAAACGCATTCGCGGTGAGCGCGACAATCGGAATACTTCGCTTTTGATTATCGAGTGCGCGAATCGCCGCCGTGGCGGCAAAACCGTCCATTTCGGGCATTTGGCAATCCATAAACACTAAGTCGTAATCATTGTGTTGTACCGCATTGAGCGCCTCACGGCCATCGGCGACCACGTCAACCCGACAACCGATTTTCTCTAACATCAATACCGCAATTTTTTGATTAATTTGATTGTCTTCTGCCAGCAAAACATAGGTTTTATGCTGCATCTCAGCAATATGATGCACCGTCACCAAGGCCCTTTCATCCTCAGGCCTTTGCTGCAGATTGAGCACTTCGTTTAAACACGCATGTAATTGCGCAGTACGAATCGGTTTACTTAAAAATGCGGCAAAGCCGATTTCTTTGGCCAATGCGGCCTGCCCTTGCTGGCTCACGGCGGTTAATAGCACCAGCGGAAGGCTGGCATCCAATTGTCGAATGGCGCGGCCCAAGCCTAAGTTATCTACAATGGCGACGATAAAATCGGGCTGATTGGCGAGCCGAGCGAGTACGGGGGCCTCATCGGCAAACACCTCAACGACTAAACCCATACTCTGTAATTGCAAACTCAGTAGTTCGCGGTTTATTGCGACATGCTCCAATAACAAGACTCGCTTCCCCTGAATGGCGGGTGCCAAACTAGGTTGACCACCACCACTTTCGGCGACATCGAGTAACAGATTAAACGAAAAAGTTGCGCCAGCGCCAAGCTGACTCTTTAGCTCAATCTGCCCGCCCATAATCTCGCATAAGCGCTTACAAATGGATAATCCCAAGCCCGTACCACCAAATTGACGCGTGGTGGATGAGTCAGCCTGAGTAAAGGGTTGAAATAGCTTACGCTGCACTTCTGGCTTAATCCCCACCCCAGTATCTGAGATCGCAATAAAGAGCCGATATTGCCGCTCACTGACTGGCTCGGCATGCACTCTGGCGACGATTTCACCTTGCGCGGTAAATTTAATCGCGTTGTTGAGTAAATTCAGCATAATTTGTCGAATGCGGGCCGGATCACCGCGCAATCGCCAAGGCGTAGAGGGATCAATCAAGCACGCCATGGTGAGATTTTTTTCTGCCGCCTTGGTCGAAACTAGATCGAATGTGTCCTCTAAAGTACAGCGAACGTCAAAGTCGATCTGCTCAATTTCTAATTTACCGGCTTCAATTTTTGAAAAATCGAGTAAATCATTAATTTGGCATAGCAATAAATCACCGCCAGAATGAATTGCAGCCAAAAATTCATGTTGTTGACGATTTAATTCGGTATCAGCCAAGAGTGATGAAAAGCCTAAAATCGCATTCAGTGGCGTTCGAATCTCATGGCTCATATTGGCTAAAAATGCGCTCTTGGCTTGATTGGCTAATTCGGCGATATTCAGAGCTTCTGATAATTCATTTTCGATTTGTTTTCGCGCGGTTAAATCCATAATAATGGCGCCAAAATACACTGCACCATTAAATTCCCAAGCCGATAGCGAACACGCGATGGGAAATTCATACCCTTGGCAATGCAATGCCAATAATTCTGTTTGATGTGCAAAGCCAATTTTGCTGCCTACTTTGGCATTCGCAGCAAACAGCGTTTGATAAATGGGCCGGTCTACTCGCGAAATCAGTGTTAATAAATTAACTCCGAGTATTTCTTCTTGGCGATAGGCAAATAATTTTTCAGCACTGGCGTTAAATGACAAAATATTCCCAGCGGCATCGGTAACAATAATGGCCTCACCTGCGGTATCGACCAGCGAACTAAATTTGGCCTCAGATTCTCGCAACGAGGCGGCCATTGTTTTTGCCAAGCGCATCGCTTTATGATTACTCAGCAATAAGGTGCGCAATAATGCAAACAACAAAATGCTCACCAGCAAACCAGCCATCAACACAATCCGTTCGTTTTGGTAGCCTACGGGAGCGACAAACGTCGGGCTCGGCGCAATCTGCAACGTCCACTGATGATTAGGTAAATCCAACAAAAATATTTGGCGATGTATATCAGAATGGATCAAAACCGGCGTGGTTTGATTCGAGAACATCAGTGCCTGAGGGTTGGTGGTAGCGCCATCAAATAACTGGACATTAAACTGTTGCAAGCCTTGTCCTAGCGTGGCCAAAATCCAATCTTTCATCCGAAATGGGCTGGCAATCACCCCACTAAAAGCAGCTTGCCGCTGCGCTACCGTATTGATTGGCATGCCGCGCTGAAACACCGGCACCATTAAGATGCTGCCGTTTTGTTGATCTTGCTGTGTTTCTTGTCGCAACTTAATTTTGCCAGTGAGCGTTGGCTGACCCGTATCGCGAGCCAATTCAATGGCATCACGTCGCACGGTTTCAGAGTACAAATCAAAGCCGATTGCGCGCTGGTTTCGCCAATTACCTGGTTCCAGATAGGTAACGGCAGTATAAATTTCTCGTTCACCCGCTGGTTGCACTTGGAAAGTCGGTCTGATTTTTTGCTGCGTTTTTTCAAACTGCGATTTTTGCGCTGCGCCACGCAGATACGCGGCATAGCTGATGCCCTGCACGCCCGGTAGGCGCTGTTGGATAAATAAGTGCTCGATATACTGATGCCATTCTTCGGGGCTAGTAATCTCTTTAATAGCAAACAAGCCATTTACACTGAGTAAAATGTGCTCATAGATTTTAATTCTTTCAATAATTCGCTCGACCAATTCCTGCGCTTGATTGTTAAATTGCCATTGATTTTGTTCTCGCCGATTTTTTTGTGCCTGATCCCAAGCAGTAATGGTCAAAGCAATGCCAATCAATAGCACTAACCAAGGCATTAAATCTTTAGCGTCAACGCGATGGCTTAACGCGAGTTGTTGGCGCTCATTCAAATCAGCCGCCAAGGCCAAACCAATGACACACCAAACCGCGACAAAACTATCCAGTGAAATCAGCGCACTATTTAAATCCTGATCGGCAAATGGCCCGCGTCCTTGCAAAGTCGCCCAGATGGCCACCGACACCACCACAAATACACAGGCCGTGACGCCTCGGCCCTGATCATGCCAAGCGGCCCAAGCGATTGGCGGCAACAATAAAAGTAGTAATAAGGGGGAGCTTTGTGCAAAAACAGGCGTAAAAACAATGGCCAAGAGCAGCGCTAAAATGGTAAAAAACGCCATGATAATACGCAGTTTTGGCAATGGTTTTCGCTCTAGTGCTGCCGACCAAAAGCATAAGATCAAGGGCGTCATGACCAAAATACCGCAAACGTCGCCCATCCACCAAGTGCTAAACACATTCAACCATGCTGCGGCAGGTAACACACCGCCCCAGATTAAACTCAGACACCCAATCAGCGCACTACAGAGTGGTGCCAATACGGCAATCAAGACCAAACGAAATACATTTTGAAAGCGCGCTAATAATTGAGCACGCCCAATCCAGCGCTCAATCAGCATCGCCCCCACTAAGGCTTCCAGCGAGTTGCCAACACCAATCGCGGCGCAGACCAAAATACTTTGCGAATTGATCGGTAAATTTTGCGCCCACAGATTGGTGAGATTGGCGGCGAATGCCGCGATAACAAGGAAGGGTATTGAGCGATAGCCAATGAGGATTATGCCTGCTACGGCAATACCCGCTGGTGGCCAAATGGGTGAAACACTCGTTGCAGCAAATGCCAGATGCAAACTGTATTTGGCCACCACAAAATACAGCAATCCAAATAGGCAACTTGGCAAGTAAGCAGGTAAAAAGGCAAACGGATGACGCATCCTATGGGTACCTATTGAGTGAAATCCTTACGTATCACTCAAGTATAACCAACAAACCAACAGCCAATCGTCATTTAAATGTCAACATAATGCAAAATAAAGTTAAGAAACAACTAAGCTACCGGCCAAAAACAACATCGTCGCGCCAGTAATGCCATCAATCCATTGCCAAGCCACGGGCCGTGCCAAGTATCGCGACAAGGCTTGCGCCGCAAAACCCAGCACCGAAAACCACAAAAGTGATGCCGTAGCGGCCCCCAAAATAAAACTCGGCTGCATTGCCAGCGGATAACTCCCGCCCATTGCGCCCAATAGCACCACGGTATCCAGATACACGTGCGGATTAAGTAGCGAAATCGCCAAAATGGTCAACAAAGCCCGTCGGACACTGACCACCTCAGGTTCAATCGCGACTTGCAAAGTATTGCGGCGTAACACCGCCGCCCAACTGCGCAAGCCATAGCACAACAAAAAAGCCGCGCCGCCCCAACGAGCAATCGACAATAAAATCGGTGATGATTGCACCAAAACGCCCATGCCCAACACGCCAGCGGCAATCAGCAGCGCATCGAGCGTGATACACACCGCCAAGGTCAGCAATACATGTTGTTTTTGAATCCCCATTTTCAGTACATAGGCATTTTGTGCGCCAATCGCCATAATCAGCGCCGCGCATAAGCCCAATGCTTTAGTAAAAACCAGCCAATCGAACGTCATAAAACACCTCTTGAATGAGGTTTCCATTGTCATGCAAGATTACAATTAATTAAATATGATTTATTATTTCTAAGTAATCATTAAAATTTCTTAATAAAGGGGCGGCAATGCTCGATACCCATAAAGGCGAAGCGTTATTGGCGGTGATCGATAGCGGTAGCTTTGAACAAGCCGCCAAATGGCTACACCTCACACCATCGGCAGTTTCCCAGCGAGTGAGCGCACTAGAAAGTCAGCTTGGCACACCGCTCTTAATTCGCACCCGCCCTTGCCGCGCCACGCGCGCTGGTCAGCGTTTACTGCAATACCTGCGGCGCAGTCAGTTTTTAGAGCATGAATTTTTAGCCGAACTTGAGCATGAACAGCAGCACTTTTTGCCGGTCACAATGGTGGTCAACCACGATACGCTCGCCACTTGGCTCTTACCGGCCTTAAGCCAGTTTTTGCAAGCAGAGCAGCTGTTACTCGACATTAGTTTGGACGATCAAGACCATACTTATACCCTGCTAGAGAGCGGGCAGGCTTTGGTGGGGATTTCTAGTGAATCAGAAGCATTACGTGGTTGCCGTGCCCAAGCACTTGGCATCATGCGCTACCGCCTATTGGCGCATCCTGACTTTGCCGCTCGGTATTTTCCACAAGGCTTGCAACGCGAAGCGGCGCGCCGTGCGCCACTGATGGTGTTTAATCGTAAAGATGCGCTGCAAAGTAACTTCTTATTGCGAACGCTCGGACTACCCAGCACCCATCTCAATTGCCATTACGTGCCATCGAGCGAGGCGTTTTTACAAGCCATTGAATTGGGTTTGGGCTATGGCATGGTGCCCGAAATACAATACCAGCCCGCTACGGGCCTGCGGCCATTGATCGATCTGGCACCGAGCCAAGCCACCGATGTCACCTTGTATTGGCATTGCTGGCAAGTGCAATCGCCAAAGCTGGAGCGACTCAGCCAAGCGGTGATCCAAGCGGCCAAACAGGCGCTTTTACCACTGCCCAGCGAGCGTCTTTAACAAAAAATGCAGCGCTTCAGGCGTTAACAGACTAATGCGGTTTGGCAAAGCCGGGTTAATTCGGGGATACAAGATCCACAGACACTGCCGCAGCCGAGTTTGGCTTTCAATTGCGCGACGTCGGCCCCCTGAGTGATTTCAGCCAAAATCCGCGATTCACGGACATAAATACACTGACAAATCACGCGATCATTTGCTACGGCTTGGCCTGGCGTAAACACGCGGATGCGGGGTCCCGTCCAAACCAAGCCAAGCTGGGCAATCAGCGCGGTGCTGCCGGCAATATCTCCCGCCAGTACAAATCCTCGCAGTACCGCGTCGTCTGACCACGCGACGCGCTTGATGACGCCACGTTTGGCATCTTGATATTGCAGCACATTGGCGCTGGGCTGCAGTTGCAGCGCAGTAAATAGCCGTTCCAACCAGCCTTCGGGTGCCGCCATATCGGCGACGCGCAGCACCAGCAGCGGATTTTCTCGGCCTTGCAAACTCACACTGGCGTAAGCGCAGGCTTGCAATAAGGGCTGCACGATGGCGTGTAAGGCGAGAATATCGCCCCCAGTGGCCTCTTCCACCGACATTGCCGCGACCAGCCGCCAAGGTAATTCGGCTTTTTCTACACGAACTGCGGCGTGTTTTAGCTCGGGTTGCGCTGATTTAGCGTCCACCGCACTGCTACAGACCTCATTAATCCCGCCACTATTTAAAAATTGCCCATTCCAATGCATCGCGGCAAACACCGTGCCCGAGGCAACCGAATCGGCGATTTCCAAAGGCAGAATCAAGCTGCCGCGTTTGCTACTCACTTTGAGCAAATCACCGGCTTTGAGGCTGCGGCGCTCAGCATCGAGCGGATGCATCGTTAATGCCGGCTCGGCACTGTGCTCAAACAGGGCCGGAACACGACCAGTGCGGCTCATGCCATGCCATTGATCGCGCAAGCGGCCGGTGAGTAAATGGAATGGAAAACGCGAATTAGTCGCCTCGGCCACTGGCAGATATTGCACTGCATGAAACCGTGCCCGACCATCGTCAGTGGCAAACACTCCGTCGGTATAACGCCGCGCTTGGCCGTGTGACGCGTCAGCGGGGAACGGCCATTGCTGCGGACTTTTCGCCAGTTGGGCATAACTGAGTCCGCCAATATCTAAATCACGACCCCGTGTTAATAAGCGATGTTCGTTAAAAATCATTTCGCTATCGACATACGGAAACAGCGTCGGCAGCTCAGGCCGCAGGCGCGCTTCAATCCGCTGTGCAACCGCAACGGCAATTTCCCAATCGGCCTTGGCTTCACCGGGCGCAGCAACGGCGGCGTTCACGCGTGAAATCCGTCGTTCCGAATTGGTCACGGTGCCGGATTTTTCGCCCCATGAGCTGGCAGGCAAGACCACATCGGCAAAAGCAACGGTGTCGGTATTGATAAAAGCGTCTTGTACAACAACCAGCTCGGCAGCCGCCAAGGCCAAACGCACATGGGCGAGATTGGGCAAGGAATGCGCCGGATTACTGCAAACGATCCAAATCGCTTTAATCTTGCCCGCTTTAATCGCGTCAAACATCGCAATCGCTGGCAGGCCAGGTTGAGCGGAGACTGAATCGACGCCCCATAGCGCGGCGACTTCGGCGCGGTGTTCGGCATTCGCAATGTCACGGTGCGCGGCCAGCATCGTTGCCATGCCACCGACTTCACGCCCGCCCATCGCATTAGGCTGGCCCGTTAGCGAAAACGGTCCAGCTCCTGGCTTGCCGATTTGTCCGGTCGCCAGATGCAGATTAATCAAGGCGAGGTTTTTATCGGTGCCATGACTGGATTGATTCAGTCCCATGCAATACAAAGACAGCGCCGCTGGGCTAGCGCCAAACCATTCGGCGGCAAGCCGCAAGTCTTCTTCTAAAATACCGCAAATTTCGGCGACCATTTTCGGAGTGTAATCACGCACCATGGTTTTTAGTTCGGCAAAACCAGCGGTATGCGCGGCGATAAATTGCGGGTCGGCCAGCCCTTCCCATAGCAAGTGATGCAACATGCCATTGAATAGCGCAACGTCAGTGCCGGGTTGAATTTGTAAATGCAGGTCCGCCATTACGGCGGTATCGGTGCGGCGCGGATCGATCACAATCCATTTCACCGCTGGATTGGCCGCTTTGGCCGCCGCCAATCGACGAAACAACACCGGATGCGCATACGCCATATTGCTACCGGCAAACAGCACCGTGTGTGCCGCTTCCAAATCGTCGTAACACGTCGGCGGGCCGTCAGCGCCGAGCGCCATTTTGTAGCCCGTCACTGCGCTCGACATACATAGCCGTGAATTGGTATCGATATTGTTGGTGCCCACCAAACCCTTCGCCAGCTTATTAAAGACGTAATAATCTTCGGTCAGCAATTGCCCTGAGACGTAGAATGCGACGGCATCCGGGCCGTGTTGTTCGATGATGTCGGCAAAGCGCTCGGCGACAGAATCCAGCGCCATCGCCCAATCGACGCGTTCACGCGGCGCATCACGCGTCAAACGCAGCTCAGGGTACAGCGCGCGATTGGTGAGGCTGGCCGCGCTTTGGGCCAGTGACAAACCCTTAGTACACAGCTGCCCCCAATTCGCAGGATGCGCAGGATCGCCTTGCACGCCGGTGATTTGATCCACCGTTGATTCAATCAAAACCCCACAGCCCACGCCGCAGTAACAACAGGTCGATCGCGTTATGGCCATGGTTCTACTCCTTCATCATCATTGGTTAAACAACATACCTATACCATCTATTTATCTGTAGCCATTGCTAAACAATGGCTACATCAATATACCCATCAAAGAGACAAAAACACCTGCCCCTCTTCGAGCTTGCTCGGAAAGCGCCGTGCACAGCCTTGATCGGGCGCACGCGCTTGACCAGTTTTTAAATCGATATTCCAGCTATGCAGCGGGCAAGTGACTGATTCGCCGTGCACGATGCCTTGCGACAGCGGCCCGCCTTTGTGCGGACAATGATCGAGCAGCGCAAACACCGTATCGTTCGCAGTACGAAACACCGCGATATTGCCGCTAGGATGCTCAACGACGCGGCTACCGAGCATGGGGATTTCGTCGATATGGCAAACAGAAATCCAGCTTGGATTGGCTTTCATATTCATTTTGTGGTCCTTGTTTAAAACAAACCTTTCGACGCAGAGGCGCAAAGACGCGGAGAAAACCTTAAAACGTAAATTAATTAAGTCATTAACTCAGTCGTTAAACCTTATTTCTACTGGTTTTTTCCTCTGCGTCTCCGCGCCTCTGCGTCGGGTTTTAATGGTTTTTACGCAATCACCTTAATCGGTATGAATTCCCGTTTCGCTTTGCCGGCAATCCGTTCCGCCCATGGGTCGCGTAGGCCGTCCAGTGAGTACAGCAATCGCTCAAATAAGGCTTGGCGATTGGCGGCGTCCTCGACCACTTTGGCTTTAACATAATCGAGGCCAACTCGGGCGATGTAGTGCACGGTGCGATCGAGGTAATAGGCTTCTTCACGGTACAGTTGCAAAAATGCGCCGCTGTATTCTTTCACTTCGTCAGCCGTTTTCACTTTGCAGAAAAACTGTGCCACTTCGGTTTTGATGCCGCCGTTGCCGCCGACATACAGCTCCCAACCGCTTTCCACCGCGATCACGCCAACGTCTTTAATCCCGCTTTCGGCACAATTCCTTGGGCAACCACTGACCGCCAGTTTCACTTTATGCGGCGACCACATATTGGCGAGCATGGTTTCTAGATCAATCCCCATTTGCGTGCTATTTTGCGTGCCAAAACGGCAGAACTCACTGCCAACACAGGTTTTTACGGTACGGATTGACTTGCCGTAAGCGTGGCCCGATTGCATGCCCAGATCGGCCCAGACATTGACGAGGTCTTCTTTTTTAATCCCCAATAAATCGATGCGTTGCCCGCCGGTGACTTTGAGCAGCGGCACGGCGTATTTGTCGGCGACATCGGCGATGCGGCGCAGCTCGGACGCATTGGTGACGCCGCCTTTCATTTGCGGAATCACCGAAAACGTGCCGTCTTTTTGAATATTGGCGTGGACGCGTTCATTGACAAAGCGGCTTTGTGGGTCATCCACCGACTCATGCGGCCACGTCGAAAGTAGGTAGTAATTGACCGCTGGGCGACATGTGGCGCAGCCGTTTGGCGTGCGCCAATCCATGAATTCGTACACCTGAGCATGATTGAGCAAATGGTGCTGCTTGATCGATTGCCGCACTTGCGCGTGGGTGTGATCGGTACAGCCACAAACTGCTTTGGTTTTAGGGGTTTCTTGAAAATGCGTACCCAAAGTATTCATCAGAATTTGTTCGACTAAGCCGGTACAAGAACCACATGAGCTGGCCGCTTTGGTGTGTTTTTTAACATCGTCGACCGTGAACAGGCCTTGCTCATTAATGGCTTTGACAATGGTGCCTTTGCAAACGCCATTACAGCCGCACACTTCGTCTTTGTCTTGCATACCACTGACACGACTTTGCCCTGCGACGCCGGCGTCTCCAACACTGCTCTCACCAAACATCAGGTGATCGCGTAGATCGCTGATATTGCGGCCGTCGCGTAATAGCTTGAAATACCACGCGGCATCTAGCGTGTCGCCATACAGGCAAGCGCCGATCAGCTTATCGTCTTTGATGACCAGTTTTTTGTATACGCCGCCAGCGGGATCAGACAACACGATTTCTTCGGCCTCGTCGCTGCCCATAAAATCACCCGCCGAAAATAAATCGATGCCGGTGACTTTTAATTTGGTCGAGAGTATCGAGCCTTGATATTGGCCATAGCCCATCAGCGCCAAATGATTGGCGGCCACTTTGGCCATTTCAAACAGCGGTGCGACCAATCCATAGGCGGTACCACGGTGATTGACGCATTCGCCAACCGCATAAATCCGTGGGTCGTAGGTTTGTAGGGCATCGCTAACGACAATACCGTTTTTACAATGCAAACCAGCGGCAAGCGCCAATTGGGTATTGGGCCGAATACCCACCGCCATGACCACCAAATCCGTCGCGATTTCAGTACCATCGCTAAATCGAACCCCGCAAACATCACCCGCAGCATTGCCGATAATCGCGGCAGTTGATTGCCCGAGCAAAAACGTCAGACCCCGTTCGCGAAGTGATTTTTCAAGTAGTTTGCCTGCGGCCACGTCTAACTGACGATCAAGCAACCAATGTCCGAGATGGACCACGGTGACCGCCATACCGCGTAACATCAGGCCATTGGCGGCTTCTAATCCCAGTAAGCCACCACCAATAACGACGGCAGTTTGCTTAGTTTTTGCCGCATGAATCATCGTATCGGTATCGTAAATATCTCGATAACTCAATACACCGTTTAAATCCTTTCCGGGAATAGGCAAAATCACTGGCGTCGAGCCGGTTGCCAGCAATAATCGATCGTACGGCGTTTCGCTGCCATCATCCGCAACCACGACTCGGCGAATCCGATCAATCTGGGTAATGGCTTTGCCCATATGCAAAGTAATATGGTTTTCAGCATACCAATCGACGGTATTGAGCACGATTTGGTCAAATGTTTGCTCGCCAGCGAGTACTGGGCTGAGCAAAATACGGTTGTAATTCGGATGGGGTTCAGCACCAAACACGGTGATGTCGTAATGATGCGGGGCCAATAGCAGCAATTCTTCTACAGTGCGGATACCGGCCATGCCGTTTCCAATCACAATCAATTTAGGTTTCGACATGGTCGGATCTCTTCAGGTTGATATTAGGTATTGATCTACATGCGTTTAGATAAAAAGACTTCAAAGCAATACCTACGGATTAAATCCTTGCCTGTGCTAAACCCATGCTGCTGCGCCAACGAACTTTGACTTCTGATAAGCCATACCAAGCGCCTAAAGCCAATACAGAAAACAACCATAAGCCCAAGGCATAACTACCCGTGCCTTGCTTCACCACCCCTAAGCCCGCAGCCAAGAAAAAACCCCCAATACCACCGGCCATTCCAATTAAGCCCGTCATCACGCCTAAATCCTGATTAAAGCGCTGTGGCACCAATTGAAATACCGCCCCATTGCCCGCGCCCAAACACAGCATCGCAGCAATAAATAAGCTTAATGCGACCGTAGAGCCACCCCATCCCAAGCCAACCAGTCCAATCAATATGCTGCAAGCGATATAAACCATTAACAAGGTGCGTGTCCCTCCGATCCGATCGGCAATCACGCCGCCCAGGGGCCGCATCACCGAACCGGCTAAAACGCAGGCGGCGGTATACCAACCGGCAACTTGCGGCGTGAAATTAAATTGATCATGAAAGTAACCGGGTAAGGCGCTAGCAAAGCCGGCAAAGCCGCCGAAAGTGATGGCATAAAAACCCATAAATATCCAAGCATCTCGTTGAGCAAGGACCTCAATATACGACTGCCATTTCTTTGGGGTCGCGGCCCCTGGCGCGTCTTTGGCCAGCATGCAATACAAGCAAAATACGAGGATTAAAGGAATCAGCATCACGCCAAACACATTGGTCCACCCCACTGCCAGCGCCAACATCGGCGCGAACAAAGCGGCTAAAACCGTGCCTGAATTACCCGCCCCCGCAATGCCCATTGCAGTACCTTGATGCTCAGGCGGATACCAGCGTGAAGCCAGTGGTAGGGCCACCGCAAAAGACGCACCGGCAAAACCTAGAAACAGTCCGAGCAATAAAGCGTCATTCAAACTATGGATGCCCAAACGCCAAGCGGCCAACATCGCCAGCATGACGATGACTTGGGCAATCAGCCCGGTACGTTTCGGACCAATTTGATCGACCAAGATTCCCAAAACTAGACGCAGCAAGGCGCCGGCTAAAAGAGGGGTTGCAACGACTAAACCCCGTTCTTGCGTGGTTAAACTCAGTGCCGTTGCGATTTGAATTTGCAGCGGTCCCAATAAATACCAAACCATAAAACTTAGATCAAAATAGAGAAAGGCCGCCAATAACGTCGGCGTATGCCCTGCACGCCAAAAATTGCTTTTCATGATGTTGTCCTCGCAGCGTTCTATCGTTCACTAGCACCCCAAAGGAGCACTACACTTTGCAAGGCCATCGTTGGCCCCAAGCTCTAACACGTCGTTGTATTAGGTGATTGGAAGATAGCAAGGAGCATGCCATTAAAATAAATTTAAATTTTCAGCTAGAAATCAAGCCGATATGCACCGATCACGGTTTTTTATAAAAATAAATATCGATTCAGTCCGCACTAAAATATTGCATTGCAACATAAGATGCACCGCAATCGATCAGCGCCCCGCGCCATAAAGATTAGATTTTAGTTTCGGCATGAGCCATCCAGTCCGCGAGCGCTAAAACTTGCCGCGCAGCATCTGCTAACTTAATCCCTTGTTTCATCGCCTGATTGCGTAAAGCGACAAACGCTTGTTGTTCGCTCATATGCTGTTTATCCATTAATAAGCCTTTAGCTCGATCAATGATTTTTCGTTCCGCCAATTGGCATTGAGCTTGCTGTAGCTGCGCTTGCCAGTGGCGCTTTTCTTCAAAGTACAGCGAGCCCAGCAATAGCTCTGCAGCTAAACGCTCGGCTCGCCAATCATTAAGCACATACGCACTCACCCCAAGTGAGAGCGCCATACGAATTAATTCACGCTCATTACTGGTAGAAAATAGCAATATGGGTTTGGGCGTTAAATGCAGTTGTTCTAACGAACCAAACAGTGCTGCAGAGGGCGTTATCGAACGAATTAATAAAAAATCGGGCTGCTCACGCGCACATATCGCAGGCAAAGAATGGGCCGTTGCGCGCTCTGCAACCCATTGATAGGCTGCAGGGAGTATCAGCCAATCATCCTCTGCGGCAACACCGTCATCGATATAAAGCACTTTTAACATGATCTAAGCCCATCAATACACTGCAATGCGGTGATTCCAGCAAAATGCATGCCATCGAGCGATTAGATTACATCGACGGCACATCAGGGCTCTAAATCAACGGCAATATCGATTAAATGTAAGGCTCAGCCGTCCCTCAATTGTCGTTTTAATTCAGGCTGCTGTGCTGTGCTTTTGATTTTTGGGGGCGCAGCATGAGACGGTGGATTGATGGTTTGGAATAAGTACAACGTTGACAGAGCAGCGGCTTAACGCTGGCCGAGTTTCTCCAAGTGCGCCAGCTCACGCACTACTTTTGCTAGTTGGCATGATGGCAGGCGATAAGCGCTTATTTAGCGATATGGTCACGCCAGCGGGTTTGGCTGAAATCAAAACCTATGCCGATGGTATCGGCCCTTGGAAGCCTTATATCATGTCGGTTAAGGGCGTATTTGGCACGGATGGCAAGCAAGTCGATATAAATGGCGACGGGAAGGTTAATTATGCAGATGCCAGTAGTTTGCCGCCAACGACGCTGATTGCCGATGCACATAAAGCCGGCTTGATGGTGCACGCGTATACATTCCGCAACGAATCTCGTCGTATTCCTGCTGATTTTAAAAATGACCCAAAAGCAGAATATAAGGCATTTTATCGTTTAGGCTTGGATGGCGTGTTTTCAGACTTTACCGATACCGCGATTGCGGCAAGAAGTGACTACTTGAAAGAAATGCTGGCGAAGTAAGTGGTCACGAATCAGGGATTGGAACTTGTAGGCGCTGGCTTGCCAGCGAATGCAATGCTTTGCTTTGCTTTGCTTTGCTTTGCTGGCGGAGCAAATTCTACGAAGAGTCAAAAGTGTTTCTCTTAACGACTTAACTCTAAAAATTTGAGCTATTTTAGCGTGTTATTCGATGGGTGGTACTCATGGTGAGTGTGCTGTGCCAACTAAAAAAGCCGCTAGGATCTGTTGACGTTTGGTTTGCCAACCGCGTGTGCGGCTTTTGGGCCTGAGGCAAGGCACGCAGCATAGTCATGCTACGCCAGCGCTTGGTCACGCAGTATCAGGCTGACATTATTTAAAAAGGCCGCCGCCAAATCCTGCGGGCTAGGCGGATTTTTCGGCATGGTGAGGTCAATCAAAAATGGCGCCAGACATCAAAGATTTGTTTGACGGGGGTTTCATCAGCACGGCACTAAATGGCCCGCAAATGGCAAATCAAATCGTTGAGCGCCGCTTGTGAAATACCATCCAGTACCGGCGCTCGGCGCTCTATTTCATTGGCAATATCGTAAAGCATCCATTCCATTTCACTCAACATAGCTTGTAATTCAACCAACATGTCTGGGTCATCTTGCCCAAAAGACTGCATGGCCTGTACATCATCAGGATTTAGACCCGCTTGTAAAAGTAGGGCACGAATACTATCCATACGCTCAAATAAAAAAACTAGCGGACTATCCGTCTCCACCTGCTCATTCACTTGCCCTTCTAGCATGGCGTGCAAAGCCAGCCATGCTTGCAAAAAATCGGCAATATGCGCCAATTGCAAAGAGCTGTCTTTTCCAACCACCGCATGGTGTTCTTCATTGGTAACCGAACGTAGTAAATCCCGTAAAGCTTTTACCGTGACGGGGTCAAATCGAGATTGATTTAAAGTAAATAATGCGTCTAGCCTTTGCAAATCAAAGCGCCGCAATACAGCACCAGAGACGTCGGCAATCGCAATAATCTGAGCCAAATGGCTGATCGCGGCTTTACGCAAACCATAGGGATAGCCACTACCATCGAGGCGCTCGTGATGATGCAAAATCGCCTGCGCGGCAGCAGGAGAAAACTCAGGAAAAGCATGCACCACGACATAACTCGTAATCGGATGTACATGAATATAGCGCCGCTCTTGCGGCGTAATTTTATGGCCTGAAGTCAGTAGCTCTGGATCGGTATGCAGTTCACCTAAATCATGACATATCGCGGCCAGCGTCAAAGCGGTCTTATCAGACGCAGATAATTTCAAATGCAGTGCCAAGGCATAAGAAACAATGTAATTTCTAAGCACATGCTCAAATAGATCTGGCCGTTGATCTTGCATCACCGTCAGCCGAAATCGAATCGGCAAGGGTAAAGACAAGCCGGCCAGCTGATGCTTAATGGCTAAAGGATCACCTCCTCGCGTCACGATCCTCGCAATCAGCGGATCTTTATCGATGATTTTCCCTACTTCAAAAGCCAACTGCCCACCATCAACAGGTCGCTCCGTAGCGAGTAGCTGATCCAGCGGTGTAGATAATTTATGCTTGGCCAACATATCAAACTGGTGGCTGCTAATTTTCGAGCCTTTAGCCAGCAACTTCATGCCATTTGCGGCAAAAATATCTTGATCTGCAACGACTTCTCGTCGGTCCCCCATCTGGGTGGCCGCACGTAAATAATGGGGATTTTCTTCTGGTAACTCAGCAAGCTGAGTAAGGGGATCAGGTGGCATCATCGAGTACTACAGTAGAGGGGCTTAATCAGCTTAGTCCATTTAGAGCAAGACTCTTGTCAATTTAGCTAAAACTAAGCTGAACACGCCGTGCCGGTCAACAATGGAAAACAACGACTAATTGCAGGGCGGCACCATGCCAAAGCGCGCAGTAGATTCGCCAACCACGTGGCACAGGTAGTGGTCAACAAGCTCAAATCGACACCATGAACCAAACGCAGCGGCAAGGTTTCTGCTTTGGGTGTCGGCCATTGCGTCGCTAGCATCGTGCGCTGAGCATTAGCGGGCTTTGCGATGGGTACGATCGATACCGCAGGCGGTGAAGCACTCGATAAATTGGCTAGATGACGCTTCACCCAACTAGAGAAAGTCGCGCGTTTATAAGCATACTGGCGGCAAAATTTAGCCTGAGTCAGCAGACTGGTCTGCCAAATTGGTACCGCACCAAGCTCAACTCAGATCGACGAATGCGCGTGCTACAGTTCTAAAGATAAAAAGCACAACGAGCCAGAATTAATCGAACCATTGTTATGGTACGGCCGAGCTTTTACGATTAAATCGAGCGCACTTAAAACATTCATCAAAAAAAACATCGTTCGGCTGCCCTCAAACGAAAAAAAACCCGCACTAGCGGGTTTTTGCTGCGCTACGCTGGGTAGCTTGCACTGTTGAGTCGTTGTGAAAAAGCGATTACGCCTTAGCAGCAACCACTTTACGTGCTGGCAATTTTTCCTTAATACGTGCAGATTTACCTGAACGATCACGGAGGTAATACAATTTAGCGCGACGAACATCACCACGACGCTTAACTTCAATTGAAGCTACGAGTGGAGAGTAAGTTTGGAATGTGCGTTCAACGCCCATACCAGAAGAAATCTTACGCACGATAAAGGCGCTGTTTAGACCACGGTTACGTTTAGCAATAACAATGCCTTCGTAAGCCTGTAGACGTTCACGAGTACCCTCTTTCACTTTTACGCTAACGATAACAGTATCGCCAGGTGCAAAATCAGGGATTGCTTTGTTCAAGCGAGCAACTTCTTCTTGCTCAAGAATTTGTAACAAATTCATTTGGATACTACTCCGTATGTGAAACCGTACCTTCCACTCAAAGGTTTAATCCATTGAGCTTGCTGAATGTTCAGTTTTGAATTCAGCCAGAAGACGAGCTTCCTCTTTAGTTAACTGACGACCTTGCAGCAAATCTGGGCGACGTAACCAAGTACGTCCCAAAGACTGCTTTAGGCGCCAGCGCCTTATTGCGGCATGATTACCTGACATCAAGACATCAGGAACGATCATATCGCGATAATTTTCGGGACGGGTGTAATGCGGGCAATCGAGCAACCCATCCACAAAAGAATCTTCCACCGCACTGGCAGCGGTATTTAATACCCCTGGTATCAGGCGAGATACGGCGTCGATTAAGATCATCGCGGGCAATTCGCCACCCGATAAAACATAATCACCGACCGAAATTTCTTCGTCGACTTGCGATTGAATCACTCGCTCATCAACACCTTCATAACGCCCACATAACAAAACTAAACCTGGCATTTGCGCCAAAGCTTCGGCTTTTTTATGTGTTAGCGGTGCACCTTGCGGCGACAGATAAACCGTATGTGGCACGACACCTAATTCACGCTGATGTTGCTTTGCAGCGATCAACGCTTCATCCAAAGGTGCAGCGAACATCACCATGCCAGGACCACCGCCGAAAGGGCGATCATCAACACGATGATAATTATCCGTGGTGTAATGACGCGGATTCCATGTTGTTAAGCCGATTAAGTTTAATTCTACTGCGCGCCGAGTGACCCCGTGCGCACTGATGGCATCAAACATATCCGGAAATAAAGTAACAACATCAAATTGCATGCAAACCCAAGTACCGTGCCAAGGAATCAGGATTAATAATCCAGACCCCAGTCAACGCGCATCACACGCGTCTCAAGATTGACATCAAGCACAACGTGTCCAACAAAGGGCACCAAGCGCTCTGTTGTTTCATCTTTCACAACGATGACATCGTTTGCGCCTGTTTCAAACAGCTTCTCAATAACACCCAAGCGCTCGTCTTGCTCATTAAATACTGCCAAGCCAATTAAATCAGCCCAATAGTATTCACCCTCACCGGCGACAGGCATGCTGCTACGCGGAATCGAAATTTCGCAGCCTTTAAGTGCAAATGCCGCATCACGGTCATTTACGCCTTCAAGCTTGGCGCCTAATTTCTTAGGTTGCACATGCGAATCAACGACTTTATAAGCACGGAAAACACCGTTCTGCCCAAGCCACCAGACTTTGTAGTCCAGCAAACTATCCGCATGTTCGGTATCCGCGACGAGGCTAATCCAGCCTTGAATGCCAAAAGCCCCGTTCACATAGCCCATCGATACCAAATCATTGGGTATCTCAGTTGCAGAGTGCGAGGCCTTAAGATTGTTTGACACTGATTACTTAGCTGCGTTTTTGATCAAACGAGCAACCGTATCTGAAGGCTGAGCGCCAACACCTAACCAGTAAGTTAGACGATCTTGAGTCAAACGAACGGCTTCTTCAGCACCGCGAGCTTGAGGATTGTAGAAACCTACGCGCTCGATGAAACGACCATCGCGGCGGTTGCGCGAATCAGTCACAACGATGTTGTAGAACGGGCGATCTTTTGCGCCACCACGAGCTAGACGAATCACGACCATAATAAAACCCAATATTGGTAATTAGCAGAAAGGCGGCGATTCTGCCAGAAATCGGCATTCACCGCAAGGACGAGAAGAGATTTAATTCTAAACGGCAATGGTTTATTGCTACAGCGTTGCTGCTTAAAAAATCTTGCTATGCAGGTATAAAACTGCAGCCCAAACAAAGCAAGGGCTACAATTAAATACCCATAAATTACATGCCAGGCATCATGCCTTTTAAGCCACGCATCATTTTCATCATGCCGCCACCCGAAAACTGCTTCATCATTTTTTGTGTTTGCTCGAACTGCTTCAGCAAACGATTGACTTCTTGTACCGTTACCCCAGATCCAGCAGCGATTCGGCGTTTGCGACTGGCTTTTAATAGCTCAGGTTTACGACGCTCAAGCGGCGTCATCGAATTAATAATGCCTTCAATCCGTGCCACTGATTTATCGTTCACTTGGCTGTCGGCCATCGCGGCCATATTGCCAGGCAATTTATCCATTAAGGCCGACATCCCACCCATTTTTTTCATTTGCTGAATTTGGGTTTTAAAGTCTTCCAGATCAAATCCTTTGCCGGACTTGACCTTTTTCATCATTTTGAGTGCTTCGGCTTCATCGACTGAATTTTTAACGTCTTCAATCAAGGAAAGCACATCCCCCATGCCGAGCACGCGGCTGGCCATCCGGTCCGGATGGAATGGCTCAAGCCCTGTTAGCTTTTCTCCGGTACCCAAGAATTTAATCGGTTTGCCGGTCACATGCCGCACAGAAAGTGCCGCACCACCGCGCGAGTCACCGTCCATTTTGGTCAGAACAATACCGGTCAGCGGCAAGGTTTGATTAAAGGCTTGCGCGACATTGACCGCATCTTGACCTTGCATTGCATCAACGACAAATAGCGTTTCAACCGGATTCACCGCCGCATGCAGGGCTTTAATTTCAGCCATCATCGCTTCGTCAATCGCTAAACGCCCCGCCGTATCAACGATTAATACATCATAAAAATGCCGTTTCGCATGATCAATCGCCGCCAAGGCGATATCTACCGGTTTTTGACTCACATCCGAAGGAAACCAATCCACCGTTAATTGACTAGCCAAAGTCTTAAGCTGCTCAATCGCCGCAGGCCGATAGACGTCAGTCGACACCAACAGGACTTTTTTCTTCTGCGTTTCTTTGAGTAACTTAGCTAACTTACCCGATGTTGTCGTTTTACCGGCACCTTGTAAGCCCGCCATCAAAATAACGGCCGGTGGCACAGCGGCCAAATTCAGCGCATCATTTTGCGCGCCCATTAATTTGGTGAGTTCTTCGTAAACGACACCAATTAAGGCTTGCCCAGGCGTTAAGCTACCAACAACTTCTTGGCCTTCTGCGCGAACCTTAACATCAGCAATAAATTGTTTGACCGCCGGCAGAGCCACGTCGGCCTCGAGCAACGCCATGCGAACTTCGCGCAGCGCATCCTTCATATTGTCTTCAGTCAAGCGGGCGTTACCGCGCAGCGTTTTAACTACACCACCCAAGCGGCCGGACAGATTCTCAAACATGCGTTACACCTTTAATACGGTTGATGCCGATTCGGCACCGACTCTGTTAGACTAAACAATTCACATTTTACCCTGATTTGACGTGTTCACCCTGCTTACCCTACTGACCCTCACGATTTACTTGATCCTCGGCTGGCATTTTTGCCAAATCAGGCTGACCGGGCAAGCGGCTGCACGCCATTTCCCAGAAAAAATCTTATTGCTAACTGGGCTGTGCATCCACGGTGCCGTGATCTTGCTCCCATTTATTAGCAGCCACCAATTGCATTTTGGCGCGGCCGAATCTTTATCGCTCACCGCTTGGCTGAGTTTGCTGATTTATATTGTCGGCCGGCAATATTGGCAGCTCGATGGCCTAGAGCCGCCATTATTCGCATTTATCAGCTGCTTTATACTGTTATCGATGCTGCTTCCGGCTGGGCACTTGATCACTTACGTGCAAAACACCCTATCTCGCAGTCATTTTTTACTCGCGATGCTGGCGCAAGGCTTGATCGTCAATGCAGCAGCCATCGCCATTCTAATGCGTTTTTCAGACCGCAATCTGCACGGCAACAATAGAAAAATTTTAGTCCGCACCTTACCGTCCTTGCTCACGCTAGAACAATTACTGTTTAGCTGCGTTACGCTGGGATTTATTTTATTGAGCGCAGCACTCATTACTGGCGTGTATTTTTCAGTACAACACAGTGGTTTATTACTAACATTCTCCCACAAAACTATTTTTGCCTTTATGTCTTGGGCGATTTTTGGGACGCTGTTAGCGGGTAGATTATTGTATGGCTGGCGCGGCCGTTTTGCCGCCAACTGGGCCTTGGCGGGGTTCATCTTATTATTTCTTGGTTATATCGGCACACGTATTGCCCTAGAAGTCTTTATTCAAAAAGGCTAGACGAACATACCTACCCCAACATACAAAACACCTGCAGCAGACTAACAAGCGGTATGTCGCTCCAGTTGGCGCACATCGACGCCTTAACGGGCCCAGCAATAAAATATTCGCAACTAATACACAACAAAAACTGAGATTAGGGACCCCATTCAAGGCAATGCGAACATCAGCACGTCGTCAATCTATAGACATCTGCTAGACTAGAGTCGTAATTTGAGGAAAAAATAAGATTTCTAGTAAAATTCTAATTACAAAACGACTAACGGCTTCGGAGAAACTCAGCGCTTATGACTGCCCCCCTTATTTCTGGGCTCGCACGGCTTTTAGTGCAACACGGCCGTTTAATCGAAGCTGATGCCGAAATGCTGCAGACCACCGCGGCCACAAATAAAATCTCGTTCATCGAGCAGTTAATTCAAAGTAAAAAAATGTCAGCGCGGGATATTGCCGATTTTTCGTCAAAAACCTTTGGCTATCCTTTACTTGATCTTGATCGAATTGACCCTAGTTATATTCCACAAGGCGTGCTCGATAGCAAAGCCATGCAAGCGCAGCGCCTGGTTCCTCTCTACAAGCGAGGCACTAAATTATTTGTGGGTATCTCTGATATTACCAATATGGCGGCAGTGGAAAACGTTCGTTTTCAGACCAATGCCCAAGTCGAGCCCATCATTGTCGAAGACCCCAAGCTCGCGGTTTTACTCCATAAACTGCTAGAAGCGAGTGGCGCCAATCTTAAAGACATGGTGATTGACGAGGCCGATTTAGAAATGGCCGGCGGCGACGATGTGCCAGCTCAAGACACCGCGGCCAATCTAGAAATCGATGATGCCCCAGTTGTTAAGTACCTACAAAAAATCTTAATGGATGCGATTAACCAAGGCGCATCGGATATCCACTTTGAACCATACGAAAAATTTTTCCGCGTTCGTTATCGTGTCGATGGGATCTTACGTGAAGTTGCGACCCCCCCACTAGCGATTAAAGAGAAAATTTCTTCCCGCATTAAAGTGATCTCCAAGCTCGATATTTCTGAAAAACGCGTCCCGCAAGATGGTCGGATGAAACTCGTTTTATCCAAAAGCCGCGCGATTGATTTCCGAGTTTCAACCTTGCCCACCATGCACGGCGAAAAAATCGTTATGCGGATCTTAGATCCATCGTCAGCGACACTCGGCATTGATGCGCTGGGCTACGATCCGGACCAAAAAGCCACGATCCTCGAGGCGATTCACCGCCCCTATGGCATGGTGTTAGTGACCGGCCCAACAGGCTCGGGTAAAACCGTATCGCTATATACCTGTTTGAATTTACTTAACAAACCGGATATCAATATTTCTACTGCGGAAGATCCTTGCGAGATTAACTTGCCTGGCATTAACCAAGTTAACGTGAATGATAAGGCCGGTTTAACTTTTTCTGCCGCGCTCAAAGCCTTCTTACGGCAAGATCCTGACATTATTATGGTCGGTGAGATTCGCGATTTAGAAACGGCAGACATTGCGATTAAAGCCGCCCAAACCGGGCATATGGTTTTTTCTACCCTGCATACCAACGATGCGCCAACCACATTAACCCGAATGCTCAATATGGGCATTCAACCCTTTAATATTGCCTCTTCGGTGATTTTAATTACCGCTCAACGTTTGGCGCGGCGGCTGTGTAGCTGCAAGCAGCCGGTTGAGATTCCAACCGAAGCCCTACTTAATGCTGGTTTTGATCAAAGTGACCTTGATGGAACATGGCATAGTTATGGCCCTAACGGCTGTGAAATATGCAAAGACAGCGGTTACAAAGGTCGCGTTGGCATTTATCAAGTGATGCCCATTACTGACGAACTCAATCGAATTATTATGACCAATGGGAATGCCATTGATATTGCCGACCAAGCACGTCGTGAAGGGGTTCTCTCTTTGCGTGAAGCGGGCTTAAGAAAAGTAAAACAAGGTCTCACTTCTTTAGAAGAAATTATGGCCGTTACCAACGCATAACAAGGAGGCCCGCATGGCAGTCCAAAAAAAAACAATCGCGGTCAAAGAATTTAATTACCACTGGAAAGGCAAAGATCGCACCGGCAAGGCGGTGAGTGGTGAAATGCGTGCCAGCGGTGAAGCGGTCGTCAAAACCACCTTACGCCGTCAAGGTGTCAATATCGCGTCGGTTAAAAAAGTCCGTATTCCTGCTGGACGAAAAATCAGCGAGCTGGATATTGCCATGTTTACGCGGCAGTTGGCCACCATGCTCAAATCGGGCGTACCACTCCTTACCGCGTTTGATATCGTCGCCAAAGGACATGGCAATCCTTCCGTCACCAAATTACTGCTCGATATTAAAACCGACATTGAAACGGGCTCATCGCTCACACAGGCTTTCCGTAAACACCCTCTGCAATTTGATGCTCTGTATTGCAACTTAGTACAAGCTGGTGAGCAAGCGGGTATTTTGGACGCCCTATTGGCACGATTAGCCACTTATAAAGAAAAAATTCTGGGTGTTAAGAAAAAAATCAAATCCGCGATGTTTTATCCCACCGCAGTTATTGTTGCGGCCTTTGTGATTACCGCAGTCATTATGATTTTTGTTATTCCCGCATTTAAAGACCTGTTTTCAAGTTTTGGAGCCGATCTTCCCGCACCGACATTAATGGTAATGGCAATATCTGATTTTTTTGTTTCGTATTGGTTTCTTATTTTTGGCGGTATATTTGGTGGTTTCTGGCTGTTTATGAACGCTTGGCGGCGCTCAGAAACAATGCAGATTTTTATGGATAGACTAATCCTAAAATTACCGATTTTTGGCGAAATCGTCAAAAATGCCACTATTGCTCGCTGGACTCGAACACTCGCCACCATGTTTGCCG
Source organism: uncultured Deefgea sp. (assembly GCF_947072475.1). GTDB lineage: Bacteria > Pseudomonadota > Gammaproteobacteria > Burkholderiales > Chitinibacteraceae > Deefgea. Next base: position 33,568 of record NZ_CAMTIA010000015.1, read on the forward strand.
CAGGGGTGCCCCTGGTTGAATCTCTTGAATCCGTTGGCGGAGCCTCAGGCAACTATATTTACAAAATAGCAACGAAAAAAATTCAATCTGAAGTCAGCACCGGTACCAGTTTGACGGTGGCGATGCAAAATGCGAATGTGTTTCCCAATATGGTGATGCAAATGACCTCAATTGGCGAAGAATCCGGCTCGCTCGATGCGATGCTCAGTAAAGTAGCCGATTACTACGAAGAAGAAGTCGATAATGCGGTTGAAGCATTATCTAGCTTAATGGAGCCGATCATTATGGTGGTGCTCGGTACTTTGATTGGTGGCCTAGTGGTGGCAATGTATCTGCCTATTTTCAAAATGGGTGCGGCTGTTGGTTGATTTTATGAATTCTTCAATTGAAATTTCTATGTTTATTTTTTGTATCGCGGTACTTGGTTTGCTCGTCGGTAGTTTTTTAAACGTGGTGATCCATCGCCTACCGATCATGATGGAGCGTGAATTCAAACAAGAATGTAGCGCACTCCTCGCCGAGCCAATGCAGATCCCTGCAGCTAAATATAATTTAGTCGTTCCACGCTCAGCGTGTCCAAAATGCGGACATCAAATAACCGCTCTCGAGAATATTCCAATTCTGAGTTGGCTACTGCTGCGTGGCCAATGTCGACAGTGTAAAAACAAAATCAGTGTGCGCTATCCACTGGTAGAGTTAATGACCGCACTGATTTCAGGTGGACTGGCCTGGCATTTTGGCTATAGTGCCCCGCTCATTGGCGCTCTCATTCTGGCGTGGTTCTTAATCACACTCATTATGATTGATGCCGATACGTATCTGCTGCCTGATAGTTTGACATTGCCATTGATTTGGATTGGATTAATTTTCAATAGCTTTAGCGTCTTTACCTCCCTAGAAAGTGCGGTATATGGCGCAATCGCAGGATACATGTCACTTTGGCTCGTATACTGGGCATTTAAATTACTCACAGGCAAAGAAGGGATGGGCTACGGCGATTTTAAATTACTTGCCGCCCTGGGCGCTTGGTTTGGTTGGAGCATGATTCCAATGATTATTTTATTGTCTTCTTTTGCAGGTGCCGCAATCGGCATTGTGATGGTTTTAGGGCAAAATCGAGGCTGGAATAAGCCGATGCCATTTGGGCCCTACCTTGGTGTTGCCGGCTTGCTGGCTTTGATTTGGGGTAAAGATCTATCGCTCATGCTGTATGGGATTGCATAAGTGCACGTCGTCGGCATAACGGGCGGTATTGGTAGCGGCAAAAGTAGCTTCTGCCATGCATTTATACGCCTAGGTATCACGGTCATTGATACCGACCTACTTGCCCATCAGTTAACGCAAGCCGATTCATCTGCGATGCCCTTAATTGTGGCGAAATTTGGTGAGTCTGCATTGCAAGATAATGGTGCGCTAAATCGTGTTTGGATGCGACAACATGTTTTTTCTAATCCAACAGGCAAACAAACTCTAGAAAAAATACTCCACCCTCTGATCTATACAATGGCCGCAGCGTTAATTCAAAACGAACGGCCAGAACAAGCCTATTGCATTTTGGCGGTTCCTTTGCTATTTGAAACTCAATTATTTCAGAACCTAATTGATTATTCTATTGCAATCGATTGTGAAGAAGATTTACAAATTGAACGTGTTAAAGCTAGAAATCATTTATCTGAAATTGAAATCAAACAAATCATTGCCACGCAAATAAATCGTGAGCAGCGAAACCAATATGCTGATGAAATACTCCGCAACGACGGAACATTGAAGGATATCGACGCGAAAGTGTCGCAAACACATGATTTTTTGCTGCAAAAGTTTAAATCAATCAAACAATAGGTTTTCAAATTGTAGTGTATGCTGCAAAATTGCGAATCTTTACCGGACCTATGCATTGTGATCAGTTACGAATTTCCGATCAATGAGAGAATACGAACCCTTCTTCGGCTCGAAGATCTCTATGTCCGCACCGAAGAGTTCGCTTCGCGTGAGCAGCCTATTGATCATCACATGGCTTTACTTGGTATTTTCGAAATTATGGAAGTGGCCAGTCGTGCTGATTTAAAGTCTGATTTACTCCAAGAACTAGAACGGCAGCGGCAAACGCTACTCGCCCTTCGCAACAACCCACATATTTCTGAGGATGCTTTAGATCGAGTATTATTGGATATCGAATCTACACATGCTCGCCTTTTAAATATGACGGGCAAATTAGGGCAATACTTGCGTGAAAATGAGTGGCTAATGGCAATTAAGCAACGTAGCTCTATTCCTGGCGGCGTTTGTGAATTTGATTTACCCTCTTATCACTATTGGCGCACTCAAGCGGCTGAACGACGAAAAAATGATTTAGCTCGCTGGCTAAACCCATTAATGCCAATTAAGCAGGGTCTAGACATTGTACTTAAATTACTCCGTGACTCAGCAAAATCTAGCCACTTTATTGCGAAATCGGGTTCGTTTCAGCAAATGTCTGGCGGCAAAACAGTTCAATTACTCAAAGTCAGTTTAAATAGCGATTTACCCGCCATCCCTGAACTTTCAGCAAATCGATATGCCATTAATATTAGATTCGTCGTACCAAGCACCAGTGGCGAAAGAGCCAAAGTGATTGATAGCGATGTGTCGTTTACTCTTGCTTATTGTAATTTATGAAGAAAATAATTAAATGTCCTTCCTGTGGACATAGCATGCCCTACTCAACAGACAATGCCTTTCGGCCCTTTTGTTCCGAACGCTGCAAGCTAATTGATTTAGGCGCATGGGCATCAGAGTCTTATCGAGTTCCTGATGAATCCAATCCGCCCGAATTACTTGAACTAGATCCATTCAAAGTCGATGACTAGCTCGTAATCACAAATTCATCCATATATCACACCCCTGTAATACGAGGCTAGTAATTTGAACTCTCCAATCAGGAGAGTTATTATGCACCTCGAAAATAAATTTTCTACTCACGGCAAAAAAAGTCGAAAACTAACTGTTTCTATCGCCAGCAATCAAGAAACGATCAATGCGGCTCAGGCACTACGGTATAAAGTTTTTGTAGAAGAAATGGGGGCACAACTACCCAGTAAATTCAGCGGGCTTGATCGCGACTTGTTTGACGACTACTGTGACCATCTTGTTGCCCACGACGAAAACTCCGGCGAAGTCGTCGGTACTTATCGCATACTCCCCCCGCACCAAGCTAGAAAAGTGGGTAGCTACTACTCTGACACCGAATTTGATTTAACACGACTACAGCATATTCGCCCACAACTTGTTGAATTAGGTCGAAGCTGCGTCCATCCCAAATATAGAAATGGGGCCACCATCACATTACTATGGGCTGGGCTAGCAAAATACATGGCCGAAAATAATTACCAGTACATGATTGGCTGTGCCAGTGTCTCACTCATTGACAATGCACATACTGCCATTCATTTATATTCACAAATTGCCAACAAATCGCTAGCTCCAATTGAATGGCGAGTATTTCCTCGTATGCCACTACCAATACCGAATCAACATCACACCAAGCCAGTGGAAGTGCCTGCACTCATAAAAGGCTATCTAAGAGCGGGGGCAATGATTTGTGGAGAGCCCGCATGGGATCCGGCATTTAATACGGCTGATTTTTTAATGTTGCTCCCCACAAAACAACTCAGCGAACGATATGCACAGCACTTTTTCACGCGTAAATAATCATAATCACATCTAAAAAATGTGTTCATACGAAAAATCTACTTCACAATAAAATTGGATATAAACAAATACAGAAAATTTACTCAAGGACAAATTGGCAATCATGCTCGGAAGGTACTTGATATAGATGTCCATCATCCAAACATAGCGCTGTTAGTTGCCCCCCCCAAATACACCCAGTATCCAGACTGGCAAATTGCTGATTCACCATTAAGCCTAGAGTCGACCAATGCCCAAATACAATTCGTTTTGAAGCATCGGACTCAACCATATACCATGGAATTAATTGCCCAGGAGTATCTGCGACATCTCCTTTGAATTTAAATTCCAATGCCAGTCGATCTAACATGCGCATTCTTGTAAATGAGTTAATTCCAAATCGAAACTCAGACTCTGCTGTGAGGCCAGCATTCCATGTAGTGGGTACATTCCCATACATGATCTGTAGCCATTGCTGGAATTCATCCGATGATAATTTTGCATTACAATTTTCAGCAATACGCAATGACTCATCTATCGAAATAGTTGGATTTATTCCAGCATGACAGATATAACAATCCATTAATTCAATCACCAAGGGTTGTTTTCTTAACCAATGAAGCAATTCATTCACATCCGCAGCATTTAATATTGAATCAATTGTATCGAGTTCTTTTATGGGGGATACCCCCACCCAGCACGCTAGTAGATGTAGATCATGATTACCAAGCACCACTTCTATTGCCGGAGAGAACGACTTAACGAATCGTAAAACTTCTAAAGACTGAGGCCCACGATTGACCAAGTCACCAACAAGATAGACTTTGTCAGAATCTGGATTAAACTGGATAAGAGAAAGCAAGGATCTCAACTCTGAATAGCATCCTTGTATATCGCCAATAGCATAGCGTGCCATATAAAATTGCCTTTCAAAAGAATAAGATAATGATGCAGAACAATCCGAGAAGTGTAAGCAGCTGGATTAATACTCTCAGTCAAATTGACATACCAATACTTGCTAGCACTCGAGAGCATATCACTAAGTTGCGCAGTAATATGGAGTGTATCGATCTACGAGACCTCGCTTTTATAATTAGACATGATCCATTATTAAGCCTAAAGATGTTAAAGCATCAAGCACTTCGGCGAAGTCACCAACAAACAACCGATATCACCAGCATTGAAAAAGTACTATTAATGATTGGCGTAAAAGAATTTTTTGAAATTATACGTGACTGCACAATTTTAGAAGAAGAATTATCTAAGAATGCCGACATATTACAAACCTGCCTAAAAACCTGTGCTAGAGCATATTATGCAGCACAGCTTGCTGAAACCATGAGTAAATTTCGACGTGATATAGATCCAAAAGAAATTATCACGGCAGCGCTGTTACATGAAACAGCTGAAATTTTACTGTGGTTAGCCGCCCCTGGATTAATGCTCAAAATTCGAGACACCCTAAAAAACAATCCCGAGATTAGAAGCAAAACAACTCAAAAAGAAGTTTTAGGCTGCACCGTTAATGAATTACAGCAAGAATTAATCACTCACTGGCATCTACCTAAAATAATGCTGCATTTGATCAATGAAAGCGACACCAATGATCCAAGAGTTATTTTAGTTCTAACTTCCACATCAATAGCAAGACATACAGAATGGAGTTGGAATCAAGAATTAAATCATATCGACACTGAAAAACTCGCCAGAATCTTGCACATTAGCAACGATGAAGCACATGCAATAATCGTTAATACCGCGCTCAAAATAGCCAAAGAATGGCGCTGGTATCAAATAGAAACAGCCGCGGCTAGAATTATTGAATATTAATAAATCAACGCCGTCACTTTACAAAATCCATGCCACATTGGTTTTCTATTAAAAAATGATAGAAACATTTAAACTATTACAAGAAAATACTTAGGCAAAAAAAAAGGCCAACAAAGTTGGCCTTTTTTTAAAACTATTTTATTCAGCAGCGTCTACAGCTTCAGCTTCTTCTGGGCGATCCACAAGTTCAACATATGCCATAGGAGCATTGTCACCCTGACGGAAGCCGCACTTCAAGATCCGAAGGTAGCCACCGTTACGTGCAGCATAACGAGGGCCTAGAATATCAAACAATTTAACTACAACTTCACGATCACGAGTACGGTCAAAAGCCAAGCGACGATTAGCCAAACAAGGTTTTTTACCTAAAGTAATCAACGGCTCTGCAACACGGCGTAATTCTTTAGCCTTTGGTAGAGTCGTTTTAATAACTTCATGCTTCAACAACGAGTTAGCCAAGTTGCGAAGCATAGCAAGACGATGACTTGTCGTGCGGTTCAGTTTACGATTAGAAAGACGGTGACGCATTTGTCAGTTCCTTTACTAGTGCCGGACTTCAAGGCTTATCTAAGCCAGCCGGAGGCCAGTTTTCTAGGCGCATGCCGAGGCTAAGGCCCTTCGAAGCTAGCACTTCTTTGATCTCATTCAACGATTTACGACCCAAATTCGGAGCTTTTAACAACTCAGTTTCTGTTCGCTGAATCAGATCGCCAATGTAATAGATGTTTTCCGCTTTGAGGCAATTTGCCGAACGTACTGTCAATTCAAGATCATCTACCGGACGTAATAAGATAGGATCTATGGTAATAGTAGGTTCTGCAACTGTAACTTCTGGCGTACCTTCCAAGTCAGCAAATACGCCGAGCTGGTCAATCAACATCCGAGCGGCTTGGCGAACTGCCTCATCCGGCTCAATCACGCCATTAGTTTCAATGTCGATAATCAAGCGGTCAAGATCGGTACGCTGTTCGACACGAGCACTCTCTACATGATAACTAACACGGCGAATTGGGCTGAATGAAGCATCCAGCATAACCGTACCAATGGTACGACCCTCTTCCTTATTCAATCGAGCAGGAGCTGGCTGATAACCACGACCTTTTTCGACTGTAATTTCCATGTTTAACTTACCACCAGCAGAAAGATGAGCAATCACATGTTCTGGATTGATCACTTCGACATCATGCGGCAGCTGGATGTCGGACGCCGTCACGATACCCTCACCCTCTTTTGAAAGGGTGAGAGTAACAGAGTCCCGACCATGCAGCTTGAGCACAACGCCTTTAAGGTTCAACAGGATGTCAACGACATCTTCCTGTACACCATCCAGCGCGGAGTATTCATGCACAACACCTTCAATCTTTACTTCTGTCGGAGCAAAACCCGGCATAGAAGAAAGCAAAATTCGGCGTAATGCATTACCGAGCGTATGGCCATAACCACGCTCAAAAGGCTCCATTACGACTTTAGCATGTGCCGTAGCAACAGTCTGAACGTCAATAATGCGCGGTTTGAGCAAGTCGTTTGCGTTGATTTGCATAAGTCAGTATCCCTTGCCTTAGCGGGTCAGGTTATTACTTGGAATAGAATTCCACTACTAGCGATTCATTAATATCACTAGATAGATCGGAACGCTCTGGCATATTTTTAAATACGCCTTCCATTTTCTTAGAATCAACCTGAACCCAATTTGGGAAACCAATACCTTCAGCAAGAGAAAGAGCCTCTTGGATACGTACTTGCTTCTTAGACTTCTCACGTACAGCAACCACATCACCAGCTTTCACTTGGAAAGAAGGAATGTTTACAGGTTTGCCATTGACAGTGATAGCTTTATGGGAAACTAGTTGACGAGATTCAGAACGAGTCGAACCGTAGCCCATGCGATAAACAACATTATCGAGACGACTTTCGAGAAGTTTCAACAGATTTTCACCTGTAGAACCTTTACGACGAGCCGCTTCATGGAAATAACCACGGAATTGACGCTCTAAAACGCCGTAAATACGACGGATCTTTTGCTTTTCACGCAGGTGAACGCCGTAGTCCGACTGACGCGTATTTTTCTTCGCGCCATGCTGGCCTGGGGCTTGTTCCAGCTTGCATTTGCTATCGAGCGAACGACGCGCGCTCTTCAAGAACAGATCCGTTCCTTCGCGGCGTGCGAGTTTGCACTTAGGTCCAATATAACGAGCCATTTGTTACTCCAGAATTAGATACGACGCTTCTTCGGCGGACGGCAGCCGTTGTGCGGAACAGGCGTCACATCCGAGATACTGGTGATCTTGAAACCAAGTGCGTTCAATGCGCGCACTGCAGATTCACGACCTGGACCTGGACCCTTGATACGAACTTCGAGGTTCTTAACACCATATTCTTGGGCAACTTTACCAGCAGCTTCTGCGGCAACCTGTGCAGCAAAAGGTGTACTTTTACGAGAGCCCTTGAAACCAGCACCGCCCGAGGTAGCCCAAGATAAAGCATTGCCTTGGCGATCGGTGATGGTAATGATCGTGTTATTGAAAGAAGCGTGAACGTGCACGATACCTTCAGACACGCTCTTCTTGACTTTCTTACGTACACGAGCTGTGTTTGCTTTAGCCATAATTTTTGTCCTTAATTACTTCTTGCCAGCAATAGCCTTGCGCGGACCCTTACGAGTACGTGCATTGGTTTTCGTGCGCTGACCGCGACAAGGTAAGCCTTTACGATGACGTAATCCACGATAACAACCAAGATCCATAAGACGCTTGATATTCATGGTTACTTCACGACGTAGATCACCTTCAATTGTGAACTTGCCTACTTCGTCACGCAATTTTTCAAGTTCAACATCACTGAGATCTTTTACCTTCTTACTTGGCTCAATTTCAGTAATTGCACAAATCGCTTTAGCGCGAGTTTGACCAATACCGAAAATAGCCTGAAGGCCGATCACAGTATGCTGATGATTGGGAATATTAACCCCAGCAATACGGGCCATACTTCTTACCCCAGGTTAAAAAGTGGTGGATCTTAACACCAATAGCCAATTAACTCAATCAGCCTTGACGTTGCTTATGCCGCGGGTCTGTACAAATTACACGTACAACACGGTTGCGACGAATAATCTTGCAGTTACGGCAGATTTTCTTGACCGATGCCTGAACTCTCATGGTCTATCCTTTACGATCAAAGTAAAATTTCAACAAGTAAGTTGAAATACAATACAATCCCTGTTTAAACAGCTGAGAATAAATTCACAACCGCCCACCCAAGAGGGAATGAATACTATAGCATTCAATACAGTCTGGGAAGCAAAACAGGAGCCGCATGTCTGAATTAGGACAAATTCTCAGCACAATACAGATTGCACCGAGAACATATCCAACTATTAAAATGACACTTGCACAAAAAATGCAAATCAATTAACCCTTGAAGTTCGCCTTCTTCAACAGACCTTCATATTGATGCGACAGCACATAAGACTGCAACTGCGCCATAAAGTCCATAGTAACCACCACCAAGATGAGCAGCGAAGTACCACCAAAGTAGAATGGAACATTCCATTTCAGAATCAGAAATTCAGGAATCAAGCAAATGATAGTGATGTAAACAGCACCGATCAATGTCAATCTTAGTATTAATTTTTCTACATATTTTGCAGTATGCTCACCAGGACGATACCCAGGCACCATAGCACCGCTTTTCTTCAAATTATCAGCAGTTTCACGCGGACTAAAAACCAATGCCGTATAGAAAAAACAGAAAAAGATGATTGCAGCAGCATAAAACAAAACATACAGGGGCTGACCTGGATGAAGCATATCACCCAAAGATTTGAGCCAAGTCAATTTTTCACCATTACCAGTCCACGACAACACCGTAGCCGGAAATAAAATAATTGAAGAAGCAAAAATTGGTGGAATAACACCAGCCATATTTATTTTTAGTGGCAAAAATGAACTTTGCGCTTGCATTAAACGATTTCCGACCTGTCTTTTTGCATATTGAATAGGCACCTTACGCTGCCCACGCTCAACAAAAACCACTACAGCCGTCAATAAAACAACGCCAACGAACAAGAACAATACCAATAAAATTGGCAAAGAGCCTTGGCTTGATAACGTTAATGTTTTTGCAATCGCAGAAGGAACACCAGCAGCAATACCAGCACAAATCAAGATGGAAATACCATTACCCAATCCACGCTCAGTAATTTGCTCGCCAAGCCACATCAAAAACATTGTTCCGGTAACCAAAGAAATCATTGTCACAGCGACAAACATTCCTTGATCCATAACCACCAAATTAGGCTGGCGGAACAACATCATCGAAATACCAAAACTTTGTGCCGAAGCCAAAAGAACAGTGAAGTAGCGAGTGTACTGTGTAAGCTTTCGCTTACCCGACTCACCCTCTTTCTTCAACTGCTTTAGGGAAGGCAACACCTCACCGGCAAGCTGAACTATGATCGATGCCGAAATGTAAGGCATGATACCTATCGCAAATACAGTAAAACGCGATAAAGCACCACCTGAAAACATGTTAAACATGTTTAACAAGCCAGTTTGTGACGATTGGAACAAGTTCGCCAGCTCAACCGGATTAATACCCGGTACTGGAATATGTGCGCCGATACGATAAACGATCAGCGCACCTATAACGAACCAGATCCGTTTTTTAAGATCGGCAAATTTACTTGCCGAGCCAGCCAAAGCGGGATTTGCCACGTTCTGCCCTATCCTGTTGATTTACAACATTACTCGCTAATAGAACCGCCAGCAGCTTCGATTGCAGCCTTAGCACCTTTCGTTACGCCCAAACCTTTAACAGTCACTGCGCGCTCGATCGAGCCAGACAAAACAACTTTGCAAGTCAAAGAGTGCTGAGAAATCAGACCAGCCTGAATTAGACTCAACAAGTCAACCTCACCAATTGGCAAAGCATTTAATTCAGACAAAGTAATTTCAGCATTCTTGCCTTTAGCAAGAGATACAAAACCACGTTTTGGCAAACGGCGTTGTAAAGGCATTTGACCGCCTTCAAAACCTACTTTATGGAAGCCGCCAGTACGAGATTTTTGTCCCTTATGACCACGACCGCAAGTCTTGCCCAAACCAGAACCGATACCACGACCAACACGCTTAGAAGCATGCTTTGCGCCGGCACCAGGAGTTAGGTTATTGAGTTGCATATTAACCCTCCACCTTTAGCAAGTAGCTGATTTTATTAACCATACCGCGATTCTCAGGTGTATCGATAACAACAGCAGAGCTGTTCATTCGACGCAAACCCAAACCACGAGCACATGCTTTATGAGCCTCAAGACGACCAATCAAGCTTTTAACTAGAGTCACTTTAATTGTTTTAACGTCGCTCATTGCGCACCCCCAAGAACTTCTTCAACTGTTTTGCCGCGTTTAGCAGCAATATCAGAAGGGGTATGCAATTTAGCCAATCCATCCAAAGTCGCGCGAACGATATTATATGGATTGGTAGAGCCATGGCATTTTGCAGTAATGTTATGAATGCCCATTACCTCAAAAACAGCACGCATTGGGCCACCAGCAATAATACCAGTACCTTCAGGTGCAGGCTGCATAAACACAGTAGTAGCACCGTGCTTACCAAATACTGTGTGTTGCACAGTACCATTACGCAGACTTACTTTTACCATTTTACGGCGAGCTTCTTCCATTGCTTTCTGTACAGCGACAGGCACCTCTTTCGATTTGCCTTTACCCATACCAACACTACCATCGCCATTACCAACAACGGTCAGTGCTGCGAAACCAAGGATACGACCACCCTTCACTACTTTGGTTACGCGATTAACGCTAACCATTTTTTCGAGTAGACCGTCCTTGACTTCTTCTCTTTCGTTCTTAGCCATTATTCAACTCCAAACTCAATTAGAAGGCCAGGCCAGCTTCACGAGCAGCATCAGCCAACGCTTTTACGCGGCCATGGTACTGGAAGCCGGAACGGTCAAAAGCAACTGATTCAATACCAGCAGCCTTAGCACGTTCAGCAATCAACTTACCAACAGCTGCTGCACCAGCAACACTGCCACCATTTTTGATTTCAGCACGCAACCCTGTCTCCAGAGTATTGGCTGAAGCCAAAACATTACCACCCGTTGCATCAATAATTTGGGCGTACATATGGCTATTGGTACGATGGACCGACAAGCGCACAACCTTGAGCTCCGCAATCTTGGCACGGGTTTTACGTGCACGGCGAAGTCTACTTTGATTCTTATCCATGATTCAGCCTCGATTACTTCTTCTTGGTTTCTTTGATAACCACAACTTCATCAGCATAACGAACGCCCTTGCCTTTATATGGCTCTGGCGAACGGTAGGCACGAATCTCTGCGGCAACCTGACCAACAAGTTGTTTATCGGCACCTTTCAAAAGGATCTCAGTCTGAGTTGGGGTCTCACACGTAATTCCCTCAGGAATAGCATGAGCAACTGGATGAGAGAAACCTAATGACAGGTTCAATACTTCACCTTGGGCCTGAGCACGATAACCAACACCTACAAGTGTCAATTTACGTTCAAAGCCCTTAGAAACACCATTAACCATGTTGTTAACTAGCGCACGCAAAGTACCAGACATAGAACGAGCAAATTTGCTATTTCCGTTGGCCGAGAAAATGACTGAGCCATCTTCAACTTTAACAGTTACATCAGTAACAATAGGTTGCGTCAAAGATCCTTTTGGACCCTTAACTACGATTTCACCTGCGGCGATATTAACTTCAACGCCTGCCGGAATGGTTACCGGATTTTTAGCTACGCGGGACATTGTGATACCTCATCAAGCAACGATGCACAAAAGCTCGCCACCAACACCATTGGCACGCGCTTTGCGGTCGGTCATCACACCCTTGGATGTAGACACGATCGCCACACCAAGACCATTCATTACATTTGGAATGTCGCCAGCACCGCGGTAATCACGCAGACCTGGTTTTGAAACACGATCAAGACGCTCAATTACTGGGCGACCTGCGTAGTATTTCAATTCAATCGTCAACACCGGCTTAACATCACCAGCAACAGTAAACGATTCAACATAACCTTCTTCAACTAGAACCTTAGCGATAGCAACCTTCAATTTTGAAGATGGCATAGCTACAGCAGCTTTGTCGGCACGTTGTGCATTGCGGATACGAGTCAACATATCGGCGATAGGATCATGCATTGCCATGTGTTATCTCTCCTATTACCAGCTAGCTTTGACCAGACCCGGTACTTCGCCCTTGAAAGCGAGTTCACGCAGCTTGCTGCGACCGAGACCGAATTTGCGGAACACGCCACGTGAGCGACCAGTTAATGTGCAACGATTGTGCAAACGAACTGGAGATGCATTACGTGGGAGTTGCTGGAGTTTCAAGCGGGCTTGGAATTGATCTTCCTCACTCGCGTTTTGATCGTTAATAACGACCAAGAGCGCTGCACGTTTAGCTGCAAACTTCGCAACTACAGCTACGCGCTTTGCTTCACGATTAATCAGTGCAAGTTTTGCCATGATCGCCTCAAGTCTTAAACGGGAATTTGAATGCAGCGAGCAGAGCACGCGCTTCATCGTCAGTTTTAGCCGTAGTTGTGATCGTGATATTCATACCACGAAGCGCATCAATCTTATCGTACTCGATTTCCGGGAAGATAATTTGCTCTTTCACACCCATGTTAAAGTTGCCACGACCATCAAAGGACTTGCCACCGATACCACGGAAGTCACGTACACGCGGCAGCGCGATAGTAACCAGGCGATCAAGGAATTCAAACATACGTTCACGACGCAAAGTCACCTTGCAGCCAACCGGATAGCCGTCACGAATCTTAAAACCAGCAATTGATTTTTTTGATTTTGTAACAACCGGCTTTTGACCTGCAATCTTTTGCATATCGCCAACTGCGAAATCCATTACTTTTTTATCTGCAACTGCCTCACCAACACCCATGTTTATGGTGATTTTTTCAATACGAGGCACTTGCATTACAGACTTGTAACCGAATTGCTTGACCAACTCGGGAACAATCTGGTTCTCATAAATCTCTTGAAAACGAGCCATCTTGATTCCCCTTAGCCGCCAACCACTTCGCCACTCGACTTAAATACACGGACTTTCTTGCCGTCTTCAAGAGTCTTGAAGCCAACACGATCAGCCTTGCCAGTCGCAGTATTGAAAATAGCCACATTAGATACGTCAACTGACTTAGTCAACTCAACGATACCACCCTGAACACCGCGCATTGGATTTGGTTTTTGATGTTTTTTAACAATATTAACACCTTCAACCACAACACGACCTTCAGCTGGAATAGAAGTAAGCACAGTACCGCGCTTACCCTTATCTTTGCCAGTGAGAACGATTACTTCATCGCCTTTGCGAATCTTGTTCATGCTGGATACTCCTTAAAGAACTTCTGGCGCAAGAGACACGATCTTCATAAAGCGTTCGGTACGCAATTCGCGCGTAACCGGCCCAAAGATACGAGTGCCAATTGGCTCAAGTTTTGCATTAAGAAGAACTGCTGCGTTACCATCAAACTTGATGAGCGCACCATCAGCACGACGAACACCCTTAGCAGTACGAACTACGACTGCATTGTATACATCGCCTTTTTTGACTCGACCACGTGGGGCAGCATCTTTAATGCTGACCTTAATGATATCACCAACAGACGCGTAACGACGCTTTGAGCCGCCCAACACCTTAATGCACATTACAGAACGCGCACCAGTGTTATCAGCAACATCTAGCTTTGATTGCATTTGAATCATTTAAGACAAACCTCCAACTTAACCCGCTTAATCAGCCTGGCAAACCAGGTGCCCGGCATTACCGAGCCAATAGCGGCTAGTTTTGGATCCCGAAGGGAAAACAGTGCAACCCACAACCGCAGGTCACACAATGAAAGGGGCATTCTACACAACGCAGAACACCCCCACAAGCCTTTACGCAAAATTTGTTTAAATTATGCTGCGCGGGCTTTTTCTACCAATGCAGTTACTGTCCAATTTTTTGTCTTAGACAATGGACGGCACTCTGCAATAACTACCAAATCACCAGCAGCATACTGGTTTGATTCGTCGTGCGCATGATACTTCTTAGACTGACGCACCATTTTACCATACAGCGGGTGCTTAACTAAGCGCTCCACCAATACAGTTACTGTTTTGTCCATCTTTGCGCTAACCACTCGACCAGTCAGCGTACGCTTGAGTTTAGCTTCGCTCATATTAAGCCGCCTTCTGATTCAGAACGGTAAGAACGCGCGCAACATCTTTACGCACACGTTTAATCTCACTAGTGTTAGCCAATTGGCCTGTCGCATGTTGCATGCGAAGACTAAACTGCGCCTTCAGCAGCGCCGTCAATTCGCCCTTAAGCTCTTCGACGGATTTCTGTTGTAGTTCAGATGCTTTCATCATTGCCCCACTTGACGTGTAACCATGGTAACTGAGAAAGGTAATTTAGCAGACGCCAGACGGAAAGCCTCGCGCGCAACCTCTTCAGATACACCATTCAATTCGTACAATACTTTACCCGGCTGAATTTCAGCAACGTAGTAATCCGGAGAACCCTTCCCTCCACCCATACGAACTTCAGCAGGCTTTGTAGAAATAGGCTTATCTGGAAACGCACGAATCCAAACACGACCACCACGTTTAATATAACGAGTAATCGCACGACGAGCAGATTCAATTTGACGCGCAGTTAAGCGGCCACGGCTAGTTGCCTTCAAACCGTACTCACCGAACGCAACAGTATTTCCACGAGTGGCGATACCAGTATTGCGACCTTTTTGAACCTTACGGTACTTGAGTCTAGTTGGCTGCAGCATTTCGAGGCCCCTTACGTGGTTTCTTCTGTGTTTCTACTGGCTCAGCGGCGAACTTATCGCCAGGCTTCACATCACCTTTGTAGACCCAAACCTTAACACCAATAATACCGTAGGTTGTCTTAGCTTCAGAAGTTGCATAGTCAATATCTGCACGCAATGTATGCAATGGCACACGGCCTTCACGATACCATTCAGTACGCGCAATTTCGATACCATTCAAGCGACCAGACGACATAATTTTAATGCCCTGCGCACCAAGGCGCATTGCATTTTGCATGGCGCGCTTCATAGCACGACGGAACATCACACGTTTTTCTAATTGCGAAGTAATGCTATCAGCAATAATTTGCGCATCGATTTCTGGCTTGCGAACTTCTTCAATATTTACATGCACAGGCACGTTCAAGATTTTCTGCAAAGCAAGCTTCAACTGCTCAATATCTTCGCCTTTCTTGCCAATTACAACACCAGGGCGTGCCGAGTAAATTGTAACTTTTGCATTTTTAGCCGGACGCTCAATTACGATACGACTAACAGCAGCACCAACCAACTTTTTCTTCAAAAATGCACGAACTTCGATATCTTCGTTAAGCATTTTGGCAAAGTTGCTGCTATTAGCATACCAGCGCGAGGACCAATTTTTAGTGACAGGTAAACGAAAACCCGTCGGATGAATTTTCTGACCCATGAGTCGCTCCTTAATCGCCAACAGTCAGCGTAATGTGGCAAGTTTGCTTCTCGATTTTATTGCCACGGCCTTTAGCACGAGCAGTAAAACGCTTCAAAGAAGGCCCTTTATCCACATAAATCGTTTTCACTTTAAGAGTGTCGATATCGGCACCCTCATTGTGCTCGGCATTGGCAATAGCCGACTCCAAAACCTTCTTAATTAAAACTGCACCCTTTTTAGGGCTGAAGGCCAGAATATTTAACGCCTGCTCAACGGATTTGCCACGGACCAGGTCAGCGACAAGCCGCGCTTTTTGAGCGGAGAGGCGAGTGTTGCTTAGTACAGCAGCACCAACCAACTTTTTCTTCAAAAATGCACGAACTTCGATATCTTCGTTAAGCATTTTGGCAAAGTTGCTGCTATTAGCATACCAGCGCGAGGACCAATTTTTAGTGACAGGTAAACGAAAACCCGTCGGATGAATTTTCTGACCCATGAGTCGCTCCTTAATCGCCAACAGTCAGCGTAATGTGGCAAGTTTGCTTCTCGATTTTATTGCCACGGCCTTTAGCACGAGCAGTAAAACGCTTCAAAGAAGGCCCTTTATCCACATAAATCGTTTTCACTTTAAGAGTGTCGATATCGGCACCCTCATTGTGCTCGGCATTGGCAATAGCCGACTCCAAAACCTTCTTAATTAAAACTGCACCCTTTTTAGGGCTGAAGGCCAGAATATTTAACGCCTGCTCAACGGATTTGCCACGGACCAGGTCAGCGACAAGCCGCGCTTTTTGAGCGGAGAGGCGAGTGTTGCTTAGTACAGCAGATACTTGCATGTCTTCACCTTATCGCTTGGATTTTTTGTCCGCGGCGTGACCTTTGAAAGTACGGGTCAGTGCGAACTCACCCAACTTGTGGCCAACCATGTTTTCATTAACGTAAACAGGAATATGCTGCTTACCGTTATGCACAGCAATTGTCAGACCAACAAAGTCTGGCAGTACTGTAGAACGACGTGACCAAGTTTTAACTGGGCGCTTGTCATTTGTTGCTCGAACTGCCTCAACTTTTTTCAACAAGTGCAGGTCAACAAATGGACCCTTTTTAAGAGAACGTGCCATTTACATTACCTCTTGTTCGCTGGACGACGGCGCACGATCATATTGCTAGTACGCTTGTTACGACGCGTACGATAGCCCTTAGCTGGCTGACCCCACGGACTAACTGGAACACGACCTTCACCAGTACGGCCTTCACCACCACCGTGCGGATGATCCACCGGATTCATCGCAGTACCACGCACTGTTGGACGAATACCCAACCAGCGTTTTGCACCCGCTTTACCGTATGAACGTAGGCTATGCTCACCGTTACCCACTTCACCGATTGTTGCACGGCAATCAACGTGTACTTTACGAATTTCACCAGAGCGAAGACGTAACTGTGCGTACATGCCATCACGAGCCAACAACTGAACGCTAGTACCCGCCGAACGTGCGATTTGTGCACCTTTGCCAGGCTGCATTTCGATACAATGAATCGTCGAGCCAACTGGAATATTCCGAATAGGAAGTGTATTACCAACCTTGATCGGCGCATCAGAACCAGAAATTACCGTCATGCCTGCACTCAAGCCCTTAGGGGCAATGATGTAAGCACGCTCACCATCCGTATAGCACAACAAAGCAATGTTGGCAGTGCGGTTTGGATCGTACTCTAGACGCTCAACCTTGGCGACGATACCATCTTTATTGCGACGGAAATCAACCAAGCGATAATGCTGCTTATGACCACCGCCGATATGACGAGTGGTGATATGACCATTATTATTACGGCCACCGGTCTTTGATTTCTTAACCAACAAAGGAGCGTATGGTGCACCCTTATGCAAGTCAGGATTTACAACCTTAACGACTGCGCGGCGACCGGGCGATGTCGGCTTAACTTTTACCAATGCCATGTTTAGTCCCCTTATTGCGCAGCTGCAAGGTCAAGTTCTTGACCGGATACCAAGCTCACATAAGCTTTTTTCCAATCTTTGCGACGACCATTCGTACGGCCAAAACGCTTAGACTTGCCTTTAACATTAACTACGTTGACCGCCTCGACCTTCACTTTAAAGAGAAGCTCAACAGCAGCCTTGATTTCAGCTTTAGTCGCATCGGTAGAAACACGAAATACGACTTGCTCAGCTTTTTCAGCAACCAAAGTACTCTTTTCAGAAACTATTGGAGCTAAAATCACTTGAAGCATGCGATTTTCTGCAATTTTGATCATGCAAACAACTCCTCAAAAGCCTGTAGTGCATCACGAGTGAACACAACTTTTTTGAAGCGCACCAAACTAACTGGATCTACCTGAGCCGCTTCCAACACCAACACGTGCGGAAGATTACGGGAAGCCAAATACAGATTTTCTTCCAATTCTTTGGTCACAATGAGCACGTTATCGAGCTGCATTTCCGCCAATTTTTGGGCAAAAGCCTTAGTCTTAGGTGCTTCTAGGGCAAAAGAATCAACAACGATCAGACGTTCCTCACGCACCAATTGCGACATAATTGTTGCAATACCAGCACGGTACATCTTACGGTTAACTTTATGCGAGAAATTCTCGTCAGGGCTGTTCGGGAATGCACGACCACCACCACGCCACAACGGAGAAGATGTCATACCAGCACGAGCACGGCCAGTACCTTTTTGACGCCACGGCTTTTTAGTCGAATGCTTTACATTACCACGACCCAGCTGTGCGCGATTACCGCTACGAGCGTTGGCAAAATAAGCAGTTACAACCTGATGAACCAAGGCTTCATTAAATTCACGACCAAACAAGTCATCTGAAGCAGCAATAGCTACTTGAGCCTCGCCTTTCGTATTAACAACTTTTAGTTCCATTATGCACCTGCCTTAACGCTCGAACGAACGATAACGTCATTGCCCTTGGAGCCTGGTACACCACCCTTAACCAGCAGCAATTGACGCTCAGCATCAACTCGCACGATTTCAAGATTTTGCACGGTACGCTGAACATTACCGAGCTGACCAGCCATGCGTTTACCTGGCAAAACACGACCCGGATCTTGCGCTTGACCGATAGAGCCAGCAGAACGATGCGACAGTGAATTACCGTGCGTTGCACGATTCGAAGCAAAATGATAACGCTTGATAACACCAGCCCAACCCTTACCTTGGCTAGTACCAGTAACATCAACCATTTGACCAACACTAAACAACTCAACCGACAAAGCATCACCAGCTTTCAACTCAGCAGCTTTCTCTGCAGGAATACGGAACTCAACGAGTGCCAAACCTGCTTCAACGCCTGCTTTCGCGAAATGACCAGCCTCAGCCTTATTCACTCGACTTGCTTTTTTTGTACCGAAAGTAACCTGAACAGCAGAGTAGCCGTCAGCTTCCAGAGTTTTGATTTGCGTGACGCGATTTGCAGCCATGTCCAACACAGTCACTGGAATGGAAGCGCCATCCTCAGCAAATACGCGGGTCATGCCGACTTTGCGACCTACAAGACCTAAGCTCATAGTTATTCCCTTTTCAAGGGCCAGTTACGATTGACTGGCTATGACTATTAAAAAATAAAACGGGCTTGCCATACTAAATGGCAAGCCCGTGATACTAACAAAGTTTATTAACCGTCGCAAGAGCTTTCGCCCTTAACGGCAAAACTGAGTCATTAGTTCAATTTAATTTCAACATCAACGCCAGCTGGCAAATCCAGCTTCATCAATGCATCAACAGTCTTGTCAGTTGGATCAACAATATCCAACATACGCAAGTGAGTACGAATCTCAAATTGATCACGCGCAGTTTTATTTACGTGTGGTGAACTCAAAATATCATAACGTTCAATTTTTGTTGGCAAAGGAATCGGACCCTTAACAACTGCACCTGTACGCTTTGCTGTTTCAACAATTTCTTGAGCCGAACGATCGATCAAAGAATAATCAAAAGCCTTCAAGCGGATACGAATTTTCTGATTTTGCATTTCCAAGTTCCTTAAGCAAGAACAGTGGCAACAACACCAGCGCCAACTGTACGACCACCTTCGCGAATCGCGAAACGCAAACCTTGTTCCATCGCTACTGGGCAGATCAAGGTCACAGTGATCGATACATTATCACCAGGCATTACCATTTCTGTACCTTCTGGCAATTCAATCGCGCCAGTTACATCAGTCGTACGGAAGTAGAACTGTGGACGGTAATTGCTAAAGAATGGCGTATGACGACCACCTTCATCTTTAGACAATACATAGATCTCAGCAGTAAACTTAGTGTGCGGCGTGATCGAACCTGGCTTAGCCAATACTTGACCGCGCTGAACATCTTCACGCTTAGTACCACGAAGCAAGGCACCAATGTTGTCACCCGCTTGACCTTGGTCAAGCAATTTACGGAACATCTCAACACCAGTACAAGTCGTCTTAACTGTTGGCACAATACCAACGATCTCGATCTCTTCACCCACTTTAACAATGCCGCGCTCAACACGACCAGTCACAACAGTACCGCGACCAGAAATAGAGAACACATCTTCAACTGGCATCAAGAATGCACCGTCGATTGCACGTTCTGGCTCAGGAATGTAAGTATCCAAAGCATCTGCCAAGCGTAAAATTGCTGGCTCGCCGTATTCTGATTGGTCACCTTCCAGTGCCAGACGAGCAGAACCAGTAATAACCGGAGTGTCATCGCCAGGGAAATCGTATTTGTTCAACAAATCACGAATTTCCATTTCAACCAACTCAAGCAACTCAGCATCATCAACTAAATCAGCTTTGTTCATGAATACGATGATGTATGGAACACCAACCTGACGAGACAATAAGATGTGCTCGCGGGTTTGTGGCATAGGACCATCAGCAGCAGAAACCACCAAAACTGCGCCATCCATCTGCGCCGCACCGGTAATCATGTTTTTCACATAATCCGCGTGACCTGGGCAGTCAACGTGTGCGTAATGACGTTTTTCTGTTTCGTATTCAACGTGCGCAGTATTAATAGTAATACCGCGTGCTTTTTCTTCTGGCGCACTATCAATTGAAGCGTAGTCTTTAACGATACCGCCAAATTTTCTACATAAAACAGTAGTAATTGCAGCTGTCAGCGTTGTTTTACCATGATCCACGTGACCAATCGTACCCACGTTAACGTGAGGCTTAGTCCGTGCAAACTTTTCTTTTGCCATTTTTCAAAATTCCTTAATTAAAATTATTTCTTGGTAACAATTGCATCAGCAATGTGCTTAGGCGCAATTGAATAATGCTTAAATTCCATTGAGTATGTAGCACGACCTTGCGACATAGAGCGCAGAGTTGTCGAGTAACCAAACATCTCAGACAGTGGAACTTCCGCTTTAATCATTTTTCCGCCAGCAGGATTATCATCCATGCCTTGCAATAAACCACGACGAGAAGAAATATCACCCATGATGTCGCCCATATAATCTTCAGGCGTTTCAATTTCAACGTACATCATTGGCTCAAGAATTACAGGACCAGCACGACGCATCGCCTCTTTGAATGCCATAGAACCAGCAAGTTCAAACGCAATTTGCGACGAATCCACGTCATGGTATGAACCAAAGGTCAAACGAACCTTAACGTCAACAACAGGGAAGCCAGCCAACACACCAGACTTCAGTGTATTTTGAATACCCTTATCAACTGAAGGGATGAATTCACGAGGAATTACACCACCCTTAATTTCGTCAACAAAGCTATAGCCATTACCCTCACCAGCTGGCTCGACAGTAATAGTCACATCGCCGTACTGACCTTTACCACCAGACTGTTTCGCATGCTTACCTTGCACGTCCGCAGCAACCTGGGTAATGGTCTCGCGGTAAGCCACTTGTGGCGCACCAACGTTAGCCTCTACACCAAATTCACGACGCATACGATCAACCAAGATCTCAAGGTGCAACTCACCCATGCCAGACATAATAGTCTGACCAGTCTCTTCATCCGTTTTAACACGGAAAGAAGGATCTTCTTTAGACAAGCGACCCAAGGCTAGACCCATTTTTTCTTGGTCAGCCTTAGTTTTTGGCTCAACAGCAACGTGAATCACTGGCTCAGGGAAAACCATGCGTTCAAGAATAATTACATCCTTCAAATCGCAAAGAGTTTCACCTGTTGTTACATCCTTCAAACCAATCGCAGCCGCGATGTCACCAGCGCGGACTTCATCAATTTCTTTGCGATCATTCGCATGCATTTGCACAAGACGACCAATACGCTCTTTCTTGTCTTTGTTCGAATTCAAAACAAAGTCGCCAGACTGCAAAGTACCCGAATACACACGGAAGAATGTCAATTGACCAACATACGGATCATTCATTAGCTTGAAGGCCAACGAAGAGAACGGCGCGTCATCTGTAGCTTCGCGAGTCACTTCTTGATCACGATCATCCATACCCTTAACTGCATCAATATCCACAGGTGATGGCAAGAACTCGATCACAGCATCCAACATCCGTTGAACACCTTTGTTTTTGAACGCAGAACCGCACAACACAGGCTGAATCTCACAAGCCAAAGTACGTGCACGAATAGCCGCAACAATTTCCTCTTCCGACAATTCGCCAGTTTCAAGGTACTTGTTCATCAGTTCTTCAGACGCTTCGGCGGCCGTTTCGACCATTTTTTCGCGCCACTCTTGCGCAACCGATACTAAATCAGCAGGAATCTCACCGTATGTAAAAGTCATACCTTGGGATGCTTCATCCCAAATAATGGCTTTCATCTTAAGTAAATCAACCACACCTTCAAACTTATCTTCTGCACCAATAGGAATAACTACAGGTACAGGATTCGCTTTCAAGCGCAATTTCATCTGCTCAACAGCACGGAAGAAGTTGGCGCCAGAGCGATCCATCTTGTTCACGAAAGCCAAACGAGGAACTTTGTACTTGTTAGCTTGACGCCATACAGTTTCAGACTGAGGCTGAACACCACCCACAGCACAATAAACCATACATGCACCATCAAGAACACGCATTGAACGCTCAACTTCAATCGTGAAGTCAACGTGGCCTGGGGTGTCAATGATGTTAATCAAATGCTCAGGAAACTGCAGACTCATACCTTTCCAGTATGTGGTCGTAGCAGCAGAAGTGATTGTAATACCACGTTCCTGTTCTTGCTCCATCCAGTCCATGGTGGCCGCGCCATCATGAACTTCACCAATCTTATGGTTAACGCCGGTATAAAACAAAACACGTTCTGTTGTGGTTGTTTTACCAGCATCAATGTGAGCGGAAATACCAATATTGCGGTAACGCTCAATAGGGGTCTTGCGAGCCACGGCGATTTCCTTATCTTGATTACGCGATTAGAAACGGAAGTGGGCGAATGCTTTATTAGCATCAGCCATACGATGCACTTCATCGCGTTTTTTCATCGCGCCGCCACGACCTTCAGCCGCGTCAAGAAGTTCACCTGCTAGACGCAGATCCATTGATTTTTCACCACGTTTACGAGCCGCTTCGCGAACCCAGCGCATCGACAATGCCAGACGACGGCTTGGACGTACTTCTACTGGCACCTGGTAGTTGGCGCCACCGACACGGCGACTCTTAACTTCAACAACTGGCTTAACATTACCAATTGCGGTGTTAAAAACTTCAATTGCATCTTTACCAGTCTTTTTCTCGATCTGGGCCAATGCACCATAAACGATACGCTCGGCAACAGCTTTTTTGCCATCGAGCATTACAACGTTCATGAATTTTGCGAGTTCTGTGCTACCAAATTTTGGATCTGGCAACACATCACGCTTAGGGACTTCTCTGCGTCTTGGCATAACATACTTCCTTAATGTGACATTCAGCTGGGGACAACCCCGCGGACAACTATAAAATTGCCCACTTACTTGACGACTGCATTAGTAGCCGCCACTCATACGATACAAATTAAGCCTTAGGGCGTTTTGCACCATACTTAGAGCGAGACTGCTTACGATTTTTAACGCCAGCCAAGTCAAGAGAGCCACGTACGCAGTGATAGCGAACACCTGGCAAATCTTTTACACGACCGCCGCGTAGCAATACAACGCTATGCTCTTGCAGGTTATGGCCTTCACCGCCGATGTACGAAATCACTTCGAAACCGTTAGTAAGGCGAACTTTGCATACTTTACGCAATGCAGAGTTTGGTTTTTTTGGAGTAGTTGTATATACACGTGTGCATACACCACGCTTTTGCGGACAAGCTTCAAGAGCAGGTACTTTGCTCTTCAGTTTTTCCGCAACACGTCCTTTACGAACGAGTTGATTGATAGTTGGCATTGTTTTTCACTTCCTACCGCGTTAAAAAAGACCTTACCACGACTGTGGTACGGTTAAGGTTTCCACATTGGAAACGCTGCGGAGAGCGATAAATTCGCTCTCCGCAGAAAAAGACTTTGAATTATAAGGAAAAGAATGAATACACGTCAATGCAAACCGACAGATGTCGGCCTGCATCTCAGCAATTACTCAGAAATATTTCCAATTTCAGCGATAACTTCAGCGGCTGCTTCAGCAAAAGGCGCCAAACTTTCAGCTTTTGCTAGTTGACGCTTCCGGTTTTTATGATATGCCAGACCCGTTCCTGCTGGAATCAAACGACCTACAATCACATTTTCTTTCAAGCCACGTAAATCATCTACTTTACCCATAATGGCGGCTTCAGTCAGAACACGTGTAGTCTCTTGGAACGATGCCGCAGAAATGAAGGAGTCTGTTGATAATGAAGCCTTAGTAATACCTAAGAGAATATTATCAAACTTAGCCAACTCTTTACCTTCTTCTGCTAGCTTATCATTCATGATCAGAACTTCAGCACGCTCTACTTGCTCACCCAAGATGAAGTTTGAACCACCCTGATCCGAGATCACAACACGGCGAAGCATTTGGCGAACAATCACTTCAATGTGCTTATCGTTAATCTTCACGCCCTGCAAGCGATAAACCTCTTGCACTTCTTGAACGATATAACGAGCCAGTGCCTCAATCCCTTGCAAGCGCAAGATGTCATGTGGATCAATTGGACCATCCACAATCACTTCACCCTGACTAACTACTTGACCATCATGCACCATGACATGCTTGTCTTTCGAAATCAGGTACTCATGTGGAACACCATCCAAATCCGTCAAGACTAGACGTTGCTTACCCTTTGTATCTTTACCAAAACTTGCAGTTCCGGTAATTTCAGCCAACATACCAGCATCTTTTGGCGAGCGAGCTTCAAACAACTCGGCTACACGTGGCAGACCACCGGTAATATCGCGCGTTTTAGCCGATTCTTGTGGAATACGGGCAAGTACATCACCCACACCCACTTGCTGACCATCCTTCACTGTAATGATAGAGCCGACTTGGAATGAAATAGTTACTGGCGAATCAGTACCCGCCAATTTCATTTCTTGGCCATTCTCATCCAGCAACTTAACTAATGGGCGAACACCTTTTGCTGCCGTTACTTTTGCTTTAGAGGCGATAACCACCAATGTTGACAAGCCAGTTACTTCGTCGACTTGTTTAACAACCGTCATACCTTCTTCGACATTCTCAAATCGGACAATACCTGAATACTCGGTAATAATTGGACGAGTATGCGGATCCCACGTACCCAGAACCGCACCCGCTTTGATCATGTCGTCAGCTTTAACTGCCAACGTTGCACCGTATGGAATCTTATGGGTTTCACGCTCACGACCCACATCATCCAAAATCAACAGTTCTGCTGAACGGGCGATCACTATGAGTTCATTTTTCGCATTCGTCACATAACGCATATTGGCGCTAAAGGCCATTCTACCGTTAGACTTCGCTTCAACTTGACTAGCTGCTGCAGCTCGAGATGCTGCACCACCAATATGGAAGGTACGCATCGTCAACTGAGTTCCAGGCTCGCCAATTGACTGTGCCGCAATAACACCAACCGCTTCACCCGCATTGACGATCTGACCACGACCCAAGTCACGGCCGTAACACTTAGCGCACAAGCCATAACGTGTATCGCAAGACAGCGGCGTGCGAACAATTACTTCGTCGATATTTCGCGCTTCGATTTCATCAACCGAATCTTCATCGAGCAAGTACCCCACTTCAAAAATGGTTTCTTGCGTTGATGGATCAACGACGTCTCTAACGACGATACGACCCAGAATACGATCACGCAAAGCTTCAACAACGTCACCACCCTGAACAACGGCTTTCATTGCTACGCCGTTCTTCGTGCCGCAATCATCTTCAGTCACCACCAAATCTTGCGTTACATCGACTAGACGACGCGTCAAGTAACCCGAGTTAGCCGTTTTCAATGCCGTATCAGCCAAACCTTTACGTGCACCGTGTGTCGAAATAAAGTACTGCAGAACAGTCAGGCCTTCACGGAAATTGGTCGTAATTGGCGTTTCGATAATCGAGCCATCGGGCTTGGCCATCAAACCACGCATACCTGCCAACTGACGAATCTGGGCTGGCGAACCACGGGCACCTGAGTCAGCCATCATGTAAATAGAATTAAACGACTCTTGCTCGTCTTTATTACCATTGGCGTCATAAACGGTTTCTTTTGCCAATTGATCCATCATCGCCTTCGCGATTTGATCACCAGCACGACCCCAAATATCGACAACCTTGTTGTAGCGTTCGCCATTCGTAACCAGACCCGAGCTATATTGTTGCTCGATCTCTTTTACTTCAGCTTGTGCGGCAGCCAACAACGGTACTTTATTCGCCGGAACCAACATATCATCAACGCAAATCGAAATACCACCGCGTGTTGAGTATGAGAATCCGGTGTACATCAATTGATCGGCAAAAATAACAGTTTCTTTCAAGCCACAACGACGGAAAGAAGCATTAATCAGCTTACCAATTTCTTTTTTCTTCAATGACTTATCGATATGCGAGAAGGCAAGGCCTTTAGGCAAAATCTCAGACAAAATTGCACGACCCACCGTTGTATCACGACGGACCATCTTGCTTTCCCAGTCGCCCAAATCATTGCGGAACCATTCTTTCAAACGAATAGAAACGCGAGTCTGTAGGGTAACCTCTTTACTCTGATAAGCACGCAAAGCCTCAGACACGTCAGCAAGAATCGTCAAACGTTGGCCATCCTCATTGAGGCGCTCACCTTTGGCGTATTTCGCTTCACGCGTCATGTAATACAGGCCCAACACGATATCTTGCGAAGGAACAATAATTGGCTCGCCATTAGCTGGGGCCAAGACATTATTTGACGCCAGCATCAATGTACGTGCTTCCATCTGCGCCTCAAGCGACAATGGAACGTGAACCGCCATTTGGTCACCGTCAAAGTCGGCATTGAATGCCGCGCAGACAAGTGGATGTAATTGAATGGCTTTACCTTCAATCAGGGTCGGTTCAAACGCTTGAATACCCAAACGGTGCAATGTAGGCGCACGATTCAATAGTACTGGATGTTCGCGGATAACATCTTCCAAGATATCCCAAACAACAGGCTCTTGGCTTTCAACCATCTTCTTCGCTGCTTTAATCGTCGTTGCCAACCCCATCACTTCCAACTTATGGAAAATGAATGGTTTAAACAATTCTAACGCCATCAATTTTGGCAAGCCGCATTGATGTAAACGCAAAGTAGGACCAACAGTAATTACCGAACGACCTGAGTAATCGACACGTTTACCCAACAAGTTCTGACGGAAACGACCGCCCTTACCTTTGATCATATCTGCAAGCGATTTCAATGGACGCTTATTCGCACCAGTCATCGCTTTACCGCGACGGCCGTTATCGAGCAAAGAGTCCACAGCTTCTTGCAACATACGCTTTTCGTTACGAACAATAATTTCCGGAGCACGTAATTCAAGCAGGCGCTTCAAACGGTTATTACGGTTAATAACGCGGCGATACAAATCATTCAGATCAGAAGTCGCAAAACGGCCGCCATCCAATGGAACCAATGGACGTAATTCAGGAGGTAATACTGGCAACACCTCCATAATCATCCACTCTGGCTTGATACCTGAGCGATCAAACGCTTCTAGGACTTTCAAACGTTTAGCGATTTTCTTGATTTTAGTTTCAGAACCGGTGCTATCGAGCTCAGCGCGCAAATTGCTAATTTCTTGGTCTACGTCCATAGACTTTAGCAATTCACGTACAGCCTCAGCGCCCATCAAGGCGACAAACTCGTCACCGTATTCTTCAACTTTGGTAAAGTAATCTTCTTCTGTCAGTAGCTGACCACGCGTTAACGGTGTCATGCCTGGCTCAACGACAATAAATGCCTCAAAATACAATACGCGCTCGATATCGCGCAAAGCAATATCAAGTACCATACCCAAACGACTTGGGAGCGACTTCAAGAACCAAATATGAGCAACAGGCGAAGCGAGGTCGATATGACCCATCCGCTCACGACGCACTTTAGATAAAGTAACTTCTACACCGCATTTTTCACAAATTACGCCACGGTGCTTCAAACGTTTGTATTTACCACACAAGCATTCATAATCTTTAATCGGCCCGAAAATACGAGCACAAAATAAACCATCACGCTCAGGCTTGAACGTACGATAGTTAATCGTTTCTGGCTTTTTCACTTCGCCGAAAGACCAAGAACGGATTTTTTCTGGCGATGCTAAGCCAATTTTAATCGCGTCAAATTCTTCGTCCTGCGCGACTTGCTTGAATAGTTCGAGTAAGCCTTTCATTCCAATATTCTCCAGTGAGGGCGAGTAGTTAGGTGTGAGGCGACCATTAAATAGTCACCTCCCCACACCTCACACAGATCAGTAGGTTTCCAGATCGATGTCGATACCGAGCGAACGGATTTCCTTGACCAATACATTGAACGACTCTGGCATGCCAGCATCAATACGGTGATCACCCTTCACAATGTTTTCGTAAACTTTAGTACGGCCATTCACATCATCTGACTTCACAGTCAACATTTCTTGCAAGGTGTACGCTGCGCCGTATGCTTCTAAGGCCCAAACCTCCATCTCACCAAAACGCTGGCCACCAAACTGGGCTTTACCACCCAATGGCTGCTGAGTCACAAGCGAGTATGGTCCGGTTGAACGCGCATGCATCTTGTCATCAACCAAATGATGTAATTTCAAGTAATGCATCACACCAACAGTGACTTTACGCTCGAATGGCTCACCCGTACGACCGTCATACAACTGCATTTGTGTCTTGCTTGAGTTGAAATCCAATTGCTGAGTACGTGCATCGTCATCAGGGTATGCTAATTCAAGCATTTCTTGAATTTCAGATTCATCAGCACCGTCAAACACTGGACTTGCAAAAGTCATACCTGTGCGCAAACCACGCGCCAATGTCATGATTTCAACATCACTCAAATCACTAATGTCTTCGGCCTTGCCTTTCGACTGATAAATCTTATCTAAGATTTCACGAATTTCAGCAACATTCCGTTGTTCACGTAACATCGCATCAATACGTTGACCAATACCCTTTGCTGCCCAACCCAAATGAACCTCAAGAATCTGACCGATATTCATCCGTGATGGAACACCCAATGGATTCAAGACAATATCAACAGTTGAGCCATCTGCCATGTGTGGCAAGTCTTCAACTGGCAAAATCTTAGAAACCACACCCTTGTTACCGTGACGGCCGGCCATTTTATCGCCAGGCTGTAAGCGACGTTTTACCGCCACATACACCTTAACCATCTTGATAACACCAGGTGGTAACTCATCACCTTGCGTCAACTTACGTTTTTTATCTTCAAAACGTAACTCAAACTCTTGCTTCATTTGAGCAATCAAATCTTTCATTGCTTCAAGTTGACGTGCCGCTTCTTCTTCAGCCAAACGAATATCAAACCAGTCGTGCTTAGAAGTTTGATCCGCCAAGTATTCCGAAGTGATTGCGGTACCTTTAGCTAAGCGCTTAGGGCCGCCGTTTGCAAGCTTACCAACGATCATCCGTTCGATACGCTCGAACAAGTCATCATTAACAATACGCAATTGGTCATTCAAATCTTGACGATAACGGCGCAACTGCTCGTCAATAATGGCTTGCGCACGTTTATCGCGCTCAATCCCCTCGCGGGTAAATACTTGAACGTCAATGACTGTTCCGACCATGCCTGATGGCACGCGCAGACTAGTATCTTTAACGTCAGATGCTTTTTCACCAAAGATGGCGCGCAGTAGTTTCTCTTCAGGAGTCAGCTGAGTTTCGCCCTTAGGCGTTACTTTACCAACAAGAACGTCACCTGCTTCCACTTCAGCACCAATGTAAACTACGCCAGCTTCATCCAAACGGCCAAGCATACGCTCTGACAAGTTTGAAATATCACGGGTAATTTCTTCTGGACCAAGCTTGGTATCACGTGCCATCACGTTCAACTCTTCGATGTGAATCGAAGTGTAACGATCATCAGCAATCACTTTTTCGGAGATCAAAATTGAATCTTCGAAGTTATAACCGTTCCAAGGCATGAAAGCGATGGTCATATTTTGACCCAAAGCTAACTCACCCAAGTCAGTCGATGCACCATCAGCAACGACATCACCCTTCTCAATCCGATCACCTTTAACAACGATAGGACGTTGGTTGGTATTGGTATTTTGATTCGAACGAGTGAATTTAACCAAGTTGTAAATATCTACACCGGTTTCGCCAGCAATCGTTTCGCTATCATTCACGCGAACCACAACACGAGTTGCATCAACGAAATCAACCACACCGCCACGCAGCGCAGTGACTGCAGTACCCGAGTCTGTTGCACATGTACGTTCAATACCCGTACCGACCATTGGCTTCTCAGCACGCAAGCAAGGTACCGCTTGACGTTGCATGTTGGCACCCATCAATGCACGGTTGGCGTCATCGTGTTCCAAGAATGGAATCAATGAAGCCGCAACAGAAACAATCTGGCTAGGCGCAACGTCCATGTATTGCACGCGATCTGGCGTAGCAACAATAGTCTCGCCCGCTTCACGACAAGTAACCAATTCATCAGTCAGTTTGCTATCGCTATCTAATCCGGCATTCGCCTGTGCAATAACATACTTACCTTCTTGAATCGCCGATAGGTATTCAATTTCAAGCGTAGCTTGACCATTGATTACTTTACGATAAGGTGTTTCCAAGAAACCATATTCATTGGTACGAGCATAGCAAGACAATGAATTGATCAAACCAATGTTTGGACCTTCCGGCGTTTCAATCGGACAAACACGACCATAATGCGTTGGATGTACGTCACGAACTTCAAAACCCGCACGCTCACGTGTCAAACCACCTGGACCAAGCGCCGAAACACGGCGTTTGTGGGTAATTTCAGACAGTGGGTTCGTTTGATCCATAAACTGCGACAATTGTGACGAACCAAAGAATTCTTTCACCGCAGCCGATACTGGCTTCGCGTTGATCAAATCATGTGGCATCAAATTGTCTGACTCTGCTTGCGACAAACGCTCTTTAACAGCACGTTCAACGCGAACCAACCCTGCACGGAATTGATTTTCAGCCAACTCACCCACTGAACGAACACGACGGTTGCCCAAGTGGTCGATATCATCGACTTCACCACGGCTATTGCGTAACTCAAGCAAGATCCCAATAACCGCAACAATGTCTTCTGTCGACAAGATGCCTGGACCAGTAATGCCTTTCTTGCCAGCACGCTCATAGAAACGGCGCTGCCAGCCTGGAGCTTTCTCTTCCAAACGATCTGGATATGCACGGCTATTGAACTTCATGCGACCGACAGCAGAAAGATCATAACGATCTTCATTAAAGAACAAACCTTTGAACAAGGCCTGAACCGCATCTTCTGTTGGTGGCTCACCAGGACGCATCATGCGATAAATCGCGACGCGTGCCTGCCATTCGTCCATGGTTTCATCGGTACGCAAGGTAGCCGACATAAAGCCGCCTTGGTCCAAATCGTTGATGTACAAAGTCTTAATTTCTTTGACTTCATTGCTATCTAACTTAACCAACAAATCTTCAGTGATTTCATCATTGGCTTTAGCAACAAGCTCACCTGTTTCAGGGCTAATTACAGCCGTCGATAACATGCGGCCATACATATAATCCAGTGGAACTGGAATACGTGTCATGCCAGAGTTAGTAATGTCGCGAATCGTTTTTGCCGTAATACGCTTATCTTTTTGCGCCAATACACGACCATCATCAGCAATAATATCGAACTTAGCAACTTCACCACGTAGACGATCAGGAACTAATTCCCAGAACACGCCATCATCAGTGAGATAGAAGGTATCTGTATCGAAGAATTCAGCCAAGATCTGTTCAGCCGTATACCCTAATGCTTTAAGCAAAATAGAGACTGGCATTTTACGACGGCGGTCAATACGGAAGAACAACAAATCTTTCGGATCAAATTCAAAATCAAGCCATGAGCCACGATAAGGAATTACGCGCGCCGAGAACAATAACTTACCTGAGCTGTGGGTTTTACCCTTGTCATGCTCAAAGAACACGCCCGGAGAGCGATGTAGCTGAGAAACAATTACACGTTCAGTGCCATTGATCACGAATGAACCACTACGTGTCATTAGCGGGATTTCACCGAAGTAAACATCCTGTTCTTTAACTTCTTTCACAGTCGGCTTTGCTGCGTCGCGATCCATAATGACCAGACGAACACGAGCACGCAACGGCGCAGCAAAAGTAATGCCACGTTGTTGACATTCGATTACATCGAATGCGGGCTCACCCAATGAATAATGCACAAATTCTAAACGTGCATACTCATTATGGGAAACGATCGGGAAAATCGAGTTAAACGCAGCCTGCAAACCAATTTCACGGCGGGCCTCTGTTGGCACGCCTAGTTGCAGATATTCGGTATAAGAGTCGATCTGAGTAGCCAGCAGAAACGGCACTTCGAGGACACTCGCCCGTTTCGCAAAACTTTTGCGAATACGTTTTTTCTCAGTGAACGAGTATTTCATACTCATAAACTCTCCATGGGGTTGGGCGCAATGGACAAACCGCAAAACGCCCGCTTACGGTTGTGAGCGGTTTCTGGTTTGCCAGCTGCAAATTATAATTTACCAACAACTCAAGTAGCTGTAAGTAAGCTCGCAGTATACAAACGCAAAAGGGCAGGCGGATTCCTCCGCCTGCCTGCACTACATTACTTCAAGAACAATTACTTAACTTCAGCAGTAGCGCCGGCTTCGATCAATTTCTTAGCGATTGCATCAGCATCAGCCTTAGATACAGCTTCTTTAACTGCTTTAGGTGCGCCATCAACTAAGTCTTTAGCTTCTTTCAAACCTAAACCTGTTACTTCACGAACAACTTTAATCACGCCAACTTTCTGAGCGCCAACGCCAGTCAAGATAACGTCAAATTCAGTTTGTTCTTCAGCAACAGCTGCGCCAGCACCGGCTGGACCAGCAACTGCCATAGCAGCAGCAGAAACGCCAAATTTTTCTTCGAATGCCTTAACGAGGTCATTCAATTCCATAACAGTCAAAGCACCTACTGCTTCAAGGATGTCTTCTTTAGTAACAGCCATTTCTAGTACTCCTGAAAATCTTGTCAGATTAAATCAAATTCAAAATTGGTATAAAGCTTAGGCAGCGTCTGCTGGCGCTTCAGTAGCTGCAACTTCAGCAACTGGAGCTTCTTCAGCAGGAGCAGCATCTTCAGCTTTCTTAGCAGCCAAAGCGCCAAGACCACGAGCAAACGCAGAAACTGGAGCTTGCATAACACCCAACAACATCGAGAGCAATTCATCACGGCTCGGGATAGTAGCGAGTTGGGCAACTTCAGCAACAGTTAATACTTTGCCTTCGTACGAACCAGCAATTACCTTAATCTTCTCATCTTTCTTTGAGAAGTTTTGGATAACTTTAGCTGCAGCAACTGCGTCTTCAGAAATCGCGTAAACCAGCGGGCCTGACATTTGGTCAGCCAAGCCAGCAAACGGAGTTCCTTCAACAGCACGACGCGCCAAGGTGTTTTTCAAAACACGCAAGAACACGCCAGACTCACGCGCTTGTTTGCGCAATGCAGTCATGCTAGCAACCCCGATTCCACGGTATTCAGCGATAACGATGGTTTGAGCATTTGCAACTACTGCTGCAATCTCAGCCACGACCGCTTTTTTGTCGTCAAGATTCAGACTCAAGGTCAACCTCCATTAGTTAAGTTCAGCGCGAATAATCGCGCCACCCAATCAAACGGCGACCAATATTCAGGAGACTTGTATCAACTTAAATTGTTGATGAGAAGCCTGCATTGGGCACACCGTCTGCGTAGGCTAGCGTTTGGGCGCTGTGATTAAGCTAAATCGATGATTTAGCGCCTACGGTCTTTGACATTTTACTGCGAGGCATCGAAATACCCTGCAGCAACCCAAAGTCTTTATGCTAGTACAGAAGTAGTGTCAACGCGAACGCCTACACCCATTGTGCTAGAAACTGCGATTTTCTTGAAATACACGCCCTTAGCGTTTACTGGTTTTGCTTTTTGCAAAGCATCGGCCAAAGCAGCTAAGTTAGTTTGCAAATCAGCGGCGGCAAAAGAAGCCCGACCGATTGTTGCGTGTACGATACCACCCTTGTCAGTACGATATTGAACTTGACCGGCTTTAGCGTTTTTAACCGCTTCAGCAACGTTCGGAGTTACGGTACCTACTTTTGGATTTGGCATCAGACCACGAGGGCCCAAAATTTGACCCAATTGACCAACGATACGCATTGCATCTGGTGATGCAATAACAACGTCAAAGTCCATTACGCCAGCTTTAATTTGTTCAGCTAAATCTTCAAAACCAACGATATCGGCACCAGCAGCCTTAGCCAACTCAACGTTTGCACCTTGTGTGAACACGGCAACGCGAACTGATTTACCAGTACCTTTAGGCAATACAACAGCGCCACGAACTACTTGGTCTGATTTACGTGCAT
Source organism: uncultured Deefgea sp. (assembly GCF_947072475.1). GTDB lineage: Bacteria > Pseudomonadota > Gammaproteobacteria > Burkholderiales > Chitinibacteraceae > Deefgea. The sequence goes on from NZ_CAMTIA010000015.1 coordinate 68,510, forward strand.
CAATACCAAGATTGAACGAAACGTCGATAGATTCGTTAAATTTAGCAGTTGCCGCAGCTTGTACCAAAGCAATTGCATCAGCAACTGGGTACAATTTATTGCGATCTACAGTAGCGTTCAAAGCCGCTAGACGTTTAGAAACCTTAGCCATTTACACGCCCTCCACGGTGATACCGATTGAACGTGCTGAACCAGCAAGAATACGTACTGAAGCGTCCATATCGGCACCAGTCAAATCTGCTTGCTTAGTTTTAGCGATTTCTTCCAACTGAGCACGAGTCACAACGCCGACTTTGTCGGTATGTGGCTTAGCTGAGCCTTTAGTGATACCCGCAGCTTTTTTCAACAAAATTGTTGCTGGTGGTGATTTCATCACGAAAGTGAATGATTTATCCGCATACGCAGTAATCACAACAGGAATTGGCAAACCTGGCTCAACGCCTTGGGTTGCAGCGTTAAACGCTTTACAAAATTCCATGATATTCAAACCGCGCTGACCCAATGCCGGACCGATAGGTGGCGATGGATTTGCTTTACCAGCGGGCACTTGCAGCTTTACATAGCCGACAATTTTTTTAGCCACGATACAACTCCTAAAAGCGGGTCAAACGCTAGCAATAGCTAGCTCCCCAATGAAAAACGCATTAACTGCGTAAAACCAATTCAGATCAGACTTTTTCGACCTGAGAAAACTCTAAATCAACGGGTGTTGCACGACCAAAAATCATCACCGACACTTTCAGACGACTCTTATCGTAATCCACATCTTCAACTGTCGCATTAAAATCAGCAAATGGGCCTTCAGTAACACGCAAGGATTCACCAACTTCAAACAACACTTTTGGACGCGGCTTCTCAACACCTTCTTGCACTTGCTGCATCATGCGCTCTACTTCTTTCGCAGGAATTGGCATTGGCTTAGTACCACTACCGCCGATAAAACCAGTCACTTTAGGTGTACTTTTCACCAAGTGCCAACTATCGTCGGTCATATCCATTTCAACAAAAACATACCCTGGGTAAAATTTACGCTCAGTCAGCGTTTTTTTCCCATTTTTAATTTCCATCACCTCTTCGACAGGGACCAACACCTCACCAAACAAGTGCGCCATATCCAAGCGATCAATTTTTTCTTTTAATGCTTTCTGTACGCTTTTTTCAAAGCCAGAATACGCATGAACCACATACCAGCGCATACCCATATCGAACCCTCCGTTTATTGACCGCGACCGAGCACGACATCGTAAAACAACCAAGCGAGACCTGAGTCAACCGCCCACATAAACAGAGCCAATACACCGACAAATAAGAAAACCACAGCAGTTACTTGCCATGTTTCTTTTTTACTTGGCCAAACTACTTTCTGAGCTTCTTTAACTGAATCACGAGCGTAATCAACAAAAGTGCGACCTAATGTAGTAAACCACATTACCGCACCTGCAGCTACCACACCTACCGCGACGCACAAAGACCCCAAAAAGGATTGACCCGCTGGAACCATATAAAAACCCGCAACACCCAACAACACGAGGGCCAGGGCAGCTACTACTTTTAGTCGTTCTATGCTTTGCATTGCTTTATCGGCGACCCATAAAACAGAGCCGCTCCTATGAAGGAACGGCTCCGTTGATATATTGTGGCAGGCGAGGGGGGTCTCGAACCCACAACCCCCGGTTTTGGAGACCGGTACTCTACCAATTGAGCTACTCGCCTACGGAGAGGGCATAACTATAACAACGTTAAACCCTTTTTGCAACCTATTATTGAACTACTGTTGCAACAACACCAGCGCCAACTGTACGACCACCTTCGCGAATCGCGAAACGCAAACCTTGTTCCATCGCTACTGGGCAGATCAAGGTCACAGTGATCGATACATTATCACCAGGCATTACCATTTCTGTACCTTCTGGCAATTCAATCGCGCCAGTTACATCAGTCGTACGGAAGTAGAACTGTGGACGGTAATTGCTAAAGAATGGCGTATGACGACCACCTTCATCTTTAGACAATACATAGATCTCAGCAGTAAACTTAGTGTGCGGCGTGATCGAACCTGGCTTAGCCAATACTTGACCGCGCTGAACATCTTCACGCTTAGTACCACGAAGCAAGGCACCAATGTTGTCACCCGCTTGACCTTGGTCAAGCAATTTACGGAACATCTCAACACCAGTACAAGTCGTCTTAACTGTTGGCACAATACCAACGATCTCGATCTCTTCACCCACTTTAACAATGCCGCGCTCAACACGACCAGTCACAACAGTACCGCGACCAGAAATAGAGAACACATCTTCAACTGGCATCAAGAATGCACCGTCGATTGCACGTTCTGGCTCAGGAATGTAAGTATCCAAAGCATCTGCCAAGCGTAAAATTGCTGGCTCGCCGTATTCTGATTGGTCACCTTCCAGTGCCAGACGAGCAGAACCAGTAATAACCGGAGTGTCATCGCCAGGGAAATCGTATTTGTTCAACAAATCACGAATTTCCATTTCAACCAACTCAAGCAACTCAGCATCATCAACTAAATCAGCTTTGTTCATGAATACGATGATGTATGGAACACCAACCTGACGAGACAATAAGATGTGCTCGCGGGTTTGTGGCATAGGACCATCAGCAGCAGAAACCACCAAAACTGCGCCATCCATCTGCGCCGCACCGGTAATCATGTTTTTCACATAATCCGCGTGACCTGGGCAGTCAACGTGTGCGTAATGACGTTTTTCTGTTTCGTATTCAACGTGCGCAGTATTAATAGTAATACCGCGTGCTTTTTCTTCTGGCGCACTATCAATTGAAGCGTAGTCTTTAACGATACCGCCAAATTTTCTACATAAAACAGTAGTAATTGCAGCTGTCAGCGTTGTTTTACCATGATCCACGTGACCAATCGTACCCACGTTAACGTGAGGCTTAGTCCGTGCAAACTTTTCCTTAGCCATCGCTTATTCCTTTTTCGAGATCTTGAAATAAATTAATAACTGACAATTGACTGGAGCCGATGATGAGAATTGAACTCATGGCCTCTCCCTTACCAAGGGAGTGCTCTACCCCTGAGCTACATCGGCAATAAACTGGAGCGGGTGAAGGGAATCGAACCCTCGTCGTAAGCTTGGAAGGCTTCTGCTCTACCATTGAGCTACACCCGCGTTACTTAATAACTGATTCGTTCTCTAAACTTTAACATGCTCTTAAGTGGTGGCGGGGGAAGGATTCGAACCTTCGAAGGCTGAGCCGCCGGATTTACAGTCCGGACCCGTTGACCGCTAGGGTAACCCCGCCACTTAGAGAGCCCGCATTATGACTACGAGCCCCCAAGCCGTCAAACATTTTTGATGAAAATAATTGTACAAATCACAAAAAACCAACTAAGAGCCTAATTTAATTAAGAAAATCATCACACTTAAATCAAAGCGTTTTGTTTCGTTTTGTTGCCCACACAAATAAAATCACCCCCAATACGATCATTGGCAAGCACAGCAACTGGCCCATACTTAAATTCATTGCCAATAAGCCCAAGAAATCATCAGGTTGGCGAGCATATTCGGCAATAAAGCGGAACACCCCATAACCCATCAAAAATAACGCCGATGTTTGGCCAACGGCGCGTGGCTTGGCCGAGAACCACCACAACACAATAAACAACAACACCCCTTCTAAAGCGAATTGATATAACTGCGACGGATGACGCGGCAATCCATCGTGCGCTTGTGGAAAAATCATCGCCAATGGCATCGCGGCGTCCGTCACACGGCCCCACAACTCACCATTGATAAAGTTGCCGATTCGACCTGCCGCCAAACCCAAAGGCACCAGCGGCGCAATAAAATCGGTCACCTGGAAAAAATCTCGATTGGTTTTTCGGCCAAACAGCGCCATAGCAACCAACACACCCAAAAAGCCGCCATGAAATGCCATCCCCCCTTCCCAGACTTTGAGGATATCCAGTGGATTGGCCAAATAAAATGCCGGCTTATAAAACAATACATAGCCCAGACGCCCACCCAAAATCACTCCGAGTACGCCGTAAAACAGCAAGTCATCCATCTCTGAAGTTTGCCAACCCGGTGGATTGCCACGTCGAATTCGCCAACGCCCCAACATGACAAACAACACAAAGCCAATCAGATACATCAAGCCATACCAGTGAACACCAACTGGCCCGAGACTAATCGCCACTGGATCAAACTGCGGATGAACAAACATAATAAAATTTCGCCTTAACGCCAGAAAAGTAGCCGCCGATTATACCGCCTCACCAACAACTTCAATCACCTTTTCATGCCGCGCCCAATTACTCAGAGCAAAGCCCCTTACTTCGAAAACCTAGGCTGGCTTTTTTTCGATACAATCGGCCACGTGTTTTGAATTTTGCCCAAGGAATCGACATGCCCACTTATCGCTCTCGCACCACCACCCACGGCCGCAATATGGCCGGCGCCCGCGCCCTCTGGCGCGCCACTGGCATGAAAGATGGTGATTTTGACAAACCCATCATTGCCATCGCCAACTCGTTCACCCAGTTTGTTCCTGGGCACGTTCATTTACACAATATGGGCCAATTGGTCGCACGCGAAATCGAAAAAGCCGGTGGCGTCGCCAAAGAATTCAACACCATCGCCGTTGACGATGGCATCGCCATGGGCCACGGCGGTATGCTGTACAGCCTACCGAGCCGCGATTTAATTGCCGATTCAGTCGAATACATGGTCAATGCACACTGCGCCGATGCGATTGTCTGCATTTCCAACTGCGACAAAATCACCCCCGGTATGCTGATGGCAGCACTGCGCCTCAATATTCCAGTGATTTTCGTTTCTGGCGGCCCAATGGAAGCGGGCAAGGTGGATTGGAAAGGCACAGTACGTAAACTCGACCTCGTTGACGCAATGGTCGAAGCCGCAGACGACAAAGTCAGCGACGAAGAAGTGGCCGCCATCGAGCGCAGCGCCTGCCCGACCTGCGGCTCTTGCTCAGGCATGTTTACCGCCAACTCGATGAACTGCCTCACCGAAGCACTCGGCCTGTCATTACCGGGCAACGGCTCGATGCTGGCCACGCACGGCGACCGTAAGCAGCTATTCCTACAAGCGGGCCGCACCATTGTTGAACTGGCCAAACGTTATTACGAGCAAGGCGACGAATCGGCCCTGCCGCGCTCAATCGCCACGCGCGAAGCATTTGAAAACGCCATGAGTCTAGACGTTGCCATGGGCGGCTCAACCAATACCGTACTGCATTTGCTCGCCGCCGCCTCAGAAGCTGGCGTTGACTTCAAAATGGCCGACATCGACCATATTTCGCGCCGCGTACCTTGCCTAGCCAAAGTCGCACCAGCAACACAAAAATACCATATGGAAGACGTGCACCGCGCTGGTGGGGTATTCGCGCTACTCGCCGAATTATCACGCGCCGGACTGATTCATCGCGACGTACCAACAGTGCACGCCAAAACCCTCGGCGAAGGCTTAGATCAATGGGATATTGTCAAAAATGGCCCAGATAGCTTGGCGCACTTATTTTACCGCGCGGCACCTGGCGGGGTCGCCACGACGATTGCATTTAGCCAATCGATGCGCTACCCCGACCTCGACCTTGACCGCGAAGGCGGCTGCATCCGCAACAAAGAACACGCTTACTCACAAGACGGCGGCATTGCCGTGTTGTACGGCAATATCGCCGAGCGCGGCTGCATCGTCAAAACCGCGGGTGTTGATGACTCGATCCTAAAATTCACTGGTCGCGCCCGTGTCTTTGAATCACAAGACGACGCCGTCGCCAGCATTTTGGCCGACGAAGTGGTTGCGGGTGATGTCGTGATTATTCGCTACGAAGGCCCTAAAGGCGGCCCAGGCATGCAAGAAATGCTGTACCCAACGTCGTACCTCAAGTCAAAAGGTCTCGGCAAAGAGTGCGCACTTCTAACTGACGGACGCTTCTCTGGCGGCACTTCCGGCCTATCGATTGGCCACGCCAGCCCAGAGGCCGCCGAAGGTGGTGCGATTGGCTTGGTGGAAGAAGGCGACACCATTGAAATCGACATTCCAAACCGCACCATCAACCTAAAAATTGACGCCGCCGCACTGGATGCCCGCCGCGCCGCAATGAACGCACGCGGCAAGCTAGCTTGGAAACCGGTGTCGCGTCAACGCGTGGTCAGCCCAGCATTACGCGCCTACGCGGCAATGACTACCAGCGCCGACACTGGCGCAGTGCGTGATGTTAGCCAAGTTGAACGCCAAGACTAAATCGTTTACGGTTTAAATGACAAAAAGGCAGCGCACGCTGCCTTTTTTATTATCAACAGGGTATTAACCCGCACGACTTACGCAGCAACAGCTGGCGAAATATACCCCAGAAAAACAAAAAACCCGCTCAGCTTGCGCTAGCGGGTTTTTGCTTCGGATTGAATACCGAAATACTGGTGGCTCGTCTCGGAATCGAACCAAGGACACGCGGATTTTCAATCCGCTGCTCTACCAACTGAGCTAACGAGCCATGCTTGACTAAGCATTTGAAAAAGGGCCTAGCTTACAGCTAAACCCTTGAATTCCTTGGTGGCTCGTCTCGGAATCGAACCAAGGACACGCGGATTTTCAATCCGCTGCTC
>NZ_CAMTIA010000016.1 GCF_947072475.1 uncultured Deefgea sp.
GACCGAGCCTTTTAAAATCTGAAAAGTGGTAAAACCCAAAGCATGGGCAATGGGTAGCAATTGGTTGTCTAACCACGCAATCGGGATAAACACCCCCACCGCCAGTACCGTGCCCGGCACCGCATAGCCTACCGTGGCGATGCGCACCAAGACTGAGGTGATTTTGGCGGGATAGCGGCGCTGCACATACACCATTAGCAAGGCCAGCACCGTGACAATCAATGCCGCCAGTAAAGAGATGCCGATCGAGCGCAAAATAAACCCCGGATAGCGTGAATCAAAATCCTCACGCCACACTTCAGCACACCAAACTAGCAGTTGCGCCATCGGAATTAAAAACGCCAGCAATAGCACCAAAGTACACACTGCGGTGGCCCAACGACCTTGCGAGCGCGTTAAGATAATGCGTTCACGCGCCACAATCCGGCCATGATAGCGGCGAGCGCCCCGCCCCCAACGCTCAAGCCCGAGCATCAGCAGAACCAACAACACCAGCAAAGACGCCAGTTGCGACGCGGCAGTGAGGTTAAATAATGAAAACCACGATTTATAAATTGCGGTGGTAAAGGTATCAAAATTAAAAATCGACACCGTACCAAAATCAGCCAATGTCTCCATCAGCGCCAAGGTCACCCCAGCAATCAACCACGGGCGCGCCATGGGCAAAGCCACGGCAAAAAACGCCCGAGGCCGAGACATACCCAACATCTGTGCGGCCTCAAGTGCGCGTTTACCTTGAGTTAAAAACGCATTTCTAGCGAGCAAATACACATAGGGATAAAACGCCAGCGACATCACCAAAATCACCCCGCCAGTACTGCGAATGCGCGGAAACCATGCTGACGAGCCCGTCCATTCACGCAATAGCGTTTGCACCGGCCCGGTAAAATCTAACAACCCCACCATGACAAAAGCCAGCACATAGGCTGGCATGGCCAAAGGCAGCATTAAAGCCCAAGCAAAAAACTGTCGCCCGGGGAACTGGCATACGGCGGTAAGCCAAGCCAGCGGTACGCCCAAGAGCAATACCCCTAGCCCCACGCCTACGATTAAGATCAGGGTATTTTTGAGCACCTCGGGCAGCACATATTCAGATAAATGCTGCCAAATTTCAGGCTCGGGATGCAAGAAAGACCCCATCACCACCAAAAGCGGAATCAGGGTCAGCAATGCAATTGGCAACAGCAACACCGCACCGCGTGGAGACATAAAACGCATTAGAAATCCAAAAATATGAAAAAGGCAGCCGATTAACGGCTGCCTATCGATTGTAATCGGACGCAGGCCATATGCCACGATTTGATTACAATAAAATGATAACAAAGTACGGCATCGCCATTTTAGCAAAAAACCTCAAAACACACTCAAACCGACAACAACACGGTGTTTTGCTGCCAAAGGGCGCGCACTGCCGCTGAAATTATTTATACCCAGCACGATCCATCAATTTAACCGCTTGCGACTGCAATTCACCGGCCTTACTCATATTGATTAAGTTTTGCTTAAATGGGCCCCAAGAAGCCACCAATTGATCGGGCTTAACCGCTGGATTAACCGGGAATTCCATGTCTTTATCGGCGTAGATATTTTGCGCTTTTGGCGACGACAACCATTCGATCAACTTCAAAGCACCCGCTTCGTTTTTAGCGTAGCGCGTCACACCAGCGCCAGACACATTGACATGCACGCCTTCGGCTTTTTGATTGGCCCAGAATAATTTAGCGTTAAATTTAGGGTCTTTCGCAACAATTCGGCCGTAATAATAGGTATTGGCAATACCAACACCACACTGACCGGCCGCAATCGCTTCCAGCAATTTAGTGTCGTCAGGGAATACATTGGTCGCTAAATTGGCCACCCAGCCACGAACAATTTGTTCGGTCTTGGCTTCGCCATATTGCGCAATCATCATCGCAACCAAAGATTGGTTGTAGACTTTTTTACTAGTACGTAAGCATAGTTTGCCTTTCCACTTTGGATCGGCCAAGTCTTCATACGTCGACAACTGATCGGCACTGACTAACTCTGGATTGTAAAACATGGTGCGCGCGCGCACTGACAGGCCATACCACTGCCCTTTTTGATCACGCAAATGCGCTGGAATATTGGCATCGAGTACTTTTGAGCTAACAGTTTTAAGTAAGCCCAAATTAGCTGCCTGCCAAAGATTACCGGCATCCACCGTAATCAGCATGTCCGCTGGTGTATTACTGCCTTCGGCTTGTAACCGCGCCATCAGTGGGCCTTCTTTATCGGTCAACACTTTGACTTCAACGCCAGTTTGCTGCGTATACGCATCAAACAAAGGCTTAATCAATTGCTCGTTGCGGGCACTATATACAGTAACCGTTTCCGCCTGAGCAAAGCCCGACATCAAAGACAAGGTCAACACAGAGAATGCGATGCGTTTCATCATGAGTCATTCCAAAATAAAGAAGATAAAGTGCGGCCACTGTAGCACACAATAGCAATCATTCTCAATATCATGTGCCATGCAAACTGACTCTTTCACGCTTAAACTTTGCGTCTGCCGCCAGCAGCGCTACAATCGGCCACCCAGATAAAGGAAAGCCCCATGCTTTGGTTTCGTAATTTACAAATTTATCGCCTGAGTGCTGACCACGCGCTCACCAGCGAATCCATTGGCACCGAGTTGGCCAAACGTCCATTTGTGCCTTGCGGCAATATGGATATGCAAAGTTGCGGCTGGGTTGCACCCGCCCGTCATGCGCCAGAAGAATTCGCCTTCGTACGCCAAGATGCCGTGTTGATTAGCCTCAAAACCGAAGAAAAAGTGCTGCCTGCCGCAGTGATTAAAGACGAGCTCGATCAGCGCGTTTTACACATCGAGCAAGAAGAAAACCGCAAAGTCGGCCGTAAAGAACAGCGCGAAATGAAAGAGCGCATTACCGATGAGCTGTTGCCACGCGCCTTTACCCGCAGCCGCACCAACCGTGCTCTGCTCGATTTAGCCAATGGCTTAGTGATTGTCGATGCCGCGTCTGCCGCCAAAGCTGAATACCTACTCTCAACCTTGCGCGAAACATTGGGCAGCTTGCCTACGCGTTTGATTGATACCGAAATCAGCCCAGCGATGGCGATGACCGATTGGCTAACGAGCGAACCACCCGCAGCTTTTAGCATCGGCCAAGATGCCGAACTTAAAGTGCCGGGCGACGAAGGCTCAATTGCCCGCTTTAAACGCCAAGTGATGGACTGCGAAGAAGTTCGCCAACATTTAGAAGCCGGTAAAATTGCCACGCGTTTGGCCTTAGCTTTTGGTGAACGACTCACGTTTACGCTGACCGAAGCGCTAGAAATCAAATCACTGGCGATGCTTGACGTACTCAAAGACGAAGTCAAAGATATGGACGCCGAAACGCAAGACGCGCTCTTTGAGTCGCAAATGGCACTGTTGATTGGCGAGCTACGCGGGTTTATTCCTGAGTTAGTTAAAGCGCTGGGCGGCGAAACGCAAAAAATCTAAGCCATTTAGTCGCCGACACCACCAAGTCAAAGACTAAAAAGCCAACGCAGAGGCACAGAGACGCGGAGGAAATTCAGGGTTTTTCGATTGATTTTCTCTGTACCTTTGCGTCAAAAGCGACACCAGCAATGAAATTGAAGAAAAAAATGCCGCTCACTTGACTTAAGTGAACGGCATTACCGCTTAAACCGTCGTTTTTACTGGGGTTTAAGTTCTGACTTGGCTTTTCTCTGCGTCTCTGCGTCTCTGCGTCAAAAGATTTTTATTAAGTGAACAGCATGACGCTAACGAGGCTGTTTTTTATACGCCAAACCGATAACTACAAAGTTAGCGCGAGTTTAAAGCCCTGCTCTATCGCCCGCTTAGCATCGAGTTCACCCGCCTCCAGCGCGCCGCCAATCAAATGCACCGACTGCTGCAAAGCTTGCAGCTGAGTGTATAAATCACTGACTGACTCTTGCCCGGCACACATAATGATTTGCTCGACTGGCAAGCATTTTTCAACACCGTCATGACGGACATGCAAACCGGCATCATCGATTTTTAAATATTCAACGCCGCCCCATAAATGCACGCCGCTGCGCTGTAAACCAATGCGATGAATCCAACCGGTGGTGCGGCCCGGCCCAGCGCCAGGTTTTCCTTTACTGCGTTTAAGTAGCCAAACTTCACGTCCGCTTTCGTGTACTTGCGGCGCAACTAAACCACCTTGGTGGCTTAAGGTGGTATCCACCCCCCACTCGGCCAAATACTCCCGCTCGGTATGCATGCCATTAACTAAGAAATCCGCAACATCGACGCCAATACCCCCCGCACCAATTACGGCTATTTTTTGTTTTGGCCGAACTTTGCCGGAGATTAAATCGGGATAACTCACCACACTGGCGTGATCAATCCCTTCGATTTGCGCCACGCGAGGCACCACCCCAGTAGCAACAATCACCTCTGCAAACTTGCCTGCCAATTGCGCAGCGGTGACGCGCTGATTAAGTTGGATTTCAACGTTAAACTTGGCCAACATCACCATAAAGTAGCGCAAGGTTTCGCTAAACTCGGCCTTGGCTGGAATATTTTGTGCCAAGCCAAACTGCCCACCAATCGCCGGCCCAGCTTCAAACAGCGTTACATCATGCCCAGCCTGCGCGGCGGTCAAGGCAGCCATCAATCCAGCCGGCCCAGCGCCAACGACGGCGACGGTTTTCGGCTGTTGGCTGGTCACAATATTGAGTTCGGTCTCATTACACGCCCGTGGATTAACTAAGCACGATGCAGGTTTCCCTTCAAACACATGATCCAGACAAGCTTGATTACAGGCTATGCAGGTATTGATCTCTAGCGCCCGACCCGCTTGGGCTTTAAGCAGATACTCTGGGTCTGCCAACAAAGGCCGTGCCAAGGACACCATATCGGCATCGCCACGCGCCAAAATTTCTTCGGCGATTTCTGGCGTGCTAATACGATTCACCGCAATCAATGGAATGCCCACATGCGGTTTTAGCGCCCGCGTTACCCAGCTATACGCCCCACGCGGTACGGTTGCGGCAATGGTGGGAATTCTAGCCTCATGCCAACCAATCCCAGTATTGAGTAAGGTCACTCCGGCCAATTCGAGCGCCTGGGCCAATTCAATGGCTTCGGCCAACGTGCCGCCTCGCTCGACTAGATCGAGTAAAGAAATGCGGAAAATCACAATTGAATTGGGCCCCAAAGCGGCGCGCACCGCTTTGGCGATTTCAATGGCAAAGCGCTGCCGATTAGCGACACTGCCACCCCAAGCGTCTTGGCGCACATTGCTGCGTTCAACCAAAAATTGATTAATCAAATAGCCTTCAGAGCCCATAATCTCGACGCCATCATAACCGGCGCGCTGCGCTAGACTGGCGGTATTGGCAAAGTCGGCGATGGTTTGTTCGATTTCAGCGGCGCTGAGTTCGCGTGGGGTAAAAGCAGAAATGGGCGAAGCAATCGCCGAAGGTGCGACCGCATCCGCATGATAGCCATAGCGACCAGTATGCAAAATTTGCAGGGCGATCTTGCCGCCGTTGGCATGCACTGCGGTGGTGATTGGAATATGCCGTGCCAGTTGGCTGGCGTCATTGAGCATGGATGAGCCCACATACATACAGCCCGCCGGATTGGGCGAAATACCGCCAGTGACAATCAAGCTCACCCCACCCGCAGCACGTTCAGCATAAAAAGCCGCCAATCGCTCAGGGGCATCGTCGTGCTCTTCTAAACCGGTATGCATCGAGCCCATTAAGGCGCGATTTTTTAGCGTGGTAAAACCAAGATCAAGCGGGGTAAATAAATGCGGGTATAAGGGCACAGCCGTCTCCAAACGATCGTTTGAATGACATTAGCTTAGATCACCCTCGCTAGACTATTAGGGTTAATCACTCAGTCTCGATTAAACGACACTTTTAGCCCCAAGCCCATCCAACAGCGCACACAATAAGCTGACACCATGTGTATTAGCAGCAAAGGAATATCCTGATTAGATGACCATCTCTGCCAGCAAAAAATTGCACTTATCGGCGCTGGTTTGCCAGCGAAAGCGCGGTCAACTGGGGTGATTCACGCCGATATCGGCATTGCTTTCGCGGGCAAGCCCGCTCCTACAGAATGCTGTTGACTTGGCTGCTCATCAGAAAGCGTATTGAGCACTACGATGCAGCACTGTTGTGTGCTGCGCCGTTCATCCCCATCAGCGCCAATCAACTCGTCGGGTGCACCAAGCAATCAATGTGGCCGCCAGCGCAATCACCGCCATGCCCCACGCCAAATTACTGGCATGAGCAATAAAGCCAATCAACGGTGGCCCCATCAGCGCCCCAATCGAGCCCATGGTCGTCACTGCCGCTAACGCCACTGCGCCATGCTTGGCGGCTGCGGCATACACACACGGCGACACCGCCGCCACACCCAAACCGACCAAAGCAAAGCCGATTAAAGCCGGTACCACGCCACCGATCACCAGTGCCATCGCTAAACCAACGCCAGCTAATAAACCACCGCCCGTTAACATCCGCTCAGCGCCCCAGCGGGTACGCCAACCATCGCCCAGCCAACGCGCAATCAGCATGGTGCCGGACACACAGGCAATCCCCAGTGGGGCCAACTGCGCCGAAGCGCCAGCCATTTCTTTTAAATACAAAGCCGACCAATCGGACATCGACCCTTCAACCACCGTGCCGCACAGCGCAATCAAACCCAACCACAATGCGATACCCTTAGGCATCACAAAGCGTTTGCCATTGGACTGCTCGGCATCTTTTATTTGCTCGGGCAACAAGCCTTTACGGGCAAAAGCCACGCCAAGCCACAACAAACCAGCGGCAGAAACAAAATGAACCCATAAAGAATCCGTCAGCAGCGTCAGCCCAGAAGCAAACAACGCCGCCAGCAAACCGCCCAAACTAAATACCGCATGTAAGCGCGACATAATCGCCTGCTTACCCGCTAGCTCAACCTCAACCCCTTGCGAATTCATTGCGACATTTAGGCACGCCACGGCGATGCCTTCCAGCGCCATTACTGCCATGGCCAATGGAAAGGTCGGCGCTAAAGACAAGAAAATCAAAATCAATGGAATCGCCGCCCCGGCCAGTAAGCAGAGTTTTCTTGAACCGAGTTTATGCAGCAAAGTGGCGGTAATTGGAAAAGAAAATACCGCACCCAAACCGCTGGCCAACAATAAAATCCCCACCTCGGCGGCGCTTAAATCCAATTGCATTTTCAGCGTAGGAATGCGCGAAGCCCAAGTACCAAAATTAAAACCTAACACCAGAAATAAAGAAGCCACCGCCAGCTGACTGCGGCGTAAAGAGACAGAAGAAATAATCACAAGGAGTCCGTCGGATCAACAACTAAAGGCGCAGCCTGCGGCTCGCTTAAAGCAGATAAATGACTAAAATCAGGCGCGGTGACGGTATCACCCCGCTCGAGCATATAAATAAACGCCAGCAATTCTGCCACAGCGCGATACAGCTGCGCTGGAATCTGGCTGTCTAAATCAACTTGCATCAATAAAGACACCATTTCTGGAGAATCATGCACAAAGATACCGGCCTCTTTGGCTTTTTCGATAATGCGTTCGGCCAATAAACCTTGCCCTTTAGCCACCACGCGCGGCGCACTACTACCCTCGCGATACGCCAGCGCCACCGCGCGTGATAAGGGTTTATGGCTCATTGCTAACCTGATATTGCACCACATTAAGTCCGGCAGCCGCAAAGCGCTCGAGCAAACTGGCTTGCTGTTGCTTAAGCAAATCAGCGGTATCGGCGTTTAGCGCATTAAAGCGCAAAGAAAACTGCCCGTGTTGCAAGCTAGCAACAACACCCAACTCACCGAGCTTAGGCAAAGCTAAATCCAGTTTGGTCTGCCATTGCTGCTGCGCAGGGTTGTGCTCGCTATGCGCCTCGCCCTCGTTTTTTAACTCTAACTCCCAACGCAAAGGCTGATCGGGCCACGCCGCTCCTTGCCAAATCAAAGGCCGCTGCTCAAGTAAATCGACTTGCTGGCGAACCAATTGCCGCATCGCTTGCTCGGGCGGTAAATCCTCATTTTTTTTATTCAATAACAAGGCATCCGCCGCCATGGCCGTGGTTTGACGCGCTAAAGGCAGATCACCCTTTGGCGTTTGTTCGGCACCAAGATTAAATTGCGCTTGAGGCTCTTTCAGCAAGGTTTGTAAAGGGCGCTGTCCGCTCACCCATTCGGCTTGATGCGATTCATAAAACAAACCACTTTCTGCTAAACGCCCAGCCAATTGGCCCGCCAATTGCGCCGAATTGGGCGAGCCAACAAACAAAGGCTGCGCCTGTTGCAATACCGCCGTTTTGCCATCCGTTGGCGCGTTTAATACGGCGCTAAGCATCGCTGCGCCTTGACTTAATGCCACATTGGGCGGCGGTGCTAATGTCGGTTTGGCTTCAGGCTGAGCCAGACTAAAGGTGAGCGTTGGCGTTTTGGCCAACACCGTTAAATCCAGTGTTTCACCCGGTTGGGTATTACGGGGTAGGTTGAGATCGAGCAACTGATCTTTAATCAGTACCGCAAAACGGCCATTGGGCAACAGATTGGTGACTGTTGCTTGAACTTTCTCGCCAACAGTAAGGCGAATATCATCAGGGGAGAGTTTGACCGCTTCTAAAACACCTTGCTGACCGCGCAAATATTGCGTTAGCAAAGTGCTGGCCATATTGCCCGGCAGCATTAGTTGCGTTCCGCGCTACGATAAATCGCCACAATCAAATCAGCTTCGCCACGAGAAATACCACAAGCCGCCGCCACTTCCGGCGCATCGGCCCCGGTCTGCGCTAAACGAATCGCGTGGGCGTAAGGGGACTCTGGATCTTGCTGAATAAGTGATGACAAATTATCTTGCGATGTATTTGCATCAGTAGGGATTGATGCGGCAACCGCCGCCAATCGAATTTTAATTAACTCAAGGTCTTGTTTTAAAGCTAAAATTTCTGAATTTTGCTGTTGAATCAAAAATTGAGCATTACTTTTTTTTTGTTTAAAAAAGAAGTAGAGTAGCTCGCCAATATAAAACAAAACAACGATCAAACTAGCATAAAACAATTGAGGCCACGTAATTACCAACATAATGCCGCCCTTGTTAAATCATTCACCGAAATAAGCTTTATTTACTTTATTAAGATTACTAGCACCATGTAAAAACCCAGCCAAAAATGCTTTTCGCTCAACAAATACCGCATCCAGTAATATTAAATTTTGATTCAACTTTGCCAATAGATCAAGCCAATCATTTTTCAGGCTTTGTGGTATCAAATTAATATCTAGCTGAGGGCTGCGCTGATATAAATCATGCAACTGCTGTTGAAGCTGTAAAGTTTTATCCCAATCCTCTTGTTCCGCAGCAAGCAACGCATCGCTCGACAGTTGATATAATAGTTGAGTGCGGATTAAATCATGCTTTTCCATAGCTTGCTGCATCTCTAAGCGCCTCATTATTTTCTGTCGTAGCAAGTGCCTCTGAATTCAATTGATTAGGTCCAATCGACTGCCAAGCTTCTTTTAACTGCGTCAACAGCGCTACGACATGACTCAATGCATCAACGTCATTATTTATATTTGCGTTTAACAATTGAAAGCTTAAATATTCATACAGTCGATCTAAATTTTCAACCAATTCACCACCTTGCTCATGATCTAGCGCCAAGCGTAAACCGTCATCAATAATTGCAATTGCTTTTGAAATTGCTGCGCCTTTTTCTGCTATCTTGCCTTGCTCCATTTGAAAACGAGCCGTAACAACCGACTTAATTGCCCCTTCGTAAAGCATTACAATCAATTGATGTGGACTAGCGCTTTCTACCACTAAATCTATACTGGCTTGGCCATACGCTGAGATGGCTTTTTTCATCATGCTCATTCTTTTTACCTCATACCACTACTGTTTTACCTCGGCAAATTTGCCAATTGCGAAGTCAAACTATTACTAATATTTTTCATATTGGAAATGGCGATATCCATCGCCGTAAACTGCTGACGATACAATTTTTCAGTCATTTCATATTGTCGATTCAGGCGAATACGTTGCTCAGTAATCCCCTCGACTGATTTATTCACGCCAGTAACACGACTTGCAATTGCACCTTGATTCGATAGCATCGCGTCCAGTGCTTTATCTAAATTAAATGCAAAGCCACGACTAAAACTAATTGATCCAAAATCACCCGCCGTACTCGAGCTCGCACTCACTACCATGCCACTGGCCTTACCTGTACCAGTTAATAGCTGACCATCGCCAGTAGCCGCTTCACCACCAATGGTACCCACTACATCACTACCAGAAGCCATGCCAGCTATATTAATACCCAATGTCGCCAACGAAGATGTGCCTACGCTGCTAATTTGCACATTTGATTTAGAACCATAGCTTGAAGATAAAATCTCAAAGCTACTGGTTTTCTCGTTAAAGTTAACAATCACTGATTTGCCTGACTTTACTAAACTGGCGTCACCATTGATTTTAGACTGAAGTTCTGCGGCTAAATCAGCAGGATTAGCATATGCACCCTGCTTAA
This sequence comes from uncultured Deefgea sp., assembly GCF_947072475.1. Lineage (GTDB taxonomy): Bacteria > Pseudomonadota > Gammaproteobacteria > Burkholderiales > Chitinibacteraceae > Deefgea. Next base: position 10,546 of record NZ_CAMTIA010000016.1, read on the forward strand.
GTTTGATACTTGAACTAGACACATCATCAATGGCCACCATGATCGAGTCGTTGTTTGCGTCAATGGTTAAAGGCTGAGTTGTATTGGCAATATTTAATGACATTGAGCTAGTTGTGCCAGCACGTACATGCTTGATATCAAATAATTTTGTTGATGAGTTATAGTCCACACTCACAGTATCGCCTGTTGTGAATAAATTTGTATCGGCCGTAATTTTGGATTTAATTTGATCGGCTAATTGCTGTGAGGTGTAATTGCCAGTATCAATCGAAATATTCGATGAAGCGCCGGCCAAACTAATTGACGCGGATTGATTGGCGCCATCGATCTTCATGAAGGGTAAAGCAGTGCCTGAAAATTTAGCTTGCGTAGCTGGCGATGTAATTGATATCGGATATTTGCCTGCAACGGTTTGATTGGTTGAGGAAATATATTTTATATTCGGGTCGCTGGATATGCCATTGACGGTAAATAAATTCGCAACGGCGCCTGGATTAGATGTAATGGCTTGCTGAAGCTTGGTTTCATTTAAAGTCATTGCGCCGGCTTTATCTAAACTAATCCCAACTTCAGATAAAGATTGAAAAAAACTCCCCGACCCTAAAGGCCGATTCAATACTGCACGTAACTCTTGCTGTACTGAACGAATTGCTGTTTCTCCATTCAGAATACCAGCCTTACCCGTTTTGGGGTCATAACTGGATAAATCAGTGAGTGATTTATTGAGCTCATTAAATGCTTTAACAAAACTTTGCACTGAAGTTTTAATGCCACTTGCATCATTACCAATCGTGATTGTTGTCGGCGTAGTTGTGACTTTCAACAAATTAAGCGTAACACCTTGAATCGCATCATTAATTGTATTTGAAGGCTTAGATACACTAATCCCATCAATTTTTAGTTTGGCGTCTTTTGCGGTTTGCGTTTCAAGTAAATTTCGTGTGCCCGTTGGATCATAGCTAAGTGCCGACAAACCATTGGTGTCTGTTTGATTGCCGTCAGTATCCTCAACCACCAATCGCATTGAATTGGCAGCACCCGAGTCTTTACTGGTCAATACCAAACGATTTCCAGAGCCATCATTTAAAATACTAGCCGTTACCCCAGCATTGGCTGCATTAACGGCATCGCGTACACCGGCAAGCGAATTGTTCGAAGCTGTAATATCAATAGTAATCGAGGCTTTTGCTGAATTAACTGTAAACGTATCATCTGCATTTGATGGCGTATCTTTTGAATCTACAGTACCAAATTGCAATGTAATTTTACCGGTACCAACCGGCGAATTAACCGATGTAAATACACTCGTTGTTAACTTTTGGTTCTGAGCTAATTGACTCACTTCAAGGGTTGAAGTGCCTGCCTGAGCAATTGAACTCGAGCTGGCAGTACCAATGGTTGCATCGCCAATTGAGACATTGGTGCTTTTAAATTTATTAACATCGGACAAGCCACGAACCGCAGTCTGAAATGTTGACATGGCACCTTTTAAAGTGCCCAGTGCTGTAATTTTAGCTTGAAATGTTAATTCTTTTTTATCCAAGACTTGCAGCGGCATTTTTTCAGCGGTCATTAATTGGCTAATTAAACCATTAATATCAATGCCTGAGCCAGATCCCGACGAAGTAATTGATGCCATGGCAATCCCCTTTTAGACCAATAACCACCGTTGTTATGCTTTTTCTTTTACTAAAAGCCCTTGAAAACGATCAATAGCTTGTGCAATAGATATTGCCTCTTCTGTTGGAATTTGTCGAATGACTTCTTTAGTATCTAAATCGACAAGTTTAACCACAGGTACTTTTGATTCTTCATCAACCGAGAATTGCAAACCATTGGCTAGTCCCTGAACCATCTTATTGAGTTTCTCAACCGATTGATTCAACAACTGAGGATCAGATGGCGATGCAGCTCCGACAGTAGTCGATGTTGCAGAGTTTGGCGTTGCGGTTTGCTGAGTGGATTGAACAACCGCAGTATCTGTGCCTGCCACTTTCATCGCCGGTACGATCAAGGACTGAGCGGCTAAATTGGATTGAATTTGCATGATCATCACTCCTGTAGAAATGCCCCAGCAATTAAATAATCACTGGGGCTACACAATTTATATTCCATTGTGCCAATCTAATTACCTATTAACCCCTTAGCAAGCTAAGCACTTGATTTGGCAGTGCATTCGCTTGACCCAACATCGCAGTACCCGCTTGTTGCAATACTTGTGCTCGAGTTAAAGCGGCGGTCTCAGAAGCAAAATCCGCATCTCGAATTCGACTACGTGCCGCACTCATATTCTCTGATGTAGTCGATAGGTTATTAATCGTTGCTTGGAAGCGGCTTTGCAAGGCACCGAATTTAGCGCGTTGGTCATTTACCGCAGCCAAAGCATCATCAACCACACGAAGCGCTTGAACTGAGTTTTCAACACTAGAAATATCGAGTTTTTCAACCGTTTTTAATGTTGAGGCATATGCCTGACCAGAAGCCAGTGCCACAGTTGATGAGCTACCACCTAGCGCTAAAGTACCTGAACTAAACGTAGCACCACTGGTTGATACTGAGTAAGAGCTAGATGAGTTGAGTGTAATTTGACCGCCAAAAGTAACATTGCCGGAGCCTGCAGCTGAAGAAGAAACACCTGCTGCTGCGCCACTAGAAACGAACTGAGTAGTCCCACTCGAAGCGGCATTGTCACGGTTATAAACTTTAACGCCGCCACCAAAACCACTGGCATTACCTGCTGAATTCATTGAAATATTAGAGCCATCATCAGCGACCAGTTTCAATGCATATACTGTTGTTTTTGATGAATCTTGATACGTAGCCAGCTGAGCAGTCACACCCGTTTTCGATGATTTGGCATTAAATGCCGCAACAGCTTGAGCGTAATCTTCTGCTTCTACTGAGCCATCCGAGTCGGAATCCGTCACGTTAAATGAAATCGCTTCAAAAGTACTGCTTTTCGATGCGACGGTTAAGCTATACGAGCCAGAGCCAAGACCTAAATTTACCTCAGTCCGCGCTGTTGCGGTCACGCCAGTACCTGCATCATTAATTTTTTTGGCAATATCGCTTGCCATATCAGTGCCGGATACGGTAATTGAGCTGCCATTAATATTAAAGGTTCCTCCCGTTGCCACTGCTACTCCAGCAACATTAACCGATCCCGTTGCACCAGCGCTAACCGTTGTCGAACCACTCACGCTATTGGTCGTGGTTAACGTTCCAGTACCATTACCAACACCCATCTGGTAAGTACCATATTGGTTGGTGCGCAAATTTGCAGTATTCGCGGTGATAGTTTGATTGGCATTGGCCCCCACTTGGAAAGTCGATGCCGAGAAACTACCGTCAAACAATTTTTGACCGTTAAACTCTGTCGAAGTTGAAAAACGATCCAACTCAGAAACCAGCTGCGAAACCTCAGCATTCAGTGCAGCACGATCTGAATTTGAGTTCGTTGCATTACCAGACTGAACCGCCAACTCGCGAACGCGTTGCAAAATATTACCCATTTGCGATAGCGCGCCCTCACCCGTTTGGGCGAGTGAAACACCATCATTGGCATTGCGTTTCGCTTGATCCATACCGCGAATTTGCGATGTGAAACGCTCTGAAATCGCCAAACCGGCTGCATCGTCTTTTGCACTATTAATGCGTAAACCCGAAGAAAGACGCTCCAAAGAGGTATTCAGGCTTGATGACGACTTTGCTAAGTTATTCTGGGCCGTTAGCGAAGGTACGTTGGTATTAATGACTTGCATGATAAATCTCCTTGCGCGCCTAACTTGTTTTATTACTACCTAATTAGTTTCGGGTCAGCTTCAAAAGCCCCCTTGCTCTAGTTATCGGTCAAGCAATGCATAACTTTAGTCAAAAATTCAAATTGCATACCTTCGATTCAAAACACTTAAGGCTTAGCCGGGCTCCACGCTGCCAACCACAAATCCAGATTGTGCTCACGCAACATCCAGTCTTTGTTTACCGCAAACTTTAACTCGTCCCCCATTCTGGCCGCATTCTCTAAATCCATGGTATGAGCACGAATCGCATCAACCCAATCTTTATGCTTATTTTTAACCCGCGTTACCGGTAAATGCTGTGCATACGGCTCAATATCAGTACAAATCACTGGGTAACCAAAAACGCCATACTCAAGCAGACGGAGATTACTCTTGCATCGATTAAATAAATTATGCTCAAGCGGTGCGAGTGCTACATCTAGATTTAAGCTGGCCAGCTTTGCTGGATATTCATTAATCGGCACGCCAGCATGAAACTCATGCACATATGGCCTGAGCTTATCTGGGCACATACCAAAAAACACCCATTCCACTTCACCGGCCAATTCTTTCACCACGTCCGCAATCAACTCCAAATCACCAGTGTGACTTACCCCCCCGGCCCATCCTACCCTAGGCTTTTTAGATTGTCGTCTTGCGGACGATACCCCACCCCAAACATTCGGCGACAAATAGTTATTGACTACATGAATATTTGAATGCAAACCTGAATAAGCATTTGCCAGTTCATCCGTTGACACAACAAATCGATCCACCATGGTTAATGCTTTACGTAGCGACTTTAATATGTCTTTCGGCATTTGATCACGATGCGCACTTTTTAATGGCAAATTAGGTAAATAATCATCTAACTCATAAATTTTAAATGATGAATTGCAGAATTTAGCTTGTCGCATAAATTCAAGTTGCTGCTCTGTAATTTGTCTTTGAAAAATCATGACATCTGGATTGTATTTCGCCAATTCAAACGGTGGTAATAACTCAAACGTTAATGAACCGGTGATTTTCAATTCTTGTTCAAGTGCCAAAAACGGCTGAATTAATCGATAATTTCCACACCCCATTTGATCAGCAGGATGGCATAATATTTTTGGCGCAGGATGCCAAGTTAATGGATTCCAGCTTAATAAAGCACGATGCTCTAACTCAAAACCATTACCGCTTAATGTTAAATTTTTGTTGTATGCTGGATCATTGCCAATTTTAGACGACCATTTGGCATACATTGCTTGCTGCTCGGATTGGAAACGGCGCACTTTCTCCGTTTGCTTGGCTACATCAACCGTATTCTGACTAACACTTCCTTCATGCAAGACGACCGAAAATGGCGTCCAAACTACCAACAGCCCCAACTCACCGACTTTCAAACACAAGTCGACATCGTTATACGAAACCTTAAAATCCACCTCATTCATGCCACCAACCTGCTGATAAACCGATCGGCGAATCATTAAACACGCAGCAGTCACTGCAGAATAATTCTGCTCCAATTGCAAACGATGCATATAGCCAGAGTTTTCATGCGCAGCCCCTATGCATGGGTGATCAGCAGGACCACGCAAACCCAATACCACACCTGCGTGCTGTACAAGTCCGCTTGGATATAATAATTTTGCACCAACAACACCGACGTCAGGGCGCGCGGCATGCTGCAATAATTCATCAAGCCATGTATTTTGAATAATAGCCGTATCATTATTCAACAACACCAAATACTCACCACGAGCTTGACTGACCGCAAAATTATTAATCGCAGAAAAATTAAATGCATGCGGATACGATAAAACTCGAAGTCGACCAGCCAAGAGTGATTCAAGTTGATTTAAATAAGGCGCAACAAGGGGATCATCACTTTGATTATCAATCACAATAATTTCATAGTACTGATAACTGGTTTTTTCTAAAATAGATTCAATACACCTTTGCAGCATTGGCAATTGATTCTTTGTTGGAATAACAATACTCACCAATGGAGAATCTGGCATTGCATACTGAATACGCAAAGCACCTTCGACACGATTATTTTCAGAAACAACTGCAGCAAGGCCTAATCGCTCAAGATGAGCACAAATCAAGTCATAGAATGCTTGATAACGCGTGATATTTGATAAAACTCGAGCATCATTAATATTCAAATGAGCAACAAGCTCAGACACATGACCAATCGATTTCGCGCCAAACCGTTCATAACAAGACAACAACATTGCGATTTGCTCACAGCCAAACATGTCAATTGCAATCGAACTGAGCAAATCTAACTGATTATTTTTTAACAATACAAATCCATCAGCATAAGGCATGCTGCGAATTAAATTGATATCAAAATCAGGTTTAAATCTTGGGCAAGCTGGTCGACCATCTAAATTAATAATGTCATCATCAAAATAAACCGACTTCCATTCTTCTTTATCAACGATTTGATGCATCGCAAGCAACAGACCAGTCAGCGTCAATTCATCACCAGCCTCTAAAAAACCAAGCCAATCGCAATCATGATTGATATTTAAGCATGTTGAATAAAAGTCTTGATTCGTTCTAATCCAATCTAAGCCACCACCTTGCATTGGATTTTCTGCTGTAGAGCAAATCAATACATTTAAATTTGAATAAAGCTGCTGAGAAATACTCTTAATTGTTTTAATAACTAAATTTTTATCGCCAAAACGATCGACAATACAAATCTTCACTTTAGGCATTTCTCTTGATGCAGCATGAAGATCAAGAAGTTTAGCCTCACTCTCGCTTAATTTTTGCTGATTTAGCCAATGCAAATACTCTTCACTACTATTAGGGAATCGTGGATTAGGTACATTGCCCTGATAACCGGCATCAACAGTTAATAGACCTTGATGATAAGCAACTAAAGGAAATAAGCGCTCGATAGCATGCGCCAGCGTGCCATCGGTTTGACCTAATTCAGGTTCAAAATCATCTACAAAAACATTTAGCGCACGCAATGAATCAAACACGCGCCCGCGACACCAAAACATCGAGCCACCGGGGAACTCATAGGCCATTTCATCCAAATTAAAACCCAAGCGTGCGGCCAATTCACGCAACAAATTAATATTGCCACCTGGCGAATAATGCGCGTACAACAATCCTCCAGCGCCGGCAACAATACCCACCTCTGGACGTGAATTAAATAAATCAAAAATTGCTTTTACACCATCCTGAGACGGCAACAAAGAATTCAGTACTTCATTACGCCATTTTTGTACAAATTCAGGATCTAAATGTAATGATTTTTTAGTGTGTAATTTGCAAACAAAATCATACTCTCCCAAATTTTCATGTTGCAATAGGGTAACTAGCGGGCCGATATCTCTGCCACGATTTTCTGTGATATACAATTTAGCCGCAGGATATGAATGCGTGAGAAAATCACTGACTCGACCTTGATTTTCTGGCGTCGTTGTTACAATCAAATCAAAACCGTTTGGAATATTTTTTAATAAATCCGAAATATCTTCCCATTGATCTAAATAAAATAGATGCAAAACAACAGCTATACGCGGATTTATACGCAGGTAATTTAAACTAGCGTGATCATCCTGTTTTGGTGCCGATTTCCCTTGTGAATTAATAACACCCAGCACATCCCCATGGTGTATTGCAGTGATTTTAGGCAAATGAATATGAGTTATTCCAACAGCTAAAAACCTTTCCCATAAATCCCAATCACCAGGATAACAATACCGCCAGCAATTAATGTTGTAACGAAATGTTTTTAAACCCGCGTGATAAATAGATGATATTCGTGAAATTCCACCTTGCACTGGCTGTGCAGCACCAACAATGGTTTGATCAACCCCTTGATCATCTTTGAATAAAACTTGGGCGTGCACCCACTCTGCCCTTGCAAGTTGCGCAGTACGCAGCAGCGATGACAAATGATCGGGCAGAAACTCGTCGTCATCATCAAGATGTGCAATCCATTGTCCGGTTGCGACACGCAACCCAAAATTCACTGGCTTAGTTCCCGCAACATACCAACGTGGTCCATCAAAATTCGGATAACGCCCTCGGCGCTTCAAATTATAAAAACCGATCCGAGGATCAATTTCACTAACATTTGCCAGTTTTGCAGCAGACTCATTTGCCATCTGATCACCAATAATGATCAGCTCCCAATTTTGATAATTCTGTGCCAAAACGGATGGAATTGTTCGTTCAAGCAAAATATCTGCGCGATTAAAAGTAGGAATAATGATTGATATTTTAGGGTTTGCTTCAAAAGCAGATTGATACGAGGCGGAAGCCCGAATAGCTTCCAAACGATGCATATCTTGGTGACGAATGGCCGATTTTTGCTCAACGCCAAGCGCCAAAAAAAATTGCTGAGAAAACGCCAGCTGCTTTTTTAGCCAATCATTTTCAATACTCAACTGCGCCAATTCATCGATCGTCATTTTTTTTCCAAGAGCAAGGTATATATCGTATAAAAAACAAGCAAAGGCTCAAAAGTCAAAAGGTTTTTCTGCGAGTAAATCACTCTCAAGCCGTAAAATTGTCTCGGATTCTCGCTCTCGCAATCGACGCACAGGTGTCCCCACATATACGCCCCATGCAGTCAGCGATTTATTCACTACGGCCATCGCTCCAATAGCACAACCTTCACCAATTTCAACGCCAGGCATAATGACACTATTCGCCCCAATTATGGCGTGGCGACCAATACGCACAAATGAGCGAATCACTTTTCTAAACCGCACTGGCACAGTCGGATTAGTCAACCCACCACCCAGAAAATCTTCGCTACCACAGATAATGCGCACTCCAGATGACAAACCAGAAAAATCCCCCAATACGACTTCACCTCCGCCACTAATTGATGCAAAAGAAGCTATATGGACATAGCTACCTATCACAATGGGTGCAGTCGCATAAATCAAAACAAAGTCATCAATAATGACATTACTTCCAATATGGATATGCTCACACCCGATGATTTTTGCTCCCGCATAAATACGTACATTCTCACCAACTGAAGCAAATCCCATGGTACTTACATCAAGTAAAGCCATCTCAATCCACTCCAAGAATGTCGTGCAGACAGATACAAACGCGCTCAATTTGAGCTTCGGTCATATCAATTGAATAAGGCAAACCTAACAAGCGCTCGGACAATGCGTGCGATATTGGTAAATCTCCGGCCTTATAGCCAGCAAAAGCAGGGTGAATATCCAAAGTAGGGCAATACCATTGACGGCTTTCTATTAGATAATCCAATAGTGCAGACTGCACACGCTTTGCTTGCATCCCTTCTGGCAAGAGCACCACTTGAATGGGATAAATTCCAGAGACTGGGCGCCTTTGCACCTGCACTGAAGGGCAATGCTGCGCCAACGCACGCTGATACTGCTGCTGTAAATCCAACCTTGTGGCGCAGGTTTTTTTCCACGCATCCAATGCCGCATGCGCAATGGCGGCATGGTACTCACTCATTTTTCCGTTTTCTCCAGGATCAAAAACTAAGCCGCCACTTGCAAAATCAATTCCAAAATTACTCAATTGGCGCACTTTCTCGGCAAAACTAAATTGTCTACTTACAACTAAGCCCCCTTCTCCTGCCCCCAATGCTTTAGTTGCGTGCAAACTAAATACAACACGTGTTGTCACCCCAATAGCCTGATTACCGTAAGCTCCCGCAGCATCAATCACGACAGGAATACCCGTTTCAGCAGTAAAATTGTCCCATTCCCCAACAGGTTGAGGCACACCAAATGTAGCAACCGGCATGACCACATCAAATGGCTGCTGTTGCAACATCTCACGCGCGATGGCTGGCGTCAGTAACCAAGATTCCGAATCAACATCGCAAATCAACGGTAAATAACCGACGCGCAAAGCGGCTGAAGCCGTTGCAACAAAAGTCAAAGCTGGCAACAGGACTTTCGATCCCCTCTTTAATCCCAAGGCCGCCAGCGCCAACTCAAGTCCGACAGTTCCATTGGCAACAGTAACGACCTGCACCGGAGCAGGTTCTCGCATAAACGTATCAGAGATTCGTGATTCAAGTTGGCGAACCAATGGGCCAAAATTGGTATACCAACGGTTGGTATCGATTTGTTGCAGGTACGGCAATAATGCATCGGCATCAGGCATCAACGGCCGCAACAAAGGAATCCGTTCACTCACGTGTCAGCTCCTTTTTTCCTATATACAAAATTGAACCTGGCGTGATGCCATGTCGACGAAATGCTTCAGCGCCAAAATCTACCACTCCAAACTGAACAACGGAAAACCCGCCGCGTTCAAGACGCGCTAAAAACGATGACTGGGTATACATTCGAACATGATCATCCTGACCAAACCGACGCCAGCGCTCGTTCACATCCATAAGTTCCACATCTTCGTCAATCATCGTCGCCGTAGTCAAAATAGGCACCATTAAGATGGCGCAGCCGTCCGGTGCGAGTACTCGATAAATTTCAGCAATGGCCACCGAATCATCTTTCACATGTTCTAAGACATGAGAACAGACAACAAAATCAAAGGATTGATCTGGATAGCAGCGCATGTCCATCACATCCACACGTTCGTCAGCTAATGCCGAATAAAGATCGGCAGAGCGATATGCGACCTCCGGTAAGCTGCGCAATATTCGAGATAACCCTGAAGCAGGTGCAATATCCAGAACTCGCAATTTTGAACGTCGCGTACGGACAAACTGAGAGTGAATATAAAGTGCATATAATCGATCTCGATCCGATGCCTGACAAACCGGACAGCTGTATTGAGCAATATTCAGCGTTTCAAAATCATCTAATGAATAAGGCACATTCAAACGATGAAAGATTTCAAAAAAACTAATCGGCAAGGGAAGAAAATTGGGGAAGTGGCTTGCACAAACGGGGCAGGTTCTCATCAAACTTCTCAATCAATGAACGACGGTTAAAAACTTAGGAATCATTAAATAAAACTCAAAACTTACGCTTTTTCTTTATGACTTAGAATTAAAAAAATCACTGATTGCAGTCCAACACAAAAGCCAAAACAACAATGGCTCGCAACAAACCAAGCACCATATTAAATAAACAAAAAGGGTGCTACCAGAAGTAGCACCCTTTTGTTTCATTCATTACTCACATTTACTTTGCTTGGCAAAAATCTTTTAAATAAGCAGTAAATTCCTCACCCACTTCGTGGTGTTTCATCCCCAATTCAACCGTCGCTTTCAAAAAGCCGATTTTGCTGCCGCAGTCGTAGCGGGTGCCTTCTAGCTTGTGGGCGAGGATGTGTTGCTCTTGCATTAAGGCAAAAATGCCGTCGGTGAGCTGGATTTCGCCACCTTTACCCGGCTGCACGTGCTGCAAGTGATGAAAAATCCTCGGGGTAAGGATATATCGGCCAACCACGGCCAAATTTGAGGGGGCTTCTTCCGGTTTTGGTTTTTCAACGATATTGCCAATGCGCAAACGGCCGGCGTGTTCAGACACTTCAACAATGCCGTAGCTACCGGTTTCTTCCATCGCTACTTTTTCAACCCCGAGTACCGAGCAATGCGTGTCGTCAAACACGTCGACCATGCGCTTCATTTCGGACACGCCATTGCCGTCGATTAAATCGTCGGCCAAAATCACCGCGAATGGCTCATCACCCACCACTGGCTTGGCGCACAATACCGCGTGCCCCAAACCCAAGGCTTCTGGCTGGCGAATATAAATACACGTGACCGACTTAGGAATAATCCCGCGCAAGATTTCGAGCAATTTGGTTTTTTGTTTGGCTTCTAAATCCGCCTCTAGCTCACCGGCTTTATCAAAGTGGTCTTCAATACTGCGTTTATGTCGACCAGTGATAAAAATCATTTCGGTAATGCCCGCAGCCAACGCTTCTTCTACCGCGTATTGAATCAGCGGTTTATCGACGATTGACATCATTTCTTTGGGGCTGGCCTTAGTGGCTGGCAAGAAACGCGTACCCATACCGGCGACAGGGAATACGGCTTTGCGGATTTTTTGCATGGAACTTCCTTGTTGAACAGGTGACGCGATCAAGCCTAGGCGCAATGCGGCGCCCATCACTTGATCGGATTGTTTTTGATTGAGTTGATCCGGCCACTGCGAAACCGCAGAACGCCCCAAGCCCAAGGCTTCGGCGAGACGGGTTTGTGAACCAAATAATTGTAGAGCATCAGACTTACGCATACCGTTATGTTTAATCATTTAAACAGCAAAGTCAATACTTACCTCGACTTAAAATTTGTTTATTTTTCTAAACAAAATGTACATGCGCTTGCTGATTGCCGTGAGAGCGATGACAAACCGGTTGTTGATCGTATTTTTGCTTTAGAGACCGACAAAAAACGTGGTATTTGAAGCGGCGGGCTCGCCCTGCGCGCTAAATAAGAAAACCTTCGCGGGCAAGCACGCTCGTAGCATCACCCTCACCCTAGCCCTCTCCCATCAAGGGAGAGGGAATGCCGCGAAGCTTTAATCACTATCAACACGTAATCTGAAGATTACCAATCATTCATAGGTATATCATTACAGCCCTTACCAAAAAACAGCTACCAGCAGATACCCTAGGCCAACAACTGAATCAAATCGGCCTCGCTCAACACCGCTACGCCCAATTCCTCAGCCTTTTGCAATTTACTCCCCGCCGCCTCACCCGCTACGACATAGTCGGTTTTTTTCGAGACACTGCCCGACACCTTACCGCCGGCGGCTTCGACCATCGCTTTAGCTTCATCGCGGCTTAATGTCGGCAATGTGCCGGTGAGCACGACGGTTTTTCCGCTTAACACGCCTTGCGCCACGGCATCCGCCTCAGGTAGCGCAGCCAATAATTCGGCGCGCAGGGTATCGAGCTGCGCCAGCACTTGCGCCGCCGGTGTTGCCAGCCAAGCCAATAAAGACTGGGCGACATCCAGCGGCAAGCCTGCGTCTTGCAAGCGGCCAAGGCTAAATTCGTGTAAATCGGCCAAGTTGGTGAACGATCGAGCTAGCGCATTACAGCGCGCTGCGGTTAATTTAGGAATTTCCAATGCCGCCAACATTGCCGCAGGCGTGAGTTTTTCGCGCAAAGCTGGCTGTGGCGCATGCTCGCCTTGCGGCGCGACGCCCAATGCCAAAAAGTCATCAATCACTTGCTGGTTATGCGGCTCGGCCAAAAATTCGGCCAATGCAGCAGCCACTGTGCTGCCAATATCGGGCAATACGCGCAGCAAAGGCGCGGGAGCATGGCGAATTCGCGCTAGGCTACCCAACCAATCGGCCAGCGTTTTGGCGGTGGACTCACCCACATGGCGAATGCCGAGCGCAAAAATAAATCGCGCCAACGGCGGGCGTTTACTGGCCTCTATCCCTGCCAATAAATTCTCGGCCCATTTACTGGTGACTTGTCCGGCTTTAACGCTTTCTGGCGTGACGCCATCGCGCTCATCGGCGCGGCGCTTCATTGCCAAAAAGTCGTCCAGCGTTAAACGATACAAATCGGCCAGGCTGGTGACATAGCCCAAATCCACCAAATTATCGATATACCGCTCGCCAAGGCCGTCGATATCCATCATGCGGCGCGAAGCAAAATGCCGCACCGCTTCTTTGCGCTGCGCAGCACAAATTAGCCCACCGGTGCAGCGCGTGACCGCCTCACCTTCTTCGCGCACCGCATGCGAGCCACAAACCGGGCATTGCTCAGGCAGTCGATAGGCGGGGTATTGCGCTGCAAGCTGGGCATCAAATAGATCAGCACCCGATACCTCGACCATCGGTCGGCGCTCGATCACTACCGAAACCACCTCGGGAATCACGTCACCGGCACGGCGCACAACGACGGTGTCGCCGATGCGAACGTCTTTGCGATCAATTTCATCTTGATTGTGCAGCGTGGCATTGGTGACGGTCACACCGCCAACAAACACCGGTGCCAAGCGCGCTACCGGCGTTAAAGCGCCAGTACGGCCCACTTGCACATCAATCGCCTCGACGACGGTGAGCGCTTCTTGCGCGGGGTATTTATGCGCCACTGCCCAGCGCGGCTCGCGGGTGCGAAAACCCAGCTGGCGCTGCAGCTCCAAAGAATTGACTTTGTAAACCACACCGTCGATATCAAACGGCAGCGTATCGCGCAGTTGCGCTACGCGCTGATGGAAGGCCACCAAACCCTGACCGCCTTGCACTACTTCACGAATCTCGCACACCGGAAAACCAAATTCAGCCAAAGCATCCAGCACCCCACTATGGGTATTGGGCTGCAGATCCCAGCCTTCAATCGCCCCCAGCCCATACCCATAAAACGATAAAGGCCGCTCGGCGGCAATTTTAGGGTCTAACTGGCGCACTGCACCGGCGGCGGTATTGCGTGGATTTACAAAGGTTTTTTCACCCAACTCGCTTTGGCGCGCATTGAGTTTTTCAAAATCATCGCGGCGCATATACACCTCACCACGCACTTCGAGCACTTTGGGCCAGTGCGGCGCAGCCTCTACGCCTTGGCTGGCGCGTAGTCGCAATGGGATTTGCTTAATCGTGCGAATATTTTGCGTCACATCCTCACCCGTTGCGCCGTCGCCACGGGTTGCGGCCTGCACCAAGACGCCGTCTTCATAGCGCAAACTAATTGCCAGACCGTCAAACTTTAATTCAGCGGCGTATTCAATTTCGGGTGCACTCGCCCCTAAATCCAACTCTTTTCGCACACTGGCGTCAAACGCCAAAGCGCCTTGCGCCGTGACGTCGGTTTCGGTGCGAATCGACAGCATCGGGATCACATGCCTTACCGGCAAAAACTGCGGCAAGACCGCGCCACCCACGCGCTGTGTGGGCGAATCGGCAGTTTTTAATTCGGGATACGCGATTTCTAGCGCCTGCAAAGCCTGAAACAAACGGTCGTACTCGGCATCCGGCACCGTTGGCTGATCGAGCACATAGTATTCATACGCATACCGGTTGAGTTCTTCGCGCAATTGCTCGGCGCGCTGTGCAGTTTCAAGCATGATTCAATTTCCAAATTAGGGACTTCAATAGCAAACGCCGCTTCAGCCGAAGCGGCGTTATTCACTCTATACCACTCGATACTCAATAAATCGGTAAGGCCAACAGCGTGGCCCATCTTAACCATCTAGGGTCTGTTGACGCTTGGTTTCCCGCCGCGCTGGAGCGATTTTCGTGGCGAATCAAGGCGTAGTAAGCGATGCATAGTCATTCTATGTGAGCTTGCTACAACGCAGAGTCACCGCGAAAAGCGCCCAGCCCCTAGGCAAACAAACGCAGCGCCGCCATCGAGCCGGGCGCAATGCCGCGATCATCCATGCTGGCATACAGGCCGCTCAGTTGCTTACGGATATTGGCTAAGCTGGCTGCATTCAGCGGTTTTTGATTGTCATCGACCAAATCGCAATGCAAGGCCGTTGCCAAGTTTTGCGCAAAATCAGCCAGATAATCAAACACCGCCAATCCACCCGCTACGCGCGGCACGTCAAATAGCAAAGTTAGCCCTTGCGAAGTCGACATCAACGGTGTTTGGTCTTGGTTGGCTAAAACAAATAAGGTTTTGCCTGAATCACTGCGATATTGGAACGTGCCATCGGCCTGATGACGCACCAAACCGGCTTGCTCCGCCAAAATACGCACTTTTTCCATCGGCAATGGCCGGCTACCAGCGGGAATATTTAAACCAATCAATACATCGACCGACGCACAAAATTCGTCGAGCTCTGTCGCCAAATTGAGCTTGGCGGCGCGCTGCGGAAAGGTCACCGAAGCATCGAGTGCGTCGGCAAATTGCTGCACGCCCATGCAAAACGCATTGAGTGACTCCTGGCTTAACGCGCCTTGCCGATCGGCCATTTGTAAGCCAATGCGCAATTCTTTAAAGCGGCCCCGCGTGGTGCTATTGAGCATTTCCCATTGCTTGTTTTGGTTTAAACCCAAAACCTGAATCCGCTTATTGGCTGGGAACGGCGGCACTTCAGACGCAGAGATCGCATCGGGCGCATGCACTTCGGCAATAAAATCTAACGCTGGATCGAGCAAACTGCCGGCCAATACCACTTCATCGACCACCTCGTGCTGCATAGTCGGCACGGCAGCGACTGCTGGCGCAGCGGGTGCAAGCGGTGGTGGCGCAGAAAAAGTCGGCTCAGTATAAGCTGGCGCAATAGGTTCTACCGGCGCTGGCGGCGTATACATCGAGCGATAGGCCGGTGGCATTTCAGGAATATCATCGGGCATATCGTCGCTTAACGTCGATTTGCTCGTATTACTTAACTGCGCATCGCTCAATTGCGCTTCACTTAAATCGGGCACATCGTATTCGGCCTGATCCAAGCGATTTTCATCGTAAAGTGGCGCGGATTCCGCGACCGGCGTTGGCTCTAAAATCGGCTCCAGACGCTGCCCATCGCCCTTACGCACCATGTTTTTGGGCGTATTGAGTAATACATCGGGCTGATTGCGCGCGAACGCCTTATTCGCTTGCTGGCGAAAGCGGTATTCTTGCCACCAATTAAATCCATACACTGCGGCGACAATCCCACCGGCACCGACTAAGGAATAAATCTGCAACTCAGTCATTGTTTTATTTAGGTCTCAACTTAGGCGTAATTAATTTACGCGTTAATTATATTTTGCACCCTGCACTAGGGTCTGCTGACGCTTGGGCAAAGTACCGATCTAGCTCAAATCACCACCAATCAGCGGTGCGGCATAACGATTTAGCGCCCACTGCAAAGTGATAAATTGAATATCTCTTAATTAAATTCAGGCTCACGCATTTTTAGTGCGGCTTCAATATCGACCGCCACAATCCGCGATACGCCTTGCTCTTGCATCGTCACGCCGACCAATTGCTGCGCCATTTCCATGGTTAATTTATTGTGGCTAATGTACAAAAATTGCGTGTGCTGTGCCATTTTTTTTACTAATTCGCAAAAACGTAGCGTATTGGCATCGTCCAGCGGTGCATCGACCTCATCTAATAGGCAAAAAGGCGCCGGATTAAGCTTGAACAGAGAGAATACCAGACTTAATGCTGTCAGTGCTTTTTCACCACCTGACAACAAGTGAATGGTTGCATTTTTCTTACCCGGAGGTTGCGCCATCAAACTCATGCCCGAATCTAATATTTCATCGCCAGTCAATGTCAACTCAGCATGCCCACCACCAAACAGCGCCGGGAACAACTCTTGCAAATTGGTATTCACACTATCGTAAGTCGATTGCAATAGACTGCGGGTTTCTTTATCAATGCGGGTAATCGCCGCGCTCAGCGTGGTCATCGCCTGCTCCAAATCCCGCGTTTGCTCGGCCAAATAGCTTTGCCGCTCTTCATTGGCCGCCAATTCTTGCATCGCCGCCAAATTCACTGGGCCCAACTGGCTCAATTGCCCAGTCAAGCGACTAATTTCAGCCGCGTAAGCTTTGACGCTACGCCCCAATAATGGCTGCAGCGCGACTTCATCCACCGCCAAAGCCAGCATTTCATCAGCGTAACGCGCCAAATTGAGCCGGGTTTCTTGCTCAGTTAAGCGCATTTGCTCCAAGGCATCGCGCTGCGTGGCGGCGGCTTTTTCGGCATTTTGCTTGATTGCTTCTTGCTCACGCAGCGTGGTGGCATGCTGATTGAGTGCTTCTTTGGCCTGCGTTAATAACTGTTCTTGCGCAGCGCGCCGCGCGAGCAAGACTTGAAACTGCGCGTCAATTTCATCAACCTGAATGGTTTGCGCCTCTTGCTCTAGCGCCTGTTTGCGCTGGCTTTGCTGCTCACGCTGTCGATCAAGGTCAATTTGGCGCTGCTGTAAACCACTGATCTGCTGCGCCTTATTCACCACGGCAAATTGCGCACTTTGTGCCGAGCGCTCTAGTTCACGCAGCTGCAAACTATGTTGGCTTTGCGACGCCTGAAATCCTTCTTTACTCGCACGAGCTTGCTGCTCTTGGGTTTGCAATTGCAATAAAGACACAGCCAGCCGCTCAAGCTCAGTATCTAAGGCCGCCGAATGGGTGCTTTCTTCGCTCAATTGCTGGCTGATTTGCGCCAATGTTTGTTGCACTTGATCAAGGCGTGATTGCCGCTGCGCTTGCTGCTCTTGCTGACGACGCCATTCATTTTCTAATGCTGGCAAGGTTTGGGCGCGCTGCGCGTATTGCGCTTGGCTTTGCTGTTGCGCTTGCAATAAGGCAGCGTGTTCGAGCTGCGTTTGCGCCAATATCGGCGCATGGCTTTGCTGTGCTTGCTGCGCCGTATCGAGCGCTGCGGACACTTTGCGTAATTCGGCTTGCCGCGCTAATCGTCCAGCATCCGCCGACTGACCGGCAAAAAAATCAAGGGTATATCGGGTAGCGATATGGCCATCCATCGACACCCAGCTATACCCTTCTGGAATGTCTGATTGCTGCGTCCAAAGCTGCGCCGTATGCTCAACGCACAGCACCGTACCCAGCAGTGCTTGCAAGCCCGCATGCAAACGCGCGTCACTGTTTGCCACATGTTGCCACAAGCTCTGCGGATGAACTGGGCCCGTCACTGGCGCTGGGCTCAATACAAACAAGGCACTCGGCGGCGCGCAATCAACGCTAGCCAAGATCCCTTGCATTTTTTGCCCCAATACCGCTTCAACGGCAAGCTCCCAACCGGCAGCCACGCGCAATAATTCACTTAACTGCGGCGCGTCTTGCAACTGATTTTGCGCCAACCACGGCGACAACGCCGCACTGGTGGCGACAGTTAACACTTCACGCAAAGCCTGCTCGCGCGCGGCCAGTTGCGTGACATCGTCTTGCAACTGCTGCGCCGTGCTGTGCTGCTGCGCCAACTCTGCATCCAATACCAAGCGCGACTGGGCTTGTTCGGCCAAGGTTAATTCTAATTCGGCCAGCTGGTAGCGATATTCGTCAATTTGCTCGGGTAAATCTTCAGCCAGCGCTACCGGCGCCAACTGATTTAATTCAGTCTGCAGCTGCTGCTGTTGGGTATTGAGCTGGCCAATCTGGCGCTGCACAAATTGCCGCTCTTGCAGCTGCAATTGCTGAGCACTGTGCTCAGCCGCCAGTTGCGCGTTGAGCGCCTGCCACGCTTGCTCGGCGAAATGGCGCTCTTGCTCTTGATCGGGCAAGCTTAAACTGGCCTCGGCCAAGGCCATAGCGGCAGTTTCTGATGCCAGTTGCAAATCCTCTTGCTGATCATGGCATTGCAATAAAGCCAATTGAATATCGCTGGCCGATTGCTGCTGCGCTTGTTCATCCCGCTCGCACTGCGCAATTTGCTGCGCCAAGCGCTCGCTATTTTGCTTTAAATGCAGCAAGGTTTGCTCGATTCTCGCTACTTCGGCATTGGCGGCATAAAGGTCCGCCTGCGCCGCTTGCAACACATCACTGGCAACAAAATGACTTTCACGCAAGCATTCAAGTTGCGCCTCAGCGGCAGTCACCTGCGCCAATGCGGCTTCTAATTGCGTTTGCGCTTGTAGCAAAGCCAAGTGCGCGGCGTCAGCAGCCACCGCTGCATCGATTTTTCTTTGCAAAGCTTGCAATTGCTCGGCTTGCGCGATGTGTTGGCTTAAAGTTTGATATTGCTGGGCAACGCCAGCTTGGCGGCTCAAGGTGTCGATTTGCCGTTGCAGCTCGAGTTGAATATCGGCCACCCGCGCTAAATTGTCCCTAGTATCGGCAATGCGACTTTCGGTCTCGCGGCGCCGCTCTTTGTATTTAGAAACGCCAGCCGCCTCTTCCAAATATTGCCGCAATTCATCGGGCTTGGCCTCGATAATGCGGTTAATCATCCCTTGCTCAATAATCGCGTAACCGGACTTACCGACACCGGTACCCATAAAGAGCTCGGTAATATCGCGGCGGCGCACCGCTTGCTGATTAATAAAATACGATGAATCGCCCTGCCGAGTCAGCACCCGCTTAATGCTGATTTCGGCATACGCTTGCCAAGCCCCAGCGAGCAAGCCGGCACTATTATCAAACACCAACTCCACCGCCGCCCGACTGACCGCCTTACGCGTGGTCGAGCCATTAAAAATCACGTCTTGCATCGATTCGCCGCGCAATTGCTTGGCGGATGATTCGCCCAGCACCCAGCGCACCGCATCAATCACATTGGATTTGCCGCAACCATTGGGCCCACACACCGCCACCAACTGCCCCGGAACTGGGATGGTCGTTGGATCAACGAAGGACTTAAAACCAGATAATTTAATATGAGTCAGGCGCACGATAGCTTCAAACAAGAGAATGGGCGCATTTTACCTCAGCCATCCAATGCTTGAAGCAAAAGATCCAACTCAAATCCATTCAAGGCCTGCTCAAACAGCTCATCATACAAAAATTACCAATAAACTGCCGCCGCACAACAAAACGCCCCAACAACACGCTGGGGCGAAATCTGAATTTAAGCGTCACTCGTACTAACGGGTTACAAGCCTTTTAGTTTACAAACCCTTTACAAACACCCAGGCAATCAAAGCGGGCGCTACCACGGCGCTGGTTAAGCGAAATACCGGCAACCAAGGTGCGCGTGCGCCCTGCTGCGTAATCTCGGCACTACTGCGTTGCCAAATCACCCAACCAACACAGATTGCACTGGCCATACCGCCTAAAGGCAGCAATAAATTGGATGCCAGATAATCCATTAATTCAAACGTGGTGCGATTAAATAATTTGGCATCGGACCAAATCCCGAACGACAAAGCCGCCGGAATCGCCGCCAAAATCACCGCGCACAGGCTGACAATCACTGCGGTTTTGCGTGACCAATGAAATTCATCAATCAAAAAACTCACAATCGGCTCAAGCATTGAAATCGACGAAGTCAGTGCCGCAACCAGTAATAAGCAGAAAAAAGCCACGGCAAAAAACTGCCCGCCCGGCATGCTGGCAAACACCGCTGGCATGGTAATAAACGTCAAACCCGGCCCCGCAGCAGGGTCCATGCCAAAGGCAAACACCGCAGGCAACACCATCAAACCGGCCAATAAACACGCCAACACCGCTAATGCGGCCACCCAGACTGCCGCGCTACCGAGCTGAATATCGCGCCCCAAATACGAACCGTAGGCAATCATCGTTCCGCAGCCAACAGATAAAGAAAAACACGCTAAACCCAAAGCATCAATAAACATACTGTCATTGACCTTGCTCCAATCGGGCGTTACAAACCACATCACGCCGTCCATTGCACCGGGCAAAGTCAGCGCTCGAGCGATCAGCACCAGCATTAATACAAACAATAAAGGCATCAACACCTTACTGACCGATTCAATGCCTTTTTGCACGCCACCGACCACAATCGCTGCGGTAAGGCCGACAAAGGCAATCAAATATGCAATTGAATTCACTGGATCGGCAATCAAAGCCGTAAAGTGCTGGCCCAAATAAGCCGTATCTTTCGCCAGCGCAGCACCAGAAAGGGCTTCGCCGATATACATCAAGGTCCAGCCGCCGATCACGCTATAAAAAGAAAAAATCGTAAAAATACACAACAAACCCATCCGACCGACCCAAGCCCAAGCGGGCCCAGCTAAAGTCCGAAACGCGCCAACTGCCGACAGCCCTGCTGCGCGGCCGATGACCATTTCAGCCAATAGCATGGCAATGCCGATCGAAAAAGTAATTGCCAAATACACCAATAAAAATGCCCCACCGCCATTTTGGCCGGCCACGTAAGGGAACTTCCAAATCGCCCCCAAACCGACCGCCGAACCGGATGCAGCAAGAATAAAACCGATTTTTGAACCCCATTCACTTCTTGCCATTGCCCGCTCCATTTGATTGTCCGCGCTACATTGGCATATTTGCTAGGGTTCGCCTAGACGTAAAACGTCCACTTTACAGATCAAAGCCACTACGCTAGCAGCAAAATAAAAAACCCAGGACTCGCCTGAAATACCCTGAAAACCTGACGCAGAGGCGCAGAGGCGCGGAGGAAATTCAGGGTTTTTCGATTGATTTTCTCTGTACCTTTGCGTCAAAAACGACACCCGCAATGAAATCGAGAAAAAAATGCCGTTCACTTGGCTTAAGTGAACGGCATTAAGGACTAGCCTAGGTTTGTGTACCAATGACTGCGCTATGATTTAGGTATTTTGGATCACAATCTTCGGAAACTTACTGGAAAAATCCTGCGACTTGGCGGCGATTTTGACCGCTACTTTCCGCGCAATCGCCTTATACAAACCGGCAATCTCGCCCTCTGGATCGGCCACTACACTAGGGCGACCGGCGTCGGCATTCAAACGAATCGACAAATCCAAAGGCAATTGACCTAATAAATCGATACCGTATTCAGTACCCATTTTTTGGCCGCCGCCTTCACCAAAAATCGCTTCCATATGGCCGCACTGACTGCAAATATGCATACTCATATTTTCCACCACGCCCAAAATTGGCACGCCAACTTTCTCAAACATTTTTAAGCCTTTGCGCGCATCGAGCAAAGCAATGTCTTGCGGCGTAGTTACAATCACTGCACCGGTCACCGGCACTTTTTGCGACAGCGTGAGTTGAATGTCGCCGGTACCCGGCGGCAAATCGATGACCAAATAATCCAAAGCATCCCATCGGGTATCATTGAGTAACTGCGTTAACGCTTGCGTCACCATTGGGCCGCGCCACACCATCGGCTGCTCTGGGTCAATCAAAAAGCCAATCGACATCGTTTGCACGCCATAATGCAAAATCGGCTGGATGTATTTATTGTCGATGGTTTCCGGATGTTGATCAGCGACGCCCATCATTGTTGGCAGGCTTGGGCCATAAATATCGGCGTCCAACAAACCCACTCGCGCGCCTTCGGCCGCCAGCGCCAGCGCCAAATTCACTGCCGTAGTCGATTTACCCACACCGCCTTTACCAGAAGCCACCGCAATAATGTTTTTAATCCCTTGCTGCAAGGGCAACCCGCGCGCCACGGCATGCGCGGCAATCACGCTACTCACCGTCACATTCACCGCGTCAACGCCGTCCAATGACAATAACGCGGCGCTAATTTGCGCTTGCCGCGCCGCAAATTGACTTTGTGCTGGATAACCCAATACCAAGTCCAAGCTGACGACACCTGCCTGCCATTGCAAGTTTTTAACGCATTTACTGGCGATATAATCTTTGCCGGTATCCGGATCGATTAGCGTGGCCAGTGTTTGGCGTAAAATTTCAAGATTTGCTTCACTCACAACAGGATTTCCTTGGCTAGGCGCTGCGGCCGTGCGGCCGAGCAATCGATCAAACAATGTCATTTTAGATCTCAAGATAAGACCAAGGGCAAACGGCCGATGGCCCATCAAATATGCGGTTTAACTGCCGTTTTTCAAGACATCATGCGCACAGACTAGGGTCAAAATCCGCACAAACGCGGCTGGCAAA
The DNA here is from genome assembly GCF_947072475.1 of uncultured Deefgea sp. GTDB lineage: Bacteria > Pseudomonadota > Gammaproteobacteria > Burkholderiales > Chitinibacteraceae > Deefgea. The sequence goes on from NZ_CAMTIA010000016.1 coordinate 33,662, forward strand.
CCAAACGCCAACAGACCCTAGCGATTAAAATTGCTTGCCGAGCATCATATAAAACCGTGCCTGACGATTATCGCCATACGCCGCACCAAAATACAATGGGCCTAAAAAGCTGTCGTAAGCCAGATAAACCGAAGCGGAATAATGCAGCACATCGTCAACGCGCTGATCTAGCGTATCAAACACCCCGCCCACTTCTAAAGCACTGCCGATATAACTACCCGACAAAAATGACGTTGCATGTAGATATTGCAATGAGCCGTAGACAAAGCGTTCACCCACCAATTCTTGATAGTTATAACTGGATAAATTCAAAAATCCGCCCAACCATTTCACATCAGAAAACGCTGGTTGCTCACCATAGGTTGTTTGCGCTTTGAGTGTGAAATGAATCGCATCACCATCAATCGGCACGGCTTTGCGATAAACAAAACCATAGCGGGCATAATTTTCTTGTTGTTTACCCGCGCCCAAAGCGTAATAGCCATAAGCATTAAAGTAACTGCCATTTTTAGGTAGGAAATAATGATCTAAATTATCATAAAAAGCATTAAATCGAATGCCGTAATCATAATTAGACGACTCAGGAAAAACCAAAGAACCCACCGAGCGCTTGCCGCTGTATTCATTAAATACCGGGCCAATTCTTAATTCGGTATGCGTTGATAATACCGAACCAAAATCAAAACCCACCGATGATTTATTATATTCATATTCAGCCAATTGCTGGTCGCCCTGCCAAATCGACAGTGGCCCAGTAAAATAGCGATAATACGTTGCTAAAAACATCGCTTCATTGAGTAGCAAGGGTTGATAAAACTCGGTGTTAATCATGCTCGAACTACCAATTTGCGCGGTGGTTTTCCATTCTGCACCCAAATCATTAAGCCATGTTCGGCGGTATTGCGCGCTAATATTCCACGGCTGTGAGCCGCTAAAATCAGTAGCAAAACTTAAACCAAATTTCAGGTAATTAGGTCCCCAGCTTTTCTCAATCGGCAAAATAGATACCGCTTCACCGTCACCGGTTTGGCGTAACTCATAGTCTAATTGGCTATGATCGCCTTTGGCATACACCTGCATTAAATGACTATGAAATTCATTGGATGCCAAGGGCTGGTTAATATCAATATTGAGTGCATTTTTAAGCACTTCGGGATTGACCACATTAGTCGGCGCAACATCAATTCTTTGCACCGGTTTGGGCTGCAAGCGTGAGGCTTCTCTTTGCGCCTGCCATGCTGCATATTCTTTGGGACTCACCGAATAACGCTGCAATTGCGTTAACACCCGATTGGCTGCTACCTCACCGGCGTCAATGAGTTCCACCCCTCTTTTAAAGTCACCCGCCGAAATACCGCCAAACTCAGGCGTAATTAACACGTCTTGATCGCTCAAGCTTTTTAACTGTGGCGCAACGTTTTGAATCATCATCAAGCGGGTGTATTGATCGGCCACACTAAACACGTCTTTAATTTGATCGCGCTTTAAGGGCGGCGAGCCAACATCGACCGCAATCACCACGTCAGCACACGTGTCACGCGCCACATCCACCGGCAAATTGCGCACCAAGCCGCCATCGACCAGCATACGGTTGTCGGTATTGACCGCTGGAAAAATCCCCGGCACCGCCATACTGGCACGCATGGCCGTCACCAAATCACCACTGTCTTGCACCACCATACTGCCGTTTTCCATATCGGTGGCAATCGCCCGATAAGGAATACCCAGCTGGTCGAAATCTTTGACCGTGCCAGCAAAAGTAAGATCACGCAGAAAGAATTCAATTTTTTGGGTGCTAATCGCCGCGCTCGGTAGCTTGATATCACCGCCATCGCTCAGACCAAATTCAACATTAATCAATGAATACAAATCGTCTTGTTTGCGGCGAAAGGTATTGAGCTGGCGTGGCAAAGTCGAGCTAATCAAATCATCCCAATTGGCCCCCACAATCCGCGTTTGCATCTCATTGGGATTGCGCCCTGCTGCATACGCCGCGCCGACCAATGAACCAATACTGGTGCCAATCACGCAATCAACAGGAATGCGGTTTTGCTCTAATACTTTAATCACGCCCACGTGGGCAAAGCCGCGCGCGCCGCCGCCGCCCAGCACTAAGCCAATCCGTGGCCGTTCAGCCAACGCCGGCATGCTCGACAGCAAAAAGGCCAAGCACAATAAAGCCGGCTTAAGGCTGGCGTAGCGCAATTGACGTGTCATTTTCTTCCTATAATTTAAAATTATTGCACCCTCTATCGAGCCATCATCATGCATCTACTCGCGCATCGCGGCTGTACACAGCAACACCCCGAAAACACCCTCGCCGCTTTTGCCAGCGCGCTGGCCTTAGGCTTTACCGGCATTGAAACCGATGTACGCTGGTCTTTAGATGGCGAGGCGATTTTATATCACGACCGGCTTAGCCCACGCGGCCAAGCTGTCGCTGCACTGACTCGCAAAGAATTATCGCATCAAGCTGGCTTTATCGTCCCCAGCTTAAACGAAGCGCTGGACGCTTTTCCTGATGCTTTTTGGAATATTGAGCTTAAAACCCCAGATGGCTTGGCGTCTATCTTGGCCACTTTAGCCAAAATACAGCATAAAACGCCGATGCTACTTTCTTCATTTTACCACCCACTGATCCAAGAGGCTGCAAATACCCTTGATACGTATCTAGGCCTACTCTTTGCTAGTCGGCCTTTATCAGTCAATACCCTACTAGAAATCAACTATGCCTCTAGCAAAATTAAAACCTTAATCTGGGATTTTGAGATTCTTGACCCCTTGTATCTGGATGAAGCGCAGCGACTGGGTTTTGCTCATTTTGTTTATGGTGCCGCCAATGAAATTGAACATGAAGGGTGTCGTAATTTGGCCATAGAAGGCATCATCACCGATTATCCCGAATGGGTCGGCTTAGGCAGCGCGCCGCGTTGGCAATAAAAACGCCGTCACGTGTAGCCCGCACCAATACCCCTAAAGAAAATAAGCCAATATTTCAAGTCTCTACACAATTCACACTCAAGCCGCAGGCAAAAGCGCCGATAAGACGGTAAGACTTGCTCATCAATAAAAACGCTTATGCTTATGCTTACGCTTACCCATGCCTACGCCGAAATCCCCACCCCGGTGAGCACTACACCGAACCCTAACCAGGCCAATCTTGGCCTCGTTGCGGTCTTGTGTGGCCTACACCAAAAACAACTGCTAAGCCGCTACAGCACAAACAGCAGCAGGCCAACCACCGAGCCCAAATAAACTCAAGTTAAGCCAATCAATGCAATAGGTCGCTGCGATGCGACGCCCAGATCACAGCGCAGCAACAAACCCACTTAGCGAGAATGCTTTAGCTTTAATGCCGCCAACTGATCCGCCATCGCCCCCAATTGCGGCGCAGGCGCTGTGGCGGCCTTTTTTTGTTGCGCAGTCATCGCTGGCGCACCCTGCGTGGCGGCAGGCTCGCGCGGCGCATCATTTAAGCGCATGGTTAGCGCAATGCGCTTACGCGGCACGTCGACTTCGGTGACTTTGACTTTCACCACGTCACCCGCCTTGACCACCTCACGCGGGTCTTTCACAAACCGTCCGGCCAAGCACGAGATATGTACCAAGCCATCTTGATGCACGCCAATATCCACAAAAGCGCCAAAATTAGTCACATTACTGACTACGCCTTCGAGCACCATATCGACTTTTAAATCTTGAATCCGCTCAACGCCATCGGCAAACGTCGCGGTTTTAAACTCAGGGCGCGGATCACGCCCGGGTTTTTCTAGTTCAAACAATACGTCGTTCACCGTGGGCAGACCAAATTGCGCATCCACCAAACTCGCCGCATCCAACTGCTGCAACACACTGCGATCGCCAATCAGCTGGCGAATATTTTTATTCACTCGCGCCAAGATTTTCTCAACCAATGGATACGCTTCAGGGTGAACCGCAGAGGCGTCCAAAGGATGGTCGCCTTGCATAATCCGCAAAAACCCAGCCGACAATTCAAACGCTTTATCACCCAAACGCGGTACTTTGAGCAGGGCTTTGCGATTGGCAAATACGCCATGACTATCACGGTAGGTGACGATGTTATTAGCAATGGTTGCGCTCAAGCCCGACACCCTTGCCAACAGCGCCGCTGAGGCGATATTCACATCCACGCCGACGGCGTTCACGCAATCCTCCACCACGGCGTCCAGCATGCGCGCTAATTCATGCGGATTGACATCATGTTGGTACTGGCCAACGCCAATCGCCTTGGGGTCGATTTTGACCAACTCCGCCAAAGGGTCTTGCAAACGCCGCGCAATGGACACTGCGCCGCGAATCGACACATCCAAATCCGGAAACTCTTTAGCCGCCAATTCCGACGCCGAATACACCGAAGCCCCCGCTTCAGAAACGACGACTTTCGCCGGTTTGCGCCCGTCTAATCGAGCAATCAACTCAGTAGCCAATTTATCGGTTTCACGGCTGGCGGTGCCGTTACCAATGGCAATCAATTCAATCTGATGGGTCATACACAGGCGCTCTAGCACGGCGAGCGCGCCGACCCAATCCCGGCGCGGCTCGTGCGGGTAAATCGTTTCGTGGGCGACAAATTTACCGGTCGCATCGACCACCGCCACCTTCACGCCGGTGCGTAAGCCCGGATCCAAACCCAAAGTGGCGCGCGGGCCAGCCGGTGCGGCCAGTAGCAAGTCTTTTAAATTCAAAGCAAATACCCGAATCGCTTCTAAATCAGCTCGCTCGCGAGCCGCGCTGAGTAATTCGTTTTCTAAAGACAAGCCGATTTTCGCCCGCCACGCCAACCGCACTGAGTCGTTCAGCCATTTATCCGCTGCGCGATTTTGCGCTGCAATCCCAACATGGCGCGCAATCAATATTTCACAACGATTGGCTTCGCCCATGCGGCCACCGGCGGCGATTTCTTCAGGCAGTAATAAATGAATCGCCAAAATACCTTCGTTGCGCGCGCGCAAAATCGCCAACAACCGATGCGACGGCATCGCCATCAATCGCTCAGAAAAATCAAAATAATCGCTAAATTTGGCACCGGCGCCTTCTTGCCCGGCGATGACGCTGGTTTTGAGTTGCCCTTCTTGCTGCAAATGCTGGCGCAAAGCGGCCAATAAAGTGGCGTTTTCGCTCCATGTTTCGAGCAAAATCGCCCGCGCGCCATCCAGTGCCGCTTTCACGTCATTGACGGCGTGCTCGGCGCTCAAATAATCCAGTGCCGCCGTTTCCGGCACCAACAATGGATTGAGTCGCAACGCCTCACCCAAGGGGGCCAAACCGGCTTCGCGGGCGATTTGCGCCTTGGTGCGCCGCTTTTGTTTAAAAGGCAGGTATAGGTCTTCAAGCGTTTGTTTATTGTCTGCAGCGAGCAATACCCGCTCTAAATCAGCCGTGAGCTGACCTTGCTCGCGAATGGTATTGAGCACACTGGCTCGACGCTCTTCGAGCTCGCGCAAATAGCGCAATCGCTCTTCCAAAAGGCGCAATTGAGTGTCATCTAAGCCACCGGTGAGTTCTTTACGATAGCGCGAAATAAACGGCACGGTCGCGCCCTCATCCAATAAAGTCACTGCCGCCAAAACTTGTGGCTCACGGCAGGCCAACTCTTGCGCTAAACGCTGAAATATCGATGTCATCAAGAAAACCTAATTCATATGCAATGGATCAAGCGGTGCATTGTAATGCATGGCTTTGCCCAGCTGTACCGACAAATCGATCCCCAGTCAGAAAGCCGCTTCAGGTAGAATGCGATTTCAGAAGTGGACAACGCATGACAGGCTGACAACACATCCACGTCAGCCCAGTGCCGTAATATCGCCGAGACATCGCAAACAGGAACACGTTAAATGACCGTAATCGCCGTCTTTAATATGAAAGGAGGCGTGGGTAAAACCACGATTGCCGCCAATTTAGCCGCTGCGATCGCTAAAAACGGCGTCGAACCCTTACTCATCGACCTTGACCCGCAAGCGCATTTAACCTCGATGTATGGCATCAAAACCCCCAGCAGCAAAAGCATTTATCGCTTTTATCAAGGCTTAAGCACGCTGTCTGATCTGGCTACGCCCTTACCCAGTGGCATTCAATTTATTGCTTCACACCTTGAACTGGGCAAAATCGACGCCCAAGTGTCGCGGCATCGCGACAATATTTGGCGACTCAAACTTGGCCTACACGCCGAAATGCTGGCCGGCAGCGGCCTGCCGATCATCATTGATTGCACGCCGATGCTGGGGGTTGTTGCTTTTTCGGCACTGTTTGCCGCCGACATCATCCTCGTACCAGTGGCCGCAGAATATTTGGCGCTCAATGGCGCAATGCAGCTGTCGCAAACGCTGTATGGGCTGGAAAAATTTCAATCCAGAACCCCAAGGCGCTACCTGATCAATCGCTACATTCCCAATCAAATCACCGCAGAAACCGTTGCGGGCCAACTCACCAAACACTTTCCCGGCGAAGTGCTTAAAACCAGAATCCGCGAGCAAGAAGCGCTGGCTGCCGCCGTGGGTTGCGGCAGTAATATCTTTGATTTTGCCCCGACGTCGGACGCCGCAACTGACTTTAGCTTTCTACTGGATGAATTAATTGAGAATAATTTACTGTCTTTGTCAAGGGATCTACCGTTCATCCACGAATAATTACTAACGTCAAGCTTTCTTACGCTTACTGTTGTTTTTAATTCTTGCTTTCCGAATCGCACCATCTACAAAAAAAGAGATTGCGACAAACGGAAAGCATCATGCCAAATTTTAAGCCCTTCCTGACTTTAATTGCCCTCGCATTCAGCACCTACGGCTATGCTGCTCCGTTTGAATTTAGCGCCACAATGGGCAGCCAGACTCAATCTAGCCGCCATACTGACGCCGAACAAAGCGTGAATTTGTTTTATAAACAGGCCATCAAACCCGGCAGTATATTTAGCAATTACACCGGCAAAGAAGCGGTCACCAGCACACTCAACTTTCGCGGACTACCTATTATTATTGCTTACCCCGATGGCGGAAGTAAGCTGGTATTTAGCATTCCAAGCACCGGACTCAATAAAACCTTTCAAGGTCGCACCAGAGAACAAAGCCAAGCACTGTTTTTAAAATATTTCAGCAGCACGCCAGACTTACTCAGCGAACCCAGTACGCATTTGATCGAACTATCCCCCATTGACTTAATCGCCGGCAATAGCAATAGCTTAATGAGTCGTGGCGTAAGTAATGACGCGCAAACACTGTGGTTTGGTAGCGACGCCGTCGCCGACGAGCAGCGGCTTTCAGTCGGCATCAACTACACGCACATGCAATCAAGTGCCACCGCACAAGCAAGAGCCATGAGTAGCGATGGCATTACCCTGCCATTGGCGTACGCTTACAATTTAGGCGCTGTCAATCACGAGTTGATTGTCAGCGCCCCACTGGGCTACACCGACGCCGAGGGCAGTAAATCTTATGATGCCAATCTCGGATTAAGCTACCGCCATCCAATCAACAGCAACTGGACACTCAGCGCCACCGGATCGGCGCGCTTTGCCGGATCGAACGATATGGGCACGTCAGCCTGGATTGGTTCGGCGGCCATTGGCTCAAGCTATGTTTGGCAAGGGGATGGCTGGCATGTCACGCTGGGCAATATGCTTGGCTACTACAGCGCTTTTAGCCTGCGCGTTGATGACCATACATTTAACCCCGACATTGCCAATACTGTATTTAGAAATGGTTTGTTTTATTCGCTAGACCGCCAATGGGAAGTCGGCGGCGACCCGCTCTCTTGGGAAGTCTATTTAATTAATACGCAATACACTGGCACCAAATTATTTAGCAATCATCAAAATGAAATCGGCGTGAGTTTTGGTCAGCAACGCAGCGAACAAAATGCCAATATCGATTTTCGTGGCGGCGTGAGCTACAGCAAAGGCGAGAACCTCGAAAGCTGGCAAGTCAATTTTGGCGCGTGGTTTTAAACCTAGGAACTAAATCAGCCGCACCTACCCTAATGGGCACGTTCACTCCAAACCCCTTAACGCCATGCAAGACTTGCTTCAAACTGCCATCAACCATTCCAATGAATTGGCGCTCGCCGTGTTATTTATGATTGTCTTGGCCGAATCCACCGCCTTAATTGGACTCATCATTCCCGGCACCATCTTAATGGTCACCATGGGGACATTGATCGGCAGCGGCAAAATGGATTTTTGGCTGGCGTGTAGCGTCGGCTTTGTCGCTGCGCTCATGGGTGATCTGATTTCGTATGCGCTCGGTTATCGCTATCGCCGCCGATTGCAACAACTCAAACTGATTCGGCAACATCGCCGCCTATTGATTCAAGCGCGGCTGGTTTTACGGCATCACGGGCCAGTGGGGATTTTTGTTGGCCGATTTTTAGGCCCAACTCGACCGGTATTGCCGATGGTGGCAGGTATGCTCTCCATGCCCGCCAAACGCTTTATGCCGGCATGCATACTGGCCTGCATTCTCTGGTCGCCATTGTATTTTTTACCGGGTATTTTAGCCGGTGCGGCGCTTGGGCTAGGTGAAAGTACGGCGGTGCATTTCCCGACACTACTGATGGTGACGCTGGCGCTGATAGTTACCGCTGGTTGGATGTTGTGGCGCTTATTCAAGCTGAGCGCACCGCATCGCTGGTTTACTTTCGGCACGCCCATCAGTGCATTAGCCAGCGCTGGCGCACTGTATTTGCTGTTAACCCATCCCCACGCCAGCAACTATGGCGGCCGATTGTGGCAGGTTTTAAGTTAACGCCATCAACAATCTAAGGCCTGCGGCGTCAGCAAACCCTAAGCCGCAGCGCCTTGATCGACCCATCAAATACACAAAAATTCACGCTCAAAATTCACACTCAAAATTCAGCAGCAATTTTGTGCCAAATCAAATTGTGACAGTGGTCACAAAGACAAATTAGATTATCATTGCTGCGTAATCCTTCGTAATTCATTACAACGCATCACAACACATCACAACTGGTCGCAATTCAAATCTCTTTTTCACCCCAAAGAGGCAAGATCATGCACAACAAGCCAACAAGCAGCACCACGCGCAGCACCGCCCTCGGTCATACCCACCTGTCCAAACCCAAACAAACTTTTGCTGATCGAATGCGCGGCAGCACGCCGTTTGCATGGATTAAGTTCAAGCAAAATCTCACCCACTAGGCGCTATTGACGTTTGGTTTATCCAGCGCGTCAGCGGGGATTTTGATCTAAAGCACCGCACGCAGCGCGGCCACGCTACGCTACGCCAGCGCTAAATAACGCAGCAGCACTAAAGCCAACAGCCTCGATATTTAAACATCGAGGCTGCTTGCTTTAGAGGCGAATAACGACAGCGCAATTACAACTGTGCCAGCTCAATCTTGCCCAAGCTACGCCCCAGAAATCGCTCGCCGATGGTTTGAAACTTCACCGGCAAATCGGTGACCACAAAACGATAATCTGGAATTTGATGCGCTGGATTGGCCAAGCCACGCGATTGCAAAATCTCGGCCGTTTGCGCCGCAATCGATAGCGCCGAATCCACCAACTGCATGCGATCGCCACAAATATCCATTAATAGCGGCTTAATCAATGGGTAATGCGTGCAGCCCAGCACCAGCGTGTCAATCGATTCAACAAACACCGGCTTGAGGTATTCTTGCGCGGTTAAGCGCGTCACGGCATGGTCGAGCCAGCCTTCTTCCACCAAAGGCACAAACAACGGGCAAGCTTGCGAATAAACCCGAAAAGTGGGATTAAGCTGATGAATCGCCCGCGCATAGGCATTGGAATTGATCGTCGTTGGCGTACCAATCACGCCAATACCACCGGTTTTGGTGTGCGCCACCGCGTTTTTGGCACCGGCTTCAATCACGTCCAGCACCGGTACATTGGCCGACGCGCGCACTTTATCGGCCGCCACCGCCGCCATGGTATTGCACGCAATAATCAGCATTTTGACTTCTTGCTGCTGCAAAAAATTCGCAATTTGCTGGGTATAGTGCTCGATGGTCGCCACCGACTTCACGCCATACGGCACCCGCGCCGTATCGCCAAAATAAATGATGTTTTCAAACGGCAAGCGATCCATCAAAGCCCGCACGACGGTAAGTCCACCCACTCCAGAATCAAAAACGCCAATCGGGTGCGACGGTAATGAAGTCATATTCGGCCTAGCAACAAAACACACAAAGGCGGGATTCTACTCTGAAGCCCAAGAGAAAACACCGTAAGCACACAAAAAGTCAGCCCACTCAACATATCAATCAAACACATCAATCCGCAGACAAACCATCCGCTCTAGCAATCGCACTGGCCAAATCAGCGCAGTAATAGCCCGCGCCCAAAGTCGCCATCACCCCAGCACGCTCTAATTTGGCCAAAACGCGTACATTGGCTTCACACAGCAGCACTCGCACGCCACGGCGCTGCAACTGCGCAATCGCCTCGTCCAATACCTGCAAACCGGTAATGTCAATAAATGGCACGCGTAATAAGCGAATCACCAGCACCTTGGGGTCGGTATGCGTTGCGGCCAGCGCGCGCTCGAAATTTTCTACCGCGCCAAAGAAAAACGGCCCTTCAATCGAATACACCAGCACCCCGGCGGGCAATTGAATTAAACCTTGCTGGATTAATTCAACGCCGATTTGCTGCGCATCTTGCGACACCACCTCAACCGACATCGACATCCGGCGTAAAAAATGCAGCGTGGCTAAAATCACCCCAATATTCACCGCCACCACTAAATCGGCAAACACTGTTAACACAAAAGTAATCAGTAAAATCGCCACATCGGCCCGTGGGGCATGCGTCAACATATGCCAAAAATGCTTCACTTCGCTCATATTCCACGCCACCACAAACAAAATCGCCGCCAAAGCAGCCAAGGGAATCGACGCGGCGAGCGGCGCTAAAAACAAAATAATCACCAACAAGGTGATGCCATGCACAATGCCTGCTAAGGGGCTATTGCCACCGTTGCGAATATTGGTCGCGGTGCGCGCAATCGCGCCGGTGGCAGCAAAACCACCAAATAGTGGCGTAACTAAATTAGCCAGACCTTGGCCGACCAGCTCTTGATTTGAATCATGCCGCGTGCCCGTCATGCCATCGGCCACCACCGCCGACAGCAATGATTCAATCGCCCCCAACATGGCAATGGTAAACGCCGGACCAATCAAGTTAATCAATTGCCCGGTACTGACTTGCGGCAACGAAAACTCAGGCAAGCCTTGCGGAATACCGCCAAACGCCGAGCCGATGGTCGCCACGCCAGCAAAATGAAATTGCGACTGCAAGCCTGTTGCCAGCACCATCGCCAACAATGGCCCGGGGATTTTTTTAGTCCAACGCCATTTGGGCGCAGCAATTAATACCAATAAACTCAGCAGCGCCAAACCGGTGGTCGCCCAATGCAAATGCGGCAAAGCCTGCACAGTGAGCCAGAATTTTTGATGGAAATGCTCGCCCTGCACCGCCGGTAGACCAAAAAAAGCGCCCCACTGCCCCACCCAAATAATCACGCCAATCCCAGCGGTAAAGCCCACGATCACCGGCGCAGGAATAAATTTAATCACCCCACCGAGCTTGGCCAAGCCCATTAACAGCAAAATCGCACCGGCCATCATCGTCGCCACTTGCAAGCCCGCCACGCCGTATTGCGCGGTAATGCCAGACAAAATCACAATAAACGCGCCAGTGGGTCCGGCGATCTGGACCCGACTGCCACCGCACACCGCCACAATAAAGCCGGCCACAATCGCGGTATAAATTCCTTGTTCGGGCTTGACGCCTGACGCGATGGCAAACGCCATCCCGAGTGGCAAAGCCACCACGCCGACAATCGCCCCAGCAACGATATTGTTCAACCAGTTTTTGGGCGCAAGTAATCCGGCTTTTTGCGCGGCAAGCAAAGCAATCACGATGTATGGCCTATGAAGATCAATCGATTTCTTATTGTAGCCTTACATCAACAATCTTTTCATGCGCAAGATCACGGTCTACTTTATTTGTTGATTATTTGTTGAACATGCGATGATGGCGGGCTGATTCATTTTTAATAGTGCCAACCAGCGTGACTAAGCAGCCCAGCCCTTCTTTTGCCGATTTATTTGCCGAAACCTTAAGCGGAAAACCGTTTGTCTACGAGGAAGGCGACGAAGTCTCGCTGATGTTTGACCTCACCACCGTGCAAAGCCGGATGAAACGCCAAGCCCCACAAGACCTTATACTGGGGTATACGCGCTCAATGGTTGCATTTAGCCTACTGCAAGCCAATACCCAGCATATTGGTATGATTGGTCTCGGCGGCGGCTCGCTCACCAAATACTGCCATCACTACCTGCCCGATTGCACGATTAAAGTCGCTGAAATCGACGCCGATGTTATCGCCTTGCGCGATCGCTTTGCCATTCCCAACGACAGTGCACGGCTTAAGATTGAATGTGTTGACGGTGCGGCGTGGTTAAAACGCCAATCGGCGTTTGACGCACTCTTGGTTGACGCTTATAGCCAAAGTGGTATGCCAGAAAGCCTGGCCACCGCGCAATTTTTTGACGATTGCCGCGCGGCTTTGGCCGATGAAGGGATATTGGTGGTGAATCTATGGGGTAGCGACGCGCGCTTTGATAGCTACTATCAACGAATTCGCACGGTGTTTGACGGCGCGGCCATTGCCATTGGTGCCGATGGCTGCGCCAACCGGATTGTTTTAGCCATAAACGGCGGCAAGTTCCCGCCGAACACTCGCGCCATCATGCAGCGCGCGCAAGCGCTAGCTAAAGCGCACAGCGTAGACCTACCCGCCTTAGCGCGCCGAATCGAGCGCGCCTTGCGCCACCCCGATGGACTAGAACCCGCTAATCGCCATATTGAAGCGGCCGGTTAAGCCCAAAAATCTCGCAGCGGCGGTGTGCGGCTCACTGCTGCGTACCGCATCGAAAAGCCAACGCAGAGACGCAGAGACGCAGAGGCACAGAGTAAACCAGTGCAAAACATCAGCAAATCGCAGTTTAAATCGTCCTATTGACGAGCGATTTGAACTCTGACTGGCTTTTCTCCGCGTCTCTGCGCCTCTGCGTCAAAGTTTTTTAAGCCCATGCCATCACCGCTATTGCCGAACTCTTTGCCAAATCACACCTTGCTTAATCGCATCAACGAATGCCGTGCATCATTTTTTGCAATGGCTTGCTGGCCAATAGCAATAAGCCGCCAGCCAAGAACGACATGGCGACAAATAACATAAAGAAGTCATGCAAATTACTCACTTGCCAGCCCAAGAAAGACGGAAAAGGTTTGCCGGACTCGGGATAAAACCCCGCCAAAATACCAGCAAACCAATTGGCCGCCGCATTGGCTAAAAACCACACCGCCATCAATAACGACGCAAATCGCGCTGGCGCGAGTTTATTTACCAAAGACAGGCCAATCGGCGACAAGCACAATTCACCCATGGTATGCAGCCAATACATCGACACCAACCACAAGATCGATACCTTCATGCCTGCATCAATACCATCAACACCAAAAGCAATCACTACATAACCCAAGCCCAATAAAATCAAGCCCCACGCCATTTTGGTCGGCGACGACGGCTCTTTGCCCTTGGCTGACAAGCTCATCCACAAGCGCGCCATAATCGGTGCAAAGATCAACACAAACACCGGATTTAACGATTGAAACCACGATGCGGGCACTTCAAAGCCATACACCATGCGGTCCGTCGATTCGCGAGCAAAAAAGGTGAGCGACACGCCTGCTTGCTCAAATGCCGACCAGAAAAACACCACAAAAAAGGCCAATACACCGATAACGACCATTCTTTGAATATCAATGGTACTTAATGAGGTATCGATTTGGCTTTTTTCCAGCGCCGATAGCTGCTTAGGCGGCAAGCCCAAGATTTGCCCTTCGGGCGACAATAAATATTTATTTTTAAACGCTTGGAAAATCACCAACGACAGCAGCATCCCAATCCCGGCGGCTAAAAAGCCCCAGCGAAAATCAGCCGGATTACCGGTGTCGCCCAAAGTACCGCAAATCAATGGCGCACAAAACGAGCCTAAATTAATCCCCATATAAAAAATGGTATACGCCGCGTCTTTACGCGCATCATTGGGTGCATACAGCTGCCCAACCATGGTGGAAATATTCGGTTTAAAAAAACCATTACCCAAACAAATTAAACCCAAACCAGAATAAAAGAACGGCAGTGCCAAAGTTAGATTGGTGTAAAAAGTGCTAGCAAAAAACAAGGCAAATTGCCCAGCGGCCATCAATAAGCCGCCGACCAAGATTGAGCGCTGATTACCCCAGTAACGATCGGCGATATAACCGCCAATCAACGGCGTTAAAAACACCAAACCGGTGTATTGCCCGTATAAAGCAGAAGTGAATTGCTTATCAAACGACAAGGCGGAAATCATGAATAAAGCCAATAAAGCCCGATTGCCATAATACGAGAACCGTTCCCACATTTCGGTGGCGAACAGTAGATACAGCCCTTTAGGGTGAGCTTGTGTTGCAGACATAGAAGCACGCTATCAATGATTGATTTGCGTTTACCTTAACGCATCATTCGCCCTTTTGACCAGACTCAGCACACAGACGGACGCCCAAATTCAATAAAAACTGACGAATCGCAAGCGTTTGCGCCAGTTCAAGGTAATTTTCACCATGAACCGACAACGATTGAACTTGTCCCACCAACGCCAAAGCTAGCTGTTGTGACTCAGTCCAATCGGCCGCTGGCGAGGTATCGAGCCCTACACTTGATGCTGCATCGTCTCTATCGCCATGCCCCAGCGAACTTTCCGAAATCGTCGTCAAACCCCGCGCGGCGGCGGCCAACAATAATTCGCTATGCAAGGGTGCCATTACCGATAAATCAGGGTCAATTTCAAAGATCAATTGCGCGATTTGATCGGCCAATACTGGGTTTTTAGCCGCGTCACGATATAAAGCGCCATGCAATTTAACGTAAGCCACTGAAACGCCTTCTTCAATACACACCGCCTTCATCGCCCACAATTGGGCGGTAATACTAAACACCAGTTGCGAGGGGTGCATCGATAACGAGCGCTGCCCTAAATTCGCCCGATCGGGGTAGCTGGGCGCAGCGCCAATACGCACCCCATACTGATGCGCCAAATGCACTGCGGCACGCATTGAATCCACACTGCCAGCGTGACCGCCGCACGCAATATTGGCCAAAGACACCAAGGGCATCCATTGCGAATCCAAATCCTGATCACGACCAAAATCAGCGTTTAACCCAAGAAACACGCCCTGCTCAATCACAACAATTTCCTTTAGCGTAACGACGCGCCACCGTGCGACGTTACCCTTGATAGATCAAAAAATAAGGCAAACCAGCTCAGCCGGTGCTCAGCGAGACACTAGACACAACAGCGCCGCAATAGTAACTGACGTCAAACTTATAGTTAACCATTTGATAATTATTAAAAATTTCAAATCCCTGAATATATAGCCACTCAGCAAGGCAGACTTTATCCGCAAATTAGCCATAATTAAGTCCATGCCTGACACCGATGCGTACCCCATGACCAACGAGTCCAATTACTTTGCTCACCCCGATCAGCTGCAAGTGGGCGTTTACATCCAACTCGATTTGCATTGGATGGCGCATCCATTTAGCTTTGGTAGTTTTAAAATCAAATCGATCGATCAAATCGACACGCTAAAAAAACTCGGCTTAGTCAAAATTCGCTACCTTCCCCATAAAAGCGACAGCCAACCCCTGCCATTCACCGCCCCGCAGATTGCACAAGCCAGCAGTGCCATCTGCAACGCCGAAATAGTCGACCCGGATGTTTTGGCGCTTTTGGCCGCCAAAAGGCAGCGCCAAGCCCAGCATGAACACCGACAAGCGCAACTAAATGCCTGCGAAAAAGCCTTTAGCAAAGCGGCAAAAATCGTCAGAAGCATCAACAGCCAAATCCATATTGATGCCAAAAAAACCGTGGCGGCGGCCGATCAGTTGGTGAACCAGATGCTCGATTCGCTGTTAATCGACGATGACATTGCGATTCATTTAATGAATGGCAATACGCTGGGCGACGAAACCTACTTCCATATTTTAAATGTGGCCGTATTGGCTTTAATGCTAGGGCGCGCCATGCAATTATCTCGCGACGAGATACACATCTTGGGTTTGGCCGCCTTATTTCACGACATTGGCAAAAGCGAAGTGCCCAACCGTGTTTTACTCAAAACCGAAGCCTTAAATCGCGCAGAACAAGCGCTGATGGAACAACATGCCATATGGGGCGTAGAAACCGCGCAGCGCGCAGGATTAGACCCTCGCGTATTAAAACTCATCGCGCAACATCACGAATACTGCGATGGTAGCGGCTATCCACAACGGCTAAAATTGGCGCAAATTGATCCGCTGGCGCGCATTTTGGTGTTGGTCAACACTTACGACAATTACTGCAACCGCAATAATTCGGCACTATCCTTAACGCCGCACGAAGGATTGGCGTTGATGTTTACTCAGCACAAAGCCAAGTTTGACCCCGGTCCGCTCAATCACTTTATTAAATGCCTGGGTGTCTATCCGCCGGGTACTTTAGTGATTTTATCTAATGACTGTTATGGCCTCGTGGTCTCGGTGAATGCTTCGCGCCCTTTGCGCCCGCAAGTCTTAGTCTGTGGCCATGAGTCCGGCAGCGAAAACGCGATTATTTTAGATTTAGAGCACGAAAACGGCATCAATATCAGTAAATCGATCAAGGCCAATCAGCTGAGTGCCGATGCAGCGCGCGCCTTAAGTCCAAGTAAACGCATGAACTACTTTTTTAGTACCAGCGAGCCAATATGACCTTACTGGCACACAATCTGCTCGACGCCTGCGCCACGGCGATTTTAGCCGTCTCGCCGCATGATTTACGCATTGTTTCGGCCAATCAAGCCAGCGCTTTGCTACTGGGTTATGCCCAGCACGATTTAATGGGTCGGCCGATTCAAGACATTGAAACCGGATTACAAGAACATTTTTTTTGGGAAGACGTGCGTAATGGCGGCAATACCCACATCAGCCAGCTTGAAACTGATTACCGCCATGCACAAGGATATTTCTTATCGGTATGCAAAAGCGTGCGCAGCACCGTCTGGGAAGATCAAACGCTGTGCGTGATTTCTTTTTACGACATCAGTCAAAGCAAGCGAATAGAACGAGAGAGCGCACTCACCGCCTCTTTGCTGTATGCCACTTTAGAGTCCACCGCCGATGGTATTGTCGTCACTGATTTGGATGGGCATATTCGCCATTGCAACGCGGCAATGATGCAAATTTGGCAATGGTCAGATACGCGCCAATCTGAGGCTTTATTTGAATGGATCAAACCGCAACTCAGTCATGCCGAAGAATTTCAACATTGGTTAGATCTACTGTATAGCGATCCGTATCTTGAATCGCAGTTTGCCGCTCATTTGCTGGATGGTCGATTTTATGATTTTAATAGTCAAGCACAGCGCTTGGGCGAAGCGCCTGAAGGGCGGATTTTTAGCGTTCACGACACCACGGCCATCAAATGCAGCGAAGCGGCACTGCGTATTGCGCACCAAAAAGCGCAAGCGGCCAGCCGAGCTAAATCAGAATTTTTATCGCATATGAGTCATGAACTGAGAACACCGCTCAATGCCATTTTGGGCTTTGCCCAACTCATTTACATCGACACCGACAATCCGCAACGCCAACTGGGCAATTACATTATTAATGCTGGCAGGCATTTACTCGACATGATTAATGAAGTGCTCGATTTAGCCAGTATCGAAGCGGGAAAACTCACCGTACGCCATGAAACCATTGATCTCACGCCGATTGTGCGTGACTGCTGTGAGTTAATGCAAAATTTAGCCACAGAAAAAAACACCCAACTCTTTATTGATCTCCCTCCTAATTGCTGCTGGGTGGAGGGTGATGCGCGCCGAATCAAACAGATTTTATTAAATTTTACTTCCAACGCGATCAAATACAATCGCCCTGCCGGCCGCGTGACAATAAGCATCAGCCAAACCCAAAACAACAATTGGCGCTTAATGGTATCCGATACCGGTTTGGGGATCAGCCAAACCGATCAAGCCCAGCTCTTTATGGCTTTTTCTCGGGTGGGTGAGCAACAAGAAGAAATAGAAGGCACCGGCATTGGGCTAGCCTTTACCCGTAAACTGGCGCAGCTGATGCAAGGGACGGTCGGCGTAAAAAGCCAGCTCGACATAGGTAGTGATTTTTGGGTGGACTTCCCTGCAGTCACCCCAGCCGCACACCAGAGCAGCAGTGGCAGTGCCTCAACCGAAGCCAAGCAGCGGCACATTTTATACATTGAGGACGATTTGCTGTCCCAAAAACTCATGAGCCGCATACTCGAGCAGCAACGTGCTCATTATACATTAGCGCTAGCCAGTACCGCCGCCGCAGGTTTATTGCTGGCGCAGCAGCAAATCCCCGATTTAATCTTGCTCGATCGCCATCTTCCCGACGCCACCGGTGCCAGCCTGCTGGTGCAATTAAGAATGAATGAAACCACCCGACACATTCCAGTGATTGCCTTATCAGGCGACGCTTTGGCCGAAGACATTCATCAAGCGATTCAACTTGGCTTTGATGCCTATTTGACCAAACCACTGGATATTGCCAAAGCACTACCCATCATCGACAATGCTTTAGGCTATACCCATCAGGGTATATAGCTGTAACTTATTTATTAGTTAAGCTTCAATCCAATACCCTATGCTGCGCCAAAGCCCACAACACATGCTCACGCACCATCTCATTATCAATATCGCGCCGAGCTTGTAAAGCGGTGACAACCTCAGATGTAGTGCTAGCATTGCCTAAGCCCACCGCCAGATTTCTCAACCACGCCCAATAGCCGATTCGATAGATTGGGCTACCGGCCATTTTTTGCTGAAAGTCGGTTTCAGACCAAGCAAACAACGTTAATAAACTGACATCATCTAAGCCATGGCGAATCACAAAATCGGTTTCAGGGCTGGTTTTGGCAAAACGATTCCACGGACACACCAATTGACAATCATCGCAGCCATACACGCGGTTACCAATTTGTGAGCGAAACTCAATGGGAATCGCCCCTTTTAATTCAATGGTTAAATAAGAAATACACCGCCGTGCATCCACCATATACGGCGCCACAATCGCTTGCGTCGGACAGGCATCAATACACGCAGTGCATTGGCCGCAATGCTCTTTGGGCATCGGAGGGTCGGCCGGCAAGGCAATATCTAAAAACAATTCACCAATAAAAAAGAACGAACCATATTGCCGATTAATTAATAAACTATGTTTGCCACGCCAACCATTGCCACCTTGCTTGGCCAATTCAACCTCAAGCACCGGTGCTGAATCAACAAATACCCGATAGCCCATTGGGCCAACTAAATCGGTAATTTTTTCGGCCAATTGTTGCAGACGATGCCGCAAAACTTTGTGATAATCACGCCCTAAGGCGTAACGAGAGATATACGCCCTATCGGTATCGGCCAAAACGCCTTCTGGATCAGCACCGCCAGACAGATACGGCATAAAAACAGTGACTACCGATAAAGTTCCCGGCACTAATTCGGCCGCTCTGGCGCGCTTTAAACCGTGCCTTGCCATATAATCCATTTCGCCGTGATAACCCGCAGCCAACCATTGGCTTAAACCGGATTCGGCATGGCTTAAATCAATATTGGCAATCGCCGCCGCGGCAAAGCCAAGCTGGTGCGCCCAATCTTTAATCGATTGCACCATAACCTGATCATTGGGTGGTAAATGTATAAATTCAGTCATATTGCAAATGATACCGCGTTCAGCGCGGTTTTAAATGATGAAGCCGCCACATTGGAATTTGGCCGCCATATTGCGCAGGTGCTTCGCGCTGGCATGGTGGTGTTTTTAGAAGGCAATTTGGGCGCAGGCAAAACCACATTAACGCGCGGTATTTTACGCGGTGCAGGCTTTACGGGACGCGTTAAAAGCCCAACTTATACCTTAGTAGAGCCTTACCCTTTGCTTGGACTTAAAGCAGATTCTAAATTATACTTTTATCACTTTGATTTATATCGATTTAATGATCCAAGCGAATGGGAAGACGCCGGTTTTAGAGATTACTTTAATGCCGAGTCTGTGTGTTTAATTGAATGGGCCGATAAAGCCAGCGGTCAACTCCCCACGCCCGATTGGATTATTCAATTAAGTCCCGAAGGCGAAGGCCGAAAAATTTTATTGTCCGCTACCAGTGAGTTAGGCCAAACATGCCAGAACGCTTTGACCTTAGCAGTCCAATCAGCGCAATGAATTGCGAATTAAATTTAAATCGCCGCGACGTATTACGTGCCGCCGCTGCGACCTTGATTTTATCAGTGAGCCCAGTCAGTCTTGCTGGCAACGCCAGCGTCGTTGCGGTGCGTGTTTGGCCATCGGCCGCGTATACCCGCGTCACCATTGAGTCGTCTGAGCCGCTACCGTTTAATCAATTTATGATTAAAGATCCAGAGCGCTTGGTGATTGACTTGCACGGCATTGATTTAAACAATGAATTACAAAGTTTGGCCGGCAAAGTCGGCGGCGATGATCCGTATATCAAATTACTGCGCGCTGCGCGCAATAAGCCCGGCACAGTGCGCTTGGTTTTAGATTTAAAAACCCAAGTCAGCCCACAAGTCTTTACCTTAGCGCCATTCTCAGAGTACAAGCATCGTTTGGTGATTGATCTTTACCCCACCGAGCAAAACGATCCATTACTGGCCTTACTCAACGACAATCCAAGCGCTGCGGCGGCCAGCGCGATGCAGGCCAAGCCGGCTGAGCCCAAAGTGGCCGAAGCGGCCAAGCCGGTTGAGCCCAGTAAAGCCAATGACAATACAGTTGATCGCAATAAGCTCAAAGTCGATCGCTTAATTACCGTGGTGCTCGATCCTGGCCATGGCGGCGAAGATCCCGGTGCCGTTGGGCCATCGGGCACGCACGAAAAAGTCGTGGTATTGCAAATCGCAAAAAAACTCAAAGCTTTGCTCGAAAATGAAGCCAATGTGCGCGTGGTGCTAACGCGCGATGGCGATTATTTTGTGCCGCTGGGTGTTCGGGTTAAAAAGGCGCGTGCGGTCAATGCCGATTTATTTGTCTCCATTCACGCCGATGCCTTTGTTCGCCCTGGTGCCAATGGCTCATCGGTGTTTGCACTGTCTGAAGGCGGCGCAACCAGCAGTCAAGCGCGCTGGTTGGCGCAAACACAAAATGATGCCGATTTAATTGGTGGGATTAAAATCAAAACTGAAAATCCGTATTTGGCGCGCACTTTAATGGATTTAACCACGACGGCAACGATTAACGACAGCATGAAGCTGGGCAAAGCCATGCTCGGTGAAATCGGCAATATCAATCGCCTGCATAAACCTAGCGTTGAACAAGCCAATTTTGCGGTATTGAAGGCCCCAGATATTCCATCAATTTTGGTCGAAACGGCGTTTATTTCGAATCCAGAAGAGGAGCAAAAACTCATCTCTGACGCCTATCAAAACAAAATGGCCCAAGCCTTACATCAAGGCATTAAGCGCTATTTTGCTAAAAATCCGCCGCTAGCCAAAACACGACTCGCCCACAGCTAAAACCCATCCATCTAGCTAGTACAACGCCTGTTGGATCGACTGCATCGTCAATCCAACAGGCTGGTATACTTCAGCCTCTTTTGTTTTTTGACCATCGTCTAACTTCATGCCACGCATCCAAAGACTTTCCGATCACCTTGTCAATCAAATCGCCGCCGGCGAGGTGGTTGAGCGACCCGCGTCGGCATTGAAAGAACTGTTAGAAAACAGCATTGATGCCGGCAGCAAAAGCTTGCACATTGAATTACACGCTGGCGGCAGCAAACTGATTAAAGTGATTGACGATGGTTGCGGCATTGCCAAAGACGATCTGGGCCTTGCCCTGCATCGCCATGCCACCAGCAAAATCAGCAGCATGGATGACTTGGCCAAGGTCGGCACTTTGGGTTTTCGCGGAGAAGGATTGGCCTCGATTGCCTCCGTCTCTCGGCTGAGTTTAACCAGCCGCTTTACTGAAAACGATCAATTATCGGCCCACGCTTGGCGGGTTGAAGCCGATCATGGTCATTTACTCGAACCTGAACCGGCAGCCTTAGCCTGCGGCACCACCATCGAAGTGCATGAGCTATATACGCAAGTGCCAGCACGAAAAAAATTCTTAAAGTCCGACAGCACCGAATACGCCCATTGCCTGAGCATGGTTGAGCGCTTAGCGCTGGCCAACCCGCAAATTCAAATCACCTTGCTGCACAACGGCAAAGCGCAGCAGCGCTGGCTGGCTGGCGATTTAGCCAAACGTGCCGCCGCCATTATTAGTGATGACTTTGTGCAATCGGGGATCGTGGTCGATGAAGGCTTTGGTAGCTTGCGATTGCATGGCATCACCGGCTCACCCACATTGGGTAAAACCAGCCGCGAAGCGCAGTACTTTTTTGTGAATGGCCGCTTTGTGCGCGACAAAGTGGTGATGCACGCGCTCAAAGAAGCCTATCGCGACGTGCTACACCATAATTTACACGCATCATTTTGCCTGTTTTTAGAGCTCGACCCAGAAGGCGTGGATGTCAACGTCCACCCCACCAAAATCGAAGTACGCTTTCGCGAAAGCCAAGCGATCTATCGCTTTTTGCTGACTAGCTTATCCAAAGCCCTCGCCCAAACCAAAGCCGGTAAATTACCCGAGGGTATTGATACCGAGACCGGAGAAATAAAAGCCCCGGCAGCAATACCCCAAGAAACCAACTACAAACCGCAAGATTACGCCAAAATGGCGTATCGCCAGCAGTCGATACCACTGGCACCAACTGCTGGTGAAGGCCTGCAAGTTTACGAAACGATGTTTGCCGATTTGCGCCAAAGTAGCCCTAGCGCACCCATCGCTGAGACTTCACCCGCATACCGTGCACCGATTGATCCAGCGCCAGTTGCGCCAATCATCAGCAGCACGCCCGAGCCAGAGCACCGCGCGAAGATCGGCGGCGCTAGCGTTGATCAACCTGCACCATGGCTAGCAACGCCCCGCACCAAGCTACCGCCTAGTGAGGAAAATGGTGCGCCGCCTTTGGGCTTTGCACTCGGCCAATTGCACGGCGTTTATATTTTGAGTCAAACCAACGAAGGCCTGATCGTCATCGACATGCACGCCGCGCATGAACGCGTGGTGTATGAAAAACTCAAAACGGCGCTTGATTTAGCCAATATGCCGATGCAGCCTTTGCTCATTCCGCATGTGTTTAACGCCGACAAATTTGACATCGCCACCGTCGAAGACTTTGGCGAACAACTTGCCGATTTAGGGCTAGAAATCTCAGTCACCTCGCCCACACAGCTCTCAGTTCGCGCCGTACCGATGTTATTGCAAAACAGCAATCCCGTTGAATTAGCCCAAGCCATGCTGCGCGATATTCGCCAAGTGGGCGTCTCGCAAGTGCTCTCCGGTCGTCGCAACGAGCTATTGGCCACCATGGCCTGCCACGGCGCGGTGCGCGCCAATCGCCAGCTCACTGTGCCAGAAATGAACGCGCTACTGCGCGAAATGGAAGTGACTGAGCGATCCGGCCAATGCAACCACGGCCGCCCAACTTGGTTTCGCCTCACCATGAATGATCTTGATAAAATGTTTATGCGCGGGCAATGATGAATTTTGTGCTGCCTGCTGCATAACAACGACACAAACCAGCACCTCCAAACTTAATCCCTCTACTTTTGCCATGGCCCAATCATGAATCCACTTCCTCCTGCTATTTTCATCATGGGGCCCACGGCCAGCGGCAAAACGGCGACGGCCATGCGGCTTATCGAGCTCGGGCTGCCAGTTGAACTCATTTCGGTCGACTCGGCCTTAGTGTTTAAAGACATGGATATTGGCAGCGCTAAACCTAGCAAAGCTGAACTCGCGGCAGCGCCGCACCATTTAATTGACATTATCGACCCCACCGAAGTCTATTCTGCGGCGCAATTTAGGCTCGATGCCCGTGCCTTGATGGACGACATTACCGCACGCGGCAAAGTGCCGGTACTGGTTGGCGGCACCATGCTGTATTTCAACACCTTGCAACAAGGTATTCATGACCTACCCACGGCCGATGCCGAACTGCGTGCGCAAATCCATCTTGACGCCCAAGCGCTAGGCTGGGCGGCGATGCACCAACGATTGGCGGCATTGGACGCCATCACCGCAGCTAGGCTAGACCCCAATGACACGCAAAGAATCGAGCGGGCTTTAGAAGTCTGCATTTTGTCGGGTAAAGCCATGTCGAGCATACTGGCTGAGCCCGCCAGAGAGATACTCCCCTACGATTTACTCAAAATCGCCTTAGTCCCAAGCGATCGCTCGGTACTTCACCAGCGAATTGCGCTGCGTTTTGATCAAATGCTCAGTGACGGTTTATTGGCCGAAGTGCAAATGCTGCGCGCCAAATACCCGCTCAATCTGGATTTACCATCCATGCGCTGCGTCGGTTACCGCCAAGCTTGGAGTCATTTAGACGGCGAATACGATTTTGCCACCTGCCGCGAAAAAGGCATTGCCGCCACCCGCCAACTGGCTAAACGCCAACTCACGTGGTTACGCGGCATGGATGATTGCGACTTAATTGACTGCACTAGAAATAATGCAGAAACAGAATCAATAGAATTAATTTTAAAAAAATTACAGCCAAATTAACAAAACAAAAAAAACACACCAAACAAATACCATAAATAGTAAATTAACAAATCATTAAATCATTAAATCATTACATAAGAGATTAATTAATTACCATTTGTCAATAAATTTAAATGCATTCTTGCTTTACGCCGTACTTCAATTTAAAACTAAAGCTAATGCAACATCTCAACAACTCAATCTGAGATTTGCCCACTTTAAACTGCGTACGGAGCATGTTATGAAACACCTTAAAAAACTTGCAATTATTGCCGCCCTACTAAGCACATCGTCTTTTGCGCAAATCTCTGCAAGTGGGCTAATCATCAGCGGCACTACTTTTAGCACCAACAATGCATTCCAATTTTTTAATACTTCAAACGCTGGCGAATACATCACCTCATTAACTTGGGACTTATCCCCGATTGGCGGTTTTTTTGATACCGCCGCAACGACACCAGGAACAAGCTATTCAGGTTTAGTGATTAATACTTCAACTGGCGGTGTTTCAGCAACGGCTCCCACCAATGCAGCGTTAGATGGCAAGCAACAAGTTACCTTTAATTTTGCAGGCAATACATTCGCTGCCGGGCAAAAATTTATTTTTGGTGTTGATACTGACTTATTTAGCTGCGTTGATTGTAATGGGATTAATGGCGCAGGCTTTATTGGTGCCAAAGTAGCGGCAACCTTCTCCGATGGCCAAACGCGCTATGGTACCTACACCGGCACGAATAAACTAGGATTTGGCTCAGAAGTCAGTATCACTCAGCCTGTTCCTGAACCAGAAACCTACGCCCTAATGGGGCTCGGTCTAGTCGGCTTACTCGCTGCCCGCCATCGTAAATCACGCCACGACACGAAAAGTAAATATTAATCATTACTGCGCCCAATAAAAAACGCCATTAATGGCGTTTTTTATTGGGCGCTGCCAGTTGTTTACAAAGCCTTTCCAGTTGCTGAGTAAATAAATTATTTATTCGCTTAAAATCTC
Source organism: uncultured Deefgea sp. (assembly GCF_947072475.1). Lineage (GTDB taxonomy): Bacteria > Pseudomonadota > Gammaproteobacteria > Burkholderiales > Chitinibacteraceae > Deefgea. Next base: position 59,363 of record NZ_CAMTIA010000016.1, read on the forward strand.
AGGTATCATCAAACAAAGATAAATAAGCAAGCATTAAATTCAATGAAATTTTATCGGATTCATCCCGAATAAATTCCTGATTCTCCCTTGTCCAGCATCCAGCCGCACTCACGACCTAAATCAAACATGTCTGAATTTGATTCATCACATTTAACCGCATCAATTCAGTTTTAAATCCCAAAATACGACGCCACAGGGCAAAACGTTAACTCAGTCTGCAAATCACAGGTTCAAATAGTAAGTGCAACGCTAGGTAGGTTCGTCAATTCAGTGAC
>NZ_CAMTIA010000017.1 GCF_947072475.1 uncultured Deefgea sp.
CAACGACGCGTTGCTTACGCGGCATCTGAATGCCTAATTGTTTTAACTTACGGTAGAGATGGGTGCGCTCCAAGCCAATTCGCTCGGCGACGCGACTCATATTACCGTTGGATAATTCAATTTGGCGCTCTAAATAAAACCGTTCAAATTGGTCTCGCGCTTCACGCAGTGGTAAGTCAAGATCGATTTGTGGCAGCGGCATGGCTTGCTGCGTCACGCCTAAAGTCGCCTCTTGCGAGTTGGGCGACAACTGCGTGAGCAGGCGGCTGACTGGCAAGATATCAATATCACCATCGCGACCGGTGAGGGCGAGACTTTTCACTACATTGGCCAGCTGATCAATATTACCTGGCCAATCTTGTTGGCTAAGTAATTGTAAGGCTGATTTAGAAAAGCGCCGTGGCCCGAGCTTATTGCTGGTGACGGTTTGCGCCAATAACACTTCGGCCATGGCTGGAACGTCTTCAGCATGTGCCCGTAGCGGCGGAACCGCCAAGATGATTTGGGTGAGTTGACGCAGCAATTCAGGTTCGCACTGACCAATGAGCTGATCGAGTGGTCGACTGGAGGCGGTGACTAAGCGGATTTTGTATTTTTCCAGCTTGGGCAGCAAATTGAGTAAGCCGGTTTGCGCTTTACGATCGAGCCAAGCGATGTCTCGCACAAAAATAGTCCCGCCCGTGGCGCGATTGAGCAGGTCTTGCGGTGGCAAGGCGAGTTCTTCGTTGGAACTTGGCGAAATAAACGGCGTGTTCGGGCGGGTTAAATGCCGGGCACACGTTTCAAAGCCGGATCCTGGTTCGCCGGTTAATGTGATAGGCAGGGTTTGGCTTGCAACCTGGTCAAGCGCCTCACGCAGCGATGTAATCGCTGGGCTATTACCGAGGCTCTGCAAACCCTGATTCGGCTTTACCTGATTCACAGGTTGCGAAAAAGCGCGTTTTACGGTGGCCAGTAGTTTTTGCAAACCGATCGGTTTTTCAAGAAAATCAAGCGCCCCAATGCGGGTTGCTTCCACTGCGGTATCCACAGTGGCATGGCCTGACATCATCACGACGGGCATGGTGAGTTGACCATTGCGCGCCCACTCTTTGAGTAGTGTCACACCGTCAGTGTCGGGCATCCAGATGTCCAGAAGCACCAAACGTGGTTCACCTTGGTTACGGTATTTGCGTGCAGCTTCTGCATTTTCAGCGATTGCAACGCTATACCCCTCATCCAGCAAGATTTCAGATAGAAGTTCGCGGATGCCGATTTCGTCGTCGACGATTAAAATATCTTGATTAGCCACTAGTTGTTTCCTCCCAGAGCGGCAGCTCGATCCTAACAAATGCACCGGTGGAATTACCCACCTGAACGCGCCCGTGATGTTCTTCGATAATTTTCTTCACGATTGCTAAACCTAGACCTGTACCTTTGGCCTTTGATGTAACGTAGGGCTCAAAAACACGTGGCAAGAGTTCGGCTGGAAAGCCTTTGCCGCTGTCTTCAATATAAAGACGTGCCCATTTTTCGTCTTTTTCCACCAGAAGGCAAATCCTTTGCTCTGCAGCATCGGTAATTGCATCCTGGGCGTTTTGTAGCAAGTTATGAATGACTTGCCGCAAATGCGTTGGGTCGCCATTAATCATCAGGGGCCCGTGTACTTTAAAATCGAGCATGATGGGCGACGCTTCGTACAATACCAGTACTTCGTTCAGTAATTGCATCAAATCCAGTGGGCGTTTTTTGCCCGATGGCTTGCGGGCATAATCCCGGAAGGCATCGACCATTTGTTTGAGCGCCGCAACTTGCTTGACGATGGTTTGCGTATTTCGACGTAAAAATTCAGCGCCAGCAGGGTCGAGTTTTTCAACTAGCTTCATTTCCATACGCTCGGCAGAGAGCTGAATCGGCGTGAGTGGGTTTTTGATCTCGTGCGCTAAGCGGCGCGCGACTTCACCCCAAGCCGCATCGCGCTGCGCTGAGAGCAGTTCAGTAATGTCATCAAACACCATTACGTAGCCATGCAAATCATCACTGCCATCGATTTTTTGCGTTAAACGGGTGCCGCGCACCAACAGCACGCGTTTTTCTGCGTCGAGCTCAATTTGGCGCTGCCAAACTTCATCGTCAGATAAAAACCCGTGGATGGTATGCGCAAAAAAAGCCGTGAGGTTGGGGTAGGCTTGATTCCATTTCGAGAGCGGCAAGTCGCCAATTCGGCTTGGGTCCAGCCCTAAAATGCGCAAGGCACTGTGATTGGCCGATTGTAAGTGCCAGTCTTCATCCAGCGATAAAACCCCAGCTGATAACGAAGCTAAAATCGCTTCAACATAGGCTTTGGCTTCGGCTTGTTCGGCTTGGTTGTGCTCTAGCGTGTCGCGAGCATCGGAAAGCTGGCGGGTCATTCGGTTAAACGAATGGGTCAAAATCCCGAGTTCATCGCGGCTAATCACGGGATGTTGTTGGGTGAAGTCGCCTTGTGCCACCGCTCGAGTGCCCGCTGCCAGCACCGATAACGGGGCGGCGAGTTTGTCTGAGAGGTAAATCGCTAAGGCCAAAGCGCCCAAAAGTGCCATGGTGAGTGCCATCGTCAGCGTGAGACTAAAAATCAGCTTAAGGCCTTCTCTGGATTGCGAGAGCTGCTTGTACTCACTGCGAACTTGTTCGACTAATTCAGCGTCTTGCGCCAATTGTTTGGGTACGGGTTGCAGTAGTTGCAAAAGCTTGACGCGATTGGAGAATTCACTGCCGGGCAATTGCACAATAATGCGCATCATCAAGCCATTGATGGGGTCTGATTCAATGGCTTTGTAACTGCCTCGTTCGGCCTCAGTAATGATTTTTCGGTCCGGTAGACTGGGCACTAGGCTGGCGTATTCATTGCCAATATGGGCGTGCACTTGGCCATTATTGTCAAACAGCGTGATCTCTTGCACGCCAGTTTGATCGCGCAGTTTGGAGAGCCGCTCTAATAAAGCGCTCTGGCTATTGTCGTGAATATCCCAAGCGATCACGCTGGCTTTGCGTTGTAAATCATTGAGCTGGTAATCAATGGCGTTGTGACCCAAATTAAGGCCACGATCGAGGGCATTATCCACCCGAACATCAAACCAGGTTTCAATCGAGCGATTTAAAAATTGTACCGAGAGTGTGTAAACCAAAGCGCCAGGTAAGACCGCGACCAAGGAAAACATCAAGACCATTCGAATGGTGAGCCGAGAGCCAAAAACTTTGCTTCTCACTCGTTTGAGTAATTGGGTGAGTCGAGAGCCTACCAAAACGGCCAGTGCGATCAACAGCAGGGCGTTGAGCGCTAAAATTAGCTTGTAGTATTGCGAAGATTCTGAGGTATTTCCCGAGGCCGAGGCCAATAGAAACAATAAAATCGTACCCAAAACGCCGAGAAAAATTAATAGCTTTTTCATGGCACAGGCTCGGCAGAAGGGCTACTAACCGGGCGCTGTAATTCATGCCAGCCCGAATCGAGCACCCAGTCTTCATCACCTAATGCGGTGAGTTGATACGATTTGGGTAGCTGTGAATGATCTAAACGAAAGCGGATTTTGCCAGCAAAGTCGTCATTATCAATATTGCTACCTTCAAGCACCGTCCAGCCGCGAATAATACTCAGCGCCACTAGCGCCTCTTCGGCGCTATTAAAGCTACGGGTGAGGCCGCTGGTATTGAGGCGGTATTGTCGGGTGAGCGGCTGATAGCTGAGGCGATAGGTGATGCTGGCGGTGGAATTAAAGCTGTCGGCTAAATTGCGATACCAGGCGTAAAATTTAGGTTTTGTAAGTTTAAATTCGTAAGTAAATGGCAGTGATAGCCCATTTTTTAGCGCGGTTTCAATGTCTGGCGACAACGTGACCAAGTAACGTCCCGCCAGTTCGATATGATTACCGTTAAATTCAACTTCGGACTTGATGGTTTTGATGCTGCCTGCTTGCGCGTAATAAGCGCATAGCAGCAGCATGACACCCAATAGGTATCGCCAATTACGATTTAGAGAAAAGCGCGTAATAAAAACCATCATGTTCCGCGGTGGGTAATAACTGACCATCGATTGACTGGCCATTCGGTAATGCGCTGGCGGGTAATTCTAAGCGTTTTGCATCAGGATGACGCAGCGCAAAAGCCTCGGCTGAAGCGGCATTTTCTATAGGAAAAACTGAGCACGTAGCGTACAGGAGTTTGCCGTTTGGCGCTACGAGCGGCCAGAGTGCATCCAAGATTTTTGCCTGTTGGCGCGCGAATTTTGCCAAGTCATCGTTGCGACGCAACCATTTAATGTCAGGGTGACGACGTGCAACGCCTGTTGCCGAGCAAGGTACGTCGGCCAAAATTCTATCGAATTGCTGACCGTCGAACCAAGTATCTGGGGCAGATGCATCGCCTTGCAGTAAGGTCGCGGTTTTATTGACGCGCTTGAGGTTGTCTTTAACGCGCTGTAGGCGGCTGGCATCGTTATCCAGTGCGGTTAATGTCACTTGCGCGGTTTCTAAAATATGGCAAGTTTTACCGCCAGGCGCAGCGCAAGCATCGAGTACGGTTTGCCCGTCGTGTAAATCGAGTAACTTGGCGGCAACTTGCGCGCCCCAATCTTGAACTGACACCCAGCCAGCAAAAAAGTGTGGTAAAAAATCAACACTCACTGGGCGTTTTAAAATAATGGCTAATTCGTCGAGTGCGCTCGCTTCAATATTGGCGGCGCTTAGGAGCGCCAGATAGTCATTCACTGAGGTGTGTGCCGGATTGACACGCAGCGTCATCGGCGGATGTTGATTGTTGGCGACTAGGATCGCTTCCCATTCTGTTGGGTAGGCCGATTTCATGGTTTTAATCCACCAAGCTGGGTGTGAATACAAACCCACTTCATTGGCCTGTGCACGACGAACTAATTCGTCTTTGCCGCGTAAAAAGCTACGTAAAACGCCATTGACGAGGCCTTTGCCAAAGCCGCTGCCGGTTTGCGCTGCAACTTTGACCGCATGGTCAACAATGGTGTGCGATGCCGCACGCGTGAATTGCAGTTGATAGACGGCAATGAGTAACAGCGCTTTGAGTTCAGGTTCATGCAATGGACTGCGCAGCAGCTGTTTTAAAACACCCTCTATTAGACCCAATTGACGCAAAGTGCCATAACAAATATCTTGAATCGCGCCGCGTTGGCCTGATTCAAGGTCGGGGTTGCTGCGCCAAACGGCATTGAGGGCTTCGGTGAGATTTTGACCGGCCAAAACATGGGCGACGGTTTGTCCGGCTAATTTTTGGGTAATAAACATAATAAGCTTCCAAATAATGAGCCCGACCAAGTGTCGGGCTGTAGGGTATTGAGTGGTATATCTTTTTTTATAAGGTCTACAAAGATATACCTATCCGGTGTATCTGATATTTTGTTGCGCCATAGTGCGTAAACGTGCCACCCGTTCACTGGTGAGTGGGTGAGTACGAAATAAATTTTGTAAGCCACCACCGTGCAGTGGGTTCACAATCATCATCTGTGCGGTTTCTGGGTGCGCTTCTGCCGCATGCATTGGAATGCCACGCGCAAAAGCTTCAATTTTGGTGAGTGCATCGGCCAGCGCCGCAGGATCGCCAGAAATGCGCGCGCCACCGGCATCGGCTTCAAATTCACGCGCTCGGGATATCGCCATTTGAATCACACTGGCCGCCAATGGTGCCAACATGGCAACCGCAATGCGGGCGATGGGATTGATACTGTGCCCGTTGCTATCGCGGCCGCCAAAGAGCATGGCAAAATTAGCCAGCGCTGAGATCGCCCCGGCCATGGTTGCGGAAATGGTTGAAATTAAAATATCGCGATGCTGTACGTGCGCTAATTCATGCGCCATCACGCCGCGTAATTCGCGGTAGCTCAGTACACGCATAATGCCCGTTGTGGCGGCCACGGCGGCGTTTTCAGGATTACGTCCGGTGGCAAACGCATTGGGTTGGTCTTCATCAATCACAAACACTTTGGGCATCGGCAGACCCGCATTACGCGCGAGCTCTTGAACCATGGTGTACAGCTCAGGGGCACTTCGCGCATCGACTTGATGCGCGTTATACATTTTGAGCACCATTTTGTCGGAGTTCCAGTAGGCGAAAATATTCATGCCGCCACCAAAAATCAGTGCCATTAGCATCCCGCTTTTACCGCCGATTAAGCCACCAATCAGCATAAACAAGGCCAAAATTGCGGCCATAAGAACCGTGGTTTTAAACCAGTTATCCATGATTTTGGCTCCTGTTGATGTGAACGAAACTAAGCACCCAATTGCTGCCCGATCGCCAGTGGCGAGCCGCTCAAAAAAGCCGCCGCGCTGATGCGCTTGCCGCCAGCTTTTTGGAGTTCGGTTACGCGCAGCGCGCCTTCACCACAGGCAATAATCAGCGCGTCTTTTTCAACGGCAATCAACGTGCCGGCTGTGCCTTGACCTGCAATGGTGCTCGCTTGCCAAAGTTTGATGGTTGCGCCATCCAGCGTGGTTTGGGCGCTAGGGAAGGGGTTGAAAGCACGAATTTTGAGCGCGAGCTGACTGGCCGATTGCGTCCAGTCGATTTGGGCTTCTTCTTTTTTGAGTTTTTCCGCGTAACAAACACCAGTTGCCGGCTGAGGGATTGGCGTCAAATCCGGTAGCTGATCCAAAGCACTGACAATCGCACTGGCGCCTTGCTGGGCTAATTTGTCATGCAAGGTTTGCGCATTGTCGTCGTGCGTAATCGGCGTGATATGCACTGAGAGCATGTCGCCGGTATCGAGCCCAGCATCCATTTGCATAATGGTGATGCCGGTTTCGGTGTCACCGGCCATGATCGCCCGTTGAATTGGCGCGGCACCACGCCAGCGCGGTAGCAGCGAGGCATGAATATTTAGGCAGCCTAAACGGGGCAGATCGAGGATGATTTGTGGCAGTATCAGGCCGTAAGCTGCAACCACCATGACGTCTGCCTCGATACCCAGCAAGAGCGCTTGTTGTTCCGCTGTGCGTAGTTTTTCGGGCTGATACACGGGAATCTGGTGCGCTTGGGCGACCATTTTGACTGCCGATGGTGTGAGTTTCATGCCACGGCCACTGGGGCGATCAGGTTGTGTCAGAACCAAAACAATCTCGTGCCCAGCGGTAATCAGCGCTTTGAGTGCTTCAGCCGCAAAATCAGGCGTGCCAGCAAATATAATTTTCATGGGTTTATGCGCAAAAGTGAATGGATGTGAATGTCCTCGTCTGGTGCGAAGTTCAAGTTGCCGATTAGATCTAGGATCTTAGGATCTAGATCCTAGATCAGTTACATTGTGCGCTTTTGATTTTTTTTGATTTTTTGAAGAATGCGATTGAGTTTGAGGCGCGAGAGTTTTTCAACAAAAATTTTACCGTCGAGGTGGTCCATTTCATGTTGAATGCAAATCGCCAGCAAGCCTTCGGCTTCTAATGTAAGCGCTTTGCCGTGTCGATCGAGTGCTTGAACGGTGAGTGTTTGCGCACGCTCAACTTCTTCGTAAATGCCTGGCAACGAGAGGCAGCCTTCTTCGTACGTAGTGTGACCATCGGCAACGATGATTTCTGGGTTGATCAACACCAGCAAGTCGTTTTTTTCTTCAGAAATATCGATTACAACCAAGCGCTGATGAAAATCAACCTGCGAGGCGGCAAGGCCAATACCCGGTGCGGCGTACATGGTTTCTGCCATGTCATCGATTTGGCGTTGCAGAACTGTATCAAAAACAGTCACGGGCTGAGCGATTGTGTGTAAGCGCTCGTCGGGATAGTGCAGAATGTTTAGAATTGCCATGTGTGCTTGCTAGACCAAAAGTTGATATGCAGAATTAAAAATAGAGATAATCTATAGCGTTGTATTATATTCGATATGGGTCGGGGTGGTTAGATATCAAGATCATATCGGTGAACTTCTTTGAATTTTTGCTTGCAAGGTCGACGACCGGTAAGCTTTGGGCTTAAATAATGATGCGTAAATCCATTGTATCGCTGCTGTTAGCGGTTGGTTTTTTATCTGCGCCTGCCTTGGCAGATGAATTGAAGTTAGCTAAAAATGCACCGGATCGGTATGTGGTGGTGAAAGGCGATACATTGTGGGGGATATCCGGTAAATTTTTAAGTCAGCCTTGGCGCTGGCCAGAAATCTGGCAATTAAATAAAACTGACATTAAAAATCCGCACTGGATTTATCCCGGTGATGTGATTGTGTTGGATACTTCAAGTGGCCAACCGCGACTTAAATTATTAAAAAATCAAAAATTTGACGGGCGCAGCGGCAACGGCAAATTAAGCCCGAGAATTCGCGAAACCACCTTGAGTGGCAATGCGATTGCGAGCATTCCCTACGCCTCAATTGAGCCTTTTTTGAGTAAACCGCTGGTGATGAGTGTTGAGGATTTTACGGCCGCGCCACGGATTGCTGCAGGACCTGATAGCCGCTTATTGTTTGGCCCAAGTGATCAAATTTACTCCGTCGATTTGGTCGATGCCCAACCTGGTGAGACATGGCAGGCGTTCCGCAAAGGTAAACCATTGGTTGATCCAGAAAATCCTAAGGAAGTGATTGGTATTGAAGTGACTTACCTGGGCGATGTTCGGGTTAAGCGCGAGGGCGACGTGACCACGATGATTGTCGGCAATAGCCGAGAAGAGATTTCAGTCGGCGATCGTTTAATCCGCTCGCCAGAAAAGCAATTCATTAATTATGTACCGCACTTGCCAGCTCATGCCATCGAAGGCAAAGTGATTTCTACTTATGGTGGCTCGACTGAAGCGGGTTCTTTAACCACGGTGGTACTGAATCGCGGCGCACTTGATGGTTTGGATATGGGCACGGTGCTGTTTAGTTATAAAGCGCCAAGATTGATTGCTAAAGAAACCAGCGCCGAACCAACACGATTTACGCCACCGATTAAAAGCGGCAATTTATTCGTGTATCGTGTTTTTCCAAAAGTTGCTTATGCCCTCGTGATGGACAGCACATTGCCGATTAATGCCGGCGATACTGCGAAGGCTGGTGCTGCGGCAGAATAAGATTGCTCACCGCTGAACTTCAAGCTTGGCTACGACTCTCTCTAGTTCCTGGACTAGGGGTTCGTAGCCAATTGCATTTATTGCGCGCTTTGGGCGAACCTGAGAAGATTTTTTCTGCGCCGCGCAGCGCATTTAAAAGTCTGATTTCTCCCCAACTTATTGACGCAGTGTTGACCACTTGTGTGCCAAATCATACTGGCATCGTCGAGTTAACCCAAGCGTGGTTGCTTGAACCTCAGCATCACTTAATCACTTTAAATGATGCATTGTATCCGGCTTCGTTGTTGTCACTACCCGATCCCCCAATTGTGTTGTATGCCAAGGGGGACTTGAATTTACTTAAAAAGCCCGCACTCAGTATAGTAGGGAGTCGAAACGCCACGCCGCAGGGGATTGAACATGCAGAGCAATTTGCTGCACATTTATCCAACGCCGGACTGTGCATTGTGAGTGGTATGGCCAGTGGTATTGATGCTGCAGCACATCGCGGTGGCTTAGCTGGCCGTAGTTCGAGCATTGCAGTAGTGGGAACAGGGCTTGATCGGATCTACCCGGCCAGTAATCGTCAGCTCGCCCATCAATTGGCGAGCGAAGGTTTGATTTTGTCGGAGTTTGCCTTGGGCTCACCGCCGTTGCCGATGCATTTCCCACAGCGAAATCGAATTATTGCTGCCTTAGGTTTGGGCTGCTTGGTGGTTGAGGCGGCATTGGGTAGCGGCTCATTGATTACAGCGAGACAGGCCGTTGATCTTGGCCGTGAAATTTTTGCCATACCTGGCTCAATTCATTCCCCGCAAGCGAAAGGTTGCCATGCCTTGATTAAGAGTGGTGCTAAGCTTGTTGAGTCGGGGGATGATATTTTGAGTGAACTTTGTTTTGGTAATGATTTATTTTCAGTGGCCGCTACGCCTAAAAAACAGGCTCAGCCGCCGGTGGCTGAGGATGAGTTTTGGCAAGCTTTAGGTTGGGACCCCGTAGATATCGAGACTTTAATTCTGCGAACTGGCTTGACGAATGCCGCGCTGTACGAGATTCTGTTGGGTTTTGAATTGGAAGGGAAGCTGGCTTCTTTGCCTGGCGGACGCTATCAACGCATTGGCGGAGGGGTTTAATACAGATTATGTTAGAAGTGCTTGCTTACCTTTTTGAGCAGTTTTATAACGCAGATGGCTTGCCTGATATGTCTCAATTGGCCAAAAAATTGTCTTTGGCTGGCTTTGAAGGTGAAGATATACATGACGCGCTGACGTGGTTATCTGAGCTCAAACAAATTGATGTTGCACCCTATAAATTACTCGATTCCAGTGAGTTTGGTTTTCGCTCCTTGCATCCGATGGAGCTAGAAAGACTGAGTGAAGAAGCGGCAATATTTATGCATTCTTTAGATGCAACACGAATCTTGAGTGCGGGCGAGCGCGAACTAGTCCTTGATCGACTTTGGCGTGAACCCGATGGTGAAGTCGCTCTAGAAAGAATTAAATTAATAGTTTTAATGGTGATTTGGCAAAAGCGTGACGCTTTAACCAATCTCCTAATCGAGGAGTTGCTGTTTGGCCGTGAAGGTTTTGCTTTGCATTAGACCGCGCTGCGCCACGCACTCCAGTTTTTGAATCTCTGCTGCCTTGGGGAACCATGCCGGCCAATCTCTTAATCGTTGAGTCGCCTTCGAAAGCGAAAACCCTACAAAAATATTTGGGCAAAGATTTCCAAATTCTTGCTTCTTATGGCCATGTGCGCGGATTAGTGCGTAAATCTGGCTCGGTAGATCCTGAAAAAGACTTCAAAATGAAGTATCAGATCATCGAAAAAAATAAAAAGCACGTTGATGCCATCTGTGATGCCGTTGAAGCTGCTGACCATATTTATCTCGCCTCCGATCCGGATCGAGAAGGTGAAGCTATTTCTTGGCACATTATGGAAATTTTAAAAGCTAAGAAATTAATTAGCCCAGAAAAAACCTTTAAACGCGTTGTGTTTCATGAGATTACTGAGTCTGCTGTTTTGCAGGCCGTCGCCAATCCACGCGATATTGACTTTAATTTGGTCAATGCACAGCAAGCACGCAGCGCCTTAGATTATTTGGTCGGCTTTAATTTGTCGCCCTTGTTGTGGCGAAAAGTGCGTACTGGTCTCTCCGCAGGCCGAGTGCAAAGTCCTGCTTTGCGCTTAATTTGCGAGCGCGAGATTGAAATTCGTGCGTTTAATGCCCAAGAATACTGGTCAATCCACCTTGATACCAAAAAAGGTCGCAGTAAAGTCGCGGCGAGACTCACCACGTGGCAAGGGAAAAAACTCGATCAATTTGATATTCCGGATGAAGCGGCTCAAGCCACTATTTTGGCGGGTTTAGCCGATTTACCCGCTCAAGTGCATTCGGTTGAAAAGAAAAAGAAATCGCGCAGTCCTGCTGCGCCATTTACTACGTCAACCTTGCAGCAAGAAGCGGTGCGTAAATTAGGCTTTACCACCGATAGAGCCATGCGCACTGCGCAGCAACTCTATGAAGGGATTAATCTGGGCGGGGAAACCGTCGGTTTAATCACGTATATGCGTACCGATTCGGTGGCTTTATCGAATGATGCTTTGGCTGAAATACGTGGCTATATTGGCGAGCATTTCGAAAAAGAATATTTACCGAAAGACGCGATTGCGTATAAAAACAAAGCCAAAAATGCGCAAGAAGCGCATGAAGCGGTACGTCCAACGTCGATTCATCGCACGCCTGAGTCGGTTAAAACCTTCTTGTCGCCAGAGCAGTTTAAGCTGTACCAAATGATTTGGAAGCGGACCTTAGCCTGCCAAATGACCTCGGCAAAATTTGATACGGTTGCGGTCGATATTGCTGTTGGTAGTCCAGAAAATTTATTTCGTGCCACAGGACAGACTTTGGTATTTCCGGGCTTTATCGCGGTATATCAAGAAGATGCCGATGATGTCGACGATGATGATGATGAAGCTCGCTTGCCGGTGATGACTGAAGGCGATGTGTTACCGGTAGAAAAACTCTCTGGTGAGCAGCATTTTACCCAACCGCCGCCACGCTTTACTGAGGCGAGTTTGGTCAAATCACTCGAAGAATTTGGCATTGGTCGTCCTTCAACGTATGCATCGATTATTTTTACCTTAAAAGATCGTGAGTACGTGATTTTAGATAAAAAGCGCTTCACGCCGACCGATACCGGTGAAGTGGTGAATAAGTTTTTATCTGAGCATTTTACTCAGTATGTGGATTACAACTTTACCGCCAAATTGGAAGACAAACTCGATGAAATCTCTAACGGCAGCCGTGAGTGGATTCCGGTTTTGGAAGAGTTCTGGGTCAAGTTCCATAAGCAAGTTGAAGAAAAACAAGCTTTAACCCGCGCTGAAGTCACGCATGAAGCGATGGATGAGGATTGCCCGAAATGTGGCAAGCATAAGCTATCGATTCGCTTAGGTCGTCGTGGCCGCTTCATTAGCTGTAGCTCTTACCCAGAGTGTGATTACACACGCAATATTGGTGATGATCCCAATGCGGCCCCAGTTGAGCCCGAAGTGGTACCTGATCGCACATGTCCAAAATGCGAATCACCCTTACTGATCAAATTAGGTCGTTATGGCAAGTTTATTGGTTGCTCTAATTATCCGAAATGTAAGCATATTGAGCCACTTGAAAAGCCCAAAGACACCGGTATTGAATGTCCTGAGTGCCATAAAGGCAGCTTGATTGAGCGCAAAAGCCGTTATGGCAAGCTGTTTTATTCTTGCAATACCTATCCAGATTGCAAATATGCAACATGGAACCCACCGGTGGCAGAGCCTTGCCCACAGTGTAAATGGCCGATTATGACCATTAAAGTCACAAAACGCCGTGGCACCGAAAAAGTGTGTCCACAAAAAGAGTGTGGTTACAGTGAAGTACTGATCCCTCCGCCAGAAAAAGCGTAAAATCACACCACAACGGGAATCGATTCGGTTCCCGTTTTTAGTGTTTTTTTGATAAAGCTCATTCAATTGTTACTCAAGGCTTTTGTGCGGTCAGAAAATCTAGCCCCTATTGCAGCATCGCTTGCGCCTCATGAGGCCTTAGGCCTTTATCAAACCTATTTTAATGCTTTTGATAATGTGGTTAATTTATTGGCGAGCGCTGATGATCCTGATGCCATGGTTGAAGTATTGCGCACGCTGGCAGAGGCATCGCATAGCGGAATGACGGGACTGTATTTGAATGAGGCCGATGGCAAAATAGCGCGGTTGACTTCAGCATGGCGAGATGATGATTGCCATCTTGCACGCAATACCCCCCAGCCGTTTGTAACGCTAGAGTATGACCAATATCCATTACTGGCCGATACCCTTGCTGTCGGTATGGTGCTCAATAAGTCATTGCTTGAGCTACCGCTCGCCGAGCAGATGCTATTGGCGCAAGTCGGGGTGCGCCAATTATTGTGTATTCCATTGCTAGATAATGGGCAGTTATTTGGATTTTTATCTTTTTTAAATGACGATGAACGCCGGCAACGCGACTCAACCGAGCTGCGTTTATTGTCGATGTTAAGCAATCATGTGGCGCAGGCGCTGTTAAAAGCCAAAGTAGAGGCCGATTCAATTGCGAATCAACAACGACTACGTGCCTTAGTCGGTGCGACCCAAGATATGGTGTTTGAACTAGAGCCCAATGGCGTGATTTGCCAAGTTTGGTCTGGTCATCCTAGCCTACCTGCGCCCAGTGATTTATTGGGGCGCGCCTTAACCATTGCATTGCCTTTTGAGTTAGCCCGTGAATTAGTGCAACGCGTGCCTAAATTATTGGCAGGGCTTGCCAGCATGCAGTTTCATTGTGTGTTGCAAGACCAAGTCTGTCTTTTAGTGCGTTTGCAATGCGTTGCGGCGGGTAGTCGTCAGCATATTGTGGTGTTGATGCAGGACGTGACGACATTAATGCAAGATGCGGCGCGTAAAAAAACCACGCTGGACACGCTAAATTTACTCGAAGAGGCCATTGTCGATTTGTCGCCGCAAGGCCTGCTGACGGAGACGACCATCGCTTGGACTAAATTACGCGGAATGGATCCGCGTCATTTAAATCAGGATTTATCACGGTCTATTTTGTCCTGGGTTTATCCGGATGATGTGACCTTGGTGGCGGATGTTTTGGCACAATTGGCCAAATCAGCAGTGCCCAATCAGGTTCGTTTTCGTTTGATGCGTGAAGATGGTGAGTTTGTGTGGGTCGAAGCACGTTTAATCGCCCATTTTGGACCGGACCAACAAATCACTGGCTTGCGCGGCGTATTACGTGATGTAACGGTGGCCCATTTAAATGAGCAGCATATTACGCAATTGGCACTTTATGATGGATTAACCAGTTTACCTAATCGTCTTTTGCTCGATGATGAATTGCATCGCGCCATTGATCAGGCTCGAATAAATCAGTGCAAAGTCGGTTTGGGCTTTATCGATTTAGATCACTTTAAACAAATTAATGATGCATTTGGGCATCAAACCGGCGACGAGTTACTGATTAGATTATCGAAGCGTCTTAAAGCGGTATTGCCCGAAGATGCCATTTTGGCCCGTTGGGGGGGCGATGAATTTATTGCCTTAATTCCAAACTTAAAAGACAGTAAACAATTAAAAACTATTGCTGAGTCACTTCGGTTAGCTGCCAGAGAAAGCATCAGTATTAATGGCATGGAGACGCAACCGACGATTTCAGTGGGTTTTGCGATTTATCCAGACAATGCCGAAAGTGGCGAAGAATTATTATCTGCTGCAGATCATACGATGTATCACGCCAAGCATGCAGGAAGAAATAACGCCTGTTTTTATGGTGATATCGTTCATTTAAAAGCGCTGGGCCGTGAACATGTTGCGATTCAATCTCGATTGTCGAGTGCGATTCAGCAGGGCGGTTTGCAAGTGTTTTATCAGCCAGTGGTGAATGCTAAAACTGGCGAAGTGGTATCGGTTGAAGCGTTGGCGCGTTGGCTAGATGATAAAAGTGGCTGGATTAGCCCTGAATTATTTATTCCAATGGCAGAAAAAGTCGGTTTAATTCAAGAATTATCAGAGCAGATTATGCTGATCGCATTTGCTAAGTTGCGCGATTGGCGCGATGCTGGTTTGGCGCAAAAAATGATGATTAATATTTCACGTAGTCAATTGTTTTTACCTAGTTTTGTGACGCAATTGGTTGAGCGTTTATCCAGTTTTCGTTTGCGGCCATCGGATATTATTTTAGAAATCACCGAAAGTATTGCATTGACTGATTTCTCTCGGCAAATGCGTCATTTACGGCAATTGCGTTTGGCAGGTTTTGAAATTGCGATTGATGATTTTGGTACTGGGTACTCTTCATTGTCGCAATTGCATGAAATGCCGGCCCAAATGCTTAAAGTAGATGTGTCATTCGCGCAGCGTCTGCATACAGAGGATGGTAGAAGAGTCATGCATGCGATTGCACAAATGGCGCAAGGTTTGCAATTGGAGCTGGTGATTGAGGGGGTTGAAAGCTTAGAAACCGCCCGCTTTTTGCAAGGATTGGGCGTGAATTATATGCAAGGATTTTACTTTAGCGAACCAGTGTCAGCGGGCGTTGCCGAACTTTGGATGCGCTTGGGTTTGCAAGGAAAAATGTAAAAAATGGCGAAACAAAAAAAGGGCGGCAAGGTATACGCTTGCAGCCCTTTTTTATGAAGGCTTCTCGGTCAATACTTCGATCTTAGTTATGCAGGATTTTTGACAAGAAGTGCTGAGCACGCTCACCACGTGGGCTGCCAAAAAACTCAACCGCACTGCAATCTTCTTCGATATGCCCTTTATCCATAAAAATTACCCGATTGGCAACGCGGCGCGCAAAACCCATTTCATGGGTTACACACATCATGGTCATGCCTTCTTGCGCCAATTCGGTCATGACGTCGAGCACTTCATTGACCATTTCTGGGTCTAAGGCACTGGTCGGCTCATCAAACAGCATGGCAATCGGGTTCATTGCCAAGGCGCGAGCGATCGCAACACGTTGCTGCTGGCCACCCGAGAGCTGGCCAGGGAACTTAGCCGCTTGCGCCTTAAGGCCGACGCGATCGAGTAGCTTGAGGCCTGTGTCGCGCGCTTCATCGGCGCTACGGCCTAATACGCGCTGTTGAGCGAGCATTAAGTTTTCTGTGATCGAGAGGTGTGGAAACAACTCAAAGTTTTGAAATACCATCCCAATTCGCGAGCGCAATAAAGGCAGGTCGGTTTGTGGATCGCCCACTGAGATGCCATCAACAATAATTCGGCCTTCTTGGAAAGGTTCTAGTGCATTGACGCACTTAATTAAGGTCGATTTGCCCGAGCCCGATGGTCCGCATACGACAACCACTTCACCTTTACTAATATCTGCAGTGCAATCGGTCAGGACTTGGAAATCACCGTACCATTTATTAATGTGTTCAATCGAAATCATACGGTTGTCCTCTTTTTGAGGTACGTCACATAACTAGACGCACCAAAGCTAATAATAAAATAAATTAAACCTGCAAATAATAAGAACTCATGCGGTTGGCCAACAATATCACCGCGTGAACGTGCGGTATTTAAAAAGTCCATTAAACCAACAGCATAAACCAAAGAAGTGTCTTGGAATAAAATAATCGATTGCTGCATTAATAAAGGCATCATTTTTCTAAATGCTTGTGGCAAAACAATGAGTTGCATTGCTTGGCGATAATTTAGCCCCAATGCATAAGCGGCATTAATTTGTCCTTTTGAAATCGATTGAATCCCTGCGCGAACGATTTCGCAAAAATAAGCCGCTTCAAATAGCATAAATGCAATTAAACACGAGGTGAGCGCACCGACAGGGCGATTCGTTCCGGTGACCCAGCCAATGATAAAGGGCACCATAAAGTAAAACCAAGTGATGACCAGTAGCAGTGGAATAGAGCGGAAATAATTAACATAAAACCCTGCGGCCATGGCTAAAAATTTATATTTAGACAAGCGTGCTAAGGCCAGTAAAGTCCCGATGACGACCCCGCCAATGATAGAAAGCACTGTCAGTTTGAGTGTTAACCACAGTCCATCCATCATGCTCGGTAGTGCAGGTAAGATATTGGAGAAATCCATTTATTTTCCTCCTAAAGCAATAAGGCCAGGTACTTGCACCCGTTTTTCTAATTTACGCATTAGCAACATCAGACTCATATTGAGTACGAAATAAATTAAAGTGGCGAGGGTAAATGCTTCGAATAAATTGGCCGTGAATTCAGCGGTTTGTTTGGTTTGCGCCAATAATTCCATAAGCCCGATTAAGGACGCAACCGATGAGTTTTTAAATACATTCAAAAATTCACTGGTGATCGGCGGAATGATGATGCGAAAAGCTTGTGGCAATAAAACATCTTTATACAGTTGCGGTAAACGTAAACCGAGCGCTAAACCGGCATTTATTTGACCCTGAGGAAGTGCCTCAATGCCGGTGCGAATTTGTTCGGCAACTCGAGCGGCAGTAAATAAGCCTAAACAAATCACGGTGCTAATAAATGCGCTAGTCGCTGGATTAATGTCTTGTTTGAACCATAGCTCTAAACTTTCAGGCAGATAATCGGGCACCATAAAGTACCAAATAAACAATTGAATTAAGAGTGGTACATTTCTAAATAAAGCCACATAGCCAGCGGCTAAATTGGCAATTATTTTGTTGGGCAGCGTACGAGCAACACCAATGATTGTGCCAATGAATAAAGCAATAATCCAGCTGGTGAGGGCCAGCGCAATCGTCCAGCCTAAACCGGTCATGAACCAGTCTAAATAAATTTCACTGCCGATACCGGTGGGTTTAAAAAATACACCCCAGTCCCAATGATAATTCATCGTAATTTTCTCCAATGGTAAAAAAGCCGAGTAGTGTTGCTACTCGGCTTGCTGAGTATGCGGTGAATTACATTTGTTCGGCGGACTTGTCTGTTGGCTTAGCGATTAATTCTTTAAAATCATCAGACATTGGGAAATTGAGATTTAAGCCTTTTGGTGGTACTGGGCTTTCAAACCAGCGTTTGTAAATGGTATTGATTTCACCTGATTTGTAGGTGCTGGCAATGGCGCTATCGACGATCTTTTTAAATTGTGGATCATCTTTACGCAATAAACAGCCATAGATTTCATATGATTGTGGTTTGCCAACGATATCCCATTCGCTTGGTTTTTTTGCTTTTGCCATTTCACCGGCCAATAAAGCATCGTCCATCATAAAGGCGACGGCGCGATTTGATTCCAGCATTAAGAATGATTCGCCGTGATCTTTAGCGCTAATGATATTCATATTCATTTTTTTGTCTTCGTTCATTTTTTTCAAAATGCGTTCCGACGTCGTGCCAGCAGTGGTCACGACATTTTTACCGGCTAGATCAGGAAAGTCTTTAATTGCGCCGCCTTTTTTAGTGAGTAGACGCGTGCCAATTTCAAAAATACCCAATGAGAATGCCGCTTGTTTTTGGCGTTCAATATTATTGGTGGTTGAGCCACATTCAACGTCAACTGTGCCGTTTTGCACCAATGGAATGCGCGTTTGTGAAGTCACCAAGTTATAACGAACTTGTAGGTTCGGCATCTTGAGTTCTTTCTTTACCGCTTCAACGATTTTGTTGGAGATGTCGACTGAGTAGCCAATTGGTTTGGCGTCATTGGCGAGGTAGGAGAAGGGGATCGAAGAGTCACGATGCCCCAAGACAATGACACCGCTTTCTTTTACTTTTTTTAAGGTGCCGCTGAGTTCTTCTGCGCCAACGTGTGCGGTGGTGAGTAGAGACATTGCAATGGCCAGAGGAAGTAATACTTTCATGTCGTGCTCCAAGATGTGAGGGTTTTGATTTTTAAGTTTTTTTTTCAGTATATGTAGAACTGAATGAAGCAACATCTAGGGATGTTCCTTACGGGAATACGATAGTGCCCAGTCAATTATGGACATGTATAGGCGTTATATACACTGAATCATTATTTAGCTGAATAGACTGCAATGCGGTGGATTGTATGCTGATGGTGGGGTATTGTTTGTAACCGTATTTTATCCAATTGCTACCGCGATATACCCCATAAAAATGGCTGCCATAGGGCAGCCATTTTGTTTTTGAGTGGTGTATTTTTCGCGTAATTATTGGTCCATGGGGCTTAGTATTTGACGTAAGAATTGTTTGGCGCGATCGGTTTGTGGGCTGGTAAAAAAGCTTTCTGGCATGGTGTCTTCAACGATTTCACCATGATCGAGAAAGATTACCCGATCAGCGACTTCGCGCGCAAAGCCCATTTCGTGGGTGACCACCATCATCGTCATGCCAGATTCGGCCAGTTGCTTCATCACCGCAAGCACTTCGCCAATCATTTCAGGATCTAGTGCGCTGGTCGGTTCATCAAACAGCATGACGCGTGGATTCATTGCCAAACCGCGGGCAATGGCGACACGCTGCTGTTGGCCACCCGACAAATTGCTTGGGTAAGCATCTTTTTTATTTAATAGGCCAACACGTTCCAGCAATTCTAAAGCTTGCTGTTTAGCTTGTGCCGCAGGGACTTTTTTGACATTAATCGGCGCTAGGGTGATGTTTTCTAACACCGATAAATGCGGATAAAGATTGAAGTGCTGAAAGACAAAGCCGACTTCTTCACGCAATTTATTGATATTGGTTTTGGTGCTATTGGCTTGAATGCCATCAACCCAAATTTCACCATCATTAATCGCTTCAAGTTGGTTAATGGTCCGTATGAGGGTGGATTTTCCCGAGCCAGAGGGGCCACAGACCACCACCACCTCACCTTGTTTGACTTCAAGGTTGAGGTTTTTTAAGACATGGTGGTCACGACCATACCATTTGTTAACATTATTAAAGCGAATCATGGTCACATTATCGTTCATGGGTGAACCTGTTATTTTGTAAGGGTATTCAGGGTTAGCCTAGCGGGGAAAACCCTAGTTGGCCAAGGCATTACTCAGTGCCACATATTGGGCCACGCTGACATTCTCTGGTCGGCAGCTCGGGTCAATGCCCAAATCAGCCAGTACTTGATCGTTAGCGATGCCTTTTAAATTATTGCGCAGTGTTTTGCGGCGTTGCGAAAATGAAGCTAACACTAATTTACGCAGGTGATCTTCATTTTTAGCTGGATAAGGTAGTACGTCATAAGGCACCATCCGCACCACGGCCGAATCGACTTTTGGCGGTGGATCGAATGATTCTGGCGGCACATCAATAATATGATCCATCAGATAGCGATATTGCAGCATGATCGATAGTCGGCCGTAATCGGTGGTGCTCGGCTCAGCAACCATGCGTTCAACGACTTCTTTTTGCAGCATAAAGTGCATGTCGTAAATGACGTCGCTAAAGGTGGCGAGATGAAACAGCAGCGGGGTCGAAATATTGTAAGGCAGGTTACCGACTAATTTAATTCGTTTGCCAGGCGCGATTTCGCGCGCCAGTGCGCCAAAATCAAAATTGAGGGCGTCGGCATTGTGAATCACTAAACGCTCTGGCGGATAAATGCTGGATAAATGACTGACAATGTCACGGTCGATTTCGACCACATTCAGTTGTGGAACGCGAGCCAATAGCGGGGCGGTCAGCGCCGCCAAACCAGGACCGATTTCGACGACGATGTCGTCCGCTTGTGGGTCGACAGCATTAATGATGCCAGCAATGACGCCTTGGTCTTGCAAAAAGTTTTGTCCAAAGCGTTTACGGGGAATATGAGCCATTTGAATCCTTGCCCCCAACGGGGACATACAAAAATAAAAAGCGAGATGTCTCGCTATTGTAAAGCAGTCGCACCATGTGGTTTTTCCGTTGATCGATTGAGTTTATCAAGCAATGCCGAAAAGGCCACGTGCTGCGCTGAAGTCGTTAAGTGTGGGCCGCTAATGTGGCGGCTAATTGAGTCGCAGCAATCAAGCTGCCGACATCGGCCTGCCCTTTGCCGGCTAAGTCGAGTGCGGTGCCGTGATCGACCGAGGTTCGAATAATCGGTAAGCCCAGCGTGACATTAATGCCAGCACCAAAGGTGGCAAATTTTAAAACCGGCAGTCCCTGATCATGATACATCGCCAACACCGCATCGCCTTGCGCCAAAATGGGTGGATTAAATAAAGTATCAGCAGGCAGCGGTCCGATTAAGTGCATGCCTTCGGCGCGTAATTGCTCGAGCACCGGAATGATGACCTCAATTTCTTCACGGCCCATATGGCCACTTTCGCCGGCGTGTGGGTTGAGCCCTGCCACAATGATTTTGGGCTGAGCTAGGCCAAAATGCTGCTGTAAATCATGCTGCAAAATACGCAAGGTATTGCGTAATGATTCGCTGGTAATCGCACTGGCGACGTCTTTAAGCGGCAAGTGCGTGGTCGCCAATGCCACCCGCATCATCTTGGGCGTTGTGCCGTATTCACCGGCCAACATCATAACTACCTGTGGGGTATGGGTCTTTTCGGCAAGGTACTCGGTATGTCCAGAGAAATACCCACCCAGCTTGGCGTCATTGATCACCCCTTTGTGCAGAGGCGCGGTCACCATTGCGGCGAACTCGCCTTGCACGCAGCCCGCGATGGCGCGATCAAGTAGCGCCAAAACATAGCTTGAGTTTTTTGGCTCAAGTTGCCCAGCAATACTGCTGACGACTAAGGGGATATGTAAGACTGAAACCGGCGCGCTGTGCTCGGCTTGATAATCAGGCCAAGTGGCGACTATGGCAGGATCAATCCCAACGCAAGCGGCGCGCTCAAGCAGTAATTGGCGATCAGCCAATAAA
Source organism: uncultured Deefgea sp. (assembly GCF_947072475.1). GTDB lineage: Bacteria > Pseudomonadota > Gammaproteobacteria > Burkholderiales > Chitinibacteraceae > Deefgea. Next base: position 21,780 of record NZ_CAMTIA010000017.1, read on the forward strand.
ACGATAGGTACGGGTATATTGCTCTGCGCCAATTGGATTGCTAGCTCAGGGCCAATACCTGCGGGTTCTCCGGTGGTGATCGCCAATGGTTTTTGCATTACTCGTCCTTGAGGCGCAATTCAACGTGGGCGCGATCACGCAATTGACGCAGCCAATCATCGTATTGCTCTTCAGCTTTACGCTGTTTTAATTCATTGCGTAATTTGAAGCGCGCGCGCTCTAAAGTGACGTCTTGCTTGCGGCGTTCATCGACGCGAATCAAATGAAAGCCAAATGGCGATTGTACCGGTTGGCTCACTTCTCCGAGTTTGAGCGCGTTCATGGCGTTTTCAAATTCTGGGACGGTTTCACCCGGATTAAGCCAACCTAAGTCGCCGCCTTTGGGCGCGCTGGCGTCATCCGAAAACGCTTTAGCGAGGTCTTCAAATTTTTCGCCATGCTCAATCCGGCTGCGGATTTGACGTAATTTTTGTTGTGCATCGGTGGTCGAGGTGATTTCATTGCTGCGAATCAAAATGTGCCGCACATGGCTTTGATCGACGACGATTTGTTCTTGCTGGCTACGCTTGTCCAGTAGCTTGAATAAATGAAACCCCGCTGGACTGCGAACCACATCGGTAATGCCACCGGCTTTGAGTTGGTCGAGCAAGCTGGTAAAGGCCGGCGGCAAAGAGCCGGCAGGTCGCCAACCTAATGAGCCACCCTTATTGGCATTTTGATCGGCAGAATAACTGGCGGCAACGCTGGCAAATGCCGCGCCGGTTTCCAGCTCTTTTTTGGCCGCTTGAATGCGTAAACGGCGCGCTTGAATTTGCTCAGGCCCGGCGTTTTCTGGCAATGGAATAAAAATCTGTGCCAAGTTGTATTCCATTTGTTCTTTATTGGCCGCCAGTTTGAGGTAGTCGTCAATTTCAGACTCGGTCACCACCACTTTGCTATCGATTTCACGATCTTTTAAGCGAGCCAGTAGCATTTCTTGGCGAATCTGATCGCGAAAGCCGCGCCATGACATGCCGGTTTCTTCGAGTTTTTTGCGAAACACCGGCAAGCTCATTTGATTTTGTGCCGCAATCCGGTTAATCGCCATTTCTAGCTGATTGTCATCAACCCGAATCCCGAGTTGCTGAGCGTATTGAGTTTGTAGCTGATCCAAAATCATCCGTTCGAGCACTTGTTCTTGCAGTACTTGCTCCGGTGGTAATTGAACTTTTTGCTGTTCTAGATTTTTGCGAATCGCGTTGATTTTTTGATTGAGTTCAACTTGGGTAATTGCATTGCGATTCACAATGGCAATCACCCGATCAGCAGTAATAATTTCGGCCATTGCCGCACTACTAAAGAGCGCTAAAGTTAGCGTTGCGGTACGCAGCAAAGTCATAGTCTTCATACGGTTGTACTGCCTTTAACGAAGTTTTGGAGAGCGATAAGTGTCGGCGTAACCAGGAATGGATTGCTTTAATAAGCTAATCGGATTCATTCCCAATCCGGCCAAACCGCCTAATTCTAAGATTGCAAAGTAATTGGTTTTGTACGTGCTATTGGTCGTGACATAGCTTTGCGCAGCAAAACGCAGCGCCCAACAGCCGGCATTATATTCAACGCCAGCAATCGTCTCTAGTGCTTTGCGATCATTCAGTGAATAGTTGTATCGACCCACGGCATACCAGCCATTACCCAGCGGCCATTGCCCCGAGATGTCGGCTTGCTCGATATTGGATGATTTATTGTGCACGTAGCGTAGGTTAAGGGTTTTATATTCGCTCGGTGTCCAGCTGACGTTTAGCTCCGAATTGATGGTGCTTTTGGTATGCAAGTCTTGCTGCAATAAGTAGTTCACATTGACATTGTTCGGTAATTGACTGCCCATCATTAAAAACATATTTGAGCTTTTTTGCTCATCGCTATTATCTGGGCCAGACAATGTCACTCGTGGCGAGGTGAAATAAAACTGTTGGCCGACACCGGCATAAAAGCGCTCAACACCGGTTGCATCATCAAAAATACGGCTGCTGATGGCCAAAGTCAGATTATTGGCGTCATTAATTCTATCGTTCCCGGTAAATTTATTTTCACTAAACAGCTGCGACCAAGACAGGGCGGCAACGGCCGAATCGTAATTGGGAACATCGCTTTGTGATTTATACGGTGCATACACATAAAAAGCGCGTGGCTCTAGGGTTTGCACAATGTCTGAGCCAAATAAACTGCCTTCGCGCTCGAAAAACAGCCCGGTATCAATACTGGCGATTGGCACGACAAAGGATTGATTGCCCATGTCTTGGCCGCTCGCGCTTTCGGTGCGATAGGTATTGGCGTGTACGCTGAGGCGCGGGGTAATAAAACCGTAGCTATTACTCATTGGCAGGCTAATGCTAGGGTTAATCCAAGCGCGATCGCCCTGTACCAAGGATTGATTCACAAAACGGGTGACTTCACCGCTGATTTTGGTTTCTAAGCCATAACCAATTTGCGGGCTAGCGGTAAAATACCACTGCGGCATGCGCCAGTATGGATCTTCAACTGGGTTGGTTTCAGTTTGCAGTGTTTGATAGCGTTGAACGCGTAAATACGTTGACCAAAAATCGCCGTTGTAATTGAGTAGTGCTTCTTGCGGCAAGTTAACTTGCGAGGCACCCGCTAGCGTGTCAGAAAAATCAATAAAGTAATCCGAGTCAGATACTTTTTGATAATTAATACTTAATGACAAGCGATCGCTCAGCAGTTGATTGTGCTGGAAATAAACACCATAACGTTGCGTGTCGGTTGATCTGTCGTTAATTCCCGCCGCACGAAGGGTGCCGGCGTATTCGGGTTGTAGGTAGCGAAACTCACCACCGAGCATGGCACCACGCTGGCCAAAGTAGCTTGGCGTAATCGTCGCATCATAATTGGGCGCCAGATTAAAGTAATACGGTTGGCTGTATTGCAAGCCATTGGTATTGCTATAGCCTAAGGTCGGCAATAACAGGCCACTTTTGCGATCGCCATTGAGTGGGAAGTCAACAAAAGGGTAGTAAAAAAACGGTACGCCTTTAAATTCGGCCCAACCATGCCAAGCTTGGCCATAATTGCTGGTGTAATCGAGATCAATCTCTCTGGCGTGCAAATACCAATCGTCTTGCCCATCGCGGCAAGTGGTCATTCGACCTTTTTGGATGGTGTATTTGTCTTTACCACCAAATAAAACTTTGACGCCATCCCCACGTACTTGGCCTTCGGCCATGTGGTAAATCGGATTGTCCATTTCACCCAAGCGAGTTTGCACCGTCATATTCAGCGAGTCACCCTCAAGCGTATCGCCTTTTTGCGTGACTTTGACCTTATCGCCGGCATGCACTTGATCGGCCTCGAGTTCGTACTTCACCCAGTCGGCGTTAATGACCATGCCGTCGCGATTGACGATGACATTGCCGCGCGCTTCTGAATATTGTCCTTCTTGGACGCTGGCTTGGTCCGCTTCAATGAATAAGGGCGGCTCGGCCGCCGGGCTGGATGCAGCAGCTTGGCTCAGTGCCGGTAAGATGGCCAATGAGAACGCTACGATCTTGATGGTATAGGGAGGAGAATTACGCACCCGCATGTGGTTGTCGTCATTACTTTGATAGAATTGGTGGATTCTAGCAGTAAACGCGCTTAACTTTCTTAACAAACGTTGTAAACAGGAACGATATTTCTCATGAATCGCAGTGAACAGCTCTCCAATTGGTTGCAACAAATGCGTGTTGCTACGCCGCAAAGCCTCGTTTTAGCTGCGGCTGATGCCAGCGTGCGGCAATATTGGCGTGTCAGCTATGCCGATAGTTCCGTGGTGGTGATGGATTTTGATCCTGCCGTTTTTGATTGCGGCCCTTTTTTAGCCCGTCAGCAACAATTGGCCGGTGCGGGCATTGCCGTGCCACAAGTTTTTGAGCAAGACTTGCAATTGGGTTTTGTCATTTTAGAAGACTTAGGCGACGTGACTTTGGCCAGTGTCCTTAGCGAAAGTAGCGCACAAGAGTGGTATCTGCGTGCCATCAAGCTGCTGGTTGAGATGCAGGCCAATACCTCGGATGATGATTTGCCGGTATTTGATGCCACTTTTGTTCAGCGTGAGCTGGATATTTGCCGTGAATGGTATTTTGGCCAGCAATTTGGCGTAACTTTAGCCGGTAAAGAATTGGCCATTTGGGAGCGCGCTTGCGCTTTGATTGTGCAGCAAGTGGTGAATCAGCCCACGCTGTTTATGCATCGCGATTTTCATTCCAGAAATATCTTGGTGCAAAACGATGTCTTGCGCTTGATTGACTTTCAAGATGCGGTCAAAGGACCAATTGCTTACGATTTAGTCTCATTACTGCGTGATGCGTATGTTGAATGGGGCGAAACCTTTGTGCTGGATTTAACCATTCGGTATTGGGAGCAAGCCCGCGCTGCCGGTTTAGCGGTGCATGACGATTTTGGTGATTTTTACTTGGCGTTTGAAATGGCCGGTTTGCAGCGGCATTTAAAAATCTTGGGTTTATTTGCCCGTTTAAAATACCGCGATAATAAGCCGCAATATCAAGCCGATATTCCCCGCGTATTTCATTATGTGCGCCAAGTTTGCTTGCGCTATAGCGAATTAACGCCATTGGGACGGTTATTGGTGAATTTAAACGGCGAAAAAATCGAAACTGGTTTTACTTTTTAATCCGCCGTTTTTTGCCGCATGGCGGGCGATTGTGCCGTGCGCTTGGTCGCCGTTACGCCTTGGCATCATTGGCTGGACGTTTGCTTCGCAGTCTCGATCGGCATGGCGCTGATCGAGCTTTTTTTTGCGCCATTTTTTGATTGAGTTTCCAATGAAAGCAATGATTTTAGCGGCCGGCCGTGGTGAGCGGATGCGGCCTTTAACCGATGTGACGCCCAAGCCTTTGCTCGAAGTGGGTGGGCGGCCGTTGATTGCTTGGCATTTAGCGCGTTTAGCCGCAGCCGGCATTAACGACGTGGTGATTAATCACGCTTGGCTCGGTGAGCAAATTGAAGCCGCGCTCGGTGATGGCTCGCAGTGGGGCGTGCGAATTGAATATTCCGCCGAAAGCACGGCGCTGGAAACTGCTGCCGGTATTGCCCGCGCACTGCCACTATTGGGAGACGCACCATTTATCGTGGTCAATGGTGATGTGCTCACTGATGTTGATTTTGTGGCTTTAAGCCAAACTGCCGCGCAATTAAGTGCGCAAAGTCATTGGGCGCATTTGATGTTGGTGCCCAAGGCGGGCTATCCAACGGGGCGCGATCTGAGTTTGCACGCGGGCTTGGTGGTGCCATGCCAAAGCGACGATCAGCCGCTGACTTTTTGTGGCGTGGCGGCGTATCATCCGCGCTTTTTTGCCGATGTGCCCGCAGATCAAGCAATGCCGTTGTTGCCTTGTTTGCTCACAGCAATGGCGGCAGGGCGAGTGCGTGGTGAATGTCATCACGGGCAATGGCTGGATGTGGGTACGGTGGAACGATTGGCTTTAGCGCGGGCGCAGTACGCTGTGGATGGGGGCTAGAGCTAGATTGAGCAGAATTTGGGCTGAATAAAAAAGGATGTGATTAGCCAGCATGCATCGCAATTGCGCCGTAGGGGAAAGACTTGTTTTTTGTTGCACCGCAACGTAGATTGAGGTTGTTGATTGTATCGATCAGGCCTAAATCAGGGATCAACACTGCGATTTACCCTATCGACATCGGCAGATATCGTTGGCATGATTCATGCGCAAGCTCGAAATTAAAGCGTCAATTCGGTAAAGCGTAGTCGATCCGATGATGCCAATATCCGTGGTTTTGGCGTCATCATTTTGGATCTTTACGGTATTTTTTGGTGTTGAATGGGTTGATGCGGCCCATTGGATGCACGGTATATGGCTACTTGTTTTGGGAGGCCCGGCGCGGGTGTTTGATTTTAAGCTTGATTTAGCTTTTAGTTTGCGCCAAAGCAATATCCCTATTTAGGTAGCATGAGTACAATGTCAGCATAAGCGTTTTAATTCTGTCGTAAAGCTGAGTTAAAGCGAGAATAAGCCCTATTTAACGCGCTGTTGGGTGGCAGTTAGGCCAACAGGGCGTGTTTAATCAAGTTGGCGCAAGAGCGCTTATATTCAATCTGAGGAAACTGTGATGGCAGCAACGCGTACTGATTTAGCAAATGCAATTCGTGCACTGGCGATGGATGCTGTGCAAAAAGCCAATTCAGGCCACCCTGGTGCGCCGATGGGCATGGCCGAAATTGGTTTGGCTTTGTGGGGCGGCAAAATGCGCTTTAACCCACAAAACACCGCTTGGGCTAACCGTGACCGTTTCGTATTGTCAAACGGCCACGGCTCGATGCTGCAATATGCGCTATTGCACCTCACAGGCTTTGACGTATCCATTGAAGACATCAAAAACTTCCGTCAATTTCATTCAAAAACCCCAGGTCACCCAGAAGTGCATTACACCCCCGGTGTAGAAACCACCACGGGTCCATTGGGTCAAGGCATTACCAATGCCGTGGGCTTTGCCTTGGCAGAAAAACTCCTTGCTGCGCAATTTAATAAGCCAGGTCTAGACATCGTTGACCACCACACTTATGTATTCATGGGTGACGGCTGCTTGATGGAAGGTATTTCGCACGAAGCTTGCTCACTCGCCGGTACTTTGGGCTTGGGCAAATTGGTGGCATTCTGGGACGACAACGGTATTTCGATCGACGGCCATGTTGAAGGCTGGTTTACTGACGACACGCCAAAACGTTTTGAATCATACGGTTGGCACGTGATTGCTGGCGTTGACGGCCATGATGTGGATGCACTCAATGCCGCCATTGATGCCGCCAAAGCAGAAACCAGCAAGCCAACATTGATCTGCTGCAAAACCATCATCGGTAAAGGTTCGCCAAACAAAGCCGCGAGCCATGATTGCCACGGCGCACCATTGGGTGACGCTGAAATCGCCGCAACGCGCGAAGCCATTGGCTGGCCGTATGCCCCGTTTGAAATTCCAGCGGATGTGTATGCCGGTTGGGATCGTAAAGCGGCTGGTGCTGTATTTGAAGCTGAGTGGAATACTTTGTTTGCCAAGTATGCCGCACAATTTCCGACTGAAGCCGCTGAATTTACTCGCCGTATGAAAGGCGATTTGCCTGCCAATTGGAATGCTGTCGTTGCGGCTGCCGTGAGCGACGCGAACAGCAAAGCGGAAACCATTGCAACGCGTAAAGCCAGCCAAAATGCCTTGTCGGCATTGTGTCCACAGCTACCAGAAATGCTTGGTGGCTCGGCCGATTTGACGGGTTCAAACTTGACCAACTGGAAGGGTTCGACCAGCTTGAAAGTTGAAAACGGTCAGATTTCAGGCAATCACATCAGCTATGGCGTGCGTGAATTTGGGATGAGCGCGATTATGAACGGTATCGTGTTGCACGGTGGTTTCCGTCCATTTGGTGGCACGTTCTTGATGTTCTGCGAATACGCGTTGAATGCATTGCGTATGGCGGCGTTGATGAAAACCAATAACATCTTCGTTTACACGCATGATTCGATTGGTCTGGGTGAAGATGGTCCTACGCATCAACCGATTGAACAATTGCAAACCTTGCGTTGCATCCCGAATATGAATACTTGGCGTCCATGCGATACCGTTGAATCGGTGGTGGCTTGGGCTGCGGCGATTGGCGAGCGCACTACACCGTCATCATTGGTGTTCACGCGGCAAAACTTGCAATTCCAAGCGCGTACTGAGCAACAGTTGGCGGATATTGCCAAAGGCGGCTATGTGCTGGTTGATGCGGCTAACCCACAGTTGCTGATTTTGGCGACGGGTTCGGAAGTGGATCTAGCGGTGAAAGCCGCAGCGCAATTGCAAGCTGAAGGCGTTGCGGTTCGTGTGGTGTCATTGCCATCGACCAATGTGTTTGATAAGCAAGATGCAGCGTACAAAGCCTCAGTCTTGCCAGCCGGTGTACCACGCTTGGCGGTCGAAGCGGCAACGAGCGACTTCTGGCGCAAATATGTCGGCCTTGAAGGCGATGTGATTGGCATGGATACGTTTGGTGAGTCTGCACCGGCGAATCTATTGTTTAAGCACTTTGGCTTCTCAGTTGAAAACGTAGTGGCTCGTGCTAAAGCATTGCTGAAATAAGCTAGTCAGTGCTTGTAATGATAAAGCGCCTTCGGGCGCTTTTTTATTGTGGGTTGTTTAAGTATGATGCGGGGGTATTTGCTTGTAGGTTTTATATTTAAATGGCCACATGAATATACCTAATATAGGTATATTACGTGACCATTTAAGTTATTGCTGGGTTTATTGCCTCGCATCAGCAAACGGTGTAGCTCGTTTTAAAGTCGATATCTTGATTTTTGCTGTCGTTTAAGTTGAGTTCAAGTCCGTTTTCATGGCCTAAACAGGCTGCCGATGAGTCCGGACTTCACCAGCGCAATCGACCGGTGTTCGCTCAATTGCGTCATGAATGAAGCGGTATTGCGTTAATGTGCAGTCGCAGTCGGCATGTGGGCGATATTTTTAACGTCAATGGTCACGTTGATGACGCCGGCTTTGGCAAAGTGCAGCGTGAGAGACCGTTTTTCACCGGCAACGAGGTCTTTTTTAAGTCCAATCAGCATAATGTGGTAGCCGCCCGGCGCCAGTGTCAGCGGTTGATTGCTGGCAATAGGGAGCCCAGCCGTCATTTGACGCATTTTCATCACGCCGTCGCTCATTTTCATTTCATGAATCTCAGTTTTGCGCGCAAGGTCTGAACTCGCTGATAGCAGTTGATCCGCCGTTTTGCTATTGATGGTCATAAAAACACCGGCATTGGCCGCTTGAGGCGGCGTGGCTCGCGCCCACGCTTGATCAATTGACAGGCTCTCTTGCGCGAAGGATAGGCTTGCGCTGACAGTCAGTACCGCGAATAGGGTGAGTTTTTTTAGCATAATGAATTCCGAAACTAGGCGACTTAAAAAGACCGCCAACCGTTATGGTGTAAGCGCTTAGCGATGGTTGGCGAGTAAGCCGTCAGTATAACGGGATGGCGAATCAGTTTAAAAGTGGGCTGTGTGTCAGTTGATGACGGGGTGATTAAGATTGGCTATCACGAAGCTGGTTTCTGCCATGTTGTTTAGCAAAATACAGCGCTAGATCGGCCTCTTGAATTAAAACACTCGCTTCGGTGTCTCGATTGGGGGTGGTTGAGGCGCAGCCAATGCTCACGGTGGCGATGTGGTGGGGTGAGTCTGGGTGTGGCCGCTCGAGTTCACGAACCGCCTCGAGTAATTGTTCGGCAATCGTAATGCAACCGGCCATCGGCGTGGCGGGGAGTAAGACGATGAACTCTTCGCCACCGTAGCGAGCAATAATATCTGTTGGGCGACGTAATGCTGCTTGCAGCGCTTTGGCAATGTCTTGTAAGCAGGTGTCGCCTTGTTGATGGCCCAGATGATCGTTGTAACGTTTGAAAAAATCAATGTCGATCATCAACACGCTGAGCGGATGTTTTTGCCGCACCGCCCGACGCCATTCTTCGGCCAGTTTTTCTTCATAATAACGACGATTGGGAATGCCGGTTAAGCCGTCTTGATAGGCAAAACGATGCAACTCTGCGGCACGTTCTTGCAAAATTTGTTCCCGAATGACCGATGCAGTCACGTCTTGAATTTGAATTAAGCAAAATTGCTCATCATTAAATTGCCGAAGTGGGGTGATTTGAATTTGCTGCTGCATACGTAGTGGTACTTCATCGTTATTATGTAAACGAAATAAATTAAATGGGGCTCGATTTAAGCATTGCGATAAAAATGAAGATTGATCTTTCTCTATGGCCAGTTTGACGGCTTGTTCCACGCGGGTGTTTTTTAACTCTGGAAATGCAACGCTTAATGGTAAACCGATTAAATCATCAGAGTGACGGCTAGATGCTTTAACGAGCCAACGATTCCACAGTGCGATTTCTCCTTTGCTATTTAAAATAAGAACGCCCAGCTCAAGCGCATCAAAGGTACTAAATAATAATAAAGGCGCATGGTTACTCATCATTTAGCTTAGCTTTGCACCATTAGGGTACCTAAAAATCGATCAATTGCCTCATTGAGTAATTCCAGGGAGTTGGCATTCATAATAAAAATGACATGACCATGTAATTCACGAGACGACAATGAAAATTGAATTTGTAGCACCATGACCACATGATTGGCATCGCACTCTTTAAGTACAGAGATACCTGAACCGATGTGTAGCACGGGTAAACCACATTGAAAAGGTTGCTTAAAAATATCGGCTAAAGAGCCTAAGCAAGAATTGAGAATAATATTGCCAATTTCGGAAAGGGCGTCTTGTTCTAATTCAGTCAATTGCTCGATCGGTAAACTATTTCCCATCATTAAACGGACTAAATCTAAGCTTCGTGCTTCGGGGAAAATCAGTAGGGCGTTACCATGAAAGCTGCCGTCAAAGCTTTGCCTGATGCTACAAACGCGTTGGCTCGATTGCTCTAAATAAGCCGCCGCCTCTTCAACACTGTAAAATTCCACCATGGGCACTGAGAGTAAAATCTCTTCATTAATGATTTGGCTCATGCTGGCAGCAGCTTGGCCGACACTAATATTGAATATTTCGCAAAGTGCATCGCGTTGTAACGCGCTAAGTTCTAGCATGCTCAAGCCCCTGCGATCGTGAAAACTTTAAGCAGCGTATCTGCAACAATCGGCTTAGGAATAAAATGTAAGCCGGCGTTGAGTGCGCGTTCTTGTGTGCTGTTTTGGACATTGGCCGTCAATAAAGCAATAAAACAATCCGGTTGCAGCGCTTTGATGGTGGTGCCCGCTTCAATGCCATCGATGCCAGGCATGTTAAGATCCATAGAAATCAGATCTATTTTTTGGTTTTTCGCCATTTCAATGGCATCTAAGCCCGAAGCCGCTTCGAGATAAACCCAGTCTGGGCGTTGCTCGATGGCAAAAGCACGTATCATCATTCGCGATACACGACTGTCATCAACAATAAGCATGGTATAGGGCATGTGTTTGTTCCAGCAAGTAGTCAGTTCAGTGTAGGTATTTGCTGTGAAATTGCAATGTATGATGTTTTAAATTGGAGTTGTAGAAATTACAAGATGATCTGGCGAACTGCTTTTTTTGGCTCTTTACTACTGCATGCCTTGGTGATTTTTGCTTGGCAGGGGCGTTTTGAGCCTGAGGTCGGCGCATCGAATCAGCCGCTGTTCGTGGTGTTGCAAGCGCCTGCGGCATTGCATCCTGCGCTGACAAAACATCGTGCGCCAAAGCATTCAAGTGCATCGGATTTGCCGCTACCTAGCAAGCCTGAACAACCGCGTGAACCGCCGCCACGTAGAGACGTCGCTGCGCCGCTGGCCGTGCCAGTAAATTCAGCCGTAAGCCAAACGGCACTTCAGTCACCGCATGCCGCTGAGGTTGATTCGGCGCTTTCATCGCCAGCGGTGAGCGCGGCGACAACGGATTTTGCGGTGCAATATCGTGCGGCGTATTTAAATAATCCAGAACCTGAAATGCCACGCTTGTCACGCATCAAAATGGAAAGCGGTAAAGTTCAATTGCAAGTGAGAGTCAGCGCCGCAGGTGAGCCAATGGATGTGAAAGTATTGACGAGCAGTCATTACCCGCGCTTAGATGCTGCCGCATTGAATACCGTGAAGACGCAATGGCGATTTATACCTGCGCAAAAAAACGGCGTGGCGATTGAGGCTAATGTCGTTTTTGCAATTGAATTTAATTTGAAATAAAGCAAGGTGATAGTTTAACGCGATGAAAATACCAGAAATTCCCAGCAATGAGATTGAGCTTAGTGCGATTCGTGCCCAAGGATCGGGTGGACAAAATGTCAATAAAGTCTCCAGTGCCGTGCATTTACGTTTTTCAATTCCCAATTCTTCATTACCCGCCGAATTGAAAAGCCGGCTATTGGCACTGAATGATCAAAGAATTAATAAAGACGGCGTGGTGGTGATTAAGGCGCAAACTTCGCGCAGCCAAGAGGCGAACCGAGCTGAGGCGATGCTGCGCTTAATGGCGCTGATTGAAAGTGTGGCGGTATTGGCCAAGCCGCGTCGAGCAACCAAGCCTAGCTATGGCGCAAAACAACGTCGTTTAGATGGCAAACAACTGCGAGGCTCGGTAAAGGCGCAGCGAGGCAAGGTCACGTTTTAAGCTGGATTGATGGTGTGTCGTGTCGTTTGTAGCTTGTTTTTGACTCAAGCGTGCACGAGTGATTCCGACTAAAAATATCAATCAATACGCTTTGCATGACATAAAAAAACCGACGGCCATGTTGTGCGGCGTCGGTTTGGACTGCGTTGTCGTCGATGAACGGCTTAATTGGTTTTAAAACGGTTTTCGTAGGCGATGCTGGCTTGGATATTAAGCGCTTGGCACAGTTTGAAAAAAGCCGTGAGATGATGCGTTCGAACGAGGAGCATTTGCATTTGCTCACGCTGACTAAAGTCGATCAAGGTGAAGTTAGGGTTGAGTTCATCTTGGATGGCTTTAAGCGCCGACGTCTCGCTCAGTTCTGCCAAAGCGCTGGCTTGGAGTTCAAGCTCGCCCTCACCAAAAGCTTCGCTGATGTGCTGATAGAGAGCGGGTATGGATTGGGCATTAAAAATCAAGCCGTCAGCCAATTGCTCCAGTAGCACCACTTCCCACAGTGGCACGGCCATTTCGCTCGGATAAAAGTCGGCGGCATGGCGAGCACGATAGGCGATTGGATCTTGTTGTGCGGCAATGACTTCGGCGCTCATCGCGAGAATGTCGTCGTGATCTAAGCCGCCATCGGCGATTAATTCGAAAAGTTCAATGATTTGCGTTTGCATAGCGTTCCAAAATAGTAAGCCGCCCGATGTGGGCGGCAGACGTGATGCGAGCGTTGAGTAAACTCGACGCTCGAGTTAAGCGAAATTTGACTAGGGTATATGCTTATAAGCTTTGTTTTATATGGCTTAAAGGGCAATACCCTTGTTTTTTAGATTTAAAACCAGCGAATGTAAGCGCAAAAACCCGGTTTTGGGCCAATGGTCGGGTGATTACGACAGGTATTTGGACGCTTGTCGTAAATGGTACATAAACGCGTTTCTTCATCTAAATAAATACAGTCACGGGTGCCGCGTCGAGCGAGGGTGTAAATTTCGTGTTTGAAATTAAAATGCTCGATAATTCGGGCTTTCATTAAGCGTTTGGCGATGTTTTTCGCCGGCTCGTCTTTATCGAACTCATCGACCACACCCATCCGGATTAAATCACCGATTTTGACTTCGACCGGCATGGTGCAACAGCCCGAATAGCAATCGTCGCATTTGCCTTTGGTGAATTTCACCCATGTATCAGGATCGTGGAGTTCGGTACGGTTGAGGATTTGGCGGGTCATGATGCATTCAAAATCAAGAAAGGTGGGCAGCATACCACAGTCTGACGCTCGCTAAGTAGTTGTTCTGGTACAAAAAATATTACCTTAGGGGCTATTGATGCATGGGTTCTTGCTGCGTGGGTGCAAAATTGAGTTGAATTGGCTTTGATTAAAATAATTCAATGCCATTGTCATCGTTTGGGCGGGGTGTTGGGTCAAAGTTAATGCTGATATTGCCAGCCTTAATGAGGGCGGTATGAATCGGGTCGCCGTGTAATATGGCATCAAATAAAACTTTTTCTTGTTCCATGGTGTATTGCGAGCGAATTTTTCTTTGTAAATCAAGCCATGCTTGGGCTTGATGCGGTAAAGCATGGTCAGCCACCAGTACCGCTAGCTCGCTGATGGTGCTGCAAACATGTTCAAGTCGCTGCGATAAGCGATCATAAAATTGAAAAGCGATGATCGATTGCATGTTTTGTTCGGTGATGTCGGCGATTTTGTTTTCTAAATCGAGCTTTGTAGGCAGCGTGGGTAAAATCTGTGTCAGCTGTGTATTGAGTGCTTCAATGTGTTGGCAAGTCAGGGCAAATGAATTGGCCAAAGCGGTAAATGAGGCGCTACCTTCTTCCATCGCATGGCGAACTTGAGCGACGGCGATGCCCATCATTAAAATGGTTTCGCGTATTTGATCCCAATCTAAATCTGGATTGTGTGCTGCCGAGCCGCCGAAAGGGAGTTCCACCATGGTTCAATCGTCCAAATAAAGGAATCATCCTTTATAGGTTGAAAGATTGAGTTCAGCTTGGGTTTATGTCTGGCCTGACTATAAACGCTTAATCGATGGTGCGAATCACTTTGAGTTGCCAGATCAGTAGCAGCATTACCAGTGCCATCGTTAAGCCAAAAATAGGCATAATCCAAGTGATGCTCAGTTGTGCCGCCAGCATGGCGGTGACCATCGCGTAAGAGACCGGAGACAGGCCCATAGACACCATATTATTCAGACTCATCACGCGGCCCAATTTATCGCGATCGGCGGACTGCTGAATCAATGACATCATCGGCACATTATTGCCTGCAACGCCCATCCCAATCAAAAATTGAATGCCCACGGCGGCCCAAATCCAAGGCGTATGCGGTAGTAAGGACAGCAATACGCCTTCGAGCGCAATAATGACGGTAATCATCAGTAGGCGTTTTTTATTGGGCGGGTAAAGCGTTAATAAAATACCGCCTAACACCATGCCAGCAGCAAAAGCGCTTTGTAAGAATGACAAGGTACTGGCTTCGCCATGCAAATAATCCGCCACGATAATTGGAATGCCTAAGGCCAGTGGCCCCATAAACAGCAGGTTGGCGGTGATGTAAATCAGCATCAGTGCGCGTAAAACCGGGGTTTGGATGGCGTAAGTTACGCCTTCTTTGAGCTCGGTGAGCATCGAGCTGGCTTGGCGAATCACTTGGCTCTGCGGCTCTTGAATCCCCGCTATGCATAAAGTCGCAATAAATAACATGCCGCCGGTGAGACTGAAAATCGCCTCGTAACTCATGAATGCGAGCATTGCGCCACCGAGTACCGGCCCAAAAACCATGCCGACTTGGTTGGTGGTGAGCATAATTGAATTGGCGCGAGTCAGATCGCCATCCGTAACAATGGCCGGGGTGAGCGTGTCGCGTGCCGGCCAGAAAAAAGCGTCTAAGGCGCCATATAAGAAAGCAAAAGCGGTTAAAGCCCAAATATCTAAACGCTGTAAATACAGTAGCCCGACTAAACCAAACAGTAAAACCACACGCAAGGCCAAAGAAACCAAAATAATCCGGCTGCGCGACATACGATCAGCCAATACGCCACCGATGGCCATCAAAGCGATCCTTGGGATGGAGCCAGCAATCATCACCCAACCTAATTGCTCTTTCGCGCCGAGGGTTTTAACGACGTACCAGGTCTCTGCCATCATGGCGATGGCCAGCGCAAAGTTACCAATGATAGAGGCGAGCCATAAAAGGCCAAAATTACGATTTCTAAATAAGCTGGGCTGTATGGGCATAAGTTTTAAAAGTAGGGTGTTTTTATTTTGTATTGCTTTAGTCTTAGTGGCGTGACAGAGCAAGAGGTTGCTGCCGTTTTGTATTGAAATCTGGCGTTCAGAGTATGCAACTTTTTGCGAAAGAA
The DNA here is from genome assembly GCF_947072475.1 of uncultured Deefgea sp. Taxonomy (GTDB): domain Bacteria; phylum Pseudomonadota; class Gammaproteobacteria; order Burkholderiales; family Chitinibacteraceae; genus Deefgea. Next base: position 37,312 of record NZ_CAMTIA010000017.1, read on the forward strand.
TGCAGCTACCATAGCCAGCAATATTGACTTTACTTGGGTTGTTGCCGCGTAAATCAGGTCATTCAGACTTGAAGTGGTATTAGATGGGCTAGGTCTTGTGCTACGCAATGCAGGTCGTGGGCGTCAGCCTAGGCTAAAGGGACTCGCAATGTAAGGCTGATTGACGTCTGCTAGCTTAAAAACGGCGTGTCATTTACCGCTGTAGTGGTTTTAGTGCTTTCCCGAATGATGAATTTCCTGATTTGGCAGCACGTTTATTAGCACCTACAGTGCGCTGGTGCAACGCAACAAGGAAAAAACTATGCCCCTCGTTTCTCTGAATCAAATTTTGGATCATGCCGCTGAACATGGTTATGGTGTGCCAGCGTTTAATGTGAATAATTTGGAACAAGTCCAAGCCATTTTGCAAGCGGCCGATGCCACGCGCAGCCCGGTTATTTTGCAGGCCAGCGCGGGGGCTCGCAAATATGCGGGCGAGCTCTTTTTGCGGCAAATGATTCAAGGCGCAGTGGCCAGTTATCCGCATTTACCGATTGTGATGCATCAAGATCATGGCACTAGCCCTGCGGTTTGTATGAGCGCGATTAGCAATGGCTTTTCGAGTGTGATGATGGATGGCTCATTAATGAGCGACGGTAAGACACCAGCAAGTTATGAATATAATCTTGAAGTGACGCGCGAAGTCGTCAAAATGGCGCATAGCTTTGGCGTGTCAGTCGAAGGCGAGCTTGGCTGCTTGGGCCGTTTAGATACCGGCATGGGGGAAGAAGAAGATGGCGTCGGGGCCAATCGGGCCTTAACACACGCCGAAATGCTAACCGACCCTTGGCAGGCCAAAGAATTTGTCTTGGCGACAGGGGTTGATGCGCTGGCGATTGCCATTGGTACCAGTCACGGCGCGTATAAATTTTCATCGCCACCGACTGGGTCGGTATTGGATATTGATCGGATTAAAGAAATTCATGATGTCATTCCCAATACGCATTTGGTGATGCACGGCTCTTCCAGTGTGCCGCAGGATTTATTGCAGCAAGTTCGCGATTTTGGTGGCGAGCTCAAACCGACTTGGGGTGTGCCTGTTGAAGAAATCCAGCGGGCGATTCGTTGGGGGGTGCGCAAAATCAATATTGATACCGATTTACGCTTGGCAATGACCGGTGCCATCCGCCGACATTTGATTGAAAACCCTGCTGATTTTGATCCGCGCCAATATTTAAAGCCCGCCATTGCCGCTATGGCGGCAGTATGTCGGGCGCGCTATATCGATTTTGGTGCTGCAGGGCAGGCAGATAAAATCAAACCCAAAGCATTAGAAAAAATATTAGCCAAGGCATAGCAAAAAATAGGGGTATTTCATTGTGGGCATTCATTAATATGGCCTGCAATGAAATACCCCTACTAGTGTTTGGGAGTCTAAATCTAAGGCATCGCCAAGCGCGAAAAAACCCTGACAAGATCTTCATCGTACTGCGTTGACGTTCTCTTTTGGCCAAGCTGATTTCAGCTCACTCATCGGGCAAAGCATCTTTAAGCGTTTCAGCGATCTCTTCAAATTCATGCTGTATCAGCATAAATGCATCGATCACGCGTGGGTCAAAATGCGTACCTTTGCTCTCTAGTATGATTTTGACTGCGACTTCATGGCTCATTGGGGCTTTGTAGACCCGTCTTGCGCGCAAGGCATCATACACATCAGCCAGCGCCATCAAACGAGCAGACAGCGGAATTTGATCGCCTTTTAATTGCAATGGATAGCCACTACCATCCCATTTTTCTTGGTGTGAATAAGCAATTTCTTTGGCATAACATAAAAAAGCGCTTTCTTTGCCCATCACGGCTTCTGCAGCCAGAATCGCGTCGCGGCCTAAGCGGCAATGTTCTTTCATGATTTCAAATTCGGCAATGTCGAGTTTGCCAGGCTTAAGCAAAATCGCATCCGGAATCCCCACTTTACCAATGTCATGCAGGGCGGCCGATTTTTCTAGCAAGGCAATATTGGCCAGATTGAGTTGTTGGCAAAAATCAGGGTGGTGCATTAATTGAGTGGCCAGTCGCCCAACATAATACTGCGTACGGCGAATATGATTGCCGGTGTCGTTGTCGCGAGTTTCTGCCAATGAAGCCATGGCTAAAATAATTGCATCTTGGGTGTGCTCTAATTCTTCGGTTCTTGCTTTAACTTTGGCGTCTAAAATGTCATTTTGATTTTTAAGATTATTCAGCAATTGAAACAGCAATAAATGGTTGCGAACCCGCGCTAATAAAATAGGCGGGCTAACGGGTTTTAAAATAAAATCAACGGCCCCCACTTCAAACCCGAGCTGCTCATCAGCCACGTCATTCATCGCGGTCAAAAAAATAACCGGTATTTTGCTGGTGCTAGTTTCCGCTTTTAATCTTCGGCATACTTCATAGCCATCAATGCCCGGCATGATAATGTCGAGTAAAATCAAATCGGGTAATTCAAGCTGTACCACTTCGAGCGCTTGTTCACCATTGACCGCGACTTTGAGTCGATAGCTATCCTTTAACAAATGCATTAATAGCATTCTGTTTTCAGGGCTATCATCAACAATTAATAAAGTCGGTAACGGGTTCGTATTCATTGAATTTAATATCCAAAAATATAAAATCGACGCTAACAAATAAACGCTATAACTGGTCACGAATAACTGACTGGAACTGGTAGGCACTGGCTGAGCAAATTCTACGAAGAGTAAAAAGTATTCCTCTTAACTACTTACTCTTCTTGTGCTTGTATTTATTTAGTTGCTTGAAAAAATACCTAATTTTCTGTTGATTCATTGTCTTACCATGAAACCGATTTGTTGGTTTTTTATTGGAATTCAATGTGGATTGCTAGCGAGTAAATGGTTTAATTTAATGTGCGCCGCCGAAAAATCGCAGCATTCAATAGATAAATTGAGATCATTAAAGTCCTCATGGCTAAAGATGGAGGAAAAAATAGTTCGATGCTGTTCAAAAAAATCCAGCACTTCACCGTCCATTTGTTTTAATAGCGCGAGCAATTCATCAATTAAAATATGCTCTTGCGGCGTGGCTGCACGGGCTTTATTTTTTGTGGTGTTAGTCTCGTTTGATTGACGATTGAAATTAGAGAGTACATTGGATATCGCTTGTAGTGCCGATTCAATTTTAATGAGCCAGGGTGTTAAATCACTTTGATTGTTTTCGGTACGCAAAAACTGCTCAATGACGCCCGCATCTTCAGCCAATTGATTTGCACCTAAATTGGCGGCGACACCTTTAATCGTATGGGCATAACGAGAAGCCGTTGCTCTATCATTATTTGCAATCGCCGCGTTGATACGGGAAATACAATCGAGCTCACTTTGGCAAAATTGGCGCATTAGCTGTAAATATAACGGCTTGTTATTCATCAAGCGGTTTAGCCCGCCGATTAAATCAATACCGGGCAATTTAGCAATAGCACTTAATATGCTACTCATTTCGGTGGCTGGATTTGCCTGCGCTGAAGGGGGTACTATTGAGTCGGTTGGCGTGGCTGATTCACGCGCGGTGTTAATCGATTGGGCGGTCGCTAAATAGGGCGTTGATAATGGCCCCTCAATTGGCGGCGTAGACGATAGAGTTTGGGTTTTCCAATGCTGCAAACGCTCAAAAAGAACCGCAGGGTCAATGGGTTTGGAAATATGATCATTCATTCCGAGTGATAGGCAGCGTTCTCGCTCCTCGACCATGGCATGCGCGGTCATGGCTAATAAGGGAATGTGATCGTAGCGTGCATCAGCTCGAATATGCCGGCTGGCCTCATACCCATCCATAACCGGCATTTGCATGTCCATTAAAATGACTGAGAAATATTGATTGGGGTGCTGCTCTAAAATCTGAATGGCTTCTTGCCCATGATTGGCAATCGTGACTTCAATGCCGACCGAACTCATTAATTCAAAGGCAATTTGTTGATTAATTAAATTGTCCTCAGTAAGTAAAACGCGAATGCCGTTGAGCAATAAATGATTTTCTTGATCATTGCTGATTTGATCGCCGATATTTGATTTTTGCTCCGGGGCAAATAGCTCGACCATGCAATCGACTAAACTCGATGCGGTTACCGGCTTGACAATCACCGCATCGAGCAAATCATCACGAACGGTTTGATGGACTTCTTCACGCTCAAACGCGGTGACCAAAACAATGCGGGGCTGATCTTGTCCGGGAATGTGTTGGCGGATTTCTCTGGCCGCAGTAATGCCATCCATTCCCGGCATTTGCCAATCCATTAAAATTAAATTAAACGGATTTTTGTGTTGCAAAGCGCCCAGCGCCATTTCGACGGCGGCCGCACCCGAGTCACAAATTTCGATTTGCACCGGCATGGTTGATAAAATTTCATGCAATAGCTGGCGGGCGCTGTCGGTATCATCGACGACTAAAATGCGTAAATTGTTGACCTTGCTCGGGAAAACGCGCGGTACATGCTCAATGTCATCATGACCAAACCAAGCGGTAAAATAAAAGCAACTGCCCATGCCCGGCTGGCTGGTAAATGCCATTTGCCCAGACATAATTTCAACCAGGCGTTTGCTAATGGTTAAGCCCAGTCCGGTGCCGCCATATTTGCGCGTGGTGGTGCTATCGGCCTGAGTAAACGGTGAAAACAAGCGCTCTTGCTGTTCTGGCGACATACCAATGCCACTATCGCTGACTTTAAATTCGAGTTTGACGCGATTGTCGAGCTGTTCAATTAAGTGAATGCGAATATCGACTTCACCGTGATCGGTAAATTTAATGGCATTATTAATTAGGTTGGTCAAAATTTGGCCAAGCCGCAATGGGTCACCAATGAGATGCGCTGGAATACCCGTTAAAGGATGAATAATAAATTCCAGCCCTTTTTCGTAGGCTTTTTGGCTAGTAATTGTGCTGACATTCGCGAGCACTTGATCGAGTTCAAATTTGATCTGCTCAATATGGAGTTTGCCGGCTTCTATTTTTGAAAAATCAAGAATGTCATTAATGATGCCAAGTAATGAGGTGCCGGCATTGTGGATTTTGGCCACGTAATCGTGCTGCTTGGGGTTTAAATCGGTTTTTAAAGCCAAATGACTCATGCCGATAATGGCATTCATTGGCGTGCGAATTTCATGGCTCATATTGGCTAAAAACATCGATTTGACGCTCGCCGCATCTTCGGCTTTATCTTTGGCGATTTTCAATTCGACTTCATTTTTTTTGCGTTGACTAATATCTCGCGCAAATAGCGTTGCCACCCATTCATCATTTTGTTGGTAAATGGTGATGCCCACTTCGATGGATAATGTACTGCCGCTTTTATTTTTTGCTTCTAGATCCCAAAACAAATTGCCGACTTTGTTTTTTGATTGTTCATTTAAATGTTGATTTAATATTTCGTAGAGCAGTGATTTTTCTGGCAATGCAATTAAATCGACAATCTGTTTACCGATGGCAAATTGCCGCAAAAAACCAAATGTGAGTTCAGCAGCACGATTCCAATCGGTAATCATGCCTTGGTTGTTCAGTAAGGCCACCGCGACGGGTGCGCCTTCAAGCACTGCGCGAGAACGCGCTTCGCTGTCGGTGAGCGCCATGGTGCGGCGCTCTATTTCTTGTTCTAAACCATTTTGTTGCTCGGCTAATTGTATGTTTCGGCTAGAAAGCTCGGCAAAAAGCGCTTCTCGGCTGGGTTGTGTAATGATTTCTTGAAGGGTTTGCAATACTGCCGGCGAGATATTTTGCCCAGCTAGCGCAAATGAATATGACCATTGTTGTGGTGCGTTATGGCGGTTTTTTTTAAAAAATGTTTCGATTTCCGCAGGGGCGCAGGCCAGTGCGGGGGTGGTTAAGTAAATGAATTGCAAGTCATAGTGCAGCGTTACAATGCTATTTTTTTCATTGACTGCCGAGCGAATCAGTAGCGAGAAGCCAATGGCATAAAAATCAACTAAGTGGGTTGGCAATGCGATGATTTGTAAAATGCGTCTAAATTTAGTTCGCGCAGTCAATAAACTGGCTTCAGTATTGATTTCGATTTGCCCTAAGGGAGATATTTTCATGGCAGATACCTCACTGCGAGGCAGGTCGCATCATCATGCTCTTTGCCATACTCGCGTAAGATTTCAACACAAAATCGATTAAGGGGTAGCGAAAACCAAGACATTAGAAGCAGATTGTCGAGGTGTTCACTAATGCCATCGGTGGCCAAAAAAATCAGATCACCCGCAATCAATGGTGTTTCAACCATCCGCAGGGTTGGCATAATCTGCCCTAAAATCCCCGATTGCGCGGCCACCCCTTTGGGTTGGTCTTTCATTCGGTACAGCATGGTGTTGCCAATGCCCACGGTGCGCAGCAACGGTGGTTTTAAGTGGGCCAGCGTCATTGCTGTGCCGCGACTACCTTTCAGTTCAAGGTGTAATTCATGCATCAAACCCAAAATGTCGCTGCTGGCATGGCTTTTGAGCCAAGATTCACAAAAACGCGCCAGCTCATGCGCCTCTTCGCCGTGACCAAGCACATCGATAATACCAATCAGTAGGCTGTCTTCAAGGTCGATCACCACATAGCCGTCACCGGTGACGGTTTCACCAAAGCAAGGTCGACCAATATGGGCGTGCTGATATGGGGGTGTCGTTGGCTGAGTTATTTCCATTGTGATACCTGCATGCTGCAATCGCAGCGCGAACTTCAGTCGATAAATAAAAATGGCGCGTAATTTGAATCTGCTGCTTTGTGCGCATTGACGCCGAACGAAGTCGTGGTCTGCGGCGTGCTATTTAATATTGATTAATCCATTTTTTAACGCGTATTCGCGTGCCGTGATTGATTTGTGATTGAATTTCAAACTCATCGACCATGCGTTTAACGCCCGGTAATCCCAAGCCTAAAGTGCCTTTGCTACTGAAATGGTCTTGCATGGCTTGTTCAATATTGGCAATACCCGGGCCACGATCTTCGGCAATGATTTCAATGCTGTAATTACTTTGGTAATGAATATACAGCTCACCATACTGCGCGTATTTCACAATATTCATTGCCAGCTCAGAGATACAGGTGGCGATTTGCGTTGCCAATCCGGCATCGTTAAAACGTGACATGATTTCGGAATAACTGAGCATCACTGCGCCTCGGACATCATCCTCGTTATTAATGTCAAAGCGCTCGCTCGGTGAATCCAAGTTAGCGTCCATCTAATAACTCCAATGCTTGCGTTACACTATTGGCGCCTTGTATCGCATTGAGTGCGACATTGAGTGCACATAAACCGGCAATAATGCCGGGACGTAAACCCACGACAATGGTTTTGGCACCAATCAGTTTGAGCATTTGTGTGGTGTTGACAATCTGCACAAAGCTCTCGCCGTCTAAAATAGTGATGCCTGAAACATCGAGCAATACGCCTTTGGCACTGTGCTTGATGGTCAAATTCAGTAGATCTTCACGCAGCCATTGCAGCAAGATCGTATCGGGGTCGAGTTGGATTGAGGCATACACGGCACCAGACACCATCGAGACCGGGATGCGCCGTTCCTCATTGGCAAAATCCATTATGTGACCGTACGGCCAATGATTTTAAATGCTTGCTCAAGAGCATCGCGCAGCGTGGCGGTTGAATTCACCTCGTCGACATTAATCCCCAAATTGACAATGGTTTGGGCAATCGCCGGCGAGATACCCGAAATCAGGCTGACACAGCCCATTAGCCCCGTTGATTTGGTGATTTTAAATAAATGATTGGCCACCGCCGAGTCCACGACGGCGACGCCAGAAATATCCATGATAAAAACCTTGGCGCGCGTTTCGCCGATGCGTGACAAAATCGTCATCATGATGTCTTGGGCGCGTTTCGAATCGATGATGCCGACCACGGGCAGCATTAAAATGTCTTGCCAGATTTGTGTCACGGGGGTGGACATTTCCATCAACGCTTTGCTTTGTTTGCTGATGCGCTCGTTAATCAGGCGTGAATAGGTTTCAACAACAATGGTGATATCAAAGTGCATCAGTTTGGTGAGCGCGCTAATGGCCGAGCTGTACTCTTCGCTATACAGGCCGCCATCGTAGAGTTTTTTGGTGAAAATAATAAATGACACATTCATTGCGGCAAAATAGCTGGGTAAAGACAGGCCAACGCGGGCATGGACTTCACCAATTTTTCGTCTTTCTTGCACGTAGTTATCATCAACACGGGCATTAAAAAAGCTACGCCAATAATTGATTTGCTCGCTACGCGCGCGACCCATGACCTCAGGATTGCTAAATAAAACCTGATATTCAGGCAGCTCAGCAATCCACTCATAAAAAAGCACCGCGTATTCTTCGAGCTTGGGGCTGATGATCGTCCCATACTTACGCACCATCACTAAGTCGCTTTCGTCAAGATCATGCATCTTCATTAGTCCTGACGTTTTCATTTCTCTTAGGTCGGTTTGCATTGAGTTGATCCTTTTGACTGGCTGACGAATGCAGTTTGCATTGGTTCGGTATAGCAGACGCATCCAGCGCAAGCAATCCATTCGCGTGGCAAATTGACGTCGTTGGTCGGCGGAAAATCAGGCCGTAAAAAGGGGGCGTATTGTGAGAGAAATGCCGTTCAATCAGGGTGGGATGTTGGGCGTCATCGCGTGCGCGACCAGCGTCGTTAGAGAAAACGCTGGTCGTTGGATGTCAGATAAAGTCAGGCGACTTAGTGGTTTTTATACAGGGCGAGCGCCGCAACGCGTTGCTCGGCATGGTCAACAATCGGTGGAAAATAATCGGTTTGTTCTAAGAAACTCACAAACAATGCACCGCGCCGATCATTGGCCGAAAAAGCCCACGGCGAGTGGATCGCCACATCGGGTAGCTCGGCTAATTCGGGCACATAACGACGAATAAATTGCCCTTCGGCATCAAATTTTTCCGATTGTAAAACGGGATTGAAAATTCGGTTGTAAGGTTGTGCATCGCAGCCGGTGGATGCGGCCCATTGCCAACCGCCGTTATTACTCGCTAGATCGTAATCGAGTAAGTGTTCGGCAAAAAACTTCTCACCCCAGCGCCAATCAACCAGTAAATCTTTGACTAAAAAGCTGGCGGTAATCATGCGCAATCGATTGTGCATATAGCCAGTTTGCGTTAATTGGCGCATTGCAGCGTCGACAATCGGGTAGCCGGTTTCACCCGCGCACCATGCGGCAAATAATTCTGGATGATTCGGGAACGGCAACTGATCGAGCTCGGGCTTAAATGTATGCTCAACCACATCTGGGCGGTGCCATAAAATTTGCGCATAAAACTCACGCCAAATGAGTTCAGACAGCCAAGTTTCTGCGCCAATGCCGCCGTGTTCATGCGCAAAACGCACGAGTTCACGCATCGATACCGTACCAAAGCGAATGTGCGCCGAAAGATAAGAAACGCCTTTAATCGCCGGAAAATCCCGCGCGTCTTTGTAGTCATTAATTCGACGTTTGAAGTCTTCGAATAATTTTTCCCCGCCACTCATGCCCAGTGGCACTTTCAGCTGGGTGAGATTGGTTTTGGCAAAACCCAGCTCTTTGAGGCTCGGGAAGTATTGTGGCTTGAGTGGTTTCAGTTGCTTGATAACGCGCTGAACAGGGTAGGGGGCAACATCTTGCTCGCGCAGTGTGGCCAGCCAAGTGCGTTTATACGGGGAAAACACACTATACATGCCGCCGCTTTGCGACAAGATTTGATCTTGTTCAAAAATAACCTGATCTTTATAGGTATTGAACGCTACGCCTTTTTCTTTAAGGCTTGCAGCCACATACCCATCGCGCTCAATCGCTTTTGGCTCGTAATCGCGATTGCAATACACGGCGGTGATGCCAAATTGCTCGACTAGCGCCGGGATTTCAGTGAGTGGATCACCGTGGCGCACCACCAAATCGGTATTGTATTGGCGCAAGTCGGTTTTAATTTCTTTGAGCGCTTCCCAAATAAACTCCACCCGACGGTCTTGTTTAGGAAGATCTTTTAAGATTGTCGTATCAAAAACAAAAGCCAAAATCACTTGATCGGCATTTTTTAGCGCTTCATACATCGCGTGATGGTCAAATAAGCGCAAATCGCGGCGCAGCCAAACGAGGGCAGTGGTGGTCATATTTATTCCTTTTGGTGGGTATCTGAATCTAGACATTAATAAAAAACCGCTAGATTCATATACCTATTGAATGCAGTGCGCGAAGTGCGAATGGCGTTGACTACATTCTGTTGCATTTTTGAATAAGCGCATCTTAACACTCTGCGCCTCGCTTGACTGTCTTTGTGTATTAGTTCAACAATACACACATACACCAGCCAGCGGATTGCGCATGTTCATCTTAAACCCCGCTTTACCCACGCCGATTTATCGGCAAATCCAAGATCAAGTGCGCCGCTTGATTGCGGGTGGGCAATTGCTGCCGGGCACCGCGCTGCCGTCGGTGCGAGAGCTGGCCGAAATTCACGCCGTTAATCCAATGACGATTTCCAAAGCCTACAGCCTGCTTGAAGCCGAAGGCTTATTGGCGCGGCAACGTGGTAAACCAATGATCGTCGCTGAGCATCCACCGCCGCACATCTTAGCAAGTCTGCAATTACACACGATTTTACGCGACACCATCACCGCCGCACGCCAATTAGGTTTGAGCGACGCCGAGCTGATTGCCGCCCTTCACGCTGAACTGAATCAGGATCAAGACCATGAATGATCGCAAGCCTGCTGTATTAGAAACCTTAGTCACGGCTAAAGATGTCGCCCTCGGCGTTGTCAATTGTGCGGGGCAAACGCTCAGCATTATGCCGGGGCAAGTGGTGGGTTTACTGGGTAAAAATGGCGCAGGTAAAACGACTTTGCTTGATGGTTTGCTGGGCTATACGTTTTTGAACGCGGGGGAGGTGACCGTGTTTGGCCATAATCCAACTGAATTACCCGCCGATGTTTGTAGCCAAATTGGCTTTGTTGCCCAGCAAGATGATTTGCTGCCGTGGCTCACCGGCAGCGAAATGCTGGCGGCGACGCGACTGTTTTATCCAAATTGGAATCATCAATTAGTCGATCGTCTGCTTGATCGTTGGTCGGTGCCGGTTTGGCAAAATATCAGTGAGATGTCAGTTGGCGAGCGGCAAAAATTGGCGCTGGTCGCCGCAATGGCGCACGAACCCAAACTGCTGGTGCTGGATGAGCCTGCCGCCAGTTTAGACCCACTGGCGCGCCGCGCTTTGATTGGTGAATTGATCGATATTGTCGCCGATGGCGAGCGATCTATTTTGTTATCCAGCCATATTTTTAGCGACATCGAACGCGTTGCTAGCGATGTGTGGTTGCTAGAAAAAGGCCGTATCACGTATCAAGGTGGCTTGGATGAACTAAAAGAATCGGTGGTGCGTTTGCACTTAACGAGACCCTTGCAAGTGAATGGCAGCTTGGAACTCACTACGAAGCAGGTGATTCGCACCGAGGTGAATACCGGGCGCGAAACATGGATTATTCGCGGCTGGAATGAGGCGCTAGCCGCTGAATGTGCTGCTCAAATTACCTCGCCGTACCAAGTTGAAGCGCTGGGGCTGGAAGACGCTTTTGTGGAGATTTCGCAATGAGCTTGGCCTATCAAATCTTTGCCACGTGGCGCGATCCAGCGGTGAAAGCGCAGCGGGATTGGCTGTTTTTGCAGTTTTGGGGGCGGACATCGAATCAGCGTATGTGGTGGTTTTTGGGCTTTATGATGCTGCTGTGTTTCTTGTGGCTTTTGCCAAATGAACACTCAAAGATGTTTTATATGCCCTTATGCTTTCTATCCTATTTTCATGCAACGAATGCAGTTGAAGTCATCGCGGCGCTAAAGAAATGGCGCTTACGTTCTGTTCAATTGCAAAATGTGATGGTTCAGGCTTTATTGCTGTATTGGCTTGTGTGGAGTTTGTTGGGATTGATGATTGGGTATCGCATGGAAAATGCAACTCTGCTGGTTTTGCTGAGTCTTGTGCAGTTGAATGTTTTATTGATGAGCTATTCAGTACCACAAGCACTGGATAATAAAGCACTTAACCTGCTGAATGCACCAATGCTGCAGGGGCAGGGAATTTGGGCTGTATTGATCCCGACATTTGCGCTGATATTTTTTCCCCAGCACGAAGCCTTAATTAGCAATATTCTACTTGCAGCCACATTTAGCTTGTTGTTAGCGCTAACTTGGCAGTTGAGGCGGTTCGGGCGCGCAAGGCAGCTAGAAAATATCAAACATGCAGAACGTCATACCAATGAAGTGCCTCAGCAGAGCAAGCATCCGCTGCGGTTGCGGTTGCGGCTGGAAATGAATATGGGCGGCGCTTTGGATAATAAAGGCCTGCGAAAAATTTTGGTTTCACTGCTTCTTGTCCCGTACGCATTCATTTTGATGTATCAACACCTACTGCCTGCATCATTCGCGACAGGCCAATGGGGCGCTGGGGCATTTTTTGCAATACTCACTCCTGGATTTCTAGGGTTGTTTAATGGTCGACAGCAGTGGTCTGGCGCTTGGTTGGTTCGCAGTCATAGTCGGGCGCAGTTATGGTGGCAAGATGAGCTATTATTTTTAGGCGCATTATTCATCACTGCTGTGCTCAATTGTGCCTTGTTACTGCTGCTGCAAATTGATAGTGCAGGCAATGTATTGAATGCTGCACTGTTGTTTGTGTTTGGTGCGGCTAGTTTACGGTATCTTATTTTTAGTGTGCCGTGGATGTCGATGTGGAGCTTGACTGCCGATGGCCGTACAACTCAAGAAGGGTCTTTAACGAGCTTTTTCTGTTTGGGCTTTTTATGGTACTGGCTCACCGTGATCTGGGGTTCTGGCGTGCAAAGTAACATCTCTGTGATGATTATAGCGTTTGGGCTGGTCGCGCCGATTTTGGCTTATGTTTCCTTGCGCAAAGCGCTGAAAATCGATCTAGGTGCAATTCGACGAGTTAAACGAAGTTGATTTATGTGGGTATTGCTGTGTCGTCAATTATAATAAAGGCCTAGGGCTAAATACCTTAAGGCCTTTTTCTTTTTGAGCTGAGCAACTGCAGAGTCATCGCTTAGTCGCAGCGACTTTGCAAAAGCTATGCGATAATTGGGTTATGGAAAACGCCAACACAATGAATCTTTCTCGACACTTCCTGATCGCGATGCCGAATCTGGTCGATCCTATTTTCGCTAAATCACTCACTTATGTGTGTGAACACAATGAAAAAGGTGCGATGGGGGTGATTATGAACCGTCCGCTTGGCATGACGCTGACGACCTTATTTGAACAAATCGATCTGGAAATGCATCGTCCAGATGTGGCTGAATTGCCGGTGCATTTCGGCGGCCCAGTGCAGACCGATCGTGGCTTTGTGTTGCATACCCCATTGGGCGATTGGCAATCTTCTTTAATTATTTCACCCGAAATCGGTTTAACCACCTCCAAAGATATTTTATTGGCGGTTAGCGAAGGCAAGGGGCCAGAAAAACTATTTGTTTCTTTGGGCTTTGCCGGTTGGGAAGCGGGCCAGCTAGAAAAAGAAATCTTTGAGAATTCTTGGCTGACGGTGCCGGTTGAAACGATGCAACAACTGTTTGATATCCCTTCTGAAGAACGCTATGCCGCTGCGCTGGCTTTATTGGGGGTGGATGTAGCAATGTTGTCCAAAGAGGTTGGTCACGCATGAGTACGATTTTAGCTTTTGATTTTGGTGAAGTGCGAATCGGCGTGGCCACAGGCTCAACCGAAATCGGGATTGCAACGCCCGTTGAAACCATTGCTTTTGCCGACAACGATAAAAAATTTGCTCGTATCGAGGCGCTGATTAAAGCATGGCAACCGGCGCTGTTGGTGGTGGGGTTGCCGTGTTATCTCGACGGCACCGAGCATGATATGTCGCGCCTTGCGAGAAAATTTGCCAATCGCCTAAATGGGCGATTTTCTTTGCCGGTGCATTTGGTCGATGAGCGCTTAAGTAGTGCTGCGGCCAGCTCGGCCTTAAATGAGACGGGTTTAAAAGGTCGCAAACAAAAAACTGCGTTGGATCAAGTGGCGGCGATGCAAATTCTGCAAACTTACTTTGATACACCGCCCGTCTAAAGACGCTAGGAAAAATACTTACCACAGAGGCACGCAGACACTGAGTAAGCGAAAACAGGGTAGTGGCAATTACGCCGTTCTCTGCGCCTTTGTGTCTCTGTGGTGGCTTTAAAACGAATTTACTCCGCGAGGAAGCTATGTATAACCCGCAACTGAATGCCCAAGGTGAGTTGATTCATTTACTCACCACCGAAGGGCTGCCGCGTCGTGTTTTGACGCAGATTTTGGATAAAGCCGCCGAGTTTGTCTCGGGCGGTGAGTTGGTGAATCAAAAATTCGCCGATTTGGCTGGCACTTCGGTGTTTAACTTATTTTTTGAAAACTCAACGCGCACGCGTACGACGTTTGAAATCGCCGCTAAACGGTTGTCGGCCGATGTATCGAGCTTGAATATTCAAGCTTCCAGTACCGCCAAAGGCGAAACGCTGCTCGATACCATTCACAATATTGAAGCAATGGGCGCGAACTTGTTCGTCGTTCGGCATTCGGATTCGGGCGCCGCGCATTTGATTGCCAAACACGTAAAGCCGGGCGTGGCCGTGGTGAATGCCGGTGACGGTCGCCACGCGCATCCAACGCAAGCGATGCTCGATATGTTCACCATTCGCCATTACAAAGGCGACTTTACCAATTTGCGCGTGGCGATTGTGGGCGATGTATTGCATAGCCGTGTGGCGCGCTCGCAAATTCACGCGCTGTCGACCTTGGGTTGCCCAGATATTCGCGTCATCGCGCCGAAAACCTTGCTGCCAACCGGCATCGAGCAGCTTGGCGTGCATGTGTATCACGATATGGAAGAAGGTCTGAAAGACGTTGATGTGGTGGCGATGCTGCGTTTGCAAAATGAACGCATGGCTGGGGCGTATCTGCCGTCAACGCAGGAATTCTTTAAGGTCTACGGCCTTACCCAAGAAAAATTGGCGTTTGCTAAGCCCGATGCCATTGTGCTGCATCCGGGGCCAATGAATCGCGGCGTTGAGATTGATTCGGCAGTGGCCGATGGTGATCAAGCGGTGATCTTGCCGCAAGTGACATTCGGTATCGCGGTACGCATGGCGGTGCTAAGCATCGTGGCGGCCAATCAACGTGAATTGATTTAGAAAAATCTAACGCAGAGACGCAGAGGCGCAGAGAAAGACAAAACCTAGAATATTTCAATCAGTATTAGGTTTGCTTGAGAACCTACGAGAATTGACTTGTTTTACCTCTGCGCCTCTGCGCCTCTGCGTTGAAAAAATGGGTTAAAAAATGAAAAATATTCTGATTAAAAATGGTTGCTTGGTCGATCCGATTGCTGGTACGGAGCAAGTGGCTGATTTGTATTTAGCCAATGGCAAAATCGCCGCCGTGGATGCTGCCCCAGCTGGGTTTGTGGTTGATCAAACCATCGATGCGACCGGATTGATTGTTGCGCCGGGCTTGGTCGATTTAGCCGCGCGTTTGCGTGAACCCGGCTTTGAGTACAAAGCAACGCTCAAATCGGAAATGGCCGCTGCCGTAGCTGGCGGCGTAACCAGCGTGGTGTGTCCACCCGACACGGATCCAGTGCTCGATGAATCAGGCTTGGTGATGAATTTACGCCAACGCGCTAAAAGTCTTGATTTAGCGCGCTTATATCCGGTTGGTGCGTTGACAGTGGGCCTCAAGGGTAAAGAAATTACCGAAATGGCGATGCTGAAAGAAGCCGGTTGCGTGGCTTTTTCGCAAGGCGATGTGCCGATTGCCGACTTGCAAGTGCTGTACCGCGCAATGCAGTACGCGGCCAATTTTGGCTATGAGCTGCGCCTGCGCCCTGAAGAAGCATCGTTGGTGAACGATGGTGTGGCGCACGATGGTCCGTATGCCTCTCGTCTGGGCTTAACCGGCATTCCGGTGATTGCCGAAACCATCGCCGTTGCCCAAATCGTGCAATTGATGCGCGCCACCGGTTGCCGCGTGCATTTAGCGCGGATGTCGAGCGCCGCTGGTCTGGATTTGGTTCGCGCCGCTAAGGCGGAAGGCCTGCCATTGACGTGTGACGTGAGCATCAACCATATTCATTTGGCTGATATTGATATTGGTTTCTTTGATAGCCAATACCGTTTTGATCCGCCACTGCGGGCGGTGTCTGATCGCGATGCGATTGTGAAAGCGCTGAACGACGGCACGATTGATGCCATATGCTCGGATCATTCGCCAGTCGATGATGACGGTAAATTACTGCCGTTTGCGCAAGCTGAGCGTGGCGCAACAGGTTTGGAATTATTGCTGCCGTTAACGCTTAAATGGGCTAGCAGCCAGCATATTAGTTTGCCGCAAGCACTGGCAAAAATCTCTTCCATGCCAGCCAAAATGCTTGGGTTTGAAGCGGGTTTAGCCGTTGGTAATCGCGCTGACTTGGTGGTGTTTGACGCCAACGCACATTGGCAAGTGATTCCTGAACGCCTAAAAAGCCAAGGTAAAAACACGCCATTTATTGGGCATGAAATGCTGGGTAAAGTGAAATTCACGCTGGTGAAAGGCAAAGTGGTTTTTGCTTAATGGCTGTGTATATTGCTATAGACTATGTATTAATTGGTTTGTAGCGATATACGCTAATATACAAGGTAATGTTCAGATTAGGTGTTGATGGTTTTAAGTGCCTACGGCACGGCTGTTTACAGTCGCAGTCAGTGGCGGCCCCCTCTTTCTTTGACTCGCCAAAGAAAGAGGGGGAAAGAAAGGCGACCCGAGCGCGCCCAGCTCCGCTGTGCCCTCGATCGTCGTGAGCCAAACGATATAGCTGTTTGTCTCTCTCCTCACTCGGTGCGCTTAGACGGGTTTTTAAGCCCCAGCTCGACAAGCGCGGCACAGCATCAACACCAAATCTGAACATTGCCATATATAAAAGGGCTGCGTTGAGCAGCCCTTTTTGCTGTCTTAATTATTTAGGTAGTGCTTGCCCTTTTGGCCACAGTAGCCACAGGCTACCGCTTTGCTTCATTTCTCCGGCGAGTTCACCCGCTGCGTCGCCCGTTCCCCAAAAGAAATCGGCGCGAACACTGCCGCGAATTGCGCCGCCAGTGTCTTGCGCTGCGACTAAACGATGGATGCCGCCAGCGTTATCAGGCCGTGTGGTGGCGATAAACACCATGCTGCCCAGAGGGACCGTATTCGGGTCGATGGCGATACTGTACGCCGCAGTGAGTGGCACGCCGAGCGAGCCAATTGGGCCGTCATTACTGGCGGGTAAGGTGCGGAAAAACACATAGCTTGGATTGCTATTGAGTAATTCATTCACCCGCTTAGGATTAGCTGTGGCCCAAGCCCGAATGCTTTGCATTGAGACTTCACTCGCGGGCAGCAAACCTTGTTCGACCAACCAGCGCCCGACGGGTTTATACGGGCGACCATTTTGGTCGGCGTAGCCTAAGCGCAGTTGTTCACCACTGCTGAGTTGCACGCGCCCTGAGCCTTGGATTTGCAAAAACTGCACGTCCATTGGATCGTTCAGCCAAGCTAACACGGGGGCATTGACGCCATTTTTAACAATCTCGGCGCGGTCGGGAAAAGGCACCAGCTTATTGCCAAGCACTTTACCGCGCAGGCGTTTGCCTTTGAGTTCTGGGTAAACGCTATCCAGAGCAACGGTAATCATGTCTCGCGGCGGGCCATAAACGGCTTGATTGGCGGTATGGGTCTGCGTGAGGCTACCTGCATAGACGGGCTCGTAATACCCCGTGATGAGTCCAGTGGTGCTTTGGTCTGGATTTTGTAACTGATAAGGCGTGAGCCGCGTTTGTAAAAACTGGCGAATAGCCGGTGTCGTCAGTGCTACATTGGCGGCGTCTTGGCAAATCGGCGACCAAATTGGATTTTTTTGTAGCCGAGCGCAGCCATTACGCCACGCTTGAAAACCTTTAAGCAGTTCATCTTGTGACCAAGCCGGTAGCGCTTGCCAGCTGCTGGCGACATAGCGTGCAGCAGCTGTTGCTGTGGGGCTGGTGGGTTCGGTGCTGGGGGTGACTGGGGATGGGCTAGGTTGCGCTGGCGGCGAGACTGGTGCAGTGCCGCAGGCGGTAAAAAAACTGGCCAGCAACAAGCTGGCCAGTGTGTGCTTTAACGCCAAAGTAGGACGTTTGGCGGGGCGACGTTCAATCATTGTGATCCGTTATTTAACTGTGTTCAGGGTTAGGGTCGATATTTTGTTTAAAAGCAGCTAAGCCGGCTTTTTGCATTTCGAGGGTTTTAACCGTCATTTGCAGCATACCAATTTGCATACTGAGCCATTGCTCAACCGTTTTGCACTCGATAATTTTACGCTCGATTTCTTCTTCAGTCAGCGGTGGAATAAATGGATTACTCGCACCTTGCTTGAGCATATTGGCAAAAAAGCCAAAGGGATCGCTTGGATTAAACTCACTCATTTTTTTGCTCCTCAGCCATTGCCGCTTCAACCGCAGCCAAGGCGGCCATATTAATAATACGGCGAACGGATGCGGTTGGGGTCAAGATATGCACCGGTTTGGCCATGCCCATCAAAATCGGACCAATCGTCACGCCATCGACGGCAGTGGCTTTGAGTAAGTTAAACGAAATATTCGCCGCATCCAAATTCGGCATAATCAGAATATTGGCTTCCCCTTTGAGGCGGGAATTTGGGAATACCTGCGCCCGAATCGCGGTCGAGAGCGCTGCATCACCATGCATTTCACCATCGATTTCTAATTCTGGCGCTTGCTCGGTGACAATACGTAGCGCCTCTTGCATTTTACGTGCTGACGGGCTGTCGTTACTGCCAAAGCTGGAGTGACTCAATAGCGCCGCTTTCGGCGCAATCCCAAATTTACGCACCGCTTCAGCCGCCATTAGGGTGATTTCAGCCAATTGTTCGGCGTTCGGGTCGGCATTGACATAGGTGTCGGTGATGAAAATATTGCCCGAATGCAAGAGCAAAATATTCATTGCCGCCGTCGTTGAGACGCCCGGTTTTAAGCCCAACACATTTTTAATGTGCGCCAAATGATTGTGATACAAACCGTAAGTACCGCAAATCATGGCGTCCGCTTCACCACGTTCGACCATTAAAGCGCCGATAAGGGTGGTTTTGCGGCGAACTTCGGCTTTGGCGAGGTCTTCTGAAACGCCTTTGCGTTGCATGATGCTGTAATACAGCTGCCAGTATTCGCGATAGCGCGGATCATTTTCTGGGTTACACACTTCAAAGTCGATACCTAGGCGAATGCGCAAGCCGAGCTTTTCAATTCGGGCCTCAATCACCGGCGGGCGGCCGATTAAAATCGGCTGACATAAACGCATGTCGAGTAATTCTTGGACGGCATGCAAGGTGCGTTCATCTTCACCTTCACAAAACACCACGCGTTTTTGCGCTTTTTTGGCCGCCATAAATACCGGCCGCATAAAGAGGCTGGATTTATACACAAATTGCGTGAGCTCTTCGATATACGTTGCCCAATCTTCAATCGGGCGAGTCGCGACGCCACTGTCCATCGCCGCTTTGGCTACTGCTGGCGCAATTTTAACGATTAGACGCGGATCAAATGGGGTTGGGATTAAATATTCTGCGCCAAAAGCCAGTGTTTTTCCGCTATAGGCATTAGCAACCACATCCGATAATTCGGCGTGCGCCAGCTCAGCAATCGCGTTCACTGCCGCGTGTTTCATCGCCTCATTAATCGTCGTGGCACCGACATCGAGTGCACCACGGAAGATAAATGGGAAGCAAAGTACGTTATTGACTTGATTTGGATAGTCCGAGCGACCAGTACAAATAATCGCATCCGGGCGCGCAGCGCGGGCTTCTGGCGGCGTGACTTCTGGATTTGGATTGGCCAAAGCCAAGATCAATGGCGAGGCCGCCATGGTTTTGAGCATTTCGGCGTCAATCGCGCCAGGACCTGATAGCCCTAAGAAAATATCAGCGCCGACTAACGCTTGGGCTGGCGTGCGAATGTCGGTGTCGCGCGCGTAGCGTTGCTTGGTTTCATCCAGCGGGCCACGGCCGTTATAAATCACGCCTTTTGAGTCGCAAACAAAGATATTGCTTTTTTGTACGCCCAAAGAAACTAGTAAGTCTAAACATGCAATTGCCGCAGCACCGGCGCCTGAGGCGACTAATTTAACGTCGGCGATGTTTTTATTGAGTAAGGCGAGGGCGTTTTTGACCGCAGCGCCGACAATAATCGCCGTGCCATGCTGGTCATCATGAAATACCGGAATATTCATTCGCTCGCGAAGTTTTTTTTCTACATAAAAACACTCGGGCGCTTTAATGTCTTCGAGGTTGATACCGCCAAAAGTCGGTTCCAGTGAAGCAATGATTTCAATCAGTTTGTCGGGATCGTTTTCGTCGATTTCGATATCAAAAACGTCGATGCCGGCGAATTTTTTAAATAAAACGCCTTTGCCTTCCATTACCGGTTTGCCAGCCAGAGGCCCAATATTGCCTAGGCCTAAAACCGCAGTGCCATTGGTGACCACGGCGACTAAATTGCCGCGCGCGGTTAAATTGCGCGCTTCAGAGGGGTCGGCAACGATGGCATCGCAAGCGGCCGCCACGCCAGGAGAGTAGGCCAGAGCTAAGTCGCGTTGGCTGGCTAATCCTTTGGTGGGTACGACTTGAATCTTGCCCGGTTTTGGGAAACGGTGATATTCAAGTGCTTTCTTTCTGAGTTCTTCGTCCATGATCTGCCCCTGGTGCGTGTATCGATGTGAGTTGATGCTGGGGGAATATGGCG
>NZ_CAMTIA010000018.1 GCF_947072475.1 uncultured Deefgea sp.
CCTTTGGTGTTGGATAAAAAAACCATTGGTTTATTTTACGGTGATAAACGTGAAGCCCAATCGTTGGTGATTACGCCTGAGCAATTAAATTTGTTAAAAACGCTGCGTAATCAAGCGGCATTGGCCATCAAACAAAAACAACACAGTGGCTAATGTTGCACCGCACAAATAAAACTTGACATTCATCGGCCGCAAGCTAAAAATGTCAATTGATGCAGTGCACAATTTAACCATTTGGAGAATCTACATGTTTAATGCTCAACAACAGTTTGCTGAACTTGGCCAAGCTCAATTAGAAAAATCTTTACGTTTAACCAACATCGCTTTAAGTGGTGCTGAGCGTTTGTTTCAGTTGCAAATGGGTATCGCACGTGATTTGTTGACTGAAAACGCAAAAACTGCACAAGCTTTGTCAGGTGTTAAGTCAATCCAAGATTTGGTTGAATTGCAAAAAGGCCTAGCGCAACCGAATGTTGAGAAAAGCATTGCCGTTGCGCGCACCGTGTATGAAGCCGCGAGCAGCACGCAAGCTGAATTGAATAAATTGGTTGAAGAGCAAGTGCTTGAGTTCAATAAAAACCTAGTGACTACTTTGGACAAAGCTGTGGCACAAACGCCAGCAGCCAGCCCAGCGGTTGCTGCAATGAAAAAAGCGGTTGAAAGCGCAACTAGCGCTTACGATGCCATCAACAAAACCAGCCAACGCATTGTGACTAACCTCACTGATGCCACGGTTGCTGCGGTAGAAACTAGCGCAAAAACTGTAGCTCACGCTGCGAAGTAGTTTGTTTTAGGCATAAAAAAATCGACCTTCGGGTCGATTTTTTTATGCGGCTTTCTTCGGTGAAGTATTGGCAGCATGAGCACAATCGCCCGTACTGCCAACACGCCGAAATCTTTATTTCAATTGCTGTAGCAAATCTTGCAAGATTTGTTTGCTATTGGCATCGCTTTCACCACCATTCAGAGGCTTGGCGATGATGCGCGTGCGATCAAGCTCTTGTTTGAGTTGAACTTGATATTGCTGCATTGGGGTTTGTTTTGGATTTTCTTTGCTGCGCCAAAATGCCAAGCTACCTAAATAATCGCTTTCTTTTTCTTTCGAAATATTGGCGGCAGCGCGCTGCACAATAAATGTACCGTCGTTGCGATTACGATCTTCAACGGTGTAGCCAATTCGATCAAAAGCCAAGCCCACACGGCGCCAAGCGCGATCATACGTGTCTTTTAATTCCAACTGATTGCCCGCTGAGTTTAGCGTGGCGCGTGATGGAATCGTCGTCGCCGTTTGCATCGCGGTGGCCGCTTGCTCTTTGCTCATGCCAAATTGCTGTAGCATCAACTTAAGCATTTCAGCATCTAACTCAGGATCAGATGGTCGTGGTGTCCAGATGGTTTTGCCACTGCCGCCAGCGGCCGAGACTTTAGCTTCTTCTGAACCATCGGCAAACACTTCACGCATACCACGATGCGTCACGTAGATTTCAACCGTGCCCGGCTCGATACCACGCTCAATGCGGGTACGGTAGCGATCAAGCTCACCAGTCGAGATAAAACCGTCGGCCACTTTACGTAACAAGTTGGTCACAAAGTCGCCCGGTAAAGCCGCACGATTTTCTAGCCAGTCGGTCTCCATAACGCCAGTTTGCTCATTGTCTTGTGTGAGCAAAAAGCCATGGCTAAGCCAAAATTCACGTAATTCTGGCCAAACTTTAGCTGGGTCTCCTTTGACGACTAACCAGCGTGCACCATTGGCTTGCATGATTTTGGCGTTTTCATAGGTTGGTAAAACGCTAGCCGTATCGCTACTGGATTTTTGGGTTTGCGCTTCATTGGCCAGCACGGCGCTCTTCGGTACGACGTAGTTGTTATTCACATTTACCGCGGTTAAATCCGGCGGCACTTCGAGTGAATTTTTGGCTAAATTGTCGCTGCCACCCCGATAATCAACTTTGCTTTGCATTAGCAATTGATCGGTAGAGCAGCCCATTAGGCTGCCAATCATGAATGCGCTTGATAGATATAAAGCTAATTTCTTTTGCTGCATGTTTGTATCCGTATAGGTGGACGACACAAAGTTATAAAGCACCCGCCTGAATCAGCGCTTGGCGCACTATACCCTGAGCACTCTCTGTAAGGCGAGTTAATGGCAAACGAATCCCTTCTGGCACTCGCCCCATTGTTTCCAGCGCCCATTTGACGGGGATTGGATTGGCTTCAACAAATAAATGTTTATGTAGACCTTGCAAGCGATCATTGATGTCTTTGGCGGTTTTAATGTCGCCGACTAATGCCGCCGCGCACAGCTCATGCATGGCTTTAGGCGCCACATTGGCAGTCACTGAAATGGTGCCGTGCCCACCGAGCAAAATAAACGGCAAGGTTGATGCGTCGTCGCCGCTATAAAAAGCAAAATCTTTTGGCGCGCGCAGCATTAAGTCAGCAGCGCGTTCCATATTGCCGGTCGCATCTTTAATGCCGACGATATTAGGTAACTGAGCCAATTGCAGTGCAGTATCGTTCGATAAGTCACACACGGTGCGCCCTGGCACGTTATACAGCAGGGTCGGCAAAGCGGTATTTTCTGCAATGGCTTTAAAGTGAAGATACAGCCCGTGCTGCGATGGTTTGTTGTAATAGGGGACGACACTTAAGCCGTAATTAGCACCTACTGACAACGCGCGTTGCGAGAGGTGAATGGCTTCGCGGGTTGAATTCGCTCCGGTGCCGGCAATGACTGGGACCCGGCCCGCCGCTTGCTCGACGACCACTTTAACAATCTCGATATGTTCATCCACTGAGACCGTGGGTGATTCTCCTGTGGTGCCAACGGCCACCAAACCGTCAGTGCCTTGTTCAATATGCCAATCGACCAGCTTTCTAAGCGCTGAAAAATTGATTTGACCATCCGCATCCATCGGAGTGACTAATGCAACTAGGCTTCCTGTGAGCATGAGCAAATTTTACCAGTGAGCAAAAGGGGATCATTCTAACCGAAGCAATTCACTCACGAAACCGACTTATTCCATTCAAAGCATGAAATCTTGGTATTTTTGATGCGGATGGGATTTTATTTGCCGCAATTTACTGCTTTGTATGTAAGTATTTGTAACAAATGTTAAAGAAGTTGCAAATGCCATTGAGCTTGTTGAGCAAACTCAACAATATGGCAAAACTTGTAGCAGAGAATGTGTTTGGGTTTGGGTTGTTATGGAAAAAGTATCGACAAAGATCGAAACCATTCATGCGATCTACACCGAATCAAGAGCAGGGCGAGTCGTCGAATGTCAGGCCGTATTGGCATAAGCAGACTCAGTTTTCGATTGCAGTTGGCTCGGTGTGGTGTATTTTTCAGTCAATTTTTGAGTGGCAAATACATCGGCGCATGAATAAGTTCAGCTGTTTCTTCTACAAGCGAATAACACTGCATGCAGTTAAAGGTGCAGATCACCATTTTGGTG
Organism: uncultured Deefgea sp.; assembly: GCF_947072475.1. Taxonomy (GTDB): domain Bacteria; phylum Pseudomonadota; class Gammaproteobacteria; order Burkholderiales; family Chitinibacteraceae; genus Deefgea. The sequence continues at coordinate 3,462 of NZ_CAMTIA010000018.1, forward strand.
AACATGTAAAAAAGGGGATGCGTCGTGAATATTTTAGGTTATTTACAAAAAATCGGCCGTGCGCTGATGGTGCCGGTGGCCACTTTGCCAGCCGCTGCAATTATGATGGGTATTGGTTATTGGATTGACCCAACAGGTTGGGGTGCTGACAGTGCCACTGCCGCCTTCTTGATCAAGGCCGGCGCTGCAATTATCGACAATATGTCGATTCTATTTGCAGTCGGTGTTGCATACGGTATGTCAAAAGATAAAGACGGTGCTGCGGCACTGGCCGGTTTGGTGGGCTATTACGTATTGACGACACTGTTGTCGCCAGGCGCGGTATCGCAAATTCAAGGCATTGCACTGCAAGACGTGCCAGCTGCCTTTGGTAAAATCAACAACCAATTTGTCGGTATCTTGACCGGTGTGATCGCGGCTGAAATTTACAACCGCTTTAGCCAAGTTGAGTTGCACAAAACGCTGGCCTTCTTTAGTGGCCGCCGCTGTGTGCCAATCATTACCTCGTTTGCGATGATTGTTGTTGCCTTTGTCTTGATGGCAGTTTGGCCAGTCATTTACAACGGCTTGGTTAACTTCGGGATGAGCATTAAAGATATGGGCCCGACAGGCGCTGGTATCTATGCCTTCTTTAACCGTTTATTGATTCCAGTTGGCTTGCATCACGCCCTGAACTCAGTATTTTGGTTTGACGTTGCCGGTATTAACGATATCCCTAACTTCTTGGGTGGCGCTAAATCCATCGCTGAAGGTAAGGCGGTTCTCGGTGTGACGGGTATCTACCAAGCGGGTTTCTTCCCAATCATGATGTTTGGCTTGCCAGGCGCTGCATTGGCGATTTACCACACTGCAAAACCTGAAAACAAAGCCCGCGTAGCATCCATCATGATCGCAGCTGGTTTTGCTTCATTCTTTACCGGTGTGACTGAACCGCTTGAATTCTCATTCATGTTCGTAGCCCCAGTATTGTATGTATTGCACGCGTTCTTGACCGGTATCTCGGTTTATATCGCCGCCAGCATGCAATGGATTTCTGGTTTTGGCTTTAGTGCCGGTTTGGTGGATATGGTCTTGTCTTCGCGCAATCCATTGGCCAAAGACTGGTTCATGTTGATTGCTCAAGGCGCAGTCTTCTTTGCAGTGTATTACTTCGCTTTCCGCGCAGCGATCACAGCCATGAATCTGAAAACACCAGGTCGTGAAGACGACATCATCGAAGAAATCGCAACACCAGAATCTGCAGCTGCTTCTGCTGTCGCAGCTTCAGGTAGCACGGCCGAATTGGCCATGGCGTATGTGACTGTGGTTGGCGGTGCCAGCAATGTGACCAACGTTGATGCGTGTATCACTCGTTTGCGTTTGTCAGTGGTTGATGCTGATTTGGTGAACGAAGCGGCAGCAAAAAGCTTGGGTGCCAGTGGCGTGATCAAATTGAACAAACAAAGTGTACAAATCATTGTTGGCCCTAAAGCTGAATTGATTGCTGACGCTTTGCGGATTCAGTTGGCGTCTTCAACAAAAAAGTAACGGAAGTTGCGCCTGCTGCTGCACCCGCAGCGGCGAGCGTAGCACCCGTAGTAAATCGCAATGAAACGATCCTATTAGCACCGATGAGTGGTGAAGTGATTGCGATCGAAGCAGTACCTGATGCGGCATTTGCCAGTAAAGCGGTGGGTGAAGGTGTTGCCATTCGCCCGACCGGCAATATCGTCGTAGCGCCTTGTGATGGTGAATTGGTCAAGATTTTTAATACCAATCACGCCTTTGCTTTGGTGACGGACTCAGGCGCTGAATTGATCGTGCATATTGGGATCGAAACAGTGAAGTTAGGCGGGCAAGGTTTTACCCGTCTCGCACAGGAAGGCGCACGTGTTAAAGCGGGCGATCCTGTTTTGGAATTGGACCTTGATTACTTGGCCACTCACGCCGCGTCGATCATTAGTCCAGTGATTTTGTCCAACGCCGATCAGTTCCAAGCACTAGAAAGTGTGGCGAGCGGTTCGGTTGAGGCAGGCAAAACTGTGCTGTACACCTTCAAAGCCAAGTAATTCATTGGCACTTTAAAAAGCCACGAGCTAGCTCGTGGCTTTTTTGCGTTGAAAGCTAGCGCCATTGGCGTATATTGACGCGCTTCTCGTTAAGTTGCTGCCTATGCCACACTCAGATCCTTTTGTTTTTCTTGAAAACCACGATCAAGCGCAAAGCTGGATTGCGGCGCAAAATCAACGCTGCCGTGCGGCCATTGATGCCGATCCAAGATTTACTGTCATGACTGAGCAAATCTTGCAGTTGAGTCAAAGCCAACAACAAATCCCATATTTTGCCCAGCATGGCGACTGGCTGTATCATTTTTACCAAGGCAGCACGCAACCGCGCGGGGTTTATCGTCGAACCACATTGGCGTCGTACCAAAGTGCCGATCCGCAATGGCATATTGTGTTTGACCTAGACCAATTGGCGGCGCATGAAGGGGTTGAATGGCAGTTGGCAGGGATTTCGCATTGCATCTTACAAGCCAATCTATGCCTCATTAGCTTGAGCATCAGCGGCTCAGACGGGCATGTTTGCCGTGAGTACGATGTTGAGCAGCAAGGTTTTGTTGCCAACGGCTTTCAATTGCCCTTTGGTAAAAATGTCATCCATTGGCGCGACGCCAATAGCGTTTTTGTTGCGCCAGCTTGGGACGAGAGTCAGCTGACGCAAGCGGGCTTGCCGTGTGAAGTGTGGCTATTGCAGCGCGGGCAAGCTTGGGATGACGCAGACAATTTGGTGGTGCTGCCAGAAACAGCGCTCAGGGCGCAGGCGTGGCGTTTTTTAGATGGCGACCTCACGGTGTTTGATGTGATAGAAGCCGCGCACAGCCTTGATCAAAAAGCCTATTACCACCTGGATGATGACTTGCAATTGCAGCATTTGCCACTGCCTTTGCGTTGCGAAATTTTGGCGTATAGCCATGGTGATCTCATCGTTAAATTAGCCAGCAATTGGTCGCGACAAGGGCAGGTTTACCCGGCTGGCGCATTGTTGGCGGTGGCGTGCAATGCAAAAACCGCGCAATTGGGGCGAATTAAGCTGCTCATTGCGCCAACAGCACAGCAAAGCATTCAAACCATTGAGGCTACATTTAACGGCCTAGTGGTGCTGATGCTCGATTGCGTTAAAAGTCGGGTGCTTGGCTTTGTTTGGCAACAAGGGGGGTGGCAGCAGCAACCCAATTTATTGCCTGAGGGTGGCGTGATCGAATTTGTTGATCAGCCTTGGCAAACTGATATTTTGTATTTTAACTACAGCGATTTTTTACACCCAGCCTCGCTGTATCGTTACGACTTAATGCGCCCGCAAGCGCCAGAATTATTGCGCCAACAATGCCCCGCATTTGATGCTCAGCCTTTCGTGCAGCAACAGCGCTTTGCCCGCGCCAAAGACGGCACGCCAATTCCTTATTTTGTCGTGCATCATCAGTCCATCGTCTTGAATGGGCAGACGCCAACCTTGCTGTATGGTTACGGCGGATTTGCTCAATCTTTGTTGCCGTATTACGTTGACCATCTGGGGCCGCAATGGTTGGCTAAAGGCGGGGCGTTTGTCGTGGCCAATATTCGCGGCGGCGGCGAGTTTGGCCCAGCTTGGCATCAAGTGGCGCAAGGCGCTGCGCGGCAAGTGAGTTTTGATGACTTTATTACCATCGCTGAAGACCTCATTGCACAAGGATTGACCGCCCCGCGCAGATTGGCGATTCAAGGCGGTAGTCATGGCGGCTTATTGGTCGGGGCCTGCATGACGCAACGTCCAGAATTATTTCAAGCCGTTGTTTGCGAAGCGCCGTTGCTGGATATGTTGCGCTATACCGAGCTGGGGGCGGGCGCCAGTTGGTTGGCCGAATATGGCGACCCAACGGTTACTGAGGAGCGGGCTGTTTTAGCGGCGTATTCGCCATACCAGCAGGTCGCACCCGCCAGCTTACAGCGTTACCCCGCCGTATTGTTGACTTGCGCCAGTCATGACGATCGAGTGCATCCGGCGCACGCGAGAAAAATGGCGGCAAAACTGATTGATCAAGGTCATCAGGTGCTGTTTTTTGAGAAAGCGCAGGGTGGCCATCAGCATGGTTATTCGGCGCTCGAAACAGCGCAAGAGCTCAGTCGGGCTTTGATTTTTTTGCAGCAACAATTGATGGATTGAAATCAAGAGTTGCATTGGGGTATCTTGATCTAGCCTTTATTAAATAAAAGCTAGATTGATATACCCATTAGCGTTGGGTTTTTTTGTTCCAATATCCTGAGGCGATTTCAAAGCAGTGCTCCGGGAGCGTTTCCACTTGTTGCGCTAGATGATTCTGCGCGTCGCGAATCGCTTGGTTGTAGATATGTGGACCAATTTCACGCAGTACAAAATCCAGCACCAAAGTCGCTTGCAGCTCGCCAATATCGGCATCAAGCTCTTCTCGGCAATAGCGTTGAATGGCTTGCTGTAATTGTGGGTGTAGCGATTTGTCGATTTTAATGCTCATAGGCTGTGGTGTATTTGAGTTGATTGGTGGTGTCAGTGCTTTGATTTTGCTGAATTTAGTTTGGCCAGATGGCCCCTAAAATACGAGGGCCTTGCGCGCCGGTGACTGCTGGCAAATTGGCGCTCTGCCCGTTAATGCAACGTTCGGCCAGCCATGCAAAAGCAAAAGCTTCAACCCAATCGGGGTGGATGCCAACGCTGGCGGTGCTGCTGACCGGGCAGGGGAGTTGCTCGGCCAGTAAACGCATTAGTTGCTGATTGTGCGCGCCGCCACCACACACCAATGTTTCATCGGGCTGACCTTGGCTTAAGATAGCTTGGCTGATGCTGTTGGCGGTCAATGCACATAAAGTCGCTTGCACGTCAGCAGGCTTGTCGTTTCGACCTGCCAAATACTGACCCAACCAGGCTTGATGAAATAAGTCGCGGCCGGTGCTTTTAGGCGCGCTAAGGGCAAAAAATGGTTCGTTAAGCATGCGCGTCAGTAAATCGGGCAAGATTTGACCGCTGGCGGCCCAAGCACCATCGGCATCGTAATGCGCGCCGCCATGCTGATGAATCCACAAATCCATTAATACATTGCCCGGGCCACTATCAAAGCCAGTGATGTGCTGGTTTGGACCTAGCCAACTTAAATTGGCAATGCCACCAATATTGAGGATCACTCGATTGTGGTCTGGACTGGCAAATAAAGCGTGATGAAAAGCCGGCACCAACGGCGCACCTTGCCCGCCCGCAGCGACATCGCGAGATCGAAAATCACCGACCACGGTGATGCCAGTATGTTCCGCCAGCAAAGCATGGTTGCCGATTTGTAGCGTATACCCCAACTCGGGTCGATGACGAATGGTTTGTCCGTGATTGCCAATCGCCCGAATGTCACTGGCTTGGTACGGTGTAGTTTGCAGTAAAGCTTTGACCACCTCGGCACACGCTAAGCTGTGCGCGTTGGCGGCCAGTTGCGCCAAATGAATTTCATCGTGCGCAGGACTTTGCAATTGCAATAATTGCGCCCGCAGTGCCGAGGGCAATGGCGCACCCAAACTAGCCAACAGTTGCGGTGGGCTGGACGCCATATCCACTAAGACGGCATCAATGCCGTCCAAGCTGGTTCCTGTCATAAGCCCAATGTAAAGGTGACGCTGCGCCATTGCTATTTCCTGTCAATTAATCCAATTTGGCCAATTCTACCTTGCTCAGTAGCGCCAGTTGTTGCTTTGTGCGCAAGACATGCGGTTTAAATTGGGCCAATTGCGTGGCATTGAGGGGTTTGCTATTGGGTAGTTTTAAGGTTAATGGATTGACCTGCGTGCCTTTGACCTTGAATTCATAATGCAAATGCGGCCCCGTTACGCGGCCAGTGCGGCCCACTGCGCCAATTACGTCGCCTTTTTTAATGCTTTGTCCGGCTTTTAAACCTTTGGCAAAAGCCGATAAATGCGCGTACAGCGTACTGTATTGGTCGCCATGCTTGATTTCAATAAACTTGCCGTAACCACCGTCTTGTGTGACTCGACTCACTACACCATCGGCCGCGCTATACACCGGGGTACCTGTCGGCGCGGCGTAATCAACGCCTTTGTGCGACTTCCATTTAAATAATACTGGATGAAAGCGACGGGAGAATCCTGAGCTAATACGAGAAAACTTGACTGGGTTGGCTAAAAAACTTTGTCCCGAAGTTTCGCCATTTTGATCAAAATAAGCGCCTTCAATGCCCGCGCCCGCAAACCAAAAGACCTCGTGCGTTTGGCCGTTATTGGTAAATTGCGCGGCTAAAATTCGACCGGTGCGTAAATCTTCGCCGCCGCTTTTTTCAACCTCATAAATGACCGAAAAATGATCGCCAGCTTTCAGGTTGTTGTGAAAGTCAACTTTTTGATCGAAAGCCTCAATCAGTTGCTGCGCAATTTCATCGGGCAAGCCAATGGCATCGGTCGCCCCGTAAAAAGAGCTGCTGATGGTGCCAGATTTTTGCTGCGTATATTTCTCTGCCACTGCCGGTGCAATTTGAGTGCGCAGTTGCTCGCCATCTCGAATCACTTGGATTAATTCACCGGCTTTGTTGAGATAACTCATTTGCACCAAGCGCCCGTCGGGCGTGGTTTGGGCGCGAATTAAGCGGCCAGCCGACAATTCATACAGCACGCGGGCGGCGGGGTCGGTGCGGATAAAATCCCAAGCTTGGCTGTCGCTAATCGATAGTTTGTTGAATAACTTGCCTAGCCCGTCACCGGTCTGAATGATTTCTTCGCGCCAAAATGGCGTATCGCTCTGTACTGAAATGATGTTGGGAGTAATTAGTTGTTGCGTGACTTGGCGCACATTGACCGGCTCGCTTGGGCCGTATTCAACCACGCCGTAGGCGGTCACCATCAAGCTAAGGGGTAAAAACACGGCTGCTGTCAACCATGCTAAATGTCTTTTTTGCCAAGATGCTTGCGTCGAAAGCGCACTAGTGGCGCGCACCTTGGTGAATGATTGCGGTAAAATCCGTTGCATAAAATTCCTAATCCAAACCGCATGCGGGTTAAAACACGCCGATCATGATTGAAGTAACACGGTGTTGCGCCACAAGGCGCAAGCCAGAATGGGTCGCGATTGACGGTGATTTTTAATCCAAAAAACCACAGCACCAAATAGACCATGAGGTCAATTTTTAGTTCGCTACTGTAGCATTGAAACCCATTGCGGCCATTGGCACTTCTTGCGAGTGTAAATAGTCACGCGGGCACTTGAACTGAGTTGATATGTATCTGACGCAACTGGGCAAAAACCCTTGCTGCTAGCGCAATACCCAAAGAATTACTTAGATAGGATTTAAGATGAACGTCATTCCAGAAATTCGCGCCGGCCAATCGATTGAGCTGTTAAAAGCACTGCATATTCTCACGCGCGATGGCAAACTAAACCAAGATAGTCGACGTAAGCTCAAACAGGTTTACCACTTGTTTAACTTTATTGAGCCCTTGCTCAAATCCACACTGGCCGACCATGAAAATGTCACCTTGGTTGATCATGGTGCGGGTAAGTCTTACTTAGGCTTTATTATTTATGATTTGTTTTTTAAAGATAAACCGGCCGGGCATATTTACGGCACCGAGTTTCGGGCTGAATTAGTGCAAAAATCGCGTGAACTAGCCACGCTCTGTGGTTTTGAGCGCATGACTTTTTTGGATATGTTGGTTGAAGACGCCGCCAGCGCCAAAGAAATGCCAGCACAAATCGATATCGTGACGGCGCTACACGCTTGCGATACCGCTACCGACGACGCCATCAAGTTCGGCCTAGAAAAAAACGCCCGTCACATGGTGCTGGTGCCTTGTTGCCAAGCCGAAGTCGCCAGCGTGTTACGCAAGCACAAAAGCAAAGCCTTGGCCAGCACGCCACTGGCGGAAATGTGGCGTCACCCCATCCATACTCGCGAATTTGGCAGCCAGCTAACCAATGTACTGCGCTGTCTGCAGCTACAAGCCAACGGCTATCAAGTCACCGTCACCGAGCTGGTCGGCTGGGAGCACTCGATGAAAAACGAGCTGATCATCGCCAGCCAAAGCAAAGACGCCCCGCGCAAACCAGCCCGTGAAAAAATCGCACAGATTTTGGCCGAAACCAACTTGGGTGATATGACGGGGCGGTTTTTGTACTAAGGTGTGGCGCAACGCTGTTTAATGACGATGGACTGAGCGAGTGAGTCGCAGTCGCTCAGTAGCCCGAGCTCAGTCGATGGGCCGCACCTTTTGCGGCGCAGCCCATCATCCCGAACCGCAAAGTCCCGTACCGAAAAGGGCGCTCAATGCTTGATTTAATTCGATTTTTATACACCCAACGTATCACTGGCTTCGCTGTACCCAGCTCACCCCATTTTGATAGCGATGCATCCAGCGCATGGTTTGAGCAAAAATTAATCGCCGCCACGCATTATCTAGAGTTTGGCTCGGGTGGCTCGACGTACTTGGCCGCCAAGCTAAATAAATCCTTTGTGTGTATCGACTCGGATCGGTTTTTTCTTAAAGCAGTTCTGCAAAAAATCACTGCAGATGGCTGGTTCAATCCTGCTAAGCAGGCTTATTTGCCGAGGCCAATTGGCTTTAGTCGCGAGTGGAGTCAGCCGGTGCTGTGGCGCGGCATCGGCAGGGCGCGCCAAGCGCAATTTGCTCGATATTCTGATTTTCCAATTGAATCACTCAGCAATCATCGTCAGCCGGATTTGATTTTGATCGACGGGCGATTTCGTGCGGCCTGCGCACTCAAAGCGATTCGAGCTTTACCGGCGCAATCAAACTGGACTTTGGTGGTCGATGACTACGTTGGTCGACCTGAATATGAAGTGATTGCAGAATTTGCCGAGTTAGATTGCCTAGTGGGGCGAATGGCGGTGTTTTGCTCAAAAACTACAGGCACGGCAGCGCAATTAGAGCTTGCGATTCAAACTTATGAGCTTGATTTTAGATAAACACTGGCGTGCAATGCACAGCATTGCACGCCCTAACTAGCAAAAATATTACGCCTTGAGTCGCCGCGAATAGCGCGTGAGCCGCGACGAAAAACCAAGCGTCAACAGACCCAAGGTAGGCTCATTCTCACGCTGACTTCAGCGCAAAATCCGCGCATTTAAACTGCGCATCTTTGTAATCAGGCAGTCAATCTGTATTGTCATGTATTGCCATGTAGCGCTTGTAAAATATCGCCTGCATGGCAATACCCAGCAATTACAGCCAAATCACCAGTGCATGGTTTTTCTTGCCACGACGAAGTAGGGTGTAGCGGCCGAATTTGTAGTCGGCCTCGGTAATGGTTGCGGTTAAGTCAGTGATTTTCGCGCCATTGACAATCGCTGCGCCGCTTTCGATGAAGCCACGAGCTTGGCTTTTTGATGTGGCGAGCTCAGTCGATGCCAAGACATCAATCAAGCCATTGGCGTCCCGCGCTAGCTCGAATGTTGGCAAGCCATCGAGCGCCAGCTGTTCAAAATCTTGCTCGGTCAAACCGTTTTGGTCTTCAGCAAATAGCGATTGGCTAATGCGCTCGGCGGCGATGACGGCGTCTTTGCCGTGCACCAGTTCAGTCACTTGCTCGGCCAAAATACGCTGCCCTTCTGGTTTTTTGCCGGACGCCAAGTCGGCCGCTTCAATCGCCGCGATGTCATCCACGCTCAAGAAAGTGAAGTAGCGTAGGAATTTATAAACGTCGGCATCGGCCGTCGACAGCCAGAATTGGTAGAACTTGTACGGTGAGGTTTTTTTGCGATCTAGCCAAATGGTGCCGCTTTCGGTCTTGCCAAATTTGGTGCCGTCTGACTTGGTGACCAAAGGCATGGTCAAGCCATGCACCGATTGCTGACGCATGCGGCGAGTTAAGTCCGTACCGGCGGTGATATTGCCCCATTGATCCGAGCCGCCGATTTGCAATTGGCAACCGTATTGCTCGTTGAGCACCACAAAATCGTAGCCCTGCAGCAGGCTGTAAGTGAATTCGGTAAACGAAATGCCGTCGCCGTCGCGGTTAATGCGTTGCTTTACCGATTCTTTGTTAATCATATTGTTAACGGAAAAATGCTTACCGATATCGCGCAAGAAAGCCAAGATGTCCATCTTGGCGTACCAGTCATGGTTGTTGGCCATGATGGCGGCATTGTCGCCTTCAAAGCTTAAAAACGGTGACACTTGGGCGCGGATTTTGCCGACCCAGCCTTCAATTACATCCAGCGTATTGAGTTTGCGCTCGGCCGCCTTAAATGATGGGTCACCAATCATGCCGGTGGCGCCGCCAACTAGGGCGATGGGCTTGTGGCCGGCTTGTTGAAAGCGCTTTAGTACCAAAATCGGCACCAGACTGCCGATGTGCAGACTGTCTGCCGTTGGGTCAAAACCACAATACAAAGTGATTTTGTTTTCTGCCATTAGTTTGCCCAGTGCGACGGCATCAGTTTGTTGGGCGATCAGGCCGCGCTGTTCTAAGTCAGCCAATAGGTTAAATTGAGTCATTTGGTTTCCTTCTTAATCACAATAATAATGGGTATGTGCTGCTGGGGCATGTTTTAAGCTATGGCTAGCTCAATACCCCAAAATCTAAACGCAGCGCGCGATCGCAGCGCGCGGCCAAATCGGTGTCATGCGTCACAATCACAAAGCCGGTGCCGCTATCTCGGGCTAGCTCCAGCATTAAGTCAAATACCACGCCGGCGTTTTTACGATCCAAATTACCGGTCGGCTCATCCGCCAACACGCAGGCTGGATTGGTGACCAGTGCCCGCGCAATGGCAGCGCGTTGGCGCTCGCCACCCGATAATTCGCTCGGCTTATGGTGGCCACGATGGCCAAGGCCGACTTTGTCGAGCATGGCTTGCGCTTGCGCTAGCGCGGCAGCTTTATTCATTCGGCGAATCAGTAGCGGCATCGCTACGTTTTCGGCGGCGGTAAACTCGGGCAATAAATGGTGAAACTGATACACAAAGCCCAATTGATGGTTGCGCAATAAACCGCGTTCGGTTTCGTTGAGCAAGAATGGATCTTGCTCTAGTAGGCGAACTTCGCCACTGGTGGGTGAGTCAAGCGCGCCAAGGCAGTGTAATAGGGTGGATTTGCCCGAGCCCGAAGCGCCAACAATCGCCACGATTTCGCCGCGACTGAGCTCGAAATTCACCGCACTTAATACCGGCGTTTGCAGTTGGCCAGACAGATAGGTTTTGCTGAGGTTTTTTGCTGAAAGAATAAGCTTACTCATAGCGTAGTGCCTCCGCCGGATTAACGCGCGATGCACGCCAGCTTGGGTAAAGCGTTGCCAATAGCGCCAGTAATAATGAAATAACACCGATGCTGATCACATCGTTGGCGATGATTTTGGATGGCAACTCGGTAATTAAGTACACATCGGCCGACAGAATCTGCGCGCCAATGATTTTTTCAATAAAGGGGACGATGGTGCCAATATTGGCGGCGACCAACACCCCACCGGCGACGCCCGCCGCAGTGCCAATAAAGCCCGAAATCGCACCGTTGACCAAAAATATTTTCATAATCGAAGCAGGGGACGCGCCCAGTGTTCGCAAGATGGCAATGTCCGCTTGTTTGTCGGTGACCAGCATCACCAAGGTCGATACGAGGTTAAACGCGGCAACGGCGACAATCAGCGTCAAGATAATAAACATCATGCGTTTTTCGATTTCGACTGCGCGAAAATACGTTGGGTTTTCTTGGCTCCAATCAGCAACAATCAGCTCAGGTAATGTGCGATTGATTTCTCGAGCGACTTCGCGGGCTTTAAATAAATCGTCGATTTTAAGGCGCACGCCGCTCACTGCTTCGCCAGTGCGATACAGTTTTTGTGCGTCGACCAGATGAATCATCGCCAGATTGGCGTCGTAAGGGTAGTAGTCAGCTTTGAAAATGCCGCCAACGGTAAATTGCCGCATGCGCGGGAGTAAGCCTGCGGGAGTGACTTGTCCTTGCGGGGTAATCAGGGTGACTTTGTCGCCCACGCCCACGCCAAGCTCTTGTGCTAAGGCCCAGCCTAATACCACATTAAACTTCCCTTGTTGTAAGGTATCTAGTCGGCCGCTAACGATTTTGTCGGCTAACTCGCTCACTTTAGGTTCAAGCTCGGGGTTGATGCCGCGTACCAAGACGCCTTTGACTTGGCTGCCATTGGTAAATAAGCCTTGTCCCATCACATAGGGCGCAGCGCCTTTAACTTGCGGATTTTGCGCGCTGATTTGTGCTGCGGCATGCCAGTCTTGTAGGTTGTTGTCGGGGCTAGAAATCGTAATGTGCGAAGTCATGCCGAGCATGCGATTACGGACTTCTTCTTGGAATCCATTCATGACCGACAACACAATAATCAGCGCCGCAACGCCAAGGGCAATCCCCAGGATTGAAACCAAAGAAATAAACGAAATAAAGCCATTGCGCCGCTTAGCGCGGGTGTAGCGAAGGCCAATTAATAATTCATACATGCACAAGCGACCGGTTTTTTGGTGTGGGTGGGCAGTTTACCATGTGGACGTACAATCCTCCGACAGCAAAAAGCCCGCTTTTGCGGGCTTTTTAAGGTTAAATCGAGTTATTTCTTATTTGCTAGCTTTGACTTCAGCGACTACGCCGTAAGTTTCTTTGTAGGCACGGCCGTAGTAGCTATCGATAAGCACTTGTTTAAGTTCGCTAATCAATGGGAAGCGTGGGTTAGCACCGGTACATTGGTCATCAAACGCTTCTTCGGCAATACGGTCAACGCGGGCCATAAAGTCAGCTTCATTAACACCGGCGTCTTTGATCGACATTGGAATGTTCAATACTTGTTTGAGTTCATCCACCCAAGCAATCAAGCTTTCCATTTTTTGGTCGTCATTTTTGCCAGCCAGACCCAAATGCTCAGCGATATCAGCATAACGGCACTTGGCTTGTGGACGATCGTATTGGCTAAATGCAGTTTGTTTAGTTGGAATGTCCACCGCATTGTAACGAATCACGTTGCTGATCAATAGGGCGTTGGCTAAGCCGTGCGCCAGATGGAATTCAGCACCCAATTTATGCGCCATTGAGTGACAAACACCCAAGAATGCATTGGCAAACGACATGCCGGCGATCGTTGCTGCATTGTGAACTTGTTCACGTGCCTTAGGGTCGTTCGCGCCATTGATGTATGACGATGGCAGGTATTGCTTGAGCAATTTGAGCGCTTGCAGAGCATGCGGATCAGAGAACTCATTGGCCAATACCGATACATACGCCTCAAGTGCATGGGTAACCGCATCAATCCCACCAAAAGCAGTCAACGATTTTGGCATGTTCATGACCAAGTTTGAATCGATGATGGCCATGTTTGGCGTGAGTTCGTAATCGGCGATTGGGTATTTCATGCCAGTGACTTCATCCGTCACCACGGCAAATGGCGTAACTTCTGAGCCAGTACCTGAAGTGGTTGGGATGGCAATCAATTCAGCTTTAATGCCCATTTTTGGGAAGGTGTAGATGCGTTTACGGATGTCCATAAAGCGCAGCGCCAAATCTTCAAAATGAACTTCTGGGTGCTCGTACATTACCCACATGATTTTTGCTGCATCCATTGGCGAGCCGCCACCGAGCGCAATAATGACATCCGGTTTGAAGTTGTTGAGCATCGCCACACCTTTGCGAACAACGGCCAAGGTTGGGTCGGCTTCAACTTCGTGGAATACTTCAACTTCTAAGCCTTGTTGTTTTAGAACGCGGATGGTTTCGTCACACATGCCGTTATTGAACAAGAAATGATCGGTAACGATCGCTGCGCGTTTTTTGCTGCCGCCCAATTCTTTAAGCGCAATCGACAAGCTACCACGACGGAAGTAAATGCTTTTTGGAAGTTTGTGCCACAACATATTTTCAGCTCGCTTCGCAACAGTTTTCTTGTTGAGTAAGTGTTTTGGGCCTACGTTTTCAGAAATCGAATTGCCGCCCCATGAACCACAACCCAAAGTGAGCGATGGCGCTAATTTAAAGTTGTACAAGTCACCAATACCGCCTTGTGAAGAAGGGGTGTTGATCAAAATACGCGCGGTTTTCATTTTGTCGCCAAAGTAGGCGATGCGTTCGGCTTGCAAATCTTGGTCGGTGTAGAGTGACGAAGTGTGGCCAATGCCGCCCAAAGCGACCAAGGCTTCGGCTTTAGTTACTGCATCAAAGAAGTCTTTAGCGCGATACATTGCCAAGGTAGGGGAGAGCTTCTCGTGAGCGAATTCTTCTTCTTCGCCAACCGAAGTTACTTCACCGATCAATACTTTGGTGTAAACCGGTACTTTAATACCGGCCATATCGGCAATTTTGATTGCGGATTGACCCACGATATTGGCGTTTAAGCCGCCATTCACCAAGATGACTTTACGCACCGCTTCGGTTTCTTTTTTGCTTAAGATGTAGCCGCCGTTTTGGTTAAAGCGCTCTTTAACTTGCTCGTAGATGCTATCCACCACGATGACAGACTGTTCTGAAGCGCAAACCACGCCATTGTCGAATGTTTTTGACATTAAGATTGAAGCGACTGCGCGTTTAATATCGGCAGTTTCATCAATAACCACTGGGGTATTGCCCGCACCAACACCAATAGCAGGCTTGCCAGAGCTATACGCCGCTTTAACCATACCTGGGCCGCCAGTAGCCAAGATTAAGTTCAAATCTGGGTGTTTCATTAAGTGGTTTGACAACTCAACCGTTGGCTCGTCGATCCAGCCAATAATGTCGCGTGGCGCACCAGCGGCAACAGCCGCTTCTAGGACGATGCGTGCCGCAGCGCAAGTTGATTTGCGAGCACGTGGATGTGGGCTAAATACGATACCGTTGCGAGTTTTCAAAGAAATCAAAGCTTTGAAAATCGCGGTAGACGTTGGATTGGTCGTTGGTACGATGCCACAGATAATCCCGATTGGCTCGGCAATTGTCATGGTGCCGAAAGCATCATCGGTAGACAAAATACCACAAGTCTTTTCGTCTTTGTAAGCATTGTAGATGTATTCAGAAGCAAAGTGATTTTTGATGACTTTGTCTTCAACAATCCCCATGCCGGTTTCGGCAACGGCCATTTTAGACAATGGCAAGCGCGCATCGGCGGCGGCTAAGGCAGCAACACGGAAGATTTCATCGACTTGTTCTTGCGAATAAGTGGCAAACAATTGCTGCGCTTTTTTAACCCGAGCGACCAGTGCATCAAGTTCTTGTACATTAGTAACAGTCATTAGGATCTCCGTATATTTCAGTGAGTGTTGGTGTTTCTGTAAATTATGCACTGATTTCAATTACCAGGCAGTAAAGTATTGTCATGTCTGTTTTGCCATTAGTAGGCTACGGCTTAATTGCGCAATACCTCTAAGTGGTTACGACATGAATCTCTATGTCGCTAGAGTAAACGGCAATTGAGTGGTGTTATTTGATATTTGTCATGTTTTTAACAGAGTAGCTACTGATGTTCGCATAATGTATATTATGTAAAGTAAAGTAACCATCCAGCCAAAAACACCCCAAAATACACCCCCCACACTTGTGAGCACGGTTTTTGAAGCGTAAAT
Source organism: uncultured Deefgea sp. (assembly GCF_947072475.1). Lineage (GTDB taxonomy): Bacteria > Pseudomonadota > Gammaproteobacteria > Burkholderiales > Chitinibacteraceae > Deefgea. The sequence goes on from NZ_CAMTIA010000018.1 coordinate 19,006, forward strand.
CAGCGGGTTTAGACCGTTTTCGGCAACTGCATGTAAGCTTTGAGGGGCGATTGTTCCCCACATCCCGCCAATGAGCACTAGCACCACAATCAGCTTTTTGAAGTGCTCATTATAAAAATTTTGCCAGAAGTTCCTTTTGGCTTCGTTCTTCTCGCGCTCAAGTTCTGAGATTGCGATTACTTCCATTGGATTCATTCCCAAGATCGTCGCCACCTTGCAGGCGCACCAGTTGTCCATCTGGCGTTTTCCTGTCCGGTAGTGACTAACTGCGGCGGTTGACGTTTCCAACGCCTTTGCTAATGCGTAATCGCTTTCAATGCCTAGTGCAGCTTTGCACTTCTGCATCAGCGTTTGCGTTGTTTCCATATTTATTCTCAGTGTTAGATTTTTGTTTTGTTTAGTTTAACCGTCTATCCAGTGCTTGACATTGACTAACAGATGTTACATAGTCGCCCCAATAGCTAACAAGTGTTAGCTATTTCTAGCAGATTTTCCAATTTAGATCAGAAGCTTTTAATGGCACGTATCACACAAGGAAAAATTTAAATGTTAATGAATAACATGCTTACTATCGGAAAAGTTAAAGAAATGCGTATGGATTCTGATGATGAATGCAATGTATTTCTTGATTGCGGCCTGCCCTTCGCTTGCCGCTCGCTGCATTTAATTTTGGCTGATGGCTCAATGGCCACGATCACTTTTCATTTAAGTAATGAAGAATCCCTTAATCTTTGGAATCAGCGTCAATCAAAAGAGGCTGCCAAATGATTTCAGAACTTCGCGCCTTTGTTTCTGCGGCAAATCACCGCGCCATTGCTAATTGTGTAACTGCTCAAGCTGGCGGCTCTTTACGGATTTACGAAAAGGGCAAATTGAATTCATTGCGTTTTAATTTAAGTGCAGTTAATCCAGATTTATTGCAGGTGACAATGATTTTTCATGAGCCTGTCTCTATTTATTCCCATGCAGTGGACGCTTTTACTTCTCGCGTTTCTCACGCCTTTCCAGATGACACCCACGGTTTAGCGATTGCACAAGAGATTCAATCTCAATTTTTCGCCACACAACCCAAATTAATTTAAGGAAAAAATTCAAATGCTAATGATGGTAACTGGTGCACGCCGTGGCTATGGCACTTCTAAAGCTGGCAAGCCTTTCGATATGAGCCAGATTTTTGTGCAAACGGCGCTGGCTGATGCTGATTATGCGACCTCAAAACAAGAGGGCTTTGGTTTTGAGCAAACAGCTTTAGATTGCGTTCAATCTTTGCTGCAAAAAATGAAGCTGGCACAGCTCAAATTGCCGGCATTGCTAGAGCTTGAAATTGGCCACGAATTGCGGTTCGGCAAAATGCAAAGTCTTGTTGTTGATTACAAGTTAGTTGCAAATCCATCTACTGGCGAGCTTCACGCTAAAAATTAAGGCGGCATGTCACACAATGATTGATTGGCTAACCCTCAAACTCGATAGATCGCTTGTACCGCAAGCGGTTTATGACCGAGCGAAGAATCAAAACGGAATGGTGATGTGTATTACCCCTATTCCGCTGGATTCGCCTTGGTTGGACGGCGAAACGCTCGTTCATTCTGATGGTTCGTTAGACACGTCAACTTCTACGTACTCGGCGAATCACCGCACTGTGGTTAATGGTGACGGTGTGGTGATTTTTCGCGGCGTTGTGACTTGGGAAAAAATCAGCAGGGAGTCGATTGGCTCGGATAGTCATCGGCTGGTTGTTGAGCCTGCCCCGCATGCGCTTTGGATCTACGGCAGCCCTGCCCGTGTATCTGAATTAAATAACGTTTTTGGCAAAGAATGTATTCGAGAGTGTGCGCTGGACATGATTAAGTTTGCAGCAAAACATCTCGAATGTATTTTACCTACGCGCCTTGAATCTTGGGACGTAACCCGCGCCGACATTACGCAAAATTACGATTTAGGCTCTGCCGCTGAAGTCCGGCAAGCGCTGTCTTATCTTCGCCAGTCTGAAGGCGGACGACTTCAAGTTAACACCAAAAGCGAAACGATTTATTGGGGTGCAAATTCAAGCCTACGCAAACTGAAGGCGTATCACAAAGGCCCTCATCTACAGAAGCAAGTTAAAAAAAATGAGGCTCAAGCTTCGCACGAAGAATTAGAGCTATCAAATCGACTACTACGCCTAGAACTCACACTGGCCAACCAATTTTGGCGCGAACGCTCAGCAAAGCCTTGGTTCGATTATGAACCGCACGAATTAGAGCAAATGCACCAGCACTATTTTGGTCAGGTTATCGGCAAAATGGAGATTACCGAAATGGAAGACATCCGCACGCCATTGATTGAAGCCGCTAACCGATTGGGCTTTTCCGATGGTCTTGGCCTTGCTGCTTATCGCACTTGGTGCCTGATTAAGTCCATGGGCTTTCGAGAGGCCGAAGATACATTGAGCCGCTCAACACTGACCCGCCATAAGGCGATCATGTTTGAAGCTGGCTTTACTTATGCCGACTTCCACGCGCAAAACATTATCCCGTTCCGTCGTCGCACGATTGAATTGGGCTCGGCTGTGACTTCATGGGATGACATGAGACAGGCTGCATGAGTGAAGAAGTCACGCAAGCCGAACTGGACGCCATTACCGACGATGAAATCAGGGTCTGGCTATATGCCGTAACCAAGATCACTGACGAAACTCGCCCAACAGTTCGCGAAGGCTACATCCGCAACTGGAACGTTAGGCAAAAAATTGTATGTGCCAAGCGTACCGGATTGTTTCAGGAGTTAGCGAAAAAGATTAAATGGATTATTTCTATTTCGGATAGTTTGAAAACGGTTATTTAAGGAATGAATTATGAATGCCTCAGCAGTTGACCCGTTTACCCCTGCTGATTGGGTATTAATTGGAATAGACCCGCAAACAATTGCATTGGTATTTGCTTGGGGTTTTGCTTCTGTCGTCTCGTTTTGGGCGATGGGTTATGTAATCGGTGTAGCAATTCAGCTTATCCGCAAACTTTAATCTCTAGGAGAGATAATCATGAAATTTTTAAATCAAGCTAAACGTTTTGGCGCTGTTGTTGCTCTTGGTGCTTTAGCTACTCCAGCTTTTGCTGCTGGTGGTATTGGTGATATTTTTGCCGCTGTTGATCTTACAACCGTTGCCGCTTTTGTTATTGCAACAGGCGTTCTAATTGTCGGCGTTGCAATGGCCTTTAAAGGCATTGATCTGTCTAAACGCGCTGTTCGTAAAGCTTAAGGTTTAGACATGATTACAAGCGCATTAGTAGCCCTTTTTTATTCTTCCGTTGCACTAATCGGGGCTATTAGTGCGTTTGTGTTTGTTGGGTCTATAAAATGAAGTTATTACTTGGTATATTTTTCTGTTTTACATCTTTTTATATTTCTCAAGCGCAGGCTAGACCTTTATCTTATACCTACTTTTCTGGCAGCATTAAAGTTTCTGATTATATTGCTTTTTCATTAGATGCCTGTAGAACATCATTAAATAACTGTGTAATTTCTGCTGATAGTTGTCCTTCTCGATTACCCTTAATTGGTCAAACTACTTATTGTCAAGTAAATACCAAGGGCAATTCAAAATCACCGCCTAATTCTTTATTAAATGGCCCTATATCAAATTTTTCTATTAAAGCTTCTGAAGCCCCACCTGATGATAAGTGTTTGGAAAAGGCTCAGCAGCCCGCTGGTAATATTTATTCACAGGTTCACGGCGCACGTGATGAAAGTTTAACTCAACATGACCCGACTATCTTAGATAAAGAGGCCATGAAAAAACAACGTTCAGAATTAAATTACACTTCTTGCATCAATGAATGTAAAGCCGTTGCGACTGGCGGCCCGATTCGTGAGGGTGGCTCTTTAACTTTTGGTTTTGAGGGTACGCATCAAGTATACGTATTAATTCCTGCAATTTATTCTGGTCAACAATGTGCTGAGTCCGACAGCAAAGAACCTTCTGCCGGAGGAACAAAGCCTTCTGATCCCAAAACATCAGCAAAACCACAATCACAGAATGATTGCCCTTCTGGCTCTACATTCGGCACAGTGAATGAAATCCCTTCTTGTGTAAAAAATGCCCCTAAGCCGGATACTGAGCCCTCTAAAGATGATGGGAAGCTTTGCATTTATAATTGTGATAAATGGGGCATTCCTTCTACTGACAAGCCTACCGATGGCGGCAATGGCAATCCTGATTCGAAACCTTCGGGCGGCGGCGTGACGGGTGACGGTCAGCAAGATAAACCCATGACGGGTGGCGGCACGGCTGGCGAAAAAGTCGAAGCCAAGGATGAAGAAGGTAATGACGTTTCGGGTGATAACGCAGGCTTTGCCGATATTGAGCAAGATTCAATATATAAGTCAAAATATAAAGACGTTTCTTTCGGCAAGATTTGGACTGATAAAAAAGACGCCTTATTGCAAACGGGTTTTATTGCAGGCATTACCGAGTCATTCCCTACTTTTCAGAAAGGGGGCTCTATTCCGAGTTATTCCATTGATTTTTCTGCCCTTGGTCTCGGTCGCTCTAATCTTGAAATAGATCCACGCGTTTGGTTGTTTATTAAAGCCTGCATTATCTTAACCGCCTGCTTTACAGCTCGCAAAATCATTTGGTGATTAAATGGCAGCGCTTTTAATTCCGTTTTTGGTTGCCATTCTTGCAAAGTTTGTTGCGTTTGCTGGCTGGATTGCCGTATTGGCTACGATTGTTTTTGCTTGTTTTTGGCTGCTCGGCACCGACTTTGCTAAATGGGCTTTTGAGCAAATGCTGGATTTGCTTATTTTCATTTTAAAAGATGTTGAGATTGATTTTAAATTTCTCGATCCAAATCAATATGTAACGATTCCTCCCGAAGTAATGAATTTTATTGGTCTTTGTGGTTTGGATTCGGCAATGGCAATTATTTTAAGTGCAATCATTATTAAGATCACACTTCAATTAATACCGTTTACTCGTCTTGGTTCTTAATTTTATAAAGGATTTATTTTATGGCTATGGAATTGTTGGCTGATTTAGAAATTGCCTGTGAAGAAGGCGACCTTGAAACCGCTGAATTTATTTTAGAACAACTCGAAGAGCATGATGATTTAGATATTGGTCACTGCATGTTTCAAGAAGCATTCCCACAAGGTTAAAAAATGTTAAACATGATTTTAGGTCAGCCAGGTGGCGGCAAGAGTTATGAAGCCGTGGCTTTTCATATTCTGCCAACGCTAGAAGATGGCCGAAAAGTCATTACAAACCTTCCTTTAAATCTTGAAGCTTTTTATGGTGCGGTGCCCGAATCTCGCAAGCTCTTAGAAATTCGTACTAAAACCAAAGCAGAGAAAGGCCATTGCTTTGCTGTTCGCGCTGATTTTGAGGACGATTGGCGCTGTCCTGAAACTGGTCGCGGCGCTTTATTTGTCATTGATGAATGCCACAAGATGTTCCCGCGTATCGGTTGCGATAAAGACGTACTAGAATTTTTTGCTGAACACCGTCACGCGGGGATTGATATTATTTTGGTGACTCAAGCTTATGGCAAGATTCATAGCGATATCCGCGACATGGTGCAAATGGTCTACCGCGTTAAAAAGATGATGGCCTTTGGCAAGTCAGATCGCTACATCAGAAAAGTACAAGATGGCATTCGCGGTGAAGTTATGAGCACTAGCGAACGTGATTATGAATCTAAGTATTTTCAGTTTTATAAAAGTCATACCGCTTCGGCCACTGCGGTGATTGAGTCCGACGCAAAAGATATTAACCCAGCATTTAAAAAATGGTTTATTGGCTCCATTGCTTTTATCGTTCTGCCGTTGCTGTTTATTGGGTATAAAGCTTACGCCATGTATTCAAACGATACGGCGGTAACTCAGTCAGATGGGGAGGGGCCCCCGCTTGCGGGGAGGGCTCCCGATTTGACTTATGTTACGCCGCCCTATGTTCCGTCCGCATCTTCTGTCGTTGCTGAGTTGTCACCAGAAGAACCTGCTAAGCCAGAAGCAGAGATAGCAAGCGAACCCAAAGACCACCCTTTTAAAAGCCTTAATTTACATTTGCAAGGTGTTATGACCTCCGGTGCGCGTACTTTAATGACTTTTATAGTTACACAAAATGAACGCCCGATTAATCAAATTTCTAGCGACGAATTGATTAAAGCCGGTTATCAAGTTACCTATGTTTCTGATTGTGTCGCTAAGCTGCAATATGAAGGCATTGACCCGTTTTTCGTCGTATGTAGCTTGCCCAGTGCTGCCCCAGTCCCTCGAAACGACTCTTTAGGACAATCCCGTGTTTAAGATTATCAATTTTATTTTTGGTTTAATGCTTGGCGGCCTAGCTGCTTTTTCTCATGCTAGTGATTCACAATATTGCAGCGATGTGAATCGGCAAATTGAGTCCGTCCAGAATCAGCAACGGGCTAAATCTACGCAATATCTGCGCGACGAATACAAGCGGCTCTCTGATCTGAAATATAAATATTGTATGAAAGGTTATTAATTAACCTTTTCTTGGTCGCTTAAATTTACGTAAACTGCGTCAATCTATTTTTAGGTTGATGCAGATGAACTACGATATGGATTCGGCGCTTTACCGTCCTGCCCCTCGCTCTAAATTCATCCCCGCCCTTTTAGTTGTTTGCTTGCTCTGTTCTTCGTTGCTGCTTTGGGCTTACTTTTCCGGTCGATTGCCGCATTACACAATAATGGTTCGAGGCAACACCCTTGAGCTTGTTCGTGACGACCCTGCGCATTTGTCTGCCACTCTGCCCGCTCCTGTAGTTGCTGATGACCCTCAGGATTTATTTGTCTCGTCGCACCCTGAAGAGACTTATATTGAACGGGATGCCACGCTTTCATTTAAAGGTTTGCCAGCTCAAGAAGTTAAGGCCCCAAACCCAAACCAGATTTATAAATGCAAAACGGCTGCTGGCTCTGTTGTGTATCAGCAGCAAGACTGCATTTCGACAGGTCATTCTCTTGTTGAGGTTTTATTTAATTGATTTTGATTTAGCCAGGCACAACATTGTCATTTTCGTGCCCGGCTAATTTATTGCAGTTGTCGCAGCAAGGCGAAGCCGCCGCGATCGCGACGGTTTTGCTTTTGACGTTGCTTTTGAATTTGGAAGCCAAGAAGAATTAACGACGTTTAAAGGGCCGCACTGCATGGTGTTCGGCCTATGAAAAACGAATCTGTCCGCGCTGGTCTCGCCGGAGACCAGTAGCAACCACCACCCTGTAAAAAAAGAACGCCACGTAAAGCAACAAAAATGCCCCTCTGCGTTCGCTGCCCTCACCGCTTCGCAAATGATTACCGCACCCTAAAAACCGGTTTTAACTCTGTCTGAGTCCTCCTTGTTTGTCTTTGATTCTTACAAAACCAAGCGAGAAAGGTTTTAGAAAGAATCTGTATAAAATCACAAATCTCAAAAAGAACTCCGAAATGTGGGGGTGTGCAGTAATACCCCCACTTTGGCTCATGGGTGAGCCACGACCCCAATTTATGTCCACAATGGCTCACGGGTTTTTACCAATTCTTACAGACTGTGCTTTAATACCACTTCACCGCTGATTTAATGGGTATATTTCCACAAGCCTTTAAATACAAGGCTTTGGCTTGTACACCACTTTGGCTAGCGTCCTGTACATAAGAACCATTATGTAAAGTAAAATAACTGTATTGACTCAAGCCGGTGCCAGTATTGGGTTTGCTGTGTTTTGGCGTGTATTCCTTTGTTGGTATGTCCCGAGGTCTCGCTCACTCAATCCCCTGCTCGTGCAAATTAAGCATTAAAACAATCGTCATGCCAGATTTTGCTGAGTCGATTGTATTGGTCGCGCAAATATTGGGTTGAGTTCACTCGTTGCTGCACGCGGATGCGCTCACGTTCGGATTCAATGTTTTTGCAGTACGGCGAGTCGCGCTTGGATTCGTTGTTGATTCGTGCAATCGCCGGGCTGTAGGTTTCTGGCGATGAGCTGACTGCGTTGGTTTGGAATGCGTCGGCTCTAGAATGCTGCAATTCAGGTTGGCTTAAGACCTTGACCGGCGTTAGGCCGTTGTCTACACAATGACTGGTTTGATAAACAACCCGGCCTTCGGCGGAAAGGCATTTCACTATTTGAGTTGAGTTTGCTGTTTCTGACTGGTAGCCGTTGGTCACTATTGTGTGATCAGATGGATCCGCGTGCTGAATTTCCAATGTCGAGCCTGAGTCTGGTGTATTTTCAGCATAAGCGTTTAAGGCTTGGCGATTGGCGGCGATGACTTTACGGTTGGCGTCATCAATTGCTTCTCCCTTTTGCGCTTGCTCGGCCAAATATTTGACGTCGTCACGAATGAACTCAATCTTATTGTCGTCGATTAAGAAAGTGTAATGCGGTAAAACGCCCGCGCGATAGGCGCCAAAAAGCGCAGCGCTCAATATGCAGAAAAACACAACCATCGGTAAGATTCGATTGGGTTTGACTGGCTCATTACCCATTCTGTCGTCGGTGTAGTTCATGCTTTGGCTGGCCTGTAGGAGTTTGATTTGAGTATAGGCTTACATAAATACGCGAGTGTGGCCACCGCCAGCCAAGGGGTTGGCCTGCGATTGCGCGGCGATGCGGCGGGTTTGGTGTTGAGCTGTTAGAATTGCGCCTCGAACAAGATCGCTCGATCTGTAGCTTTATAAAGAAAATTTGATGTCCGCTGATTTACTGCCCTCTGCGCCGTTTGCTGCGCTTAATTTGCAACGCTATCCCGTTAAACATGCCAAAGATTTGCAGGCCTGGGATGCTGCAGATGCGTATTTAGCCAGTTTTATCCGCAAAGACGCTACGTTTGTTTTGCTCAATGATAGTTTCGGCGCTTTGCATGCAATGGCAATTCAATGTGGCGCTGCCGCCGTCTTTCATATTAATGATTCGTGGTGTTCACGGCATGCGATCGAACAAAATACGCGCGCAGATTGGATTGATTACGTCGATCAAAGCGTGACTTGCGCCATGGTGAAGTTGCCCAAGTCGCTGTCCATGCTTGAGGCGCAGCTACTTCAGTTGGCTAGTGGGGTAACGACACCCGTCGAAGTGTATTTTTCGGGCATGCAAAAGCACGTGAGTAATGGACATTTGGCGTTAATCAAGCAGTATTGTGATGATGTTGAGTACCTTCCAACACAGCGCAAAGCCAGAATGTACCGTGCTAATTTGCGGCCGAATCAGCAGCGTATGCTGCCCTACTGTCAGTCAGTGCCTGAGCTTGGTTTGACATTGCAAAATGTGGCTGGGGTTTTTGCTGAGCAAAAAATGGACATCGGGTCACGTTTTTTTATCGAGCATTTTTCGCAGTTACCTTCGGCAAAAACGGTAGCCGACGTGGGTTGCGGTAATGGCTTACTGTCTTTGGCTTATCATCAGCGCCATCCTGATGCGGCTTTGTATTTGTATGACGAATCAAAGGTGGCGGTTGAATCGGCGCAACTCAGTTTTGCGGCCAATTACCCGCAGGCGGCGGTAGAGATTTTGCATCGTGATGGATTGGTGGATGTGGCCCAGCAGTTTGATTTGATTTTGATTAACCCACCATTTCATCAGCAAAACACCATCACCACCGACATCGCCAGCAGTATGTTTACGCAAGCCAAGCGATGCATGCATGCCGAGAGTGAATTGTGGGTGGTTGCGAATCGCCACTTGGATTATCAGGCGGATTTAAAAAAGCAATTTCGTCGAGTCCATGTCGTAGCGCAAAATGCCAAGTTTGTGGTTTTAAAAGTCATGCGTTAACTGCGCACGCGGCGCTTTAAGTGTGGGTGGTAATTGTTTGCTTAAAGCCAATCTAAGGTCGTTGCCTATTGTCTGAATGCGCGTTCTGCAGGATAATAGAGCGCCATAAATTCGCGACATGTCACACTATGAAGCACCCTAGCGATCAGCATACGCTTGAACTCCCTGAAATCCCCTTATTAAAGAAGCGCGGTCGTCCAGCAATCCATGGCAAACCGATGAGTGCTGCCGAGCGCAAGCGCCGCTCGCGCTCGATGCAGGTCGGTCGCGCGACGCGCGATCACAATCAACGGCTGCCTAAGGCGCTCTCAGTTGAAATTGACGCGAGTTTACATCAACGCCTAAAGCGCTATTGCGAAGCTAATGGCATGACGCAGATCGAAGCTTTAGAGCAGTTAATTCAAACTTTGCCGGAGACTTAGTCGGCAACTCGCACGAATGCTGGGTACGCTTGTTCGATTTCTTCGGGTAAATTCAAGGTTCGAATTTGCTGGAATAAAGTCTCTGCCTCGGGGTAGTGTTTGCGTAGATAGTTATGCCACTGCTTTACCCTGCCCGCTTGATGTTTTGGATAGCAATGCGTTAAAACTTGCTGCCAGAACACAAAAAACAACGGTTGCAACTCTGGCCAGCTGAGTGCTCGCCCCAGTTTGGCTTCTAAAGCCAGGCCTGGATTGGCAACAATGCCGCGCCCCAACATAATGTCATCGCAGCCTGAGATTTGTTGGCAACGTTTAAAATCGGCCAAAGTCCAGATTTCGCCATTGGCCACCACCGGGATGCTGATATTTGATTTTATTTCTGCAATCCATTCCCAGTAGGCAGGTGGCTTATAGCCATCGGTTTTTGTGCGGGCGTGAACCACTACCTCGGCGGCACCGGCACTGGCAATCGCTTGAGCACAATCAATCGCCTGGGAGGTATCTTCATAGCCAAGGCGCATTTTGGCGGTTACCGGGATATGCCCCGGGGTGGCTTGACGAACCGCGCTGACAATCTGATAAATTACTTCGGGCTCTTTGAGTAAAATCGCCCCGCCGCGATGCCGGTTGACGGTTTTGGCTGGGCAGCCAAAGTTTAAATCAATACCAAAGGGGTTGAGCTCAGCCAGCTTGGCGGCATTCTGTGCCAAGCACTGCGCGTCTGAGCCCAAAAGTTGTACACGTACCGGTACGCCATTGTGGGTATGACTCCGAGTGTTGAGTTCGGGGGCAATTCTTTGGAAGGTGCGGTGCGGCAGTACGCTACCACTAACGCGAACAAACTCGGTAACGCAGAGATCGACCCCGCCAGCACGGGTCAAAACGTCGCGTAGTACGCAGTCCAACAGCCCTTCCATGGGCGCTAATAAAATCCGCACGGCAAACTCAAGCAATAAAATAAAGTGCCATTGTAATCGACTGCCGCCCTGCTTGTGTACGCTAGTTACACGCCCTGCTGGCTTGACATTAGAACGAACGTTCAATACGCTATAGGGATATATCGAAACTACGAGGTGCCCGATGGCCAACCCCAATCGTGATGCAGAATATCTGGGCAAACTGCAAGACTACTACGCGGATTACCGCAACATCCCCTCGTACTCGGCCATTGGCGAACTATTAGGCATGGCCTCAAAATCGGCAGTGTCCGCACTGGTTAAGCGCCTAACGTTGGCGGGCTTTATTGAGGTCACACCAGATAAGCGCTTGGCGCCCACTAAACGTTTTTTTGAGCGCGAATTGGCTGATTTTAACTTACCTGCTGGCTTGCCAGCAGCGGCCAATGATGCGATGAGTGAAGCTATCTCGCTGGATGAGTTTTTGATGCCACGACCGGCGTCGTCGATTTTGGTGAAAATCAAAGGCGACTCAATGATGGAAGCCGGCATTTTTGATGGTGATATTGCCGTGGTCGAAAAGCGCCATGCCGCCTTGGTTGGTGATATTGTCGTGGCGATTGTGGATAACGAATACACACTAAAAGAGCTAGGCAAAGACAAGTCGGGTTACTTCTTGATCCCGCACAATGCCGACTACAGCATTATTCGCCCAGAGGCGAGTTTGGAAATTTTTGGCGTTATGGTGGGTTTGGTGCGTAAATACCGATAAAATGCAGTTGATTATTGCCCACGGTTATAGCCGTTAAACGATTTATGGATGCCAAGCAATGAGTGAAGTTGAGTTTTCGCCGCTAGGAAAAACGAGCGAATATATTACAGAATATGACCCTAGTTTATTGTTTCCTATTGCCCGCGAGCAAAAGCGGCTAGAAATTGGGGTTAGTGAAAATCTGCCTTTTTTTGGGGTGGATATCTGGAATGCCTATGAGCTTTCTTGGTTGAATACCAAGGGTAAGCCGCAGGTGGCGATTGCAAGCTTTCATATCCCAGCCAATAGCCCAAACATTATTGAATCCAAGTCGTTTAAATTGTATTTAAATAGCTTCAATCAAACCAAGGTTGATGGCTTTGCTCAGCTGGGCGAGTTGCTGCAAAAAGATATTTCGGCGGGTGTAGGCGCAACCGTTCAAGTGAAGTTGACTGAGCCAGCCTTATTTGCACAACAGCAAATGGCCGAGCTCAGTGGCTACAATATTGATAATTTAGATATTGATGTTGATCTGTATTCGCCTAAATCCGGTATTTTGCGTTGTGAAAACACTGAGGCGACCACAACTGAGACGCTGACTTCGGATTTATTAAAGTCTAACTGCCTCGTTACAGGTCAACCCGATTGGGCGAGTGTACAAATTCAATACACCGGCACAGCAATTAATCGTGAGAGTTTGCTGCGTTATTTAATCTCGTTCCGCAATCACAACGAATTTCACGAGCAGTGTGTTGAGCGGATTTTTGTTGATATTATGCGCGATTGCGCGCCGCTGAAATTGGCAGTTTATGCCCGCTATACGCGACGTGGCGGTTTGGATATCAATCCATTTAGAACCAATTTTAATGCCGCTCAACCCAGTAATGCGAGAACGGCGCGTCAATAAGGAGCGGTTATGCGTGAAACAATCACTTTGGCTGGCGGGTGCTTTTGGTGTTTAGAAGCCGTGTTCCAGCAAGTGCGCGGTGTTGAATCTGTCGTTTCGGGTTATATGGGGGGGTATGTCGATCAGCCTGAATATGGGCAGGTCTGTGAGGGCCATACTGGTCATGCCGAGGTGGTGCAGATTGTGTTCGATTCGAGTGTGATTACCGCCGCCCAATTGCTCGACATCTTTTTTGCCATCCATGACCCGCACACGCTTAATCGGCAAGGTAATGATGTCGGCACCCAGTACCGATCGGCTATTTTTGCGAGCAGCCCAGAGCAACTGATTACAGCAGAAAACAAAATTGCGGCGCTTGCACAGCAAAGTGCTGACGCTATTGTGACGCAGGTCCTGATGGCTGCTGAATTTTGGCCTGCCGAGGTAGATCACCATAATTATTATCGCTTGCACTCGAACCAGCCGTATTGTCGGGCAATTATCGAGCCCAAGCTAAAGAAATTTATGCGCGATTTTGTAGAGAAAGTGCGCTAAGCCTTGCTTTTACTGCTTCTTGCGTGGCGCAGGCGCGGCGTAAGAGGTTATAATTGCCGTCTTCCCTAACTGCCTAAGAGCCGCGCAATGTCGCCGCGACTAAACTTACTTCAGCCCTACCCTTTCCAAAAATTACGCCAACGCTTTGCTGCTTTGACGCCAAATCAGGATTTAAAGCCGATTAATTTGTCGATTGGTGAGCCTAAACATGCCGCGCCAGAATTGATTAAAACGGCGCTGATTGACAATCTGTCGGGTCTGTCGAGCTACCCAGCGACCTTGGGCTCAGACGATTTGCGCAGCAGTATCAGTGAGTGGCTTGCGCGTCGATATGATATCGCTGCGCCCAATCCGCTGACAGAGATTTTACCGGTCAATGGCAGTCGTGAGGCATTGTTTGCTTTTGTTCAGGCCGTTATTGATCCTACGCGTGAGCGCCCGGTGGTGTTGTCGCCTAATCCGTTTTATCAAATTTACGAAGGCGCCGCATTATTGGCTGGCGCTGAACCTTGGTTTGTCAATTGCACGGCGTCGCAGCGATTTCAGCCTGATTGGGGTAGTGTTCCTGAGGCGGTTTGGGCTCGAACGCAGGTGGCATTTACGTGCTCTCCAGGTAATCCTACCGGTGCGGTGGCATCGCTGAATGATTGGCGGGATTTGTTTGCTTTGTCCGATCAATATGGTTTTGTGATTGCCTCTGACGAATGCTATTCAGAGATTTATTTTGGCGATAACAAGCCGCTAGGCGGACTTGAAGCCGCGCGTCTACTGGGCCGAGATTACACGCGGCTCGTCGTTTTTTCTTCATTATCCAAACGCTCAAATGTGCCCGGCATGCGCTCAGGTTTTGTTGCGGGCGACGCGCAGATTCTGGCAAAATTCTTGCTGTATCGAACGTATCACGGCTGCGCCATGAGTCCTATGGTCATGGCCGCCAGTGCCGCCGCGTGGCGCGATGAAACGCATGTGATCGAAAATCGTCAACTGTATGCCGAAAAATTTGCCGCTGTAACGGGTGTTTTGCAAACCGTACTCGACCTTACCTTGCCGGATGCGGCCTTCTACTTATGGGCTAAGGTGCCAATGGATGATGAGGCTTTTGCTGCCGGTTTATATGAGCAGCAGCATGTAACTGTTTTGCCGGGCTCTTATTTGGCGCGTGAAGCGCATGGCGTGAATCCGGGGCTCGGTTACATTCGAATTGCACTGGTCGCCCCGCTAGCTGAGTGCATAACTGCGGCGAATCGTATTGTGAATTACTGTAAGACATTAAAGCAATCTACGCCCTGATGCCTTTCGCTTGCTGGCATTTGTTGCGTAAATTTAAGATATATTTCTATTGATCTGCCAACCCGAGGAATACTCAAGATGAATCATTTGCAAGCCATTATTGAAACTGCATTCGAAAACCGTGCGGATATTACGCCGAGCAATGTCTCTACTGATCTACGTGTTGCAGTCAATGAAGTGATCGCCGCTTTAGATCAAGGCCAGCTTCGTGTGGCAGAAAAAATTGATGGCCAATGGTTGACCCATCAGTGGCTTAAAAAAGCAGTTTTGCTTTCATTTCGCATCAACGACAACGTGGTTTTAGACGGTGGTTGCACGCAGTTTTTTGATAAGGTGCCGAGTAAATTTGCCGAGTACACCGAAGAAGATTTTCGTGCTGGCGGTTTTCGTGTGGTGCCAAATGCCATTGCCCGCAAAGGCGCTTACATTGGCAAAAACGTTGTATTGATGCCGTCTTACGTCAATATTGGTGCTTTTGTTGACGAAGGTACCATGGTGGATACTTGGGCAACGGTGGGTTCGTGCGCGCAGATTGGTAAAAACGTTCATCTTTCTGGTGGCGTAGGTATTGGTGGTGTGCTTGAGCCATTGCAAGCTGGCCCGACTATTATCGAAGATAATTGCTTTATCGGTGCGCGCTCAGAGGTAGTTGAAGGCGTAATCGTTGAAGAAGGTTCGGTCATTTCAATGGGCGTTTACATTGGGCAATCAACGCGCATTTATGATCGTGAAACTGGCGAAGTCACTTATGGCCGCATCCCTGCGGGTTCGGTGGTGGTTTCGGGCAATTTACCGTCTGCCGATGGTAAGTACAGCTTGTATTGCGCGGTAATTGTGAAGAAAGTCGACGCCAAAACACGCTCAAAAGTAGGAATTAACGAGCTGTTGCGCGGCATCTAATTTGGTCTGTTGTGCATAAAAATCCCCGATTCAGCATTGCTGTTCGGGGATTTTTTATTGAACTGAACTGAATGTGGGGTATGGCTTGGATGGTTTGATTTGGTCTGACTTTGAAGTGATGATTTAGAGAACCACGTCACGGGCTACGCCATAGCGGCGCAAAATACGGCGCAATTGATCGAGTGCTTCGATTTGAATTTGCCGAACACGCTCTCGCGTTAAGTTAAGATTGGCGGCCAAATCTTCTAAGGTACAGATTTCATAGCCATTGAGTCCATAGCGACGCTCGATCACCATCCGCTGCTTGTCATTGAGTTGCTTGAGCCACTCTTTGACGTAACGCTCGACTTCGGCATTTTGCAAGATGGCTTCAGGCCCATCATGCTGCTCATCAGGGATCGATTCGCCGATCGAAAGCATGGGGTCGATATCCAGTGGCGCGTCTAATGAGGCAACACGTTCATTTAAACTCATGACACGGCGGACGTCTTCGACATTTTTGCCGACTAAATGCGCGATATCTTCAATGGCGGGTTCGTGACCTAAGCTGGCTTCAAGATGTCGCTGCGCACGTAGATAAACATTTAATTCTTTAATGACATGCACCGGCAGTCGAATGGTGCGGGATTGATTCATGATCGAACGCTCGATACTCTGGCGAATCCACCATGTTGCGTAGGTAGAGAAACGAAATCCACGCTCTGGATCGAATTTTTCTAAAGCATGCATCAAGCCAATATTGCCTTCCTCGATCAAGTCCAGCAAAGTCATGCCACGGTTGATGTAATGCTTGGCGATATTCACCACCAAGCGTAAGTTGTGTTCGATCATTTTCTGTCGCGCAGAAAAATCGCCCTGCACCACGCGGCGTGATAGCGCGCGTTCTTCGTCAGGGGTTAGTAATTTACTTTGCCCGATCTCGTTGAGATAGATTTGCGTTACATCACCCGTGCTTTCGGCGGTGTAACGGTCTGTTTCTTCTTTGGCTTCGGTATCGACTTCAGCATCATCGGAATCTGCCTCAATGAGTTCATCATCTTCGTCAGCAAGATCTTCTTCTAAAATATCGATTTGATCGCTCATACAGCCTCTAATTCAACTTGATGTAGTTGCTCGGATCGACCGGCTTACCAAACTTACGTAATTCGAAGTGCAGCTTGACCTGATCGCTATCGCTATTCCCCATTTCGGCGATTTTTTCGCCTTTTTTTACTAGATCATTTTCTTTGACGAGTAATTTGCTGTTGTGCGCATAGGCAGACAGAAAACCATCACTATGCTGAATAATGAGCATTCTGCCATAGCCCTTTAATCCAGAGCCGGCGTAAACAACCTTACCGCTGCCTGATGCAACTATAGATTGCCCCATTTGTCCTTTGATATC
The DNA here is from genome assembly GCF_947072475.1 of uncultured Deefgea sp. Classification (GTDB taxonomy): domain Bacteria; phylum Pseudomonadota; class Gammaproteobacteria; order Burkholderiales; family Chitinibacteraceae; genus Deefgea. The sequence continues at coordinate 35,849 of NZ_CAMTIA010000018.1, forward strand.
AATGCCTTTGCTTTCTGGGGTAAAGCTAGAGCTTACTTTGCCTGCCGTCGGCGGCGCCCAGATGCCGCTAATGGTGTTACTCTCGCTCGAATTTAAGTCCACTGTAGCGCCTGATTTCTCTACGTTTACTGCCTTAGAGGCCGACGCAGGTGCACTGGCTGGTTTACTGCTCGTTGATTTGCTGGGGCTTGAAATATTTTGTTGTTTTGCAACAACAGCTTGTCCTTCGGCGAGTGCGGCAATGCTACTTGCGGTTTGCTTAGAATAAGGCGCTTTAATCGCACGAGGGTATTGCTGGGTAGTGGCCGGTTGATTTGCTAAGGTGCTGGTCGTCGTGCCATCGGCGAGCAACGGTCTAATTTCTACGCCCGATGTGGTGATGGTCGAATTGGCCGGGCCAAGACGCAAAACCTGACCAATTCTAAGGCCATTCACGTCTTCAATTTGATTCCAAGCGACTAGATCTTTATAACTAACGCCATTTGCAAGTGCGATGCGATAAAGACCATCACCCGCTTTGACTGTATAAGTGTTGATCGAGCTTGGGCTAGGTGTCACGGCAGAAGTTGGCACAGCAACTGGCGTATGACTGCGATCAACAATCGGCGCGGGTGGATTTGGCGTGCTAGAGCAGGCGCATAAGACGAGGGTTGAAAAAACAGCGCTAAATCGAATTGCACTCACGCGCGTTCTCCTTTTGTTGGGGTAAATTTGGGCGATGGATTACGAAATTCCGGATAGCAATGGGACGAATTTAACTTTTTCCAGTCGAGTTTCTGTAAAACCTGCGTCGAGTCGCTCAATCATTCTTAATTCTTGATCTACATCGCCAACGGGGAACACTAAACGCCCCCCAATGTTGAGCTGATCCATGAGGTGCTCTGGCACAATGGGGGCTGCGGCAGTAATAATAATGGCGTCAAATGGCCCAAGTTCGGGCAGACCGTTACTGCCATCGGCGTGACGCAAACGCGCATTATGCACGCCTAACGTATTAAGTCGATCGCGGGTATTACGCACTAGGCCAGCAATTCGCTCAATGCTATGCACTGTTTTGAAGATTTTAGCCAAAATGGCCGTTTGATAACCGCAACCACTGCCGATTTCCAGTACTTTATTGTGCTCAGGCACGGCAAAAATGAGTTCTGACATTCTGGCGACGATATAGGGCTGAGAAATCGTTTGGCCAAAGCCAATCGGCAAAGAGAAATCATCATAAGCTTTGTGTGCTAAGGCCTCATCGACAAAAGCGTGCCTCGGGATTTGTCCCATGATGGTGAGGATGCTTTCGTTGCAAATGCCTTGAGCACGAAGGCGCTCTATCATTCGTGTTCGGGTGCGGACGGAGGTCATGCCACTACCTTGCTGCAGCATTATGCATTTACCCACTGAGTCATAAAATCAATTTGTTGATGGGCGGTTAAGTCAATAGACAGCGGTGTAATCGATACATAACCATTCGCAACAGCGTCAAAGTCAGTGCCGCTGCTGGCATCGGCGACTTTACCAATGGGGCCAACCCACCAAATCGGCTCACCGCGCGGGTTTTCATCTCGGATGACCGGGGCCGATTTATGACGTCGACCTAATCGCGTGATTTTGGTGCCAGATAATGCCTCGTAAGCGACGTCTGGGACGTTCACATTGAGTAATACCGCGCCACGAAATGGATTTCGAATAAAACGTTGCACTAAATCATTGGCCACTTGTGCCGCAGTTTCAAAATGCACTGGATTATGGGATGCCAATGAAATTGCAATCGCAGGAATACCCAGCAAAAAACCTTCAGTGGCTGCGGCGACGGTGCCAGAATAAATCGTGTCGTCGCCCATATTCGGGCCGTGATTAATGCCAGCAACCACCATGTCCGGCAATTCAGGCATTAAGCCGGTTGCGGCCAAGTGTACGCAGTCGGTGGGCGTGCCATTAATATAAAAAAAGCCAGCAGCAGACTGCTTGACCGACAGTGGTCGATCTAGTGTCAGTGAGTTGCTTGAACCACTTCGATCGCGCTCCGGCGCGCAGACAAAAGTGTCGCCCAGCCCACCTAAAGACATGGCTAAGGCTGCGAGCCCTGGAGAGAAATACCCATCATCATTACTGATTAAAAAACGCATATTTGACGCCCTTTGCCGGGGGATTAAGTACTTTTTAGTTTGCAAAAAACAACGATTTTATGATGAAGTTCGGCTTGATCTGGCGCCGATCCCTGCAAATACAATCATCAGCATGGCGACGATTGCGAGTGACGTAGGGGCGTCGCCCCAAACCATCCAACTGAGCAAGGTAGAAAATAGTACCGTTAAATACGACAAGCTAACCATCACCAAAGAGCGCCCTTTGCGATAAGCGCGTGTCATCGCTAATTGCGCGAGTGTGGCACAGCTACCCATACCCAAAACAATCAATCCATCGTGCACGCTGGGCCGAAGTAATGGTTCGGCTTGTAGTAGCATAAAAAAGCCAGCACCCAAGGTAGAAATCAATGAAAAGTAAAATACGGTTCGCCACTCTGGCTCGCCGATTTTCCCTAGCTCGCTGACGTTCATATACGCCACGCTTGCCAGTAGGCCAGACAACAACCCCATTAATCCACCCAACCACTGCTCGGCAGCCATCGTAGGCTGTAATAAGCTGACAACGCCGACAAATCCCAATGCAATACTGCCTAATAATTGCCAATGCGGCCATTGCTTTTGACGAATCATCGTGATTAATACAAAAAACAGCGGAGAAGTGTAATTGAGTGTTACTGCCATGGGTAGTGTGAGCTGACTAATCGCATAAAAATACAGCATCAACGCAATAAATCCAGCCAGACTACGTGACAGATGCATTTTAAATGCCAGATAGCTCACTTTGAGTGTTTTGCCTTGCGGCAAAATCATTAAAGCAATAAAAATCAACCCTGCGGCGCAGCGATAAAAAACCAATTCCGCAGTACTAAAATGCGCTGAGCCCAGCTTAACGAATACACCCATGATGGCAAAAGAGAGGCTGGCCAGCAGCATCCAAAATGAGCCCGATTCACGACAGTAAGCAATTATTTGCTGCATAAATCCTTGGGTATGTCGATGTAAGCAATGATTTTAAAAGGCTGCCAAAGTATACAGCAGCTAAAATCAAAATACTGTTGAATAAAAACAAAGGCCGCCGAAGCAGCCTTGGGCTTATTTCGTATCGTGCGCTGGTATATATCCAGCGAGCTCACGCCGTAAAAATTGATGAAAATGTCGCATCCCATCTTCCATCGGGCTTTGATAAGGGCCGACTTCATTGCGCCCTTGTGCATACAGCGCCTGTCGCCCAGCTTCCATTCGATTGATAATTTCTACATCTTCGACCGCGGTCTCTGCGTAAGCCGCCTGCTCGGCTGCAATCAATTCAGGCTCAAAATACGCAACATCTTCTGGGTAATAAAACTCGACGACGTTTTTGTAACTACGCGGCCCAGTCGGAATAATGGTCGAAATCACCAAGGTATGCGGATACCATTCAACCGTAATATTGGGGTAATAAGTTAGCCAAATTGCACCATGTTTGGGTGTTTTGTCTTGTGAATACCGCTTAACCTGACGATGCCAATCTTGGTAAACCTTAGAGCCGGGCCTTGCCAAATCATGGTGCACGCCAACGGTTTGTACTGAGTACCAGTCGCCAAATTCCCACTTAAGTTGATTGCAGTCGACAAAACGCCCCAAGCCGGGATGAAACGGCACAACGTGATAGTCTTCGAGATACACCTCGATAAAGGTTTTCCAATTGCCTTGGTACTCGTCAATGGTCACGCTATGAAAAACATACTGTGAAAAATCCAGGTCTTCACGCACGCCTAGATTTTTTAAATCGCGTTCGATATCGCGCCCAGACTCAAATAACAGGCCATTCCATGATTGCAGCGCGGTCTCGGGTAAGTGCAAGCAGGGTTTTTCACTAAAGTGCGGCGCACCTAATAATTGGCCGTGCTGATCATAAGTCCAGCGGTGCAAAGGGCAAACTGTATGTGCTGCATTGCCGCGACCTTCCAGCATGGTGGCTTGGCGATGGCGGCAAATATTGGAAAACAGTTTAACGCCCTCATCGGTACGTTTTAAATAACGCGCACCCTGACTTGACTCAAGAACATGGTAATCACCCGCCGCAGGCACCATCAGCGCATGGCCGATATAGCGTGGACCTGGATTGAAAAGTTGTTTGATTTCTTGCTGATAGAGTGCTTCATCAAAATAGGCCGCCACTGGTAGTGGTGTCGTTAAATCAAGCGCAGCATTGGATTCTTGTGGCGTGGTTACTGTAGCCAGATTGGACATGTCCAATACCCCCTGGGCTAGAAGGTCTTGCCACTTTGTTCGTCAAGATTACCGACGCCCGATGGGTGGGCAAGCCATCAAATGAAAAAAATCAAACCCATGAGTTTGATGCGAAAAAAGGCGCTAATTTTGCCCGACATTCAAACGCCAAGCAAGAAATAAACAGTGCGCAATGAAGCGCTTAGCAAAAAAAAGACCCGCAATGCGGGTCTTTTGGCGTGTGGGCTAATTAAACCTTAACTTGATCCGCCTCGGCTTGATACGACTCAATTTGATTGAAGTTGAGGTATTTATAAACTTCAGCTGATTTTGGCGCCAAAATAGCCACGTCCGCCATGTATTCAGCCACGGTTGGAATACGACCTAAACGCGATGCAATCGCCGCCAATTCAGCAGAAGATAAAAACACATTGGTGTTTTTGCCTAAGCGATTTGGGAAATTACGCGTTGAGGTTGAAACCACCGTCGCCCCCTCGCGCACTTGGGCTTGATTACCCATGCACAATGAGCAACCTGGCATTTCAGTGCGCGCACCCGCCGCACCAAAGGTGCCGTAGTAGCCTTCTTCAGTCAGCTGCTCTGCATCCATTTTGGTCGGTGGTGCAATCCACAGTTTGGTTGGCAAGTCGCGCTTGCCTTCCAGCAATTTACCTGCCGCGCGGAAGTGACCGATATTGGTCATGCAAGAGCCGATAAACACTTCATCAATCTTGGTGCCGGCCACTTCAGACAAAATCTTCACATCATCCGGATCATTCGGGCAAGCCAAGATCGGCTCTTTCACATCGGCCAAATCGATTTCGATGATCGCCGCATACTCGGCATCAGCATCCGGCTCGATCAAGCTTGGATTAGCCAACCAGCTTTCCATGCTCGCGACACGGCGTGCCAAGGTTTTTGCGTCGCCATAGCCGTTAGCAATCATCGACTTAAGCAATACGATGTTGGATTTGAGGTATTCGATAATGGGTTCTTCGTTCAGACGAACCGAACAACCGGCAGCAGAACGTTCTGCTGATGCATCCGTCAACTCAAACGCTTGCTCAACCTTCAGATTTGGCAAGCCTTCAATCTCAAGAATGCGACCCGAGAAAATGTTTTTCTTGCCGGCTTTTGCTACGGTCAACAAACCGGCTTTGATGGCGTACAAAGGAATCGCATTCACCAGATCACGCAAAGTGATGCCCGGCTGCAACTCGCCTTTAAAACGAACCAATATCGATTCAGGCATATCCAGTGGCATCACGCCAGTTGCTGCCGCAAACGCCACCAAGCCCGAGCCCGCTGGGAACGAAATACCGATTGGGAAACGGGTATGTGAATCGCCACCCGTACCGACGGTATCAGGCAACAACATCCGGTTAAGCCAAGAGTGAATCACACCATCGCCCGGACGCAATGAAACGCCGCCGCGATTGCGAATAAATTCTGGCAAGGTGTGGTGAGTTTTAACGTCAACGGGCTTTGGATAGGCCGCAGTATGGCAGAACGATTGCATCACTAAATCGGCCGAGAAGCCCAAGCATGCTAAGTCTTTTAGCTCGTCACGCGTCATCGGTCCGGTGGTGTCTTGCGAGCCCACTGAGGTCATTTTTGGTTCGCAGTAAGTGCCAGGGCGAACGCCTTGACCTTCGGGCAAACCACAGGCACGGCCAACCATTTTTTGTGCTTGCGTAAAGCCTTTGCTCGACGCGGCTGGATCTTGTGGCAAACGGAAAATCGTTGACGCAGGCAAGCCTAATGCTTCACGCGCTTTTGACGTTAAGCCACGACCAATAATCAAGTTAATCCGGCCGCCGGCGCGAACTTCATCGAGCAATACGTCGGTTTTTAACGCAAAAGTGGTGATGACTTGGCCGTCTTTTTCGACTTTACCTTCAAAGGGGTAAATCGTGATGACGTCGCCCATATTCAAATTCGTGACATCAAATTCGATCGGGAGCGCGCCGGCATCTTCCATGGTGTTGAAGAAAATCGGAGCGATTTTTCCGCCGATGCAATAACCACCAAAGCGCTTATTCGGCACGAATGGAATGTCATCACCGGTCCACCACAATACCGAATTCGTTGCTGATTTGCGGCTTGAGCCGGTGCCGACCACATCACCGACATAGGCAACAGGGTGACCTTTTTTTTGCAGCTCGACCAATTGCTTCATGGGGCCCACTGCGCCAGGTACGTCAGGATTGATGCCTTCGCGTGGGTTTTTTAGCATCGCCAAGGCGTGCAATGGGATGTCTGGGCGCGACCAAGCATCTGGCGCTGGCGACAAATCATCGGTATTGGTTTCGCCGGTGACTTTAAACACCGTCACCGTAACTTTGGCCGGCACTTCTGGACGGCTAGTGAACCATTCGGCATCGGCCCATGATTGCAGTACCGATTGGGCGTTGGCATTGCCGGCGTCGGCGAGTTCTTTAACATCATGAAAGTAGTCGAACATCAGCAAGGTATTTTTTAGGCCTGCTGCGGCGATTTCGCCTACTTCAGCGTCGCCCAATAAATCAATTTGCGGTTTGATGTTAAAGCCGCCCAGCATGGTGGCCAGCAATTGCGTCGCTTTGGCGCGAGAAATTAAACGACAGCTGTCGCGACCTTGTGCGACCGCGGCTAAAAAAGCGGCTTTAATTTTGGCCGCGTCATCCACCCCTGCAGGTACCCGATGTGTAATCAAATCCAGCAAAAAGGCTTCTTCGCCTGCGGGTGGGTTTTGTAGCAAAGCAATTAAATCGGCGGTTTGCTGAACAGACAATGGCAATGGCGCAATGCCTTGCGCGGCACGCTCAGCAACATGTTGACGGTAGGCTACTAGCACGGCGATACCTTTTTTTGAATTTTAAGGGGAGGAAAACTTGATCAAAAACAAATCCGAATCATTTTACCTGTTGTCCTGCGTGCTGTGAACCAATCAGTAGCCCAATTGGGCCGACTACATTTACAGTGCAGCATTGCCCCGCTGATAAACATTTATAACTGAATGAAAATTTCGAGTAACACTTTGAATGGAATCAAAGAGATAGCGCATAGGTTTAGTGCAAAATTTCGCATAAAAATATAGCTTAATATTAGGGGTATATACAGCTAAACTTTGTATATTAAGCGCCACACGGATATACCCATCAAATATCATTTGATTTATAAATAGGTGGCATTTAAACGGCTACTGGCAAAATAAAGCGTGCTTGGCAATTTTTGGGCTCAACAAGCAATGCGCCTCGGGATATTCCCCAATAAAACGATTTCTCATCAAGAAAGAAACACGCCAAGCATGATTTGTGACGTTTTCTCTCTTGAAACCACCGCCCAATGACTCACTCCGCCTCAACCGCAGCCAGCACGGGTGCGCCCTCGCCTTCAAGGCGTACTTGCTCAATATTGACAAACTGACGGGAAATTTTTTCACTGGTAATGCTCACTTCAAGCGCGTCTTCATGGGCTTGACGAATGTGCGTGGCGAGGTTTTTCATCCGTTTATCAAAACGGCCAAACTCTTGCCCCAGCTTGCCCAGCGCGTCTTTGATGATGTGCACTTGTTTGCGCGTCTCAACGTCTTTAATCACCGCGCGCGCCGTATTGAGCACCGCCATTAGTGTGGTTGGCGACACAATCCACACCCGGCGCTTCATCGCATACTCGACTAACTCGGGGTGGTAAGCGTGAATTTCGGCAAACACCGCCTCTGCCGGAATAAACATCACTGCGCCGTCGGCAGTCACATTCGGAATAATGTATTTATTGGCAATGTCATCCACATGTTTTTTAACATCAGCTTTAAAAAACCGGGTTGCGGTTAGCTTATCCATATCACCACCAAACATTCGGTGATAGTTTTCTAAAGGAAATTTCGAATCCACTGCAATGGTGCCGGTGGGTTCGGGTAGTTTTAATAGGCAATCCACTCGAACACCGCCCGGCAGTGTGGCTTGCAGCTCATACGTTTGTGCCGGCAGGACATTGCTGACTAAATGATCCAGTTGCACCTCACCAAAAGCGCCGCGCGAGCGTTTGTCACCCAGTAGTTCTTGCAAGCTCACTACATTGGTGGTCAAGCCATCGATTTTCTTTTGCGCTTCATCAATGGTGGCCAGGCGCGCCATCACATTGGCAAAAGTTTCATTGGTTTTTTTAAAGCCTTCATCCAGGCGCTCAGTGACTTTGCCGGAAATCTCAGCCAAGCGTAAATCGGTCGCCTTGGTGAGCTCTCCTACGCTGGCGGTCAGTGTTTGGCTCGATTGCAGTAATGCCGCCTGTAATTGTTCCATTTCGCGTTTGGATTGTTCAGCCAGCATGGTGGACAATTTGAGCAGCATATCTTCGCGTAAGGCATCTTGTTTACCTTGCAATGCCGCCGAAATATCACTGAGTTGCTTGAGCATTTGCTCACGAGACTCGCCAAGGCTGGCCACCAGCGTGAGTCGCAAGGTGGCCAGTGCTTCACTTTGCACCGTTTGCATTCGCACAATCGTTTCACGGCTGTCTTTCATTTCATGATTAACGCCGTTACGCAAACGCTCAAATGACTCACTCATGCTGTCACGTAAGCGCTCGCTAGTCCGATTGACAGTTTCATTAAGTAAGCTACCGTGCTGAATGAGTCCTTGCTGCATCGATTCGGTTTGTTTACTCATGCCCTGATGCAAATCATTGAGCATCTCACGATGCTTACTCTCTAAATCTTGGCTTAAGGTGTCGAGTACCTCACGCTGGGCGTTTGCCAGTTGATGTAAGCGACTCACCACCAAGATACCCGCCAATAAAACCACCAGGGTTGTCACTCCAAACAACAGTTCTAGCATAATGTGGCGCGTCCCAATCCCAAGAAAACGACGATTGTAGGCTAAGGCATACGATGCGACTATAATTTGCCAATGCGAAAAATTTTAATCTCTAGTTTTACGGTGCTTTCGAGTCTGCTTACACCGCTCTTTGCGGCTACCAGCGGCCAAGATTTGAAAGTCATTACTCATGAAGTCAATCAATGGCTCAATGCTGAATTAGCCAATAGCCCCGGCATGGCTTCGTTTGAAGTCCGCCCAGTCGATGCGCGGCTCAAATTGGCGGCATGCGAGCGCCGTGAGATCAGCCTGCCTGCGGGCTATCGCTTGCTGGGTAATACCATGCTGCGGGTTAAATGTGTAGATGGCGCCAATTGGAGCTTTAATTTACCAACCAAAATTAGCATTGCCGTCAGCTACGCAGTCGCGGCCCGACCTTTAGCGGCCAACCAAATCCTGGATGTCGGTGATATTGCGATGCAGCAAGGGGATCTTGGCGTGTTGCCGGGCTCGGTGTTTTTGGACCCAACGTCGATTTTAGGGCGAACACTCAATAGTCCGGTTTCAGCGGGACAAGCGCTGCGCCAAGAACAACTACGGGCCTCGATGGTTGTGTTGCAAAATCAAAAAGTAAAAATCATTTATCGGCAAGACGGTATTGAGATCACCAATGAGGGTATTGCGATGAATGCGGCGGCTGAAGGGCAACCAGTGCGAGTACGTCTGGATAAAAACAAAATCATCAGCGGTACGGCGCAGCAAGGCGCAATCGTGATGATGGGCCAGTAAGCCAAAGGTTATTCTGACAATTTTCACGCGAGGCGTTAGAATCTTAGGTTTGATGATTTGCCGCCTAGCGCGGCCACGATACGCTCAATGCATGTATTACGCGGCACTCCGCACACCCCACTTCCTCGTTCTGCACTCACGATTGGCAATTTTGACGGCCTGCATTGTGGACATAGTGCCATGTTGGCGCGGCTAAAAGCTGAGGCGCAAGCGCGCCATCTGGTGAGCGCCGTTATGACGTTCGAACCGCATCCGCGTGAATTATTTACACCGGACGCTGCGCCGGCGCGTTTAACCAGTTTGCGCGAAAAAATCGAGCTACTGCGCGAAGCAGGGATTGATTACCTGATTGTGCAGCATTTTAATCGCGGCTTTGCCAGTATCGACGCCCTCACCTTTCGTGACAGTATCGTTGCTCGACAGCTCAATGCACAAGTGGTGTTAGTGGGGGATGATTTTCAATTTGGCGCTAAACGCAGCGGCGATTTTAATTTACTCGCAGCGTCGAACGACTTTGAGACCTATAGCTTGCCAACGCTTAGGCAAGATGGCGAACGCGTGTCATCAACCGCAGTGCGTCGGGCACTCCAATCGGGAGACATGGCGCATGCCGCCAAACTGCTTGGTCGACCGTATTCGATTGCGGGCCGAGTGGTGGGCGGCGATCGTTTAGGTCGTGAATTTGGTTTTCCAACGGCCAATATCCAACTCAAGCACAATAAACCGCCATTGTTCGGTATTTTTATCGTTGAGGTTTTAGGCTTAGAGCGCACCTATCAAGGCGTTGCCAGCCTTGGATTTCGGCCAACGATTCATGGCGGTGATATCAAACCCAAACTAGAAGTCCATTTGTTTGACTTTGATCGCGATATTTATCGCCAGCATTTACGTGTTAACTTCCTTGCCAAATTGCGCGACGAAGAAAAATACCCTGATTTTGATACGCTGATCGCGCAGATTCAAAAAGATTGCGATCAAGCCCGCGCTTGGTTCGCCGCGCGTTAACCCATTGAGTACAAAGAGACGACTATGAGCAATAAACCTGCTAACAAATATCCAGTTAATTTATTGGATACGCCGTTTCCAATGCGTGGCGATTTAGCTAAACGCGAACCCGGCTTTTTAAAGCAATGGCAAGATGCCAAGATCTACCAGCAACTGCGTTTAGTGGCCAAAGAACAAAATCGCCCGAAATTTATTTTGCATGATGGCCCGCCTTACGCCAATGGCGACATTCATATTGGCCATGCAATGAATAAAATCTTAAAAGATATTATTTTAAAGTCTAAATCACTCAGCGGTTTTGATACGCCTTACGTCCCCGGCTGGGATTGTCATGGCATGCCAATTGAGCATCAAATTGAAAAATTGGTAAAGTCCGACAAAGATGCCATTAAAGCCAATCCGGCAATTCACGCGCAAATTGTGGCGTATCGTAAAGCCAATGGCTTGGATGAAAAAGAAATCCATTTACCAAGCTCGTTTATTCGCGAATTGTGCCGTGAATATGCGGCCATTCAAATTGAACGACAAAAAGTTGATTTTATTCGTTTGGGCGTACTCGCCGATTGGGAAAACCCATACCTGACGATGAATTTCAAAACTGAAGCCGACATTGTGCGCACAATGGGCAAAATTCATCACAATGGTTATTTGGTTAAAGGCCAAAAGCCGGTGCATTGGTGTGTCGACTGTGGCTCGGCTTTGGCTGAAGCTGAAGTTGAATATGAAGACAAAGTATCAGCAGCGATTGATGTGGCCTTCCAAGTGGTCGATATGGCGGCCCTGTCTGCTGCCTTTGGTGGCGTCAATGTGGGCGAACAAACCGCGAGCGCGGTGATTTGGACCACTACGCCTTGGACTTTGCCTGCCAATCAAGCGGTTTCGGTACACCCAGAATTCACTTACGATCTGATTGCCACTGAAAAAGGCTTGCTGATCTTAGTGCGTGAGTTGGCTGAAGCGGCATTAAAACGTTATGACATTGATGCCAATGAAGTGATTGCACAAGCCAAAGGTGAAGCGCTCAATGGTTTGTTATTACAGCATCCATTCTTAGCCCGCCAAGTACCGATCATCTGCGGCGAGCATGTAACTGCGGATGCCGGTACCGGCTTAGTGCACACTGCGCCAGCGCATGGACTAGAAGACTATCAAGTCGGTCTTAAATATAAATTAGCGGTTGATAATCCGGTGGCTAACGATGGTCGTTACATCTCTACGGCGGAATTTTTTGCCGGTGAAACCGTTTGGAAAGCCAACCCGAAGGTGGTTGCCTTACTGGAAGAGCGCGGTGCTCTGCTGGCTAACAAAAAACTAGAACATAGCTATCCGCATTGCTGGCGTCACAAAACACCGCTGATTTTCCGTGCCACGACGCAATGGTTTATTGGCATGGATAAAAAAGTCGGCAATGAAACCTTACGCGACAAAGCCAATCGTGCGGTCGATGCCACCGAGTTCTTCCCTGCTTGGGGTCGAGCACGCCTCGAGGCAATGATTAAAAACAGCCCTGATTGGTGTGTATCACGTCAACGCACGTGGGGCGTGCCGATGACGTTCTTTATTCATAAAGAAACCGCCGAACTGCATCCACGTTCGACTGAGTTGCTCGAAGAAGTTGCCAAACGCATTGAACAAGAAGGTATTGAAGCTTGGTTTAAGCTCGATGCGACCGAATTGCTGGGTGATGATGCTGCGCATTATGAAAAACTTAAAGACACCATCGATGTTTGGTTTGACTCGGGCTCAACGCACTTTGCCGTCATTGAGCAACGTGAAGAGCTCAACCATGGCGACGCAAATCGCCCTGCTGCCGATTTGTATTTAGAGGGTTCAGATCAGCACCGAGGTTGGTTCCAATCGTCGCTAAAAACCGCTTGCGCCACAGTCGGGCACGCGCCGTACAAACAATTGTTAACGCATGGTTTTGTGGTCGATGGTAAAGGCATGAAAATGTCAAAATCCAAAGGTAACGTCGTTGCACCGCAGCAAGTGATTAATCAAATGGGCGCCGATATGTTGCGCCTGTGGACGGCGAGTACCGATTATTCCGGTGAGGTGTCGATTTCAGATGAGATCTTAAAACGCACCACCGACTCATATCGCCGTGTTCGCAATACCTTGCGTTTCTTGTTGGCTAATTTATCTGACTTTACACCGCAAGATCGTTTGCCAGTCAGTGAACTACTGACATTAGATCGTTACGCTTTAGTTGAGTTGGCCAAATTCCAGCACAACTTAACGGCGTTTTATGACAAGTATGAGTTCCATCTGGGTGTGCAAGAAATTCATCGCTATTGCGCCGATGAATTGGGTGCTTTCTACCTCGATATTATTAAAGATCGACTGTATACGATGGCAGCCGGCTCACATGGCCGCCGTTCAGCACAAACCACCCTGTGGTATATCACACAAGCATTAGTACGTTTGCTCTCACCGATCTTGTCATTTACCGCTCATGAAGCTTGGGATGTACTGAAAAACGAAGGTAATGTCTTTGTGGGTGAATGGTTAGCACTGCCAGAAATTCATGATGCCGACACGCTACAAGCAGCGTTTGCTTTGATTCGTGAAGTGCGTGCCAGCGCACAAAAAGACATCGAACTGCAGCGCGCTGAAGGCATTCTGGGTTCGAGCTTACAAGCGGAAGTGACCATTCATGCGCAAGGCGAAGTATTTCAAGCGCTTGAATCTTTGGGCGATGAGCTGAAATTCATCATGATTACCTCGCAAGCCCACATCCTACCCGGCACCCCGGCGATTGAAGTGGCTGCGGCAACAGCAGAAAAATGTGAGCGTTGCTGGCACTACCATCCAAGCGTAGGCACGATTGCAGCACATCCAACGCTGTGTACTCGTTGCGATTGCAATTTGCATGCTGCCGGAGAGACGCGTCAACATGCCTAAGCGTTTTGTGCAATTTATATTGTTGGCTTTGGTGGTTTTATCTTTAGATCAAATCACCAAACATGCTGCCGAGGCGGCGTTTCAGTACGCTGAAATTTTAACGGTGATTCCTGGCTTTTTTGACTTAACGCTGAGATATAACCCCGGTGCCGCTTTTTCATTTTTGGCGGATGCCGGCGGCTGGCAGCGCTACTTTTTTACCGGCTTAGCACTCATTGTGTCGGTGGTTTTGGTTTTTTTAATCAAAAAACATCATGCTGAAACCCGCTATGCGCTGGCCTTGGCTTTAATTTTGGGCGGCGCTTTAGGCAATGCCATTGACCGTATGGTGTTTGGTCATGTGATTGATTTTTTGCTATTTCATTGGAAAAACCAGTGGTATTACCCCGCATTTAATCTCGCAGACGCTGCAATCTGCATCGGTGCAGTCTTAATGGTGATTGATAGCTTTAAAAAACCTGAGAAAACCTTATGAGTATGAATATCATTTTGGCGCAGCCACGTGGTTTTTGCGCTGGCGTTGATCGTGCGATTGCCATTGTTGAAAAAGCCTTAGAGAAATATGGTGCACCGATTTATGTGCGCCATGAGGTGGTGCACAATAAATTTGTGATTGAAGATCTAAAAGCCAAAGGCGCGATTTTTATTGAAGATTTATGCGATGTACCGAGTGGCAACACGCTTATTTTTTCCGCGCATGGCGTTTCGCAAGCGGTGCGCGCTGAAGCGGCTGAGCGCGGTTTAACTATTTATGATGCCACCTGCCCTTTAGTGACCAAAGTGCATTTGGAAGTCAAACGTTTGCGCGAGCAAGGTTTTGAAATCGTGATGATTGGCCATAAAGGCCACCCAGAAGTGGAAGGGACAATGGGCCAAGCCCAATCGGGGATGTATTTAGTCGAAGAACCTGGCGACGTGGCTCATTTACAAGTGAACGATGCCAGCAAGTTGGCCTATGTGACGCAAACCACTTTGTCGGTGGATGATGCTCAAGTGGTGATTGCAGCATTGCGCACACGTTTTGCGGATATCGTCGGCCCTAAAAAAGACGATATTTGCTATGCAACACAAAACCGCCAAGATGCAGTCAAACAACTGGCGCGTGATGTGGATATTTTAATTGTGGTTGGCTCGCCCAATAGCTCAAACTCGAATCGCTTGCGTGAAGTGGGCGCTAGTTTGGGGATTGATGCCTATATGGTGGACAATGAAACTGAACTCAATGCCGCTTGGTTTCAGCAAAAAAAGAAAGTCGGCATTACCGCTGGTGCCTCAGCGCCCGACGTTTTAGTACAACAGGTCATCGCTAAAATCAAAAGTTTTGGCGCGGATTCAGTCGTGGCAATGGATGGGATTGAGGAGAATGTGATTTTCTCTTTGCCAAAAGGTTTGCTGTCTTAAGCGGGATTTGCTACTTAAAATGCAAAACGCCGCGATTTTCGTGGCGTTTTGTTATTTAAGTTGTGGAGCATCACAATCGCTCAACTATAATGCCTTCACCTCTCGCGGCTAGAATCGACCAATGACCAAGCTCACCAATCCGACTGAAATCGCCCGTGAAACGCTAAAGCAACTGGCTGTTCGGCGCATATTGCCTTCGCCAGATCACTACGAAGCGATTTATCACGAAATAGCGCAAACCCCAGACGATGCTCGCCTACACCCAGGACTTAAAGAGTTAGTCGCTGCATTTGAGGCGCTACCGATTCAATCCCCGGCGTTAAGTCGGCAAATCAACCAAATTCGCACCTCAATTAGTACCGAAAAATGGGGCGAGCTGCCAGAGCAAATATTTCGCATTATCAATAGCCAAAGTGGCCAAACCGAACTGACCAAAACATGGTCTGATTTGATTCGTGAATTGATTTTACAGTGGGATTTACGCAATCCAAGCTATACGCCGAGTCGAAAAAAAGATGCACTTGAAAAAGTCTTGCTCAATTTCAAACAAGACAGCAATGTTTTGAATGAAAAACTGAGTGGCTTAGTGAACTCTTGGGCGGAAACGGGCGTTGCGGGTATCGGCTCGATGATCGAACCAGCTACTAATGTAGAAAATACCGCCAGCAGCAGTTCCGACAACCCGGACATGCGTTGGCAAGAATGGCGCGATGCATTTACGCAAGCCTTAGAGTTCGGACTATCGGCACGCTTGCTACATAATCCAGACTTACAAGCCGAAACCAGCGCCATCGCCCAAGAAGCCAAGGCGGTAGATAATCCTGCATCCATGGAAAAATGGCTGCCTCGGTTAAGAAAATTTTGGCTCAAACTTGAATTAGAAAACGATAATGAGCAACGTTTATGCGATGGGCTGATGGGTTTGCTCAGGCTACTGACTGATAATATCGCGTCAATTGTCATTGATGATGATTGGGTGCGAGGGCAAATTGCCGTTGTGCAGCACATCATGGCCCAGCCTCTCGATATGCGGGTGATTTATGATGCCGAAATGGGGCTTAAAGAAGTTTTATTTAAACAAAGTCAGGTAAAGCACAGTTTAGTAGAAGCACAGACCGTACTCAAAACCATGCTGACTTCTTTTATTGATCGACTGGGTGTGATGTCAGAAAGTACCGACAAATATCACGACAAAATCAATCAATATGCTGAAAAAATTGACTCCGCAAATGATTTAACCAGCATTCGGCATGTCATGGAGGATCTGCTGCTGGATACTCGAAGCATGCAATTGGACGTACAGCGCTCAAGAGATGATTTATTTAATGCGCGAAAACAAGCCGATGAAGCCCACAGTCGAGTGATTGAATTGGAGCAAGAACTCAGCTCGCTCAGCGACAAAGTGCGGTCAGATCAACTCACCGGGGCTTTAAATCGTCGTGGTTTAGAAGAGGCTTACGAAGTAGAGGCCGCCAGAGCAGTGCGTAATGCCTCTCCCTTGAGCATCGCACTATTAGATATCGACAATTTCAAAAAACTCAATGACACACAAGGCCATGCCGTCGGCGATAGAGCCTTGGTGCATTTAGTCCAAGTGGTTAAAGATTTGGTGCGCCCGACCGATAGCGTGGCTCGGTATGGTGGCGAAGAATTTATTGTGCTGATGCCGGATACGGATTTAGAGGCGGGGGTGCAAGTCATGCAAAGGGTGCAGCGTGAATTGACTCGACGCTTTTTTACGCATAACAATGAAAAGGTATTGATTACCTTTAGTGCTGGCGTGGCGCTGTTTCATACAGAAGATACTCGTGATGCGGTGATTGAGCGCGCCGATCAAGCAATGTATATCGCAAAAAAATCAGGTAAAAACCGGGTAGAAACGATGGACTAAATAGAGGTATTGCTTGCAAGCACTTTAGGATTAAAGCATTGCAAGCAATACCTAGAGATAACTAGCTAAATAGCTCTGCGTGCGTCGCGACGGCCGTTCCTAATTTGGCAACAACAATCCCTGCCGCACGATTTGACCAATCCATAGCTTCAGGTAAATCCAATCCTGCGGCCAACATGAGTCCCATCGTAGCAATCACCGTGTCACCGGCACCCGAAACATCAAATACCTCTCGCGCTTGGGTTGGCTTATGCACCACTTGCCCCTCTCGAAATAAAGTCATCCCCTCTTCACTGCGCGTCACGAGCAAGGCATCTAAGTTAAATTTCGTTCTTAATTGATTCGCTTTGTCGATTAAATCCGCTTCATTACTCCACTTACCAGCAACTTGTTTGAATTCACTACGGTTGGGTGTAAGTAGTGTTGCGCCACGATATGCCTCGTACTCATCCCCTTTGGGATCCACTAAGACCGGCTTATTCATCGCGCGTGCGGCCAAAATCATTTGTTGCACATGGATCAAACTGCCTTTGCCGTAGTCCGACAAAATAACCACATCGCAGTCAAGTAATGAAGCTTTAAAATCATCGAGTTTGGCCGCTAAAATTTCATGGCTAGGGGTGTTTTCAAAGTCGATACGGAGTAATTGCTGTTGTCTGGCCAATACCCGCAATTTTACCGTGGTGGAGATTTCAGCATCCCGGTGCAATATAGTTTCAACTCCTTGCGCAATAAGTAGCCGCTCAAGGCTAGTGCCCGCTTCATCATCCCCAACGACCGATAGTAATTTTGCTTTTCCACCTAATGCGACCACATTCCGTGCAACATTCGCCGCCCCCCCCGCACGCTCATCCGTTTTGGTGATCCGAGCGACAGGGACTGGTGCTTCTGGTGAAATTCGTTCGACATCACCAAACCAGTAACGGTCTAGCATTACATCGCCAACCACGAGCACCTTGGCATGTTTAATTCGTTCAATCAACGTTTGCATGACTTACACCAACTCTGCGTTAATTTGCTGCAAAGTTAAAATCGGATCGATACTTTGGGTGATTGGTCGGCCAATGACTAGATAATCTGAGCCAGCTTGCATCGCTGATTTTGGTGTCATGATCCGTGTTTGGTCATTACTATCACTACCCACAGGACGTATGCCGGGCGTAATAAGCTTAAAGTCTGCGCCACAAATTTGCTTTAGTTGGCTGGCTTCTTGTGCCGAACAAACCACACCATCTAGACCACATGATTGTGCTAACTTAGCCAGTCGTTCAACTTGTATTGCAGGCGCAGGCAAACCCATTTCAGCCAATTCTTCTGCACCCATGCTGGTTAAAACAGTGACGGCGATTAACAGCGGTCGATGTGGTAGCGCTTCAAGTGCATCTTTTGTCGTTTCTAGCATTTTACGACCACCAGATGCATGTACATTGACCATCCATACACCCAAACTTGCCGCAACTTTACACGCCTGAGCTACTGTGTGTGGAATGTCGTGAAATTTCAAATCTAAAAATACATCAAACCCACGAGCAACCAGCTGCTCAACCAAGGCTGGCCCCGATGCGGTAAACAACTCTTTACCGACTTTTAGCCGGCATAAGCTTGGATTGACGCGATCAGCAAAAGCTAAGGCTGCAGCAGCACTTGAAAAATCGAGAGCGACAATAACGCGTGGATCAAAATTCATAATTATTCCTATCAAGCTATATATCTAATAAGTATTACTGCCATCAATTACACCACTGAACGACTTTTCCCTCGAACGGGAGCATATGTTTCCCACTGGTTGCAGCCCGGACAATGCCAGAAAAATTGACGGGTTTTAAAACCACATTCACTGCAGTAATACATGCTGTAACTACGGGTATTGTCGTGCAGTAGCTTACCGATGACTTCCAGCTCAGACTTTTGATCCGCAGGCGCGACCAACAAATGAGCATCTAATAATTTTTTTAGCCCAGGCATACTTGGATGTTCACGCAAGCGTTCGCGAACAAAATCATAGGCAGCATCAATGCCTGTAGTCGCTAATAATTGTTCATAGATCAGATCGACGACATCTAGTTCTGGATACTGCTGAACATAGCGAATTAATAATGCAATGCCATCATCAAGTTGATTTTTGCTGTGATAGGCTGAAATAAGATGTCTTGCTGCGAGCGCTAAATAATGAATATCTTGGGCTGGCATTTTAAGCCAATGCTCAATTGCATCATCTGGCCGCGCTTCTGATAGCGCAATTTCACCCAACATTAAGCGCGCACGAGCGCTATGTCGATGCTCTTTCAATGCAAGATTGAGCTCGTTAATCGCTTTCTCATTTTGATTTCGAATTAAGCTTTCTGTTGCCAGTTCACAATAAAATTGGGCAATTTCATGCTGAAAACTATTACTTTCATCTCGGAGTAACTCCGCTGTTGCAATGGCTTTTTGCCACTCATGCTCTTGCTGATAAATCGCTAATAATTCTATCCGTGCTAAACGCGCAGAATCTGTATTTGATAAGTCATGTAGGATTTTTTCTGCCCGATCAAATAATCCAGATTTAATAAAATCAATCGCTAAATCAAGTTGCGATTGCTGTCTTTGTGATGCACTTAAATCGCGACGAGATAATATTTTTTGGTGCATGCGAATTGCACGCTCAAGCTCCCCTCGACGACGAAATAACTGCCCTAATGTAACTTGGAGTTCAATTGTTTCTGAATGATTCTTTGCTATCTCTATATAGATATCAATTGCTTTATTCATTTCTCCTGCTAATAAATGATTAACCGCTTTGAAATAAGCGATCGGCAAAGAATGACTTTCGGCAATAACGTGCTTAATGTCGACGCGAGCGGCCAACCAACCCGCACCAAAGAAAATAGGTAGGATGGCTAGCCACCAGAATTGGATTTCAATCATTTATAAACGCTTTAAAAATTAAAGGGCATCACGTGGAGGTTCAATTGCAACTGAAGGAGCTACGGCAGCAATATCATTAATGGGTTGGCGTTTTTCTTTACGCAAAGCAACTAACTCGCGTCGTAACCGAACAACCTGACCTAGGCTGGCTAAAAGACCAATTGCAGCGCCAGAAACAAAAAAAACCAATAAAATCAATGCCAGTGGCGCATGCCAAGTATAATTAAAGAAAAAATTCAATGTCACTGGATTTGCATTATGCATTGCAAAACCAAATAGCATAACAAAGGCTGTAAATTTAACTGCCCAAAATAAATATCGCATTATATTAAACCTCCAGTTTTTGATATTGTAGCTTAATTACGCTTTGTTTTTTTGGTTTAAGTACCTAACAAAAAGGCGACACTCGAAAGTGTCGCCTTTTTTAGGTCGCAATGAATTAGGAATTACGCATCAATATCAACACGTTCTCGTAATTCTTTGCCCGCTTTAAAGTGTGGAACAAATTTTTCCGGAACGGACACTTTGGTGCCCGACTTTGGATTTCGTCCAGTCCTTGGCGGGCGATAGTTCAGGTCAAAGCTGCCAAATCCACGAATTTCGATACGTTGGCCTTGCGAAAGGCTGCGTGCCATCGCATCAAGTATCGTTTTTACGGCTAACTCTGCGTCTTTTGCTACCAACTGCGGATAACGAGCAGCAAGTTTCGCAATGAGTTCTGATTTGGTCATTCTAGCAAATACCCTTACTCAGCAGAGCCTGACAATTTTGCTTTCAACAATGCGCCAAGACTCGTCATGCCGGCACTGTCATCAGCTGCCGAAATTTTGCTCATTGCTTCGCTTTGCTCGGCTTGATCTTTCGCTTTGATCGACAAGTTGATCGAACGGTTTTTGCGGTCAACATTAATGATGACAGCTTCAACTTCGTCGCCTTCTTTTAGAACAGTGCGGATATCTTCAACACGGTCACGCGAAACTTCAGTCGAGCGCAAGTAGCCTTCTACATCATCCGACAAGGCAATTGTTGCGCCTTTAGCGTCGAGTGATTTAACAGTGCCCTTAACGATCGCGCCTTTGTCAGACGTAGAAACGTAGTTGTTGAATGGATCACCTTCCATTTGTTTGATGCCGAGGCTGATGCGCTCTTTTTCAACATCAATAGAAAGAACCATTGCTTCAACTTCGTCGCCTTTCTTGAAGTTGCGAACTGCTTCTTCACCAGCAACGTGCCAAGACAAGTCAGACAAGTGAACCAGACCGTCGATACCGCCAGCCAAGCCAACAAACACACCGAAGTCAGTGATCGATTTGATCGCGCCTTTGAGTTTGTCGCCTTTCTTGAAGTTTTCTGCGAAATCATCCCATGGATTAGCCATGCATTGTTTCATGCCGAGGCTGATACGACGTTTGTCTTCGTCGATATCCAAGATCATCACTTCAACTTCATCACCTAAAGAAACAACTTTAGATGGGTGAACGTTCTTG